>NZ_JBIURS010000077.1:0-1039 GCF_044740965.1 Streptomyces sp. NPDC088252 | reverse complement strand
CCCCGGCCGTGACGGCCCGTTCGGCCGCTGGGACGACGATGCCCAGCTGTCCGGGGCGGACGGGGCCGACGCGGATGACCATGTCCCGCACGCCCGACGGGTGGAAGGTGAGCGCCGTCGACGCGCCGTACATTGCGACAGGGCGGTGCGCCGGCGGACGAGCCGTCGAGGGACCCGGCGGTAGCCGGGCCGACGGCGGTGCGGCAGGGTTGCCCAGGACGGCAGGGGGACATCCCGCGCGGAGGGGCTCGCGCAGGCCTTGTAGTTGGCGGCCGTGCCGGGGTCACCCGGTGACTCGTGCTGTCAGATGTCCCGGTGCAGGTACGTCACGAACGCGACGGCCAGGGCGGCCAGCGTCCATGCCAGCGTGACCGGCAAGGGCCGCGCCGCCACCGGGGCGAGGTCGGGCAGCACATCCGCCACGCCGGGGAACCGCGCGCGCAGCACGGGCCCGACGAACGTGAAGTACCCGACGAGCAGGGCGACCGTGCCGTGTGCGTGGCGCAGCAGGAGGCCAGCCGCCGAGGCCAGGAGGGCGGCCAGGGTCAGTCCCCCGGTCATGGCGGGAAGCGTGGTCGCGGCGATCGAGTGTCCGGATGCCAGGTGTGTGGCGGAGGCACAGCCGGCTGCGGCCGGGAGCGCCAGGGTGAGCAGGGCGGCCGTTGACGCGATGCGGTGCGGCAGGCGCCGGGGCATCGCCATCGCGGTGGTCCGGGCCTGTCCTCCGTCGTATTCCGAGGACACCGCGATGACGCCGAGCACCAGGAAGCCGATGCCGGTGTACGGGGCGGATCGTGGTCCGGCGACCGCGCCGAGTGCGGGCGAGAGGGCAAAGAGCACTGCCAGGGTGATCCACACGGCAGGCAGGCTCAGGAGCTTGGACAGCTCGGCGCGGTACGCCAGGCGCAGCCTCACGCGTCCCTCCGGCAGAACACCACGGCGGCCGGTGCGAGGACCGCCGTCACCCAGGCCACCGTGACGAGCCCTGCCGTGACCGGCGCGAAGTGCGCTCCCGTGGGCACGTCGCGCAGGAACATGT
>NZ_JBIURS010000076.1:0-1160 GCF_044740965.1 Streptomyces sp. NPDC088252 | reverse complement strand
TGCCAACTTCCGTGGCAGGCACAGCGTGTCGGACCTGCGCCAGATGAGCTTCGTGGACGCGCATGGTGCTGTGGAGGACTTGGCCGGGGAGTTCCAGCTCGTCACGGGAAGGACCGTGCATGAGGACTTTCCGGTCGGCCCCGGCGCCGCGGGCACGGTGGAGCGCTTCCACGACTTCTTCGAGCGTGTGAGCAGCGAACGCTTCCGGACGCTCTTCAATGTGCCGGAGGGCCGGCCCGTTGAGGATGTGTTCGCTGATGCGGCCGCTGTCGTGGGTGCGCTGACCTCGGGCGGGCGCGATTGGCTGTACCGCATGGCGGTTGTGTTCGGTGAGCGTGGCTTCGGCGGCCCCACGGGGCCGCACGCGCCCTGGCTGTCGCCTGCCCGGCTGATCCAGGTCCTGCACTGGGCTGACATCCGGGCTGGGGGGCCGATCGGGAGCGGGCGGACGCTGTCGGAGCTGCGTGGTCTGGAGCCCGAGGCCGCCGTCAGGCATCTGACCGACCTTGCCGGGCGGTTCGAGCAGTTCGCACAACAGGGCCGGACGGTCTGGTCGGAGCCGGGGCAGCGCCCTGACCCGTCCAGGGTGCTGGATGACCTCGAAGCGCGGGTGTCCGGCATGATGGCCCACAGCGTCGAGCAGTACCGTCAGCTTCGTGCATATGGTGTGACGCCGGTTCGGATGATGGGTTACCTGCGCGCCATCAGCACGGAGCCCGTGGGCCTCCATGTCCCGGGGCTCGGCTCCGACGGTGTGCCGCTCCATCAGGCCGGCACCGCCGACCTGATGGATCTGGCCGCCCTCGTCGTGTTCCAGGAGCGCCTGCCCGAGGATGAGATGCGGGCGGCGGCAGAGGGCGCCGGGCTTGCGCCGTCGATGGGACCGTTCCTGCTCCGGCTGGCCTACGCCTTGCAGCTGGAAGGGCAGTTGCACCTCCTGCGGGTGGTGCGCGAGTCCTTGCTGAACAGCCTGCGCCGCGGGCAGGAGCCGCAGACCTGGATGGAGGAGGCCCTCCAGCCGTTGCTGGAGGGCCAGGGCGTCAATACCGAGGCTTTGCAGGACGAATCCGAGTCCGAGGTGCGGTTCGTGCGGGGGCTGTTGGAGCGGCTGCACGGGCTGGGGCTGAACCTCGACGAACTGCCGGTCCTGGGCGAGCGTG
>NZ_JBIURS010000075.1:0-1219 GCF_044740965.1 Streptomyces sp. NPDC088252 | reverse complement strand
TGCCCAGTGATTCGGAAGGCAGTCCTAGCCGTGCCGGGTGAAGATTTCGCGGATGCCGGGCAGGTCTGCTTCCTTCTCCTTCTCGTCCTCGTAATAACCGTCCTCGTCGCGGATCGCCACGACGGTCTCCGGGGTGAAGTCCTGGCCGAAGCGGTAGGCGTCCAGGCAGTAGTCGAAGCCGGACTCGCCGAAGAGGTCCGCGTCCTCGCGCCGGCAGTACTCCGCCAGGCCGTCGGACACGTGCCAGCGCGTGCCGTCGTACCAGAAGACACCGCCTGCGTAGTGAATCGTCCGGCCTGTCGCGGAGTCTGTGAGGTTCAGCGACTCGTAGTTCTCGGGACGGTCGCGGACGAGGGCGACGAGGGATTCGGGGACGCCGTCGTAGAAGGACTCCTGGAGGGCGAAATCCTCCTCGGCGTACAGATTCAGGTCCGACTCGTGGTCGAACGTCAGCAGCAGCACGCGGCCGTCTTCCGCGAAGTACCAGACCGCGGACTGGCCGCCGCCGTCGTTCCAGGCCAGACGGCGTGCGCCGGTCACCGTCACCGTTTCGACCTCGGCGAGTTCGTCCATGATGGCTGCGCGGCGCCGTACTTCCGGGAGGTGAGTCGCTGCCAGGGCATCCCATATCGCATTGCTCATTCCCGCAGGGTATCCACCGCCTACGACAGGGCCGTCACCAAATACCTCGCCGCCTTCCACGTCGCCGTCATCCTCATCTGGGCAGCAGGTTGATCCAGAAGAAACGCCTCAGGTTGCCCCGGCCTGTGCCGGAATGCGGTGCGCAGGCAAGGCCCCGGCCCCCGTTGACGGCGAGACGCAGTACAACCGGGGCCGCGCCGCAGGAGGCTGTCGCGCACGACCGATTGGTCCGAGAGGCGGTAATAGGAGCCGCCGGTCCGAAGATCAGCTGGCTGCGACTTGCTCTTCGGCTCGACGAGTACGAGCTCCCTGCGGCTGCGGGGAAGGCCGGCGACCGGCCTTCGCCCGCCGCTACGGGTTCGGCATCGAGCGGCCCGGCCAGTGGGAGGTGAAGGCGCTGGAGCCGGTCGCGGTCCTGTCCGAATGCGTCGTCTACACGGCAGGCGGGCCCTCGCCGCTGGACTTCCTGCCCTACCGTCAGGGCAAGCCGCTCCCGGGCGGGTTCAAGCTCGGCATCAACCCCGGCCTGGTCAAGCACGAGGGCACCCAGTCCGTCCTGTGGGGCGAGGGCGTGCGG
>NZ_JBIURS010000074.1:0-1309 GCF_044740965.1 Streptomyces sp. NPDC088252 | reverse complement strand
CCGGTCCGGCGCAACGCCGGACAGCTCGCGGGCGGCAGGTCTGCATAACGTGGATGCGCGCGTACGACACCACTGCCGAGGCCGGCACGTTCAACTCGCCTAAAGGGGTGCGATGTTCGATACCGAAGACGTGGGCGTGTTCCTCGGCCTGGACGTCGGCAAGAGTGCTCATCACGGCCACGGACTCACCCCGGCCGGGAAGAAGGTCCTCGACAAGCAGCTGCCCAACAGCGAGCCGAGGCTGCGGGCCGTGTTCGACAAGCTCACCGCGAAGTTCGGCACCGTCCTGGTGATCGTGGACCAGCCCGCCTCGATCGGCGCCCTCCCGCTGGCCGTGGCCCGGGACGCGGGCTGCAAGGTCGCCTACCTGCCCGGCCTGGCAATGCGCCGGATCGCCGACCTGTATCCGGGCGAGGCGAAGACCGACGCTCGTGACGCGGCGGTGATCGCGGACGCGGCCCGCACCCTGCCGCACACCCTGCGCTCTCTGGAACTGACCGACGAGATCACCGCCGAGCTGACCGTGCTCGTCGGCTTCGACCAGGACCTGGCCGCCGAGGCCACCCGCACCAGCAACCGGATACGCGGCCTGCTCACCCAGTTCCACCCAAGCCTGGAGCGTGTCCTGGGCCCCCGTCTCGACCACCAGGCCGTCACCTGGCTTCTTGAACGCCACGGATCCCCGGCCGCACTGCGAAAGGCCGGACGCCGCCGCCTCGTCGAACTCGTCCGGCCCAAGGCCCCGCGCATGGCCACCCGGCTGATCGACGACGTCTTCGACGCGCTCGACGAGCAGACCGTCGTCGTGCCAGGGACCGGCACCCTCGACATCGTCGTTCCCTCCCTGGCCCGCTCGCTCGCGGCCGTCCAGGAACAGCGCCGGGCCCTGGAAGCCCAGATCAACACCCTGCTGGAGGCTCACCCTCTTTCCCCGGTCCTGACGTCGATGCCCGGCGTCGGCGTCAGGACCGCCGCCGTGCTGCTGGTCACCGTCGGAGACGGCACCAACTTCCCCACCGCCGCCCACCTCGCCTCCTACGCCGGCCTCGCCCCCACCACGAAATCGTCCGGCACATCGATCCACGGCGAGCACGCACCCCGAGGCGGAAACCGGCAGCTCAAACGCGCCATGTTCCTCTCCGCCTTCGCCTGCATGAACGCCGATCCCGCCTCCCGCACCTACTACGACAAGCAACGCGCCCGCGGCAAAACCCACACCCAAGCCCTCCTCCGCCTCGCCCGCCAACGCACCAGCGTCCTGTTCGCGATGCTCCGAGACGGCACCTTCTACGAGTCCCGAACCCCCACC
>NZ_JBIURS010000072.1:0-1482 GCF_044740965.1 Streptomyces sp. NPDC088252 | reverse complement strand
CTTGGGTTCTAACGGTCCTCGCAACACCCGCGATCTGTGGGAGTTGCGAGGACCGTGGGCGTTGAGCGGGTTGATCTTGCGGGGTTGAGGGAGCGTTTCCTTGTACGGCTGAATGTCGTGGGGAACGTGACGGTGGCGGCGCGTGAGCTGGGCGTGAACCGGAACACAGCGTTCGGTTGGGCCCGGAAAGCCGGGCGTGGGTCGGTGCGCTTGCCGCGGCGGCATCCGCGGCGGGACGAGTACGAGCGACTGCGGGCCAAGGGCGTTGCGCAGTCCATGGCGGCCAGGCGTGTCGGGGTGAACGAGCGCACGGCCAGGGACTGGGACCAGGGCGTGAAGAAGAGTGCCACGACGCGGACCTACGCCGATGGCCGCCGTGTCGATTACGCGGCGGGGACCGTCACGATGGGCCCTGTGACCACAGCATCGGTGGGTTTGGCGGCCCTGGACAAGCAGCTTCATCCGAGGTTCTTGACACTGGCCGAGCGCGAGCAGATCCGTGATCTTCGTATGGCGGGCCACTCACTTCGGGCGGTCGGACGTGCCCTGGGCCGGCCGGCCAGCACGATCAAGCGGGAGATCGATGCCGGCTCGGGCACCGCGGGCTACCAGCCCTATGCGGCCCACCGGGCAGCAGCCGCGCGCAGGCCCCGGCCCAAGGACCGCAAGTTGCTGCGCGAGGGCCGGTTGCGCTGCTTCGTCCAGGACGGATTGCGCAGGCGGTGGTCGCCGGAGCAGATCTGCCACGCTCTGTTCAAGGAACATCCCGACGACCAGAGCATGCGGGTGAGCATGGAAACGATCTACCAGGCACTGTATTTCCAGGCCCGTGGCGGCCTGAAACGGGAAGTACAGGCAGCGGTCCGCTCCGGCCGCACCCGCCGCAGACCGCGCCGGGACCCGGACCGACGCACTCCACGGTTCACCGACCCGATGGTCATGATCAGTGACCGCCCCGCCGATATCGAGGACCGGGCCGTGCCCGGTCACTGGGAAGGCGATCTGATCATCGGGGCCAACAGCCGCTCCGCGATCGCCACTCTGGTCGAGCGGACCACCCGCTACACCATGCTGGTCCACCTGCCCGGCGGAGCCCATGACGCCGAAACCGTCCGCGACGGCCTCGTCCGCACCATCCAGACCCTGCCCGCACACCTGCGGGGATCACTCACCTGGGACCAGGGAAGCGAGATGGCACGCCACAAGCAGTTCAGCATGGCCACAGGCATGCCCGTCTACTTCTGCGACCCCGCCTCGCCCTGGCAACGCGGCTCCAACGAAAACACCAACGGCCTGCTCCGCCAGTACTTCCCCAAAGGCACAGACCTGAGCCTCCACAGCCCCGAAGACCTCGAACACGTCGCCCAGGAACTCAACGGTCGTCCACGCAAGACGCTCGACTGGGATACCCCAGCCGAGCGTCTACGTGATCTACTCACCACCTAAAACCAGGCGGTGTTGCGAAGACCCCTAGAACCCAAG
>NZ_JBIURS010000071.1:0-1537 GCF_044740965.1 Streptomyces sp. NPDC088252 | reverse complement strand
CTCGAAAGCGGTCCGGGGCCGTGTGGTGAGTACACACCACACGGCCCCGGACCGTCGGGACAGCGTCGGGGACGCAGGGGTCAGCCCTTGCGGGACTTGACCTCGTCGGTGAGCTGGGGCACGACCTGGAAGAGGTCGCCGACGACGCCGTAGTCGACGAGGTCGAAGATCGGGGCCTCGGCGTCCTTGTTGATCGCGACGATCGTCTTGGACGTCTGCATGCCCGCCCGGTGCTGGATCGCACCCGAGATGCCCGAGGCGATGTACAGCTGCGGGGAGACGGACTTGCCGGTCTGCCCGACCTGGCTGGAGTGCGGGTACCAGCCCGCGTCCACCGCGGCACGCGACGCGCCGACCGCCGCACCGAGCGAGTCGGCGAGCGCCTCGATGACCGCGAAGTTCTCCGCACCGTTGACGCCACGGCCACCGGAGACGACGATCGCGGCCTCGGTCAGCTCCGGACGCCCCGTCGACTCGCGCGGCGTACGGGAGAGCACCTTCGTGCCGGCGGCCTGCGCGGAGAACGACACCGCCAGGGCCTCGACCGCACCCGCCGCCGCAGCCGCCTCGACCGGAGCCGAGTTCGGCTTGACCGTGATCACCGGCGTACCCCTGGAGACCCGGGACCTGGTCGTGAACGACGCCGCGAACGCCGACTGCGTGGCGACCGGACCCTCCTCACCGGCCTCCAGATCCACCGCGTCCGTGATGACGCCCGAACCGATCCGCACCGCGAGACGCGCCGCGATCTCCTTGCCCTCCGCGGAGGACGGGACCAGCACCGCCACCGGGGACAGCGCCGCATGGGCCGCCTGCAGCGCATCCACCTTCGGCACCACCAGATACTCGGCGAACTCCGGCGCGTCAGCGGTCAGGACCCGCACCGCACCGTGCTCGGCCAGCACCCCCGCGGTGTCGGCGGCACCCCTGCCCAGCGCGACCGCGACCGGCTCACCGACCCGACGCGCCAGCGTCAACAGCTCCAGCGTGGGCTTGCGGACCGCACCGTCCACGTGATCGACATAGACGAGAACTTCAGCCATGGGACTTCAATCTCCTGCGAGTAGCGAAGAAACAACGGGGAACGGACAACGCGGGAATCAGATGAACTTCTGGCCGGCCAGGAACTCGGCCAGCCGCCTGCCGCCCTCGCCCTCGTCCTTCACGATCGTGCCCGCCGTACGGGCCGGACGCTCCACCGCGGAATCCACCACGGTCCAGGCACCCGCCAGACCGACCTCGTCCGCCTCGATCCCCAGATCCCCCAGATCCCAGGACTGCACCGGCTTCTTCTTCGCCGCCATGATCCCCTTGAACGACGGATAACGCGCCTCACCCGACTGGTCCGTCACCGACACCACCGCCGGCAACGACGCCTCCAGCCGCTCCGACGCCGTGTCACCGTCCCGCCGGCCCGTCACCGTGCCGCCCCCGACAGAGACCTCGGACAGCAGCGTGACCTGCGGGACACCCAACCGCTCCGCCAGCACCGCCGGCAGCACACCCATCGTGCCGTCCGTCGACGCCATCCCGCAGA
>NZ_JBIURS010000070.1:0-1543 GCF_044740965.1 Streptomyces sp. NPDC088252 | reverse complement strand
AACACAGTGGACGCGAGCAACTGAGGACAAGCCCTCGGCCTATTAGTACCAGTCAGCTCCACCCGTTACCGGGCTTCCACATCTGGCCTATCAACCCAGTCGTCTACTGGGAGCCTTAACCCCTCAAGGAGGTGGGAATACTCATCTCGAAGCAGGCTTCCCGCTTAGATGCTTTCAGCGGTTATCCTTTCCGAACGTAGCCAACCAGCCATGCCCTTGGCAGAACAACTGGCACACCAGAGGTTCGTCCGTCCCGGTCCTCTCGTACTAGGGACAGCCCTTCTCAATATTCCTACGCGCACAGCGGATAGGGACCGAACTGTCTCACGACGTTCTAAACCCAGCTCGCGTACCGCTTTAATGGGCGAACAGCCCAACCCTTGGGACCGACTCCAGCCCCAGGATGCGACGAGCCGACATCGAGGTGCCAAACCATCCCGTCGATATGGACTCTTGGGGAAGATCAGCCTGTTATCCCCGGGGTACCTTTTATCCGTTGAGCGACAGCGCTTCCACAAGCCACTGCCGGATCACTAGTCCCGACTTTCGTCCCTGCTCGACCCGTCGGTCTCACAGTCAAGCTCCCTTGTGCACTTACACTCAACACCTGATTGCCAACCAGGCTGAGGGAACCTTTGGGCGCCTCCGTTACTCTTTAGGAGGCAACCGCCCCAGTTAAACTACCCATCAGACACTGTCCCTGATCCGGATCACGGACCCAGGTTAGACATCCAGCACGACCAGAGTGGTATTTCAACGACGACTCCACAACCACTGGCGTGGCCGCTTCAAAGTCTCCCACCTATCCTACACAAGCCGAACCGAACACCAATATCAAACTGTAGTAAAGGTCCCGGGGTCTTTCCGTCCTGCTGCGCGAAACGAGCATCTTTACTCGTAGTGCAATTTCACCGGGCCTATGGTTGAGACAGTCGAGAAGTCGTTACGCCATTCGTGCAGGTCGGAACTTACCCGACAAGGAATTTCGCTACCTTAGGATGGTTATAGTTACCACCGCCGTTTACTGGCGCTTAAGTTCTCAGCTTCGCCGACCCGAAAGTCAGCTAACCGGTCCCCTTAACGTTCCAGCACCGGGCAGGCGTCAGTCCGTATACATCGCCTTACGGCTTCGCACGGACCTGTGTTTTTAGTAAACAGTCGCTTCTCGCTGGTCTCTGCGGCCACCCCCAGCTCGGAGAGCAAGTCCCCTCACCAGTGATGGCCCCCCTTCTCCCGAAGTTACGGGGGCATTTTGCCGAGTTCCTTAACCATAGTTCACCCGAACGCCTCGGTATTCTCTACCTGACCACCTGAGTCGGTTTAGGGTACGGGCCGCCATGAAACTCGCTAGAGGCTTTTCTCGACAGCATAGGATCATCCACTTCACCACAATCGGCTCGGCATCAGGTCTCAGGCTGCATGTTGTGCGGATTTGCCTACACAACGCCCTACACCCTTACCCCGGGACAACCACCGCCCGGGCTGGACTACCTTCCTGCGTCACCCCATCGCTTACCTACTACAAGTCTGGTCCGTCGGCTCC
>NZ_JBIURS010000069.1:0-1575 GCF_044740965.1 Streptomyces sp. NPDC088252 | reverse complement strand
ACATGGTCCGTATGCAACCACCCCCCACCCCCAACCCACCAAGCGATTTCCGTAGCAAATTACGTAACGTCACTGACGAAGCCCCCAGCAACCCCGGCGGACAAGATTCGCCCCAGACCCGGCAGTCCGCCCCCGCCTCACCAATTCGCGCGAGTTGTTACAGAACTTCTTGCCCAGGCGCTCCGCGAACGGGGCCGCGACGTCGAAGTCGAGCACCTCCACGTCCACCTCCCCCGGGCGTTGCAGACGGCCGCCTCGTAGTCGGTACTTCGCCCGGGAAGGCATGGCGCCCCTCAACTGCGTCGGAAGATCCTTTTGAGCCGGCCCGGCGTGGAGCCACGGAATCGTTGAAGCAGTTCAAGGGCCGGAGGACTGTCCGGATCAAAGCCGTGGATCCCATCCAACTCGGCGGGCACGCCCGGCCCCCACAGGCGGGCCCCATGGCACTGGAAGCAGAAGGCGATCTGGAAGAGCAGGTCGGTGGCGCTATGAGCACGGATACCCCAGCCCGGGATGAAACAGCGGTACAGCTCGCTCTCCGGCGCAGAGCTGATCAACGTCAGAGCGTCCCTGACCTGAGCCGCCTCCCAGATCGCAACTTCGTCACCCACCAGGTTCGGCGCGCTGAGATGCCTCATTGGGTCGGTGATGCGGACGACCTCGATCAACTCGGTCTTCTCCTGAACGGGCGGAAGCAACATGCGCACAGAGTCGCTGATCAAGGCCCCACGCACCAGAGGTAACCAGACCTGGCGACAGCCAAGATCCGCTTAGTCCGGAAAAGGGCATCCGGTCTCACTGAACTGCTTGCCGGGGAACTCCACGACCGCGGCCGCCAGATCCACGTCGAACACCTCCACGTCCATCTGCCGCGCGTGCTCAAGGCGGCCGACACCAGCACCGGAGTGAGCACATGACCACCACAACCCAGTACGAGATCGAGACCAGCGAAGCCGACGACGGCACCACGCAGCCAGCCGAACAGCTCTGGACCCCCTGCGCCGACGACGCCGCCGACAACGGGTTCATCGCCCACCAGGGCCTGTTCGTCACCGGGATCGACGCCCCCACCGACGATCACCTCTACCCGACCGGCTTCCTAGTCCTCGGCCACCGGCGGTGGGCCGACATCATCGAGGCCGCCGCCGTGTACATGGCCCACTCTGGGTGGAACCCCGATGCGCTGCCAGCAGAAAACGCAGGCGGGCCTCGGTGCTTGAGGGAACAGACCGGGTGCGCAACGCGCGCTCCAAACCCTGCTCGATCTGTCCCACGTCCGCCTCTCGAAGCGGCCAGCCGACAGGGCTGGCACCTGCAGTCCGTCGCGTCAGTTCTCCCATACCGCCCGCTCCTGCAGGCCAGTTCCTGCATTCTCGGGACAGCGCTGGCTGACGCAAGCTACGAGCCCTTGGGCGAGCACCGGCGACAAGCTGGCGGCGCGGGTCACGACGGACGCCGCCGGCAACCCGGTGTTGTCCTCCTGGTATCGAGCCCCAAAAGGGCGAGGCGGGAGAGCTCCGCCGGATGGAGAACTGGCGCGGTCCTTCGGCTGCGCCTTGTCCGCGACGCCGTCCG
>NZ_JBIURS010000068.1:0-1838 GCF_044740965.1 Streptomyces sp. NPDC088252 | reverse complement strand
CCCTTTCCAGGCCGTCCAGCGCGGCCCGCACGCGGGGCGCGATGTCCACGATGTCCGTATACGGCTCGGATTCATCAGAGGCACCCTGACGCTCGGCATACGCCTGTGCCCACTCACGCACCACCGGCCCCCACTGCCGGACCGCGAGCTCATAACCAAACCAGCGCCATGAGGCGTGTTCGCCCTGGCGCTTCACCCATGCACGGCGCTCCGACGGCACGTTTGCGTACACCTCGGCGGTGAGGTGGTTGGAAAGGTCTTGGAGTGCGTTCGGGTCGCTGCGCAGCGACCCGGGCAGCTCCGCCATCTCCGTGACGAGGTGGTTCATCGCCCCGGCCCACACGGGCTCGCCGCGCAGATCCACCAGCTCGAGACCGAGGAAGTTTCTCAGGAACTGATTGAGCGGCAGGTAACGGGCCGAGCCAAGGCCCGGATCGGGCGCAGTCTGCGAGCCCGAAGCCTCCTGCCCCGGCCTGGGGGCGAAGAGCTCCGGGTATGTCTGGATCAGGCGGGGGAAAGCCGCCCAGTCCTCAGCGGTACGCAGCCCGAGCATATCGAACTGCGACCTCATGAACTTGACCCAGCGCTCCCACCCCTCTTCGTCCAGAGCCCCACGGCGCTCCACATACTGATGCAGCGCGGCAATGTCCTGCGGGAACAACAGCGCCAGGTCCGAGGCCTGCGGGAAAAACAGCGCCCGGTCCGAGTCCTCCAGGAACAACGGCCCCAGGTCCGAGTCGTGCTGGATCAACAGATCATCCGAGACGTTCCACAGCCGCCGCGTGGCCGCCTCCAGCGTCGTCCTCCTGAGCGCGTTGGACAACAGGACCTCAGCCCGCCGCTGGTGCTCCCGGAACGCCGCACCCGCCGCCGCCTCTGCCTCGCTCCGATCGGCCAGCCACCCCCTGACCAGCCCATCGGCACGGTCCGCCGCACGGGACCGCAGCTCCCCCAACTCCAACTCGCTCCGCCGCACGAAACTCCGGAAACCGACAAGATCCTGCACGCGCAGCTGCAACCCGGACCCCGCGAACCAACGAAGGTCCTCCGGGACGAATCCCGCCTCCGCCAGGCGCCGGCGCAGCACATCTGCACCGCTCGCTACCCGCTCCTCCGGCAGGACACCATCCAGCAGCCCCGACAGCTCGTCCGACACCAGCACCAGATGCTCCGGCAGCACACCCAGCAGCCTCGCCAGCGCAAAGACCCGGTGGGGGCCAACATCCAACGCCCGGGTCAGGCCGACGACCGCTTCGGGGAAGCGCCCCAGCGTCCGAACTTGCACCATCAGCAACTCGACCTGCTTCGCATCGAGCCCCCAGTGGTGCGCCAACTCCATCACTGCGGCGACGTCCACACCGACCGGCAACGAGTACATGGCGAAGACCCGCGCCACTGCGTGGTCCATGCCGAGGCGGTCAGCGTTCTCCCGGACAGCGTTCGCCTGTGCCCATGCGCGCACCACCGGCCCCAGCGGCCGGACCGCGAGTTCGTGGCTCATCCAGCGCCGTCCGGTGTCCCGGTCCTGGCGCTCCACCCATTCACGCAGCTCCGGCTGCACGTTGTCGTTCACCTCGTTGGCGAGGCGCTCGGCAAGGTCTTCGAGCGCGTTCGGGTCGCTGCGCAGCGACCCGGGCAGCTTCGCCATCTCCACGACGAGACGGTTCATCACCCCGGCCCACACGGGCTCGCCGCGCAGCGCCGCCAGGTCGAGCCCGAGGAAGTCCACGAACTCATTGAGCGGCTGGTAACGGGCCGAACCAAGGCCTGGGTCGGGCGCAGTCTGCGAACCCGAACCCTCCTGCCACGGCCCGGTGGCGAAGAGCTCCGGGCAGGCC
>NZ_JBIURS010000067.1:0-2306 GCF_044740965.1 Streptomyces sp. NPDC088252 | reverse complement strand
AGTGGTGCGGCGACATCACATATGCGCAGGTCGCAGCCGCGTGGCTCTACCTCGCTTGCGTCATCGATATCCGGTCGCGCCGAGTGCTCGGCTGGGAGACCGCCACCGAGACCGTGGTGGCGACCATCCCTGGCCTGTCCGCCCCGCTGGGGGTGGCGGTCTCCCGCGACACCCTCCGCGTCTACGTGACCAACAGCGGCGCGAACACCGTCAGCGTCATCGACGCCACCACCAACACGGTCACCGACACCATCCCGGTGGGCATCTCTCCTTGGGGGGTAGCAGCCAGCCCCGACGACCTCCAGGTGTATGTGGCCAACAACGGATCCGACACCGTCAGCGTCATCGACGCCACCACCAACACGGTCACCGACACCATCGCAGTCGGACACCAGCCCGCGGGGATCGCGATCACACCCAACAACCTCGACATCTATGTGGCGAACAGCGGCTCGAACACCGTCAGCGTCATCCAGAACCTCAACCAGATGGCTCCCACCCTGGGGCCGCAGTCCGGCGGGACCAAGGTGACGCTCACCGGCACCAGCCTCGCCGGAGCCACCACGGCGAGATTCAACGCTGTCTCCAGCCCCATCCTCGCCAACACAAACAACCGGATCCTGGTAGCCACCCCGCCCGGGGTCGGTATCGCGCAGGTCACCGTCACCACGCCGAGCGGCACCAGCAACCCCAAACCCTTCAACTACTACCCCAGCGGCAGCGCCTCCTCCCTCAGCCCCGCCACGGGCCCGACCGGCGGCCGCAACATCGTCACCATCAACGGCGCCCAGCTGGGCACAGCAAATTCCGTCCTGTTCGGCACCCTGCTGGCCCCACCCCTCATCGTCACCGACCAGCAGATCACCGTCGCCGTCCCACCTGCCGCCAGTCCCGGCCTGGTGCCCGTCGTCATCACCACCGCAGGAGGCCTCACTACCGGCTCGCTCACCTACACCTACATCGACCCACCGGCACTCACCGGCCTGAGCACCACCACCGGCACCGCCTTCGGCGGCAAAGTCATCGACCTCACCGGCCGTAACCTGGCGACCGCCACCAAAGTCGACTTCAACGGCGTCAACGCCCAGTTCAGCATCGGAGCCGACAACGTCCTGGCCGTCGTAGTGCCCCCCAGCCCCATCACCGGTCCCGTAGACGTCACCGTCACCACCAGCGCAGGCGCCAGCACCCTCCCCGGCGCCTACACCTACAACTGACCACGGGCAGCAGCGCGTCGGACGCTGGTGATCTGGGTTGCCGGCAGTTGTGTGAGCAGGCTCTCGATCAGTCGCTGTTGCACAGGCAGGTCGTCGTTCCTCCCGATCAGCCCCTGCGTGGCCGAGGTTCGCCCATCGGGGAGAGCTGGTGCGTGCTGGTTCCCATGGGTGTGCACGCGCGGTGGTACAGGGCGCCGATTCGCCTTCCCCTGGCGCGCCGGTCGATCCGCCCTCTGTGCGCTCGTCTATTCAGGTGGCTACCCGTCAATGCTCTTGTGTCATATTCCATTTGTATGGGTCACTTGGGTATCCGAACCGGTGGGCCGCCCATCCCTCTCCGGGGGAGCGCGGAACCGTTCTGTTCGCCGACCATCTATGCGTGATGGACCTTGGCATCGTTTGCTCCGGACGACCGCGATGGGCGCCCCTGTAGAGGACTTGGATCCGACCAGTCGTCCCTGCCGAACAGCGGCAAGGGCTGGTGGGACAGCCTCCGGCCTCTGCAAGGGAGCAGTGCGCGAGCCATCCGCGCACAACCGAGTACCTCGTCGTCGAGGCCACCAGCGTGGCCTCGCACTCTGCGACCCGCGTGCGGCCATTGCTGCTTCGAGCGAGCCGGTACCAGTCATGTGCATACCTCGGCCTCATGCCGAGGGCAGTGCGATGACTAGCAGCTCTCCATCACGAGGGCGGTACCGGCTCGTACGGAGCGGCGCCCGCTGCGGGGCGGCAACGGTGTCCCGGGCCGACGGCCCGCGACCGACACGGCTCATCACGGCTTCGAGCACCCTGCGCGGCGACGGCCGCTGACGGTGTCTTCTCGCAGCAGGCAACTTCCGGACACTTCCCCGGGGGCGCCCATCGGTGTACCCGCGGGACGTGCCGAGAAGGAGGCGAGCGAGGCCGGCCGGGCCTGACAGCGGCCCGGTGGTCCAAGTCATGGCACTGGGCCTGACCTGGACCCGGCTCTGAGTCAACTCCAGCGTTCGAAGGTTCAGTTCACACACGGAGGACGATCATGCCAATCAGTCCGAACCAGGGCTCGACCGGTGGCGGTACCACTGTCACCATCACGGGCACCAATCTCAC
>NZ_JBIURS010000066.1:0-2480 GCF_044740965.1 Streptomyces sp. NPDC088252 | reverse complement strand
TCTCCCGGAACAGGTTCTGGTCGTCGGCGACGAGTACGCGTACGGCACCGCTCATCGGGCCATCTCCCGCCGGAAGCGGGCCTCTACGCGGAAGCCGGGGCCACAGGGTGCGGCGGTCAGGGCGCCGCCGACGGCCTGCACCCGGTCGCGCAGCACGCTCAGTCCGTGCCCCGCGCCGGTGCCTGCCCGCCAACCCGGCACCGGTCCTTCGTCCTCGACCCTGACCAGCAGGTCATCGCCGTCAGCGCGGACCGTGAGCGTCGTGATGGTGGGGCCGGCGTGCCGCAGTGTGTTGTGCAGCGCCTCGCGGGCCACCGCGCAGGTGGCCAGCTGCACCCCGGCGGAGACCCGGGCGGGCTCGACGCAGTCGAGGTGCACAGTCAGACCGGTGCGTTCGGCCGCCGCGACGATGCCGGGCAGATCGGCGAAACTCTCGGCGGGCCGCAGCGGAGCGGCATCGCCGGTGGCGGCGGGCTCGCGGAGCACGGTGAGCATACGGCGCAGCTCGGTGGTGGTCTGCCGACTGACATCCTCGATATCGCTGAGCGCAGTGGCCAGCTCCTCCCGCTCCTGGTCGGTCGCCTGGGCGGTGGCGGCCCGTACGGTGATCAACCCGATCCCGTGCGAGACCAGATCGTGCAGGTCACGGGCAATGCGCAGGCGTTCGGCCTGGGTCGCCCGCTCGGCCGCCCAGGTGGTCAGGCGCCGCTCGTACTCCGTGCGCTGGGTCCGGGTGCGGGCCATCGCCCAGACCGAGACGGCGACTGCGACGCAAGGCACCGCGACCAGGGTGATCTGCGCCCCACGCGCCGACGAGCCGACGGCGACCAGGCTCAGAAGCAGGACGACCACCACCGCCGTGGCGATGGCGCCCGTGCGGGATGTCCACCGTGGGCGCTCGTGGGATATCTCGGGGCGTTCGCGAGTCATGGGCGTTCGATTTTAGACGGTCGCCGGCGAGCAGTCCTCGGACCCAGGTCCGAAAGACCTGGGTCGCAGCCGCGGCCGCGGATCTCGGTTCTGGGCCCGATCCGCCGCGCCTTCACCGCGTGATGACGTACGGCCATGATTATTTTCGACTCGGTGGTCAAACGCCGCGGGGAACGCCACGTCCTGACCGGCATCAGCTGTGAGGCCCGCCCCGGCCGCGTCACCGGATTCCTCGGAGCGAACGGCGCCGGCAAGTCCTCGGCCCTGCGCATCCTGCTCGGCCTGGACCGCGCCGACTCGGGTAGGGCCCTGATCGACGGCGTCCCCTACGCCCGGGTGCGCGACCCGATGCGCACGGTCGGCGCCGTACTCGACGGGTCGGGCGCCCACCGCTCCCGCACCGGCCGTGCCCACCTGCGCTGGCTGGCGCACGCGGCGGGGGTTCCCGTCGCCCGCGTCGCGGAGGTGATGACGGACGTCGGGCTCGCCGAGGCCGCCGGGCAGCGCGTCGGCTCGTACTCCTTGGGCATGGGCCGCCGGCTCGGCGTGGCCGCGGCACTCCTCGGCGACCCGCCAGTCCTGGTTCTGGACGAGCCGGTCAACGGCCTGGATCCGCAGGGCATCCGCTGGATGCGCAACATGGTTCGGTCCCGAGCCGCCCAGGGCCACACGGTGCTCCTCTCCAGCCATCTCATGGCCGAACTAGAAGAGACCGTCGACGACATCGTGATCATCGACCGTGGCCGCATCGTCGCCCAGGGCACGCTCACGGAGGTCACCGGCGCCCACCGCACTCTGGAGTCTGCCTTCTTCCACCTCACCCGGACGGAGAACGGACAGTGACCACAGTGTTCAGGGCCCTGCGCGCGGAGGGGCACAAGCTGCTCACGCTGCCGTCGGCGCGGCTCGCTATCGCGCTCGGTGTCCTGCTTCCGGCCGGGATCGCCGCGCTCAACGCCCGCTCGCCGCACTGGTCCGGCGGTGTGGACGCCGGATTCACAGAACTTGGCGTGGGCGGCGCGATCGGTGTCATCGTGCTCGGCGTTGTCGCCGTCAGCAGCGAATACACCACCGAAGGCGAGGAATCCGCGGCGACACGGCAGATCGCCGCCACCCTGACCGCCACGCCGGCACGGCTCATGGCCCTGGCCGCGAAGCTGACCGCCGTCGGCCTGCTCGCACTCGCGGTCGCGGCGGCGGCCGGCGTGGCGACCTTCACCGCCGTACATCTCGTACGAGGCGAGCCGGCTGCGGCCGTCACGGCGGGACGGGTTCTCGGGGTGCAGGTCTACCTGTTGTGTACGGCCTGGCTGGCCCTGGCCGTCACGGTCCTGACCCGCAACGGCGTCGTGCCGATGGCCATGATGATCGCCAACGTGTCGGTGGTGTCAGTGACGTATCTGCTGTCCAAGGTCACGGACGCGGCGCACTACTTCCCTGATGTGGCCGGCCCATACATGTTCCTGCGCGACGTGCCCACGGGAGCGCACTTCGCGCCGGTCACGGCAGGGCTCGTCACGGTGGCCTGGGTGACGGCGGTCCTCGCACCG
>NZ_JBIURS010000065.1:0-3036 GCF_044740965.1 Streptomyces sp. NPDC088252 | reverse complement strand
AGCACGGAGCCCGTGGGCCTCCATGTCCCGGGGCTCGGCTCCGACGGTGTGCCGCTCCACCAGGTCGGCACCCGCGACCTGGTGGATCTGGCCGATCTCGCACTCAACATGGAACACCTGCCTGAGGGCGCGATGCGGGCGGTGACACAGGCGGCCGGGCTTGCGCCGTCCATGGGACCGGCCCTGCTCCAGGTGGCCATCACCCTGGGGCTGGGACGGGCGCAGTTCCCCCTTCTGCGCGTGGTGAGCGGTCCCTTGCTGAACAGCCTGCGCCGCGGGGAGAGTCCGCAGACCTGGAGGAAGGACGTCCTCCAGCCGCTCCTGGAGGGCCAGGGCATTGATGTCGATGCCTTGCGCGAAGGATCCGAGCCTGAGGCGGAGTTCGTGCGGGGGCTGTTGGAGCGGCTGCACGGGCTGGGACTGAACATCGACGAACTGCCGGGCCTGGGCGAGCGTGTGCAGTCGCAGCTGGTGACGAGCGGAACCGTCGAACCGGGCGCCTACAGTGCTCTCACTCCCGACCAGCGTCGTGAGGTGTGGGAGTCCTTCGTTAACGCGCATGGTGCTGTGGACGACTTGGCCGGGGGGTTCGAGAACGTGAGCAGCGCACGTTTCCGGACGCTCTTCGCTGTGCCGGAGGACTTGATCTTGGAGGATCTGTTCGCGGAGGCGGCTGCTGTCGCGGGTGTGCTGACCCCGGGCGGGCGCGATTGGCTGTATCGCATGGCGGTTGCGTTCGGTGAGCGCGGCTTCGCCGGTCCTGGGCCGCACGCGCCCTGGCTGGCGCCTGCCCGGCTGATCCAGGTCCTGCAGTGGGCCGATATCCGGGCTGGAGGGCCGATCGAGAGCGGGTGGACGCTGTCGCATCTGCGTGGCCTGGAGCCCGACGCCGCCGTCAGGCATCTGACCGACCTTGCCGGGCGGTTCGAGCAGGACCAGCAGTTCGCACAACAGGGCCGAACGGTCTGGTCGGAGCCGGGGCGGCGCCCTGACCCGTCCAGGGTGCTGGACGACCTCGAAGCGTGGGCGGCCGGCATGGTGGGCCTCGAAGTCGCTGATTACCGCAACGTTCGTGAAGATGTGACGCCAGCTCAGATGGTGGGTTACCTGCGCGGCGTCAGCACGGAGCCCGTGGGCCTCCATGTCCCGGGGCTCGGCTCCGACGGTGTGCCCCTTCACCAGGTCGGCACCGGCGACCTGGTGGATCTGGCCGACCTCGTAAGGGTCTGGGAAGGCCTGCCCGAGGATGAGATGCGGGCGGCGGCAGAGGGCGCCGGGCTTGCGCCGTCCCTGGGACCGTTCCTGCTCCGGCTGGCCGACGTCCTGGGGCTGGAAGTGGGGCAGTTGCACCTCCTGCGGGTGGTGCGCGAGTCCTTGCTGAACAGCCTGCGCGGCGGGGAGAGTCCGCAGACCTGGAGGGAGGACGTCCTCCAGTCGCTCCTGGAGGACCAGGGCATTGATGTCGATGCCTTGTACGAAGGATCCGAGCCTGAGGCGGGGTTCGTGCGGGCGCTGTTGGAGCGGCTGCACGGGCTGGGGGTGAACCTCGGTGAACTGGGCGCCGCGGGCACGGTGGCGGGCTTCCGCGACTTCTTCGAGGGGGTGAGCAGCGAACGTTTCCGGACGCTCTTCGCTGTGACGGGGGGCCGGCCCGTTGAGGGTCTGTTCGCTGATGCGGCCGCTGTCGTGGGTGCGCTGACCCCGGGCGGGCGCGATTGGCTGTACCGCATGGCGGTTGCGTTCGGTGAGCGCGGCTTCGCCGGTCCTGGGCCGCACGCGCCCTGGCTGGCGCCTGCCCGGCTGATCCAGCTCTTGCACTGGGCTGACACCCGGGCTGGGGGGCCGATCGGGAGCGGGCGGACGCTGTCGCATCTGCGTGGCCTGGAGCCCGACGCCGCCGTCACGTACCTGACCGACCTTGCCGGGCGGTTCGAGCAGGACCAGCAGTTCGCACCGGGGACGGTCTGGTCGGATCCGGGGCAGCGCCCTGCCCCGTCCGGGGTGCTGGACGACCTCGAAGTATGGATGTCCCGAATGTTGGGCTTCGAAGTCCGCAACGTTCGTGTGACGCCGGTTGAGATGATGGGTTACCTGCGCGCCATCAGCACGGAGCCCGTGGACTTCCCGGGGCTCGGCGCCGACGGTGTGCCGCTCCACCAGGTCGGCACCCGCGACCTGGCGGATCTGGCCTACCTCGTCGATGGACGGGAGCGCCTGCCCGAGAGCGAGATGCGGGCGGCGGCAGAGGGGGCCGGGGTTGCGCCGTCCATGGGACCAGCCCTGCTCCGGCTGACCTACGTCCTGGGGCTGGAATCGGGGCAGTTCCCCCTCCTGCGCGTGGTGCGCGAGTCCTTGCTGAACAGCCTGCGCGGCGGGGACAATCTGCAGTCCTGGTTCAGGGCGGTCCTCCTGCGGTTCCTGGAGGACCAGGGCATGGTTGTCGATGCCTTGTACGGAGGATCCGAGTCCGAGGTGCGGTTCGTGCGGGGGCTGTTGGAGCGGCTGCACGGGCTGGGGCTGAACATCGATGAACTGCCGGGCCTGGGCGAGCGTGTGCAGTCGCAACTGGTGACGGACGGTGTCGTCGCACCGGGCGTCTACAGTGCTCTCACTCCCCGCCAGCGTCGTGTGATGTGGGATTCCGTCATTGACGGTGAGGCCCCTGTCGGCGAGTTCGTGCGTACGTGGCGGGCCGAGCAGCTGGGGATGCCGCTGGATCGGTACGACGCGCTGGTGGGGCAGCCGTGGTTCGACGTGTACGGGCTCCGGGAGCTGGGAGAGCGCCTCGGGGTGGGCGAGGACCTGACGGAACTCGTCGAGCTCGCCGCACGGTTGCAGGCCATGCCGTGGGGTCTCGTGGAAATCGTCGGCACCTACATCGGCGCACCGCGGGAACTTGTGCACAGGGCGCTGAGCGAGACCGAGGAGGTGCAGCACTGGTTGGGTTCCGGTGTGCTGCGGTGGCCGCCGGTCATCGGTATGGAAGAGGAGCCCAAGCGCCGCCGGGCACTCCATGCCCAGGCCGCGGGCGAGGTG
>NZ_JBIURS010000064.1:0-5242 GCF_044740965.1 Streptomyces sp. NPDC088252 | reverse complement strand
AGCTGCAGATACTCCTCGCGATCTGGACCGGCGCCTGCCCCACCTGTCACCGCAACATGCCAGACCCCGCACCAACATGACCAAGCACTACTAGATGATCTATTCCAAGGGGTCAGTGATCGTAGGCGATCAGTGAGCGTAGAACGGTTTGTCCGGTGGCGTCGTTGTGCCAGATCGCGGCGGTCAGCGCGAGGATGCGTTGCATGACGCCTCTGGGCGTGCGCCCCCGGTGCCGTTCGAGGTCAAGCTGCCCCTTGAAGGTCTCGTTGATCGATTCGATGACCTGTCGCAGCGGCTTGAACAGGGCTGCGCCAGGCCGTTCCCGTTCTCCTTGACGGGCAGGCCGCAGCAACTGAAGTCCATGCTCGGACAGTTCGCGTTCGAAACCACGGCCGAAGTAGTTCTTGTCGCCGATGAGAGTCTGTCGAGGGCGCTCTCGCAGAAGCTCGCATTCGGCTGCCAGGAGGTCAAGGAGGGTCTCGCGTTCGTCGGCCTTGGCCCCGGTCAGGGCGAAGGCGATGGGCAGGCCCTGAAGGGTGCAGACCAGGTGCAGGCGCAGGCCCCAGAAGAAGCGGCTGTGGCTGGCGCAGTAGCCGTATTCGGCCCAACCTGCCAGGTCGGAGCGTTTGACGGTCTCGCGGGAGCGGCCGCATTTCATTGGGGTGGAGTCCACGACCCATACGTCGTCGCTCCACACCGAGGTGGTGGTGGCCAGGATCGGGTTGACGCTTCGCATCAGACCGGCGGCCTTGCGCAGCCGCTTGTTGTAGCCGGGCTGCTGGGGCAGGTAGGGGAAGAGGTGGCGCAGGTGGGCACGGGCATCGCGGAGCCATTTGGCCTCGGAGGTGTAGCCGAGTATGGCCTGCATCGTGGCGAGGGTGACCAGTTCGGCATCGCTCAGGCGGGGCGTAATGCCGACCGGCGGGCGCCACGGCGCCAGGTCGGGATGCTCCTTCAGCATGTCGTCGGTCGTCGCATAGAGTGCTGTCGCGAGGGTGTCCACGTCGTTCGTCACAAAACGATCTTGGACACCCTCGTTCTCGTCTCCGCAGGCACCCCTTGGAGCACACCACCAGGAGGAACCAGTGTCATACCCGCAACTGCTCACCCCCGAGGAGAAGCTCGCCGACGCGAAGAAGCTGTTGAGCCTCCCGCGTATCGTCGTGATCTGCGGCTCCACCCGCTTCATGACCGAGATGACCGAGGCCGATCTGCGGGAGACCAAAGCCGGAAAGATTGTCGTCAAACCGGGCTGTGACATGAAGTCGCCGCACGAACTTTGGTCCGACCCTGTCGAGGCCGAGGCGCTGAAGGTTCGACTCGACGATCTGCACCGGGCGAAGATCCGGCTCGCTGATGAGGTGCTCGTAGTCGGCGACTACATCGGAGACAGCACCCGAGCCGAAATCGCCTACGCCCGGTCGCTGGGCAAGCCCGTGCGGTTCACGCACCCCGAAGTCGACCCTGACGCCTGACCGCCCACTGCCACCTCGACAACCAGGGCCGGCAGCCCGCCGCCTGACCGTCTCGCGGTGGCTTCGGCCGCCGCCCACCCCACACCCTCCGCAGGCATCCCTTGGAATTGATCATCTAGTAGTGCTTGGTCATGTGCGGTCTGCGATGGCGTGTCTTCTATCATGGTCGGGTGATACGTCGCCATGAACTTTCGTACGCCGAGTGGGAGTTCGTCCGGCCGCTGCTGCCCCCGTCGCTGCGGGGGCGGAAGCGGTTGGACGACCGCACCGTGCTCAACGGCATCGTGTGGAAGTTCCGCACCGGGGTGGCCTGGCGGGACGTGCCTGAGCGGTACGGCCCGTGGGCCACGCTGCACACCCGATTTCGCCGGTGGGCCCTGGACGGCACGTTCGAGCGGATGCTCCAGGCCGCCCAGGCGAAAGCGGACGCGGCCGGAGGCATCGACTGGCTCGTGTCGGTCGACTCCACGGCCGTCCGGGCCCACCAGCACGCCGCCGGGGCCCGAAAAGGTGCCTCCGCAGCCCTGCGCTCGGACGCTCCCGGGGCGGCCTGACCAGCAGGACCCACCTGGCCTGCGACACCCTGGGACGTCCGCTCGCCTTCACTGGACGTGCCCGGGGTCCAGTGGCTGGATGACGCCGTGCTCCTGCTGGCCGACCCGGATGCGACTGGTGGGGTTCTTGAAGATCGTGCCGTTGTTCTTCGCCCGGGTGAACAGCGACCGCAGGGCGATCAGGGTGTGCTTGCGCTGCGAGCCGTGAACGGTGCTCAGGTGGCTGAGGATGTCGTCGCGGGCGACCTCGCGCAGGTGGTCGTAGCGGCTGGACCATTCCAGCAGCACGGGCCGGATTCGGTTGAGGTAGCCCCAGACCGTGTGCACGTCCCGGGGGTGCGAGCGAGGGCCGCCGTCGTGCAGGAGCCGGGCCCACGCCTCGACGTCGCGGCGGATACCGGCCGCGAGGCCGTCGGACTTGCGCTCCAGCCACTGGTCGAACGACGAGGGCCGGTCGTCGTGGAAGATGCCGACGTGGTCGAGCACCTCCGCGGTGCGTTCGACGCTGAGCCCCCGTGATCGCAGGGCCGGGAACAGCTCGGAGTACCGGAGGACTTCGCCCGCCATGTGGCCGGACAGGACGATGGCCAAGGCCCGGTCGACGTCGAGGCGGACTCGGCGGGGCCAGCCGTGGGCCTCGCCGAGACGGTGCGCGACATGCCGGGCCCAGGCCAGCCAGGGGTTGTCCAGTCGCGCGTGCTTCCGGCGGTCGAACCGGGTGAAGTCGGTGAAGTCGGTGAAGTCGGTGAAGTCACGGTGGGCCTCGAACAGCGGTGGCTGGCGCCAGCCGGAAGCCGGCGGCGGCACCGGGGCGGGGTCGGGAGTCCGCGGGCGTCCCCGGCGCCTCCCGTTCCTGCCGATGGGAGGGCCGGGCTGCCGTGGGCGGTGCAGGTTGATGAGGAACAGCTGGTGGTACCGCACCTTCTCCAAGTAGGGCTGCAGCACGGTGACTTCGCCCTTGGCTTCCTTCGCCTGGTGCCAGCACAGGCGGCAGTAGCCCTTCTTCAACCGCACCGTCCGGCGGCAGCCGCCACATTCGGAGGGTTCGTCGTTGCGGCGGAAGCCCTGGCACGCACTGCACGCGCGGCCGGGCAGTACGCCCCAGCCGAAGCAGTCTGGGCAGCTGGTCGGCCGCCTTCACTTCCCCGCCGGCAGGACGTAGGCCATCACATCGGCGGGAGCGAGCGCCCGTCCCGGCGGCGGGGCACAACCGAGGGCCCCGTCGCTGCAACGGCCGTCTGTTGGACGGTCTCCTCGCCGGGCCGGGTGACCTTGTCCGGTTCGGGGATCAGCAGGTCGCCGATCTCGCAGCCGAGCACGAGCACGACGCAGATGACGTCCAGGTCCTCCAGCTTGAGGGAGACCGGCTGGCCGGACCACAGCCCGGACATCTTCCCGGCCGAGATCACCAATCCATGCTCGGCCAGGCTTCGTTGGAGTTCGGACGCCTTCCAAATACCCTTGTTCGCGGCCGTCAGCCGCAGGTTCCACCTCATCGGATCAGCCCTTCCAGCCGCTTCGCGGCCCGCTCGGTCCCGGCGGCCCAGGCGTCCTCGACCCGGGTCTGCTGCACGTGTAATGGTGGAGTCGGGTATTGGAACTCTTGGAATACCCCCGCAATCAGAGGGGATCGAGGAGCATCAGGACCTCGTCCCGGGTGTCGACAGGCGAGAGGCGGAGAGCTCCGGGCCAGCGACCGACCTCGCGCCATCCGAGTCGGCTGTAGAAGTCCTCCAGTCCCTCGCTTCCGCGGGCCGCGAGATGTATCTGTTCGAGGCCCAGCTCGTCACGGGCGATCTTCCGCAGCTCACGCATGAGGGCGGAGCCGACACCGCGCCCGCGATAGTCGGGGTGGGTTTGAAGGTGGTTGACCGTGCCCCAGTGCCCGACGAGCCGGTAGGGATCGCGGTTGAGGACGACCCATCCAGCAAGAATGCCGTCGCATCTGGCGGTGATGAGTCGGCTGTGTTGTGGGTGGAGACGGCCGAGGAGCTTGTCCGTGACCGGTGCGACCTCGTCGTCCCAGACCGGCGGGAACGGGAACCCGGCGGCACCGCCCGAGTTGGTGACCGCGATCCAGCAGTCGATCAGCTGGCGTCGGAGTTCGGGCGGGGCCTCGTGGGCGTTGGCGACCTGGGCGAGGTCGGGCATGGTGTCGCGCGTCATGAGACGGAGCATGTCAGCGGGGTCTGACATCGGTGCATGAGTCAGGTTGTCGAGGTCCGTCGGCTGACCTCGGCCGCATAGGCACCCCGGTCTCCGGCGGCGGCTCGCTGCCATTTGACGGCGACGGTGATGTCGATGCCGAGGGTGCGGGCGAGGACCGCGGCGGGCAGCTCGGTGGCGAACCGGAACAGCGCGGTTGAGCGGGCCTCCGCGAGCCGGATGCCGAGTTTGCGGAGTCGTTCGCCCATGGCCCAGGCACTGATCGGGCGGCCGGGCTGGCCTCCGGGGAATAGCCAGGTCGGGTCTGTCCGGGCGAGGACGGCATGGCTGCGGCGACCCTCGACCTGTTGGAGGGCCAGTTCTGCGACGGGTGCGGGAAGCTCGACCGGGACAGCGCCGAGGCGGATGCAGACGGCTCCGCCTGTCTCCTCGATGTGGTCGGCGGTGAGCCGGGAGATCGCGGCGGGCCATTGGGCATAGAGGAGCAACAGCGGCGCTCCAGCACGGTGCGGAACCCTCCAAGGCCACAGCTGGCGGAAAACTGCTGAAGGAGGGACGCTTCGACTCCTTCGCGAGTCAGACCTCGATGTACGCGACGACCACGATTGTGCGCAACGCGGTAACCCAGTACAGGGGGCGTACGCGCTCGACTTCGTCGGTGTACTGGCGCAGCCGGGGGCCGGCGGAGTCGCCGGGCAGTGCCTCGCCGACGTCGGGGTCGACGGAGACGACGACCAGGGCGCGGTCCAGGGCGTGGATCTCGGCCTTGCTGGTGAACGCCCGCCGAGCCTGTCTTCATTCGTTCGATTGGCGACATCTTCGGATCGTGCCGCACGGGTGGGCGGCACCCCCGTATGGCGCGGAGGGCACTCCCTGAGCCGTGGTCTCCGGGACCACCTCGTACGGTGGTGTGCTGATCCCTAGGCGGTGCGCTCGTCCTGGCTGCAAGCGGCCCCGGCCGTGACGGCCCGTTCGGCCGCTGGGACGACGATGCCCAGCTGTCCGGGGCGGACGGGGCCGACGCGGATGACCATGTCCCGCACGCCC
>NZ_JBIURS010000063.1:0-5507 GCF_044740965.1 Streptomyces sp. NPDC088252 | reverse complement strand
CAACTCAACAACAACACCACCAGGATCGGGCGGGCCCTCCCGGACCTCCGACTCCATGTCCTCGACCCGTACGGGAACCCCACCCCGATCGGAGTCATCGGCGAACTGTACGTATCAGGGGCGGGGCTCGCGCGCGGGTACGAGGCGCGGCCGGCCCTCACGGCTGAGCGTTTTGTCCCCGATCACCTGGGACAGACACCTGGAGCCCGGCTCTACCGCAGTGGGGACCTCGCCCGCTGGACACCCTCCGGCGACCTGGAATACCTCGGCCGGGCCGACGCCCAGGTCAAGATCCGCGGATACCGCATCGAACTCGGCGAGATCGAGGCCCAGTTGGCGCAGATGGCCGGTCTGCGTGAGGCCGTCGCCCTTCCGTATCAGGAGGCGAACGGGCGTACGGACCTGGTCGCCTATCTCGTACCGGAACCGGGCACTGACCGGCCCACCACCAGCGAACTCCGCGACGCCCTCGCCGACCACCTCCCCGACTACATGATCCCGAGGAACTTCGTCCTCCTCGACGCCCTCCCGCTCACCCCGCAAGGAAAGCTCGACCGACGCTCCCTGCCCGCCCCCACCACCGAACGCCCCACCCTCGAAACAGAGTTCGCCCCGCCCCTACCCGGAACCGAAGAAGCCCTGGCCACCATCTGGGCCGACATCCTCGGCGTCGACCGCATCGGCCGCCACGACAACTTCTTCGACCTCGGCGGCGACTCCATCCGCAGCATCCAGATACTCGGCCGAGCCCGCGACAACGGAATCACCTTCCACCTCCAAGACCTCTTCCACCACCCCACACTCGCCGACCTCGCCACCACCACAACACAACCCACCACCACACCACCCACCACCCAACCCTTCTCCCTCCTCACCCCCCACGACCGCAACCACCTCCCCCACCACCTCGACGACGCCTACCCCATGGCCGAACTCCAGATCGGCATGGTCTACGAAATGCAACGCGACCCCGACCGCAACCCCTATCTGAATGTGACGTCGCTGCATCTTCCGGGGCGGTTCGAGCAGCAAGCCTTCCGTGCGGCAGTGTCCATGGTGGTGGAGCGGCATCCTGTGCTGCGTACCTCTTTCGACCTCAGTGGTCTGTCCGTGCCGATGCAATTGGTGCACGCGGAAGCCGAGATGCCTCTCGGCCTGGTGGATCTGCGCGGACTGAGCAAGGCCAGGCAGCGGCGTGAGCTGGCCGATTACGTCCGTGGGGAGCGGACGACGGGGTTCGATCCGGCGGTGGCGCCGTTGTTCCGGATGACCGTCCATGTACTGTCCGACGACGCCTTCCAGTGGACCGTCACCGACCACCACGCCATCCTCGACGGCTGGAGCCTCGCCTCCACCCTCGCCGAAATCACCGACACCTACCACACCCTCCTCAACGGCCACACCCCCACACTCCCACCCCTCCGCTCCACCTACCGCGACTACATCGCAGCCGAACAGAACGCACTCACCAACCCCGCACACACCACCTACTGGCACAACCTCCTCACCGACCGCCCCGACACCCGCCTCCCCCGGCACAGCGGCGACGGCACCCCCCTGCTCATCGGTGAACGGCTCGACGGCGAGGTGCATGAGCACGACAGCACCGGTGGGTACGGAGCGCTGGTCACCGTGGTACCGCCGGAGCTCCTGGCGGCGCTGGAGGACAGTGCAGCCCGGATCGGCGTGCCGTTCAAGGCCGTCGTCCTGGCCGCCCACATGCGAGTACTGAGCCTGGTCACGGGCAGCGCGGATGTCGTCACCGGGTTGTCGTCCAACGGTCGGCTGGAGGAGACCGACGGCACCGAGGTACGGGGGCTCTTCCTCAATTCGCTGCCTTTCCGGCTGCGGCTTCCGGATGGCAGCTGGGCAGACCTGGCACGCGCCGTGTTCGATGCCGAGCGCGAGATGCTGCCGCACCGCAGATACCCCATGCCGGCGCTGCAACGTGCGCTGGGCGGCGACCCCCTGTTCGAGACCGGCTTCGTCTACAACCACTTCCGACATGTGGACGAGCTGGCCGAGGGGGGCCGGGCCTCGGTCTCCGGGCCACACGACGAGACGGCTGCCGGGGTAGCCCGGACCAGCTTCCCGCTGCATGTGGCCATGAGCCGCGAACCGGGCCTGGCCGGAATGCGGATGGAGCTGGAGTACGACGCCAGGGAGTTCCCTGCGGAACAGATGCGCCTGATCCGCGACTACCACCTGCGGGCTCTGCGGGCGATCGCCGAGAATCCGGACGGCGTCCACCGAGCGGCCGTCCTGCTCGGCGAGGCCGAGCGAGCCCTGTTGGAACGCTGGAACGACAACGCCGCCGCTGTCCCGTCCACGCCCGTCCACGAGCTGGTCGAGGCGCGGGCGGCGGCACAGCCCCACCGCGTCGCCGTGGTTGCCGGGGAGCGGTCCCTGACATACGGCGAGCTCGATGCGCGTGCCGACCGGCTGGCCCGTCATCTGCGCCGGCTGGGTGTCGGCCCCGAGGTGTTCGTCGGGGTCGGCCTGGACCGTTCGCCCGAACTGGTCGTCGGGCTGCTGGCCGTGCTCAAGGCCGGCGGGGCTTACGTACCGTTGGACGTCTCCTTCCCCGCGGCCCGGCTCGCGCACATGCTCCGGGAGGCGGACGTGCGGGTGGTCCTGGCCGGGGCGAGCACGAGGGACCTGGTTCCGCGGGGGCCGTGGGAGACCGTCGACGTGGACACCGTCGTTCTGCACGAGGAGACGCGGCGCGGCCGGGTCCCGGAGGCCGGCGCCGGACCGGACAACGCCTGCTACGCCATCTTCACCTCTGGTTCCACAGGGCGGCCGAAGGGTGTGGTGACCCGGCACCGCAACGTGACCGAGCTTCTGCACGGCGGTCCCGCGATGGAGCTTCGGGAGGACGACACCGTTCTCCAGATCGCGACGGTCGCCTTCGATGTCTCCACCTTCGAGATATGGGCGCCTCTGGCGGCGGGGGCCCGACTCGTGCTCGCTCCGCCGGGACGGTACGCCCCGGCCGATGTGGCGGGCTGGGTGACGGATCACGGTGTGACGGTCCTCCACGCCACTGCCTCGCTGTTCACCCTGCTTGTGGACGAGCAGCCGCAGACGTTCGACGGACTGCGCCGCCTGCTCACCGGCAGTGAGACGGTTTCCGCACCGCACGCCGGCCGGATCCTCGCCCGTTGCCCTGAACTCGAGCTGGTCAACTGCTGGGGGCCGACGGAGACCACCACGTTCTCCGTCTGCGGCATCTTCACCGCGGACTCGCTCCCGGCCGGCCTGCTGCCGCTCGGTACACCGCTGGCCAACACCGAGGTCCGGGTGCTGGACGAGGCCGGCCATCCCGTGCCCGTGGGCAGCCCGGGTGAGCTGTACGTGGCCGGGCCGTGCCTCGCACGCGGCTATCTCGGCAGACCCGCGCTGACCGCCGAACACTTCCTGCCTCATCCCTCCGTGCCCGGTGCTCGGCTGTACCGCACGGGTGACCGGGGGCGCTGGTCGGCCGAGGGTCAGGTGGAGTTCCTCGGCCGGGTCGACCACATGGTCAAGATTCGTGGCTATCGGGTGGAGCCCGGCGAGGTGAGCGCGGCGATCGGCGCTCACCCGCGCGTTCGCCAGTGTGTCGTGACAGCGCCGCGGGACACGTCGGGACGGGCCGATCTGGTGGGGTACGTGGTGTGCGACGCCCCGGCGCCCGATGTGACCGAACTGCGGTCGGCGCTGCGGGAGAAGCTGCCGGAGTACATGCTGCCGAAGGCATTCGTGTTCCTCGACGCGTTCCCACTGACGGCCCAGGGCAAAGTGGACCGCGACCGACTCCCCGCACCGTCGGGGGACCGCCCGGAGCTGTCGGCTCAGTACGTGGCGCCGCTGCCCGGCGTGGAGGAACGGCTGGCGGTGATCTGGCGGCAGGTCCTCGGGTTGGACAGGATCGGCCGACACGACAACTTCTTCGACCTGGGCGGCGACTCGATCCGCAGCATTCAGGTGATCGGACGGGCCCGGGAGGAGGGTCTGCTGCTCACGCTGCCCGTACTGTTCCGGTCCCCGACGCTCGCCGCGCTGGGCACCGAGGTGACTTCGGTGGCGGCGGACCTGCTCCCCGCACCGACGACGGAGCCGTTCGCCCTGCTGTCGGCTGAAGACCGGCAGGCGCTGCCGGAGGGGCTGGTGGACGCCTATCCGATGGCGGCCCTCCAGGTCGGCATGGTCTACGAGATGGAGATCGACCCGGACCGCAACCCGTACCACAACGTCAGTACGGTGCGGCTCGACGAGCGGTTCGAGGAGGACGCCTTCCGGCGGGCCGTAGAGCTGACGGTGGGCCGCCACGATGTCCTGCGTACCTCGTTCGACCTGAGCGGCTACAGCAAGCCGGTGCAGCTCGTGCACGATCGGGCCGAGTCGCCGCTGACGGTCGTCGATCTACGGGGTCAGGACGACGGTGCGCAACGGGCAGCGGTGGCGGAGTGCGTCCGTAACGAACAGGACGAGGGCTTCTCCGTGGCGGCGGCGCCGTTGTTCCGGATGACGGTCCATGTGCTGTCCGACGACGCCTTCCAGTGGACCGTCACCGACCACCACGCCATCCTCGACGGCTGGAGCCTCGCCTCCACCCTCGCCGAAATCACCGACACCTACCACACCCTCCTCGACGGCAGTACTCCATCACTCCCGCCCCTCCGCTCCACCTACCGCGACTACATCGCAGCCGAACAGGCAGCACTCACCGACCCCGCACACACCACCTACTGGCACAACCTCCTCAACGACCGCCCCGACACCCGCCTCCCCCGACACACCACTGCGCTTCCCGACGGGCTCGCGGGGCTGTGCAGCGCGGGCGAGGTGCAACGCAACGACGCGGAGCGCCGGCACGGAGAGCTGATCACGCCCCTGCCGGTCGGTCTGGGCGTTGGTCTCGACCGGTTCGCCCGGCATTGTGGGGTGCCGCTGAAGTCCGTGATGCTGGCGGCGCATCTGCGGGTCATGAGCCTCGCCACCGGCAGCCGGGACGTCGTCACCGGGCTGTCGTCCAACGGTCGGCTGGAGGAGACCGACGGAACCGAGGCGCGGGGGCTCTTCCTCAACACTCTGCCGTTCCGGCTGGAGCTGCCGGAGGGCAGTTGGCGGGACCTCGTACGCACGGTGTTCGAGGCCGAGCAGGACATGCTGCCCCATCGCAGATATCCGATGTCCGCGATCCAACGCGAACTGGGCGGGGAACCGCTCTTCGAGACCGGCTTCGTCTACAACCATTTCCGTCAGATCGACACACTCGCCGGTGGGGCGGACACGGACGACGATCACGCCCGTGCGACCGGAGGTGGGCGGACTCACTTCCCACTGCTGGTGGCCGTCAGCCAGGAGCCCGGGCACCAGGGACTGAGCCTGGAGATGGAGTACGACATCGGCGAACTGTCATCCGTCCAGGTGGCGTTGATGCGGGACTACTACGTGCGGGTGCTGGAGTCGATGGTCTGCGAACCCGACACCGCGTTCGGCGACGTCGTCCTGCTCGGCGA
>NZ_JBIURS010000062.1:0-5783 GCF_044740965.1 Streptomyces sp. NPDC088252 | reverse complement strand
CGACGGTGTTCACCGAGACGCGCCATCCTTCCCGCAGGAGCCTGATCCAGACCTTCGGTGAGCCATAGGTGCCGCCCGAGCCCTCGAAGATCTGCCTGCCACTGCTCAAGCAGTGCCTTGACATCGTGATCCTTCCGCTACATACCGGATCTCGATGATCCCGCTCCGTGCACGGTCCCGGGCCTGGTCTGCATAACTACCTGATCCATATCCGGCCATATCCGCACAGCCTTGGCTCATATCGGAAGGAGCTGTCGCCCGGAGCAGCCGTGGGACTCTCCGAAGAGGCATTGCGGGGGACAAGCTGACCAACCCGCAGCGCGCCACCCTTGCAGAGCTGGGCACTCGTTTGGGTGACTGAGGCCGATTGGCCCCCTGCGGATCCCTGGCGGCTGAGAGCATCCCAGGGCCAGTAGCGACTTTTTGTGAGAGGAACTCCTTATGTCTGTGCCTGCCACTGGGTCCACCGGGATCGCTTCCCAGCCCAAGACGGCTCCCAGTACTCCCCCTGGAGAGGAGAGCCTCCTGGATCTCCTGGCCGGTCTCCCACTCGTCGGCGGCCTCCTGGGCAGCCTGTCGGACCGCCGCGCGAAGACTGACGTCACCCCGGTGCGCTGGGACCGTTGATCACCACATGGTGGCGTGCCGTCCGCGATGCGCGGGCGGCACGCCGTGATCCCCTGTCCCGCGCGCGGGCCGCCGCCGGTCCGGCGGGGATGGCGTCCGCCGCCACCCCTGCCACCACCGGCCCCGCCGAGGCCGTCAACGGCTACCAGGTCCTGGACGACGTCCTGCGTCTGCCGGTCAGTACCTGGCGCTACCACTGGGACCCGCCGCACGTCCGCCACCTCGGACCGATGGCGCAGGACTGGCACGCCGCCTTCGGTCTCGGCGACAACAACGTCACCATCTCCGCTACCGACACCAACGGCGTCGCCCTCGTCTGCATCCAAGCCCTGAACCGCCGCATCGACGACCTCACCGCCCGGGTCGAGACACTAGAGGCGCAGGCCAGGGGAGCGTTCCCGGACGAGTCACCGGACCGCGATGACGAACGCCGTACCTCTGCGGACAGCTGTTCCGATTCCCGATGAGGACCGTACGGCAGCTTGACCGGGAGTCCCCGGCGGCCGAGCGGGAGAGCCGCACGATCGTCCATGTCCACGGCATCGCCGTCCACCCGGAGCGGACTCCCACGTCCTCCAGATGTGGTAGCCGCTCCACCGGGACATCGGCACGACGCAGACCACCATGCCGGACCGCTCGCAGGTCGAGGTCATCACCGGGGCTCTGGAGCCTCCTACGCCGTGGAGCAGGAACTGGCGCACCCCGGTCACCACGTTCTGGATCCGGGCCAGCTGCCGGGCTGGCTCCGCTCCCGGCCCCGCCAGCACCAGCCCGTGCCCGGCAGGCCGGTCGACGCCGGTCGCCTCCTTCGAGCCGAACTTCAACCAGACCAGGAACAGCACGAACTCCTCCGCCGCCACCCGCCAGTCCCGGCCGGTCCGCGCACACCAGCGCAGGAACAGGGCAACGTGCCCGGCGTAGGTCCGGGTCGTCAGCTCTTCCTGGTCCCGGCCGAACCGGACGTGCCGTAGGAAGGCGTCCGCGTCCGGCACCACCGCGTAGTTCTCGTCGACCACCGTCCAATACCAGATGCCAGACGGCAGCCTCACAGGAAAGGCCCGCAAGGGTCTCCTCCGATCTCATCTGCAACATGCCGCAACGATCACGACAGCCCCAGAGATGCGGAGAAGAACCCCAGGTCACCCGATGCGATGCATCGTCACACCACACTCGGCGACGCCCGGGAGAACGACCACCAGAAGCACCTTCCCTGGGGTCGGTGGCGACGCGGTCGCGGACGACGTCGACGTAGGACTGGGAGCCGAAGCCGCGGACTACCAGGACCGGGATGCCGTACTCGGCCAGCCAGCCGGTGAGCAGCTGCCGGAGCGTGTCCTTTTCGGCAGCGACGTACACCGCATGCGACTGGCCGATCGTGCGGTCCAGGCCGAACCAGTCGGCGCTCTCGCGCAGGAACGAGCCCGCGTCCGTCCAGGCCGGTGGGACGTGAACTTCGCGCAGGGTGTCGATCAGGTCGGGAAAGCGCCCCTCGCGGCGGGCCTGGGCGAGGTGGGAGGACAGGTGCCGGTACATCGACGGCGTGTGCGGCAGCACGCCCTCGGAAGCGAGCCGGTACATGACCTGACGCAGCGTGCCCTCGTAGCCCTCCACGATCTGCCGGGCACGGTCCACGACGACAGCCCATCGGATCCGTTCACGTGCCATACCGGTACTTGTACCCCTTCGCGGCCGTCGTGCGCTCCCGGCGCTGGTCAGAGGCTGGTCTGGGCGACTGCGGCGCGGAACTCCTGTGTCATCAGGGCCACCGAGCCGCGTTGTACGGGCGCCGGGCCTGGCTCGCCCCATACCTTGTGCAGCGCGGCGCGCATCCGGTCGTTCATGGCGTCGTTGATAGCGACGCTGTGTTCCTCGGGCGCCTCGCGGGTGTCCGAGACGGCGACCACTGAGCGCCATAGTTGGCCGGTGAGCGTTCTACGTGGCCAGTCTGAGCGTTCGGGGCCGACGAGCGCTTGGCGTGGCGTGATCGCAGTATCCGAGCCGTCGTCTCGGATATCGACGGGATACCCGATGTGATCAACTCGCCGCTACAGTGCCGCCATGACGACCGCACCTCACCGCAGGTTCTCGGCCCGCATCAACCGAGCCGAAACCGAATTCGACGGACCGTTTGAGGGCGTGCCCCCGCAGAGCCCCGATGCCCCGAAGCTCGCGCTCCGGGCAGATGCCTGGGCAGCGCACATCGGCGGTGCGCAGGCAGCACGTTGAGCGAAGAGCCCGTCTTCATCCGGAGCAAGTTGGGAACCAGCCGGTACGTCTACAACCACCGCAACCCGGTTGGTCTCGCACTCATCATCCTCACGCCGCTTGTCGCGCTCGGCGTGCTGTTCGGTATGCAGGCCGAGTCGACGTGGAGTGAGGGCGAACTCCGCGACGCCGTCCGCAAGGGCGTCCAAGATCTAGGCGTCAAACGGCACTACACAAGCCTGGAGGGCAACCACGGCTTCCTGATCGCGGAGGCGATCCGGGAGAGCGGCATCGGGCCAGGGCACGGCGTCGACACGCGTGAAGAGGAGGGCGGAGGCTACACGGTGAGCACTGAGGACACCGAGACGGAGTACTGCGTCCGCATCACTCTGACCCTGGACGAGCAGCCCCCCGTAGTCTTCCCGGGGGCCGAGGACCGGCCGCCCCCCGACCCGGGGATGCTCGCGTTCTACCTCTCCCACGCGACCTTCAGCAAGGGCTCTTGCCACTGACCTGGTGATCCTTCTGAAGCCCCTGCTGCGGGCGATGGCGCGCAAACCGTCGATGTAGCCGCCGGCCGCTGGGGGCCGGCGGTGGTCCGATTCTCAGGTGAGGAACAGCACCCCTACCAGCTGCTGCTGTGCTTCGGTGTCAGGAAGCGGCTGCAGTGAGGCACCGGCGATGTTGTGCACTCCGGAACGATGTCGTGCATCCATGCGGAAAGTGCACGGCATTGTCGGGGGGCATCGGCCGCATCGAGTGCGCCGCACCGGGTGCACTCAGCGGCTGGCTTCTGGCCCGTGGTGTCGGTCCGGCTGTTGGGGGTGGTGCGCGCGCTGGTCGTCCTCGCGCATCGGGTGCGGTGCGGCGGTGTCCTCCCGGTCGGCGTAGCGGTTCATGGTCTCGTGGGCGTGGTCGGCCGCTCTGGCGAAGGCGTCCTGGAGACGGCGGAGTCGTTCGTCGGTGAGTTCGAGGGCTTCCACGTCGGCGCGCGACGCCTTCAGGGCTCGCAGTGCCGTCAGGTCGATCCCCGGTCGTGGCCCGGCCTCCGGCTCCTGGTCGTCGTGCTCGGGGTCGGCGTCCCGGTGCGCGAGCAGCTGCTCGGGCATCGCGGCCTGCTGGTGCGCGACGACGTCGTACGCCGGGCCCCGCACGGCGGTGGCGGTGGTGGTGGTGGTGCGCAGCTTCTCCCTCACCACCGCGCCGGCGAGGACGGCCCGGTCGTAGCTCAGCGGGAGGCGTGGTATCTCCCACTCCCCCGCGTCCTGGTCCTGGCGCCGGGACGCAGCCGGCTCGACGGGATCGGCCGGGGGTTGCCGGTCCGGGTCGGGCGCGGGGGTGGGTGGGCGGCGCCGGGCGGGGAGGTCGGAGAGCGCCCACCGGGCGGTGTAGAGGCGGTAGCCGGGCTCCAGGCCGCGCGCGGTCTTCGGGTCGCTGATGTCCAGGCAGTGCGCGGAGATGGCGGCGGCCACGATCCGGTCGTCCAGGCCGGGGTCGCGGCGGCGGCCGCGAAGGACGAGGGCGAGGTGGCGGCGGGCTTCGGCGAGCAGGTGCCGACGGTGGAACCGGCCGCCGTCGTTCATCACGAACACCGTCGCGGTGACGTCGACGGCCGCCAGGGCGACGTCGACCACGGCGGCGACCCGGGCCCGGATCGCCGCAGCCGCGGCACGGGCGTACTCGAGAAGGGAGTTGATGATGTCGACGGCCACCCTGGAGGTGGCAATCGCGCTCTCCTTCCAGTCGGCGCGCAGCTGGGTAAATGATCGGGCCTTCTTCTTGGGAGGGCGGGTCATCTTCGCCGCGATCCCGTTCAGCTTGGCGCGGGCCCGCTCGGAGACCACCGGCAGGAAGCGGGGCTCGCCGTCGTCGTCGACGGTGGTGACGTACTCGTGCTCCAGCTCGGAGAGGCAGGCGGCGATCTGGTCGCTGCGCCGGGAGGTCCAGCGGATCAGCTCGTGCGGCACCCCGGCAATCTCCATGACCGGCCGGCGACCCGGGGTGACGGTGCGCGGCTCGGTCGCCAGCCCCAGCGCCTCGCAGACCTCAGCGGTCACGAGCTCGTTGTAGAGCGCGGAGGCGGCGACGGTGTTCTTCAACCCCGCCTTAACCTCACCCCACGCGCCCGACTCCCTCACCCCACGCCCTTCCCTCGGCGGACACCGACACCGACCACCGTGCCGCCGCGCAGCCATCGAAGGATCAGAAGTGCCGTTCCCGAGACAGCGGCACGGGGCGGGGTGTACCACCCCATGACAGCCACACCCTCCCCAGGTACCGCCCCGTGTCAGTGACCACGTTCTACCTCAACACCCGACCAGCGAAAAGACCCCTACCTGACATACCGTCACTGAAACCAACCCACTGACACCAAACCGGCACATCGCACGGTGCTGAGCGAGTGACGTCGAGCGGTCAGCCCGCCCGGCCGGGCGCGGAATATCCCGGGCCGGGCGGACATCATGCATCTGGAGACGGCACCGACTGCCGGGCGCTGTTCCGCGTCGGCAGTCGGCGCCGCACCCCGTGGCGGATCAGATGCCGGGACCTGCCGCATACGTGAAGGCGCCGGCGTCCGTGGCTGTGCCCGCAGGGTTGGAGAGAGTGACGTCGACCGCACCGACGGCGCCGGGCGGGGTGACGGCGGTCACCGTCGTCGCGTTGATGACCGAGAACGGTGCCAGCGCTCCGCCGAACGTGACCTGGCTCGTCGAGGTCAGGTTGGTGCCTGTGATGGTCACCGCGGTCCCGCCGGACGTCGGTCCGGAAGTCGGCGTGATTGCGGTGATGGTCGGGGCGTCGATGTAGGTGTACGACAGACCGTTGTTGGTGCCTCCGGCGGTCGTCACGCTGACGCCCACCGACCCGGCTGCCGCACCCGCGGGCACGACGACGCTGATCTGGCTGTCCGACAGCACCGTCGGCGTCGCGGAGTTGGCACCGAAGGACAC
>NZ_JBIURS010000061.1:0-6398 GCF_044740965.1 Streptomyces sp. NPDC088252 | reverse complement strand
CTCTCCCCGATGGAATTCGAACAGCACCACCACAAGACAGCTAAACTCTCACTCGCAGCATGAACCCCTGTGTCCACACTCCGGGGGTCACCTCAAGCGGACCTACCACCGACGCCGCAGACAAGCCTCACTCGGTCGGCTGACCCCCGTCGAATACGAAACCGTCATGACCACACCGGCCCTCCTGGCCGCGTGACCAAACCTGTCACCCAGCCCTGCATCAGACCCCTTTCACGCGGGCCACCACTTTGAGGATCGTCAGACATGACCGCCACGGTAACCGCCCCCCACTGACACCAACCCACTCTCAGGCACGCACACCAGGAACGAGATTGCGCCCTTCTGCGCAGACCCCACCCCAGCCGCCAGAATCCAGCGGCATGCACAGGACCGCGCCACGCCTCCCACCACAACAACGACCCACCCGACCACCCGAGAATGATCACGGCAGGTAACGAAAGCCAGATCTCAGGACGGCTCCGACCGGTCACCCCAGACCCGCCTATTCGCGCGAGCTCTAAGTCGGCGGTTCACAGCCGACGGGTGGCTGGTGTGTCGCTTGTCGAGCGACCGACGACCCGGGCGGTGCCCTGCCACGACGAGCCGAAGTCAGTAGCAATCCAGAAGAAGACCGCTCCTTGCCCGCGCGGGTCAAAATCGCTCCCCACACCGCTCGGCTAGCGGGGTCAACCACCCGCTGACAGCGGCGGGTTCCCGGCTCCCGCGAGGGACGCCGTCGCGGCCATCAGCTGCTCCATGGAGCGCTCCATGTCCGCCCCGGGGCGTCCGCCCCGGACCAGGAGCTCCAGTGAGAGGCCGTCGAACCCGGCCAGGATGAAGCGTGCGAGCTCTGCCGCGGGCACTGCGGGAACTTGACCGGCCCGCTCCGCGGCCTCCGCGACGATCACCGCCGCCGCGTCCTGAATGTCCCGGTGGAATCGGTCGGCTACATCACGAAGCTCGGGGCTCCGGAGCGCGAAGATGACGAGCTCATACATCAGGAGGTGGCGCTCCGGCTGCTCACAGAGCTGACGCCACAGCGTATCCCCCACGGCGCGGAGTGCCTCTTCGAGCGTCGCCGAGCTGCGGCTCGCCTCGGCGCGCACCCTGGCGACCATGCCCTCGGCGAGGCTCTCCAGCACTGCCCGGTACAGGTCTGCCTTCGCGCCGAAGGTGTAGTGCACGGTTGCCTGCGCGACGCCGAGCTCCGAGGCGATGGCCCGCGTACTCCCTGCGGCGACGCCTTCGCGCCCCATGAGATCAATGGCCGCCGCGATGAGCTGGGGACGGCGGTCGGCGGCGCTGACATGAGACATGTGGCCGATTGTAGCAACACAGTCAGACGTTCAAGTCGCACGACTTTGTCACACGACAAAGTCGCTTGTACAGTGATCCCCGAATGGCATGGCGGAGCACCAGCGGAGGGCGGAAAAGATGACCATCACGACCTTACGAGCGGGCCGCAAGCCACCGGAGAGGCGCGCGCTGCCCCTGGTCGGACACGCGCTGAACGTGCCCCCGGACGGATTCATCCGGTACGCGATGCGCGAGGCACGCGTTTTGGGCCCGGCCTACACCCTGCGTTTCTTCGGCCAGGAGCTGTTGATCGTCTCGGGGCTGGACCTGGTGGCCGAGCTGTGCGACGAGACGCGTTTCCGCAAGTCGGTGTCCGACGCGCTGGAAGCCGTACGCGACTTCGCGGGCGACGGCCTGTTCACCGCCTACGACGACGAGCCGAACTGGCGCAAGGCGCACAACGTCCTGCTGCCGGCCTTCGCTGCGAATGCCCTGCGCGACTACCACCCCATAATGCTGGACGTGGCGCGCAAGCTCATCGCCGACTGGGACGCCCACGAGAGCACACCGGTGGATGTGGCGGGCGACATGACCCGGCTCACCCTGGACACCATCGGGCTGTGCGGCTTCGGCTACGACTTCGACTCCTTCGGCCGCAGGCAGCCGCACCCCTTCATCGGCTCCATGGTCCGGGCACTGGCCCATGCCCAGGCCAAGCCGCAGTTCATCCCCGGGCTTGATCTGCTCTATCGCTCCCGCAACGAACGCAACGCCGCCGACATCGCGGCCATGAACACCCTCGTCGACGACGTCATCCGGCGACGCCGCGCCGCGGGTCCGGGCCGCACCGACGGCGCCGATGACCTGCTGGGACTGATGCTGCACGCCACCGACAAGGAGACCGGCGAACCGCTGGACGACCTCAACATCCGCCACCAGGTGATCACCTTCCTGATCGCCGGGCACGAAACCACCAGCGGCGCCCTCTCCTTCGCGCTGTACTACCTGCTCAAGCACCCCGAGGTGCTGGCCAGGGCCCGGGAGGAGACCACCGCCGTGTGGGGGGACGAGCCTGAACCCGACCCGAGTTACGAGGATGTCGGCCGGCTTCGTTACGTCCGCCAGGTCCTCAACGAGGGGCTGCGCCTGTGGCCGACCGCCCCCGCCTTCTCGCTGGAGGCTCTGGAGGACACGACCCTGGGCGGCCGCTACCCATTGCGCCGGGGCCAGGGCGTCATGGTCCTCACCCCGATGCTGCACCGCGACCCGGCCTGGGGCGACAACCCAGGGCTCTTCGACCCCTCGCGCTTCACACCGGAACGCGTGGCCGACCGCCCTGCCCACCTCTTCAAGCCTTTCGGCAACGGTGAACGCTCCTGTATTGGACGGCAGTTCGCGCTGCACGAGGCGACGCTGCTGCTCGGCCTGCTCGTCCACCGCTACCGGCTGGTGGACCACAGCAACTACAAGCTGCGGATCAAGGAAGCCCTGACGCTCAAGCCGGACGGTTTCACCCTGACCCCCGTACGCAGGACCGCAGCAGACCGCCGCCAGGTCAGGCCGCCCGCCCCGGACGCGGTGTCCGCCCCGGACGCGGTGTCCGCCCCGCCCGAAGGGACCACACCTGCGCTGCGCGCCCCCGGCACCGCGTTCACCGTGCTGTACGGCTCCAACCTCGGCGCCTGCCGCGCGCTGGCCCACGACCTCGCCGACCAGGCAGCACGGCACGGATTCACCCCCGAGGTCGGCCGGCTTGACGACGCCGTGGACACTCTTGTGCCCGACCAGCCAACGTTGATCGTCACCGCCTCCTACAACGGACGCCCAACCGATGACGCCGCCCGATTCATCGAATGGCTGTCCGACGGCAAGAATGTCGGCCGCCTGGCCGGGGTCCCGTATGCCGTACTGGGACTGGGCGACCGTAACTGGGCCATCACCTATCAGCGCGTACCCACTCTGATCGACGAAATGCTGGCCGCTGCCGGGGCCGAAGCCGTGGTGGAGCGAGCGGCCGTGGACGTGAGCGCCGACAGCGCCGATGAGACCACACGCTGGGGCACCGGGCTGTGGTCGGCCCTGCTCAGCCGCTACGGGAAGCCCGCCGAGGGCCCGGTGTCCCACGGGATCACGCCCCGCTACTCGGTGGAGGACGCCGACTCGGAGGAGGACCACACGGCACTCACCACATCGCCCGACGGCGATTCCCTCCTGCCACTGGAGGTGGTGGCCAACCAGGAACTGTGCGACACCGACAGCCCCTTGGCCCGCTCCAAGCGCTTCATCCGGCTGCGGCTGCCGGCTGGCACGCCCTACCGGACCGGTGACCATCTACTCATCAGGCCGGCGAACCCTGCCGCGCTCGTGGAACGCCTCGCGGATCTACTCGGTCTCAACCTCGACCGGGTGGTCCGCCTGCGGACGACGACGGCGGGCCGCAACCCGCTCCCGGTGGACCGGCCACTGAGCGTGGGCACCCTGCTGACGCACTTCCTGGAGCTCCAGCAGCCCGTCACCGCACGCCAGGCCACGCTCCTGGCGTCCGTCGCCCAGTGCCCGCCGGACCGGACGGCGTTGGAGGGCCTGGCCGCCGCCTCGCACAACGGAACCGGCGAAGCCCTCCCCACCGTGCCTGCTCTGCTGGAGCGGTACGCGTCCTGCCGGCCGTCGCTGCCCCTGCTGCTCGAAGCGCTCTCCCCCATGCGCCCGCGCTACTACTCGGTCTCGTCCTCCCCCACGGTCTCCCCCGACGCCGTCGACCTCATGGTCGCCGCGGCACCGGCACCCCACCGAAGCGGCGAGGGCACGTTCCTGGGAACGGGGCCGTCGTGTCTGAGCACGGTGAAGCCGGGGGACATCGTCCACGCCAGGACTGCTCCATGCCGGGATGTGTTCCGGCTCCCCACGGACCCGTCCGTCCCGGTCATCACCGTGAGCGCGGGAACCGGGCTCGCCCCATTCCGCGCCGCGATCGCGGACCGCACTGCGTCGCCGCAGCCCGGCCAGGCTCCCCTCGTGTGCTACTTCGGCTGTGACCACCCGGACGTGGACTACCTGCACCGCACCGAACTGGAGGCAGCGGAGGCCGCAGGCGCGGTCGGCCTGCGGCCGGTCTTCTCCCAGGCCCCCGAGAACGACGACCGGTTCGTCCAGCACCGCATCCAGCGCGAAGCGGACGAGATATGGGCCCTGCTGGAAGCCGGCGCGCATGTCCGTGTCTGCGGCGACGGCCGCGCGATGGCACCCGCCGTACGCGACACGTTCCGCCGGATCTACCGCGACCGCGTGAAAGACGACGAGCAGAGCGCCGAGACCTGGCTGTCCACCCTGATGGCCGAGGACCGCTACGTGGAGGATGTCTGGACGGGCTGACACGCACGCCCCCTGCGCCCCGCCCACGGCCCCGCCGGGAGGGCGGGGCGTCACCACACCTGCTGCGTCCTCCGCTCGTAAGGTGTTGACGTCTCACCGAGTGCTAGGAAGCCTGCTTGTCACAGTTGCACGCGGTTAAGGTCCCGGCGGGAGTTCTCGACGATCTGCCGGATCGCCTCGGCCGGCTGTCCGCGCCAGACCTCGCGGGCCGTGGTGGGCTTCTCACGCCACTTGTGGAACCAGGACTCCGGCACTTCCAGAACTTGGCAGGCCAGACGGTGCGGGACGAGGTGTTCGGTCCTCTGTTTGCCGATGAACGCGGCCAGGGCGGCCGGTTCTGTCTCGGTCACTTCACCCAGAGGGTCATGCATCGCTTGGGGACATCACGCTTCATCTCCAGCTCGCAGATCCGCTTGTTCCTCTCGTTCATCTCCCGGCGCAGCCGCTCCAGTTCAGTGCGTTCCGTCTCTCGTATCCGGCCACCCGGTGATGGTTCGGCCGGCCGGCCGGACGACGCCGACCGCGACGCCCAGCTGTGCAGCGTGCCCGAGTGCACGCCGAGCTCCTCGGCGACCTCCGGGACCGACCTGCCCGTCTCGATCACGATGCGCACAGCACCCTCACGAAACTCAGATGTACATCCGTTGCTTGGGTCCCATGAGTCCCAACTTTCCCTGTAATCACGGACTCCACGCTACGAGGGGAGGGACAGGGAGGCATTGCACCGGTATCTGCCCGACGCAACCCTCGCCGCGTGGGACGAGGTCGGCCACTGGATCCAGTTCGAGGATCCTGAACAGTTCAACCGGGTCGCCGTCGACTTCCTGACCGGGAAGATGACTGACCGATCAGGCTGCCCGGACCTGAGTCGCTCCAGTGTCGGCACGTGACCGGCCGGTCACGTCGGCTCAAAGCATGCCGCGGGCGTCGATGGGCCAGATGTCGACGACGGTGTCGTCGTCCACCACGTGGTAGAAGTCGTGGAGGTTGATGGTCGTGTCACAGTGCGATGCCTGCACGTCGGCGATGTCGCCGACACCAGGCCTGGCCGCTCCGTCTGGGGTGGAGATCTTCCCGAACTCGTCACCGAAGAACGCGTAGGTCGTGCCCGGCCAGTGTCCTTGCCGGACCTGGGCCGGCGGGCCATCGGTCGCCAGGCTCTTGAAGCCCGCGCTGATCGTGACATGGCCGGGCTGGTTCGCGCTGACGACTGCGGTACGCAGGTGGAGCGCGAACCGGTACGGGTTGGCGGCGCCGGGAAACAGCTCCACCAGGTCGTAGTCGACGTCCATCAGGCAGTACGCCCCGGCCTGGCTCTCGGTGTAGAGCTTGCGCTCGACGTCGATGGCGAAGGTTCCCGTGCCACCACCGCTGACGGTGGCAGGGGGCAGGCCGTTCCTGGCGAGTGAGGTGAGCGTTTCCTCAAGCCGGTCGAGCTGACGGCCGTAGGTGGCGGCGCGTTCGTGGTAGGCGATGATGTGCTGCACTCGGCCCGGGCAGGCCTGCAGGCCCGCGTAGGCGAACCGTGCCGAGCGGTCCAGCCGGACGGCGATCGCCACCGCGTCCTCGGGTGTGGCCGCGCCGGTACGTCCCATCCCGATGTCGAGGTCGACCAGGGCGGGCAGCGGCCGCTCGCCGCCCCCGTTATCTTTTTCGCGGTCCTGCAACGGGACCGCCGGCCTCCGGGCCCGGTATGACTGTGTCCCCCTGTCGAACGGATGGCCTGGGGG
>NZ_JBIURS010000060.1:0-7031 GCF_044740965.1 Streptomyces sp. NPDC088252 | reverse complement strand
GTGCCGTGACGCTCCAGGCCGGCCCCTGGACGCGGCGGCGTGCCTTGGCCCGGCGCGCGGAGCCTTTCTGTGTCCGTGCCAGTGCCCGCTGGGCTACCAGCAACGAATGATCCAACATTCTTGACCCAATTGGCTCATTCGCGACTGCATGCCGGTATGTGCGACGAATTCGGCACCCCCTCCGACCTGCGCACCAACGAAACACCTGCGAATTTTTTACAGGTTCCTGCGAGGAAATAGCAGGCGTTTCTGCAGGCCAGAGGCGCAATGCGAGTTTTCGCAGAGGCCGGAAAAGCAGTAGAGTCGGGCACCGAGCCGTACCAAATCACTCGCCTGACCCGGAATCAATTCACTGCGGGCTGCGGCTTTTCAGGACCGTCCTGAAGGCCAGCCTGCGGAACGACGCGGGAGAGGGGAACTAGATGGAGGAGAGCTCGAATGAGACGCAAGGCCGGGGCAAGCCCCGGAGTTGGGTGGGGCAGCCGATCAGGGTGGCTGTGTCCGCTGTGGTCTCGGCCGTGATTCACGAGGAGGTCAGCGATCTTCTCGACCGGTTCTCCAACGAGGACGCGTCCAGCGAGTAGCTGACGGGCACAGTTGAGTTGGGCCCGTCAACAGTGTCTCAGCCCACGCGGTGCCAGCCGCGGGCGCTTTTCACATATGGCCTAGGCCACACCGACGGTACCCCAAAGGTGCTGCCGCCACTACGTCAGCCCGTAGCCTCTGGCGCGAACTCGTGGAAGAAGCACGGTACGTCCGGGGTGCAACCGCTGGGTGGTTGATGGGTGTCCATCAGGGCATGACTGCAGCCCCTTACGAACCTGCGTGGCCGTACTGCGGCCGTGAAGCCGACCCGGCCGCCAGTAACCCGTTCGGCTGTCAGGGGCGTCGTGTCGGGCCGCATACCGCCTGCCTCGTCCACCTTACGGACAACGAACGCGATACCTACCTTGCTGGTCTGGTACCGGGCAGCGACCTTGACCACCGAGGCACCGAGTTTAACGAATGCCTTTTGGGCCAGCTTCTCAGCGCAGTCCGCGACCCGCACACTCAGTACCCCATAATTGGCAATGCCCAGTTCGAATCGGCCACCTTCAACTGCAACGCCCGATTCGACTCGGCTACCTTCAACGGCAGAGCTTGGTTCTACGCAGCTACCTTCAACGGCGACGTCGAGTTCGGCTTTGCCACCTTCAAAGGCCCCGCCTGGTTCCACTCGGCCGCCTTTGAAGGCGATACCTCATTCATCTCGGCCACCTTTGAAGGCCACACCCGGTTCTCCTCAGCCACCTTCGCCCGCGACGCCCGGTTCGACTCGACCACCTTCAAAAGCGTCGTCTGGTTCCGCGCGGCTACCTTCACGCGCGACGCCTGGTTTTACGCAGCCGCCTTCAACGAGAAGGCCCGATTCGATTCAGTCAACTTCAACGGCGACGCCCAATTCGGTTCTGCTGCCTTCAACGGCGACGCCCAGTTCGACTCGGCTACTTTCACCTGTGATGCAGTCTTTGAAGCAGCTACCTTCGCCAAGCTGGGCAACTTCGCGTGGGCGAACTTCGGCGCATTCACCCGCTTCGGGTCAGCTGCCTTCCACCGTGATGCGATGTTCGGCTCAGCCGTCTTCCAGCAGGCTACTAGGCTGGGCCCGCTGACCTGCGCGGCATCACTGATCCTGTCGTTTGCGTCATTCGAGAGCCCCATCACAATCGAGGCCTCCGCGCGACAGGTCCTCTGCCGCCGCAGTCGCTGGTCTTCCACAGCCAGCCTAAGACTGCGCTATGCCGAAGTTGGCCTCACTGATGCTGTCTTCGAGTACCCGCTCGGCATCGCGGCCCACGCTGCTCCCTTCGCCTTGCATGGAGGCGGAGAACTGGAAGAGAGCCTCCTTGCTGGCTCTTCGTCCGCCGTGCGCATGCTGTCTCTCAGGGGCGTAGACGCGGCGCATCTGGCCCTTACCGATATCGATCTGTCCCAGTGCCTACTTACTGGGGCTATCCACTTGGATCAGTTGCGCCTCGAAGGACGTGTGCTCTTCGCCCCGGTGCCGACTGGCATTCATCGCCGTGGGTGGCGGCTGGTGCGGTTCGGTCCCCGACGCACCCTGGCCGAGGAGCAGCACTGGCGTGCAGCCCAGCCCTTCGCGGTCCCGGGCTGGGATCCTGCACCAGCAGATACCTCTGTCGTGGGGCCGGCGCGTCTCGCGCCGGTGTACCGCTCCCTCCGGAAAGCGTTCGAGGACGGGAAGAACGAGCCGGGTGCGGCGGACTTCTACTACGGCGAGATGGAGATGCGCCGCGCCGACGAGGAGACACCCCGCGCGGAACGGTGGCTGCTCGCCGCGTACTGGGCTCTGTCCGGGTACGGGCTACGCGCCACCCGCGCCCTGGGCTGGTTGACTGCGGCCATGGCCGTCACGATCGGCGTGATGATGCTGTGGGGTCTGCCCGCCCACACCCCCGACCCGCAGTCCACCGGCACCCTGACCGGCCAACACATCACCTTCACCACCGAGACACCTGACCCGGTCAACCCGACAGGCCCGCTCCGTGAACGTGTCTCGACGGACCGGTTCGAGAAAAGCCTGCGTGTCGTCGTCAACAGCGTCATCTTCCGCAGCAGTGGACAAGACCTCACCACCACCGGCACCTACACCGAAATGGCCTCCCGCCTTGCCGAACCCGCCCTTCTCGGCCTTGCCGCCCTTGCCATCCGCGGCCGCGTCAAGCGGTGAGGCCCGGCACGTCCTGGCAGATGCTGTTGAGCACCACCGTCAGAGGCGGGACCACATTGCACCTGGGCTACACCCGCGTCGACGTCCCCCACCCGTTCGGGGCGGTCCTGCGCCTGCCGGAACCGTTCAACCTGGGCCTGGACACCAGCGGCCTGTGGCCCGCCTGACCTTCCGCACTTGCCCGCGGAACAACGGTCGAAGGCGGTCCTCGCCCGTGCGGGCGAGGACCGCCTTCGCGGGGCGATGTGTCTCAAGAGACAGGCGGTGCGGCCTCCGCGTAGGCGGCATCGACGTTCGTATCTTTGAAGGGGGCATCATGGAGCAGACGGTCTTCGAGTCCATCAAGTACTCAGCTGGATGCCAGGACTGCGGCGCGGAAATGGAGTGCTGGGGCGTTCAGGCTCTTGTCAACGACTCCTTGCGTTGGGACACGGAGTCCAGGTGCTCGGCCTGCGGCTTCGAGGTGGCTGCATGCGGTGGTGACCTGCCTGCTGAGCTGCGAATTCGTCTGCTCTCCGAGCATGGATCAGTAAGGCTCCAACTGGATCCGACGGCAGGTAATGCCGCGATCATGCGGGTTCTGAGAGCCGAACTCGGTATTGATCTGGCTGACGTCAGATCCATGCTGAACGAGGTCACGGCCGGAGGCTACTCAGGCACGATGCCCGAGATGGAGTTCCTAGCGCGCAAGTTGCAGGCGTCTGGGATCGGGGCTGTTGCCGTCCGGCCGTGAGTTCTGACCCGGCTGCCAGGCTTGATGCCAGCCGGAGACGGTGAGTCCGCATGCACCACACCTGTTGCAGACGCTACATTCCATACCTAGGCCACTGAGCTGCAAGAACTTCGCCGTGGAGCCGTCCAGAGTGCGGCAACCCCCGGAGAAGTGGCCCATCCTCGCCGGTGCCAAGACGGTGGAGAACCGGCCCGCGCGGTGGCGGACCGGCTGGGTGCTGCTGCACACGAGCAAGACCATCGACCAGCCCGCCCTGCGCGTCCCGCTGATCGGCCGCACGATCCACGACCGTGAGCTGGTCACCGGCGCGGTCGTGGGCATCGCCCGGATCACCGACTGCCACCAGGACCCCGAAGGATCGCCGCCCTGCTCGGGATGGGCGCACCCCGACGCGTGGCACCTGGTGCTCGCGGACGTCCAGGAGCTGCCCCTGCCCGTCCCCGCACGCGGGCAGGTCGTGCCCTGGAAGCCGACACCGGACCTGGTGGCGCAGGTGTTCCAGCAGCTGCCCGACTTCCGGCCGTGCCCCGCACCGGAGGCAAAAAGCCGCCGTTGGAGCCGGGCCTGGTTCCGGCTCCCGGCGGTCTCCTCGACTGGCGCGACAGCCAGCACTTCGACCACTGGCAGGACCTCCCCTGCGCGCTGTGCGAGCAGCCCACGCCGATGCGCTCCCACTCCAAGGAGCCCGTCCACAAGGCCTGCGCCGAGGACTGGATCGCCGCGAACCCGGTTGAGGCCCGCCTCGGCCGGTTCGCCTCCGACGCCCAGCCCAAACGCCGACGCGACGCACGCCTGACTCCTCCACCGGGAGGCCTCCATGAGCAGCAACCCAAAGCACGACGTCGACCACCTCGCCTACCCCGAGCCGCCCGCTTCCCCGCTCTGGCACCGCCGCGGTGCACCGAAGCCCCGGCCGCTCACCCCCGACCAGCAGCAGCGCAACCGCGAGCTCCTGGTCCTCGCCCAGCGCAAGCCCCGCACCACCGCCGCGTAGAGGAGCCGGCCGTGTTCACCGACATGAAAGAGGCCCTCGAAGCCAAGGCCCTCGAACTCACCGCGATCGACAGCGGCCAGAGCACCGCCGCCTCCCTGGTGGTCGCCCACCAGGCCCGCGACAAGGACGACCTCACCGACCTGCTGGGCGCGCTCGGTCTGCCCTGCGGCAAGGACGACCTCGTACGCCTGCTTCCGCACCTCACCGCCCCCGACACCCCGACGACCGGAGACCCGATGCCCGCCAACGCCTTCACCGCCACCGCCGCCTCCATGCTGAACAACGGCGACAGCCCCGAGTACGTCCGCGAGACACTCGGACTGTCGGAGAGCGAACTGGCCGAAGCCCTCCAGTACACCGACCAGGACGCCCCCACCCCGGACACCGACGCCCCGCGGACGGCTGACTCCGCGTCCGACGGTGCGATGGACAGTGACGGGATCGAGGCCCTGCTCTCCTGGGCGAAGGACCACCCGGCCGCCGTCATCCGCAACAAGGCCGCCCGAATTCGCAGCGACCTCTCCGAGCTGACCGCGCGGCGCAAGGCCGACGGCGCTCAGCGCGAGGCCGAACAGCGCGTCGCCAAGCTGAAGGCGGAACTGGAGCAGACACAGGAGACGCTGCGCGCGGTGGAGGCCGGCGGCCGTCCCACGGCTCCCGCGCCGACCGGCACCAAGCGCAGCAAGGAGCAACTGGGCGCGATCCGGACGTGGGCGCGCGCCAACGGTCACCAGGTCGCCGACAAGGGCAACCCGGCCAAGGCCGTCCTGGACGCGTACGACGCCGCCCACCGCACCACCAACCTGGCGGCGGCGAGCTGATGGACACCAAGCCCCTCACGGTCGACGGCTTCCTCTACACCGTCCCCACCCCCGGCACCCGGCCGGGAACCGCCCAGTTCGAGCTGATCTCCTCCCCCACCGACGACCCCGCCGACACGGTGTTCTCCTGCACGACCGAAGAGCCCCGCATCGCGTACGCGCTGCTCACCGAGATACAGCCCGGCGATCTGCTGCACGTCTCCGAAACCCTGGTCCGGCCCGGCGTCACCAGCGAGGCCGCGCAGTTCACTGTCGATGCCCTGGACGTCCTGGCCGCCGCACCGGCGCGGGCGTTGCGGGAGATGGTCCTCGACCGGTACAGCGACTACGTCGTGGTGTTCGACGCCGACACCGACGCCGTGCCCGTCTTCACCGCGCAAGGGCAGTGGGTTGGTCTGGCGGACAACCCCGACACCATCGCCGCCCTGATCGACACTCACGAGCGTGTGAACGGCAGTGATGCCTGATGGCCACCGCCGTCTCGCCCTCCAGCACCGTCCTGGAGCGGTTCCCAGCCGGCCACCCCCGCTGCTCCTGGCCCGCTGACGAATACGCCGCCGCACCAGCGTGGCAAGGGCCGCGGCGCCCGCGGCGTGATGGACCTCGACCTCGGCAGTGCCGCCCCGGCCCTGTCCGCGCACGAGGCCATGGCGATCTCGATGCACAACAACGGCGACAGCGAGCAGGCCATCCGCAGGGCCACCGGCCTGAGCAAGACCGAGCTCAGCGATCTCATCGCCGGCCGGGTCCTCGGATTGCCCCGCTCGCGCGGGAGCGCCCCGCGGCGCGTGGCTGCGGGGCGCCTTGTGGGGTTTAGTCGACCGGCTCCCCGTTGTGCGTACCGCCCTTGCAGGGGTTGCCCGGCTCATTGATCGCTGGCGTTCCGCCGCCCTGCCTGCACTCAGAAGGGCTGACGACGGATGGGGCACCCTGTGCGGTGGCGGCGGTGGCGGCGCCTGTGAGGCCGAGTGCGGCGAGGGCTGCCGTGGCGATGGCGGCGGCGAGGATTCGTCGAATGCGCATTTGGTTCCCCTTTCACGGATTGCCTCGGTGGGGCACTAGCCAGCTTGAGCTTCGCCCATGTGGGTGGCACATCATGTTGCGCCATTCAGGTGGCCTGGCTGTCGGGAGCGGGGCCGCTGCCCCGGCCCGCCCAAGGCCTTCGCGGCCGACTGGGAAGGCGGGACGGACGGCGGAGCGATGGCAGCTCTGGGGGTGGGGACGGTCTGCATGACGCGACCCGTCAGACACGCTCTAGGACGGACCTCATCGATGTGAGATCGAAGAGCTGTCAGCCCGAGAACGGCCTGTGCCTGCGCCCAGTTCAGCTGGGATCGGCAGCCGGAAGCGCCCGACCCGGCACGCCTCCCAGGACGCCGACCGCCTCACCGCCGCGCTGGACGGGCGGGAAAGCGTCGTCGTGCCCGGCTTCACGGTCACCGCGCGGTCAGCACCGTTCGACGTCAGCGACCACGAGCGGTTCAACGACCCGTACGAGGCCGACGCCGTCGCACCCCTGGCCGCCGCCGTCGAAGAGGTGAGCACGTGACCACCACGGCTCGACGCCGTCTCGATCAGTACCGTGCAGAGCGATGCAGGGCGTGCCGCCCGTGACCCGGGTGACCTGACATCCGAAGGCCCGGCTCTCCCTGCGATCCTTGGGTTCTAGGGGTCTTCGCAACACCGCCTGGTTTTAGGTGGTGAGTAGATCACGTAGACGCTCGGCTGGGGTATCCCAGTCGAGCGTCTTGC
>NZ_JBIURS010000059.1:0-8199 GCF_044740965.1 Streptomyces sp. NPDC088252 | reverse complement strand
GGTCGAGGCGTGGTCCGAGGACGCGCTCCAGCGAGGGGTGGAACTGGGTGAGCAGGCCGCGTATCCGGTTGCTGGTGCGGGTGGCCTCGGACGCGGGGTCCTGGTCGAACCCGACGAGGACGGTGAGTTCGGCGGTGATCTCGTCGGTCAGTTCCGGGGAGCGCAGGGTGTGCGGCATGGTGCGGGCGGCGTCCGCGATCACGGCCGCGTCCTTCGCGTCCGTCTTGGCCTCGCCCGGGTAGAGGTCAGCAATCCGCCGCATGGCCAGGCCGGGCAGGTATGCGACCTTGCAGCCCGCATCCCGGGCCACGGTCAGCGGAAGTGCGCCGATGGAGGCCGGCTGATCCACGATGACCAGCACCGTGCCGAACTTCGCGGCCAGCTTGTCGAACACAGCCCGCAGCCTCGGCTCGCTGTTGGGCAGGGACTTGTCGAAGACCTTCTTCCCGGCCGGAGTCAGCCCGTGGCCGTGGTGGGCTGTCTTGCCGACGTCCAGGCCGAGGAACACGCCCGTCGAACATTGCGCCCTTCCAGGGTTGTTGAACGTGCCGGCCTCGGCAGTGGTGTCGTACGCGCGCATCCACGTTATGCAGACCTGCCGCCCGCGAGCTGTCCGGCGTTGCGCCGGACCGGGCGGTGGCCGGACCTCTGATCAGCGTCTCCGACGGCACCTTCCGGGCCCGGTGACACCACCCCCCATGTCATCCGTTCGACAGGGGGCAACAGTCATGCCGGGCCCGGAGGCCAGCGGCCCTCTTGCAGGACCGCGGAAAACATAACGGGGGGTAACCGTCGGCAGCGGGCTGGTGGTCGGTCGCGGCGGACACCTCCCACCATGCGCCCCCGCTTTGGGTGGCGCGTGGGCTCCTCCCGCTACCCGCGACCTACTTTGCGGCTGGTGTCTGAACCAGGCTCCTGGGCGGGTTGCTGGCGTGTTTGTTCACGGTAGCGCCGGGTCGGGGTGCTCCGGGACGGTACGGACGAAACCCGGCGGCGGGCGGCGGCGCCCGGGGAGTGCCCTGGAGGCATGCGCACCAAGGACGTCCGGGTGGGCGAGACGTACCGTTGCGAGATGCCCTTCGCGCTTCCGTGGCGGCGGTACCGGCCGGAGACGATGGGCGACTCCTGGTGGCCGCCGAGCTGGCTGCGCGGCACGTACTTCCCGCTGTCTGTGGTTGACGTGGACACCGCCGCCCGGACCACGCTGGGCCTGGTGACGGGGGCGAGCACTCGGGTCACGGTGGAGCTCACCGAGAACCAGGCGCAAGAGGCCGGCCTCCCGCCCGGAGGCGGCCTTGAACTCCACCTACAGACCCACGCGTCCACCCCCACCTTGACGGAAATGGGCATCTGCGATGGCCTCAGCGACCAGCTTGTGCAGGTCGCTGTCCGTCGCTCCGGACTCCTGTGCCGCCAAGATCGTGGCCGCGTGGGAGGGCGAGACGGCGACGCCGGCGTCCCGCACCCGGCCCGCATCCGATGTCCCCTCCGGGCCGAATCCGAAGTAGTGCAGCTCACGACTTGCCCTTACTCTTCTTGGTTCGATGGGCGTGCCGGAGACAGGACGATCCGTACATTGGTGGCGTCGTCCGGCGAGTCAAGATCTACTTGCATGAGCCATGTGCCGGGCGCGAGTCGGAGCGCGTCGTCACTGTCGGCGTCTCCGACGGACAGCACCCCGGACGGGAGGTCGATCGTTGCTTGATAGGCGAAGTCTGCTGCGGCCGTCTGACGGACTTCTACCGCCAGGACAACGTCCGCTTCCTCCTTGGCAACCAGACGCGCGTGCCGGACCCGAATGGCCACCCAGCAACGCGAGGTCCATATCGGGCCCGGACCATCCAAATCACCAAAGTCTCCCTCCTCTTCGTCGCTGGCGTAGATGCAGCCCCAGTAATAGGACCGGGTTCGGCGCAGCCGCTCACCTGTTTCCATCGACATATCTTGCCCCAGCGCAACACAGCAGCAGGTCAACGCCTGGGCGCACTCGGCCCGGGTCGGTATGTCCTGGATATGAGCGAACACCGTCCGTATCCGAGTGACCCGTCCGATGCCCGTTGGGAACTGGTGGAGCCGGTGCTGTCCGCCTGGCGCTTCGAACGCCGCTGCAGGGCCCTGGACTTGGGCCGAGCTCCCGAGCATGACCTGCGCGGAATCCTGGACGCGATCTTGTACGTGAACCGTACCGGGGCGCAGTGGCGCTACCTGCCACACGACTTCCCATCCTGGGAAACCGTCTACGGATACTTCTCCAAGTGCGAGAAGAGCGGGGGTGTTCGCCCAGCTCAACAGCCTACTGAAGCAACGGGTACGGAGACAGGACAATCGCGCCGCAGAGCCGTCGGCCGGCATCATCGACGCACAGAGCGTCAGCGTCAAGGCTTCCACCAGCGTTCCGGCCGCCGGCCAGGGGACGGATGCGGGCAAGAAGATCGTCGGCCGCAAGCGGAGCATCCTGACCGACACAATCGGCCTTCTGCTCGCAGTGCTGGTCACCGGGGCCGGCGTCCAGGACTCGGTGGCCGGCACCCAGCTCCTCAGCCAGGCCGCCGCAAACCATCCCAGCCTTCGCAAAGCCTGGGTCGACGGTGGCTACCGCCAGCACCTCGTCGAGCGTGCCGCTGCTCTCGGCATCGACATGGAAATCACCACTCGCACCCCCAGGACCAGGGGATTTACCCCGATACCCAAACGCTGGGCGGTCGAACGGACCTACGGATGGCTGATGCTTACTGACTTCGGCTCGTCAGGGTGATCTTTGTCGATGTGCCTGATGGGCCTGGGGTGCGGGCTGTATCTCGTGTTGTGTGAGATACGCGGATGGGGGCGGGCTGACGGCCGCAGGGCGGCAGCGTCGGGAGGCCGTACGGCGGCAGGCGGCCGAGTTGTTCGAGCAGAAGATCAAGCCTCTGGAGGTCGCCCAGCGTCTCCGGGTGAGCCGGAAGTCGGCCTACCGGTGGCACCAGTTGTGGCGGGACGGCGGGATCGAGGCCCTGGACTCGCGCGGGCCGAACGGATCCCGATGCCGTCTGTCGCCGCGCTGCCTGGACAAGCTCGCCGCGTATCTGGAGGAGGGGCCGGCCGCGCACGGCTGGGTGGAGGACCAGGTGTGGACCGCGGCGAGAGTGGCCACGCTGATCGGCAGGAAGTTCCACGTCTCCTACAGCGTCTCGGGCGCCACCCGGCTGATGCACCGGCTCGGGTTCTCCCCGCAGGTCCCCGTGCGGCGGGTCGCCGAGCGCGACGAGGAGGCGGTGAAGGTGTGGAAGGAGGCGACCTGGGCGGAGGTAAAAGGGCCCGGGCGGCCTGCGGGGGCTACATCTGCTTCGAGGACGAAGCAGGCTTCACCCGCCGACCGCCCCGAGGCCGGACCTGGGGACGACGCGGACACACCCCGGTCGTGACGGTGAGCGGACGCCGCTCGGGGCGGCTGTCGGTGGCCGGGCTGATTGCGATGCGGCCCGGCTCACGGACCCGGCTGTGCCATCGGCTGATCGCCCACCCGGCGGGCAAGGGCAAGCGCCGCAGCATAAGCGAGCGCGACTTCATCGCTCTGCTCGACGGCGCCCACCAGCTCATCAAGGCACCGGTCGTGCTGGTCTGGGACCGGCTCAACACCCATGTCTCCCGCACGATGCGAGAGTTGATCGACGGACGGGAATGGCTGACGGTGTTCCTGCTGCCCGCCTACTCGCCCGACCTGAACCCGGTCGAGGGCGTGTGGGCCCACGTCAAGCGCAGCCTGGCCAACCTCGCTGTCGTCGCCCTGGACCGCTTGGAGGTCCTCGTCCGCAACCGGCTCAAACGACTCCAGTACCGGCCCGAAACTCTCGACGGCTTCATAGCCGGCACCGGCCTCACCCTCGACAACCCGACCTCACCCTGACGAGCCGAAGTCAGTATGGCCACGGTGTGGGGGACCCCGGCGGAAGCCGGTTGTCAGTCGCCCTGGGTAGGGTTCCGGGGCATGGTGCTTAAGAGTTTCTATGACTTGAGGTTTGGTGTGTCTCCCGGCGGGGCCAGGAAGGACGCGCACCACATCTGCGGCAGTCTCGACGAAGCCATGCGTGCTCTGGACTCCGAACTCGAGGACTACATCAACGTATGGCTGCTATTCGACTACGGCCCCAGTACTGAGCTGGCCCTGGACGTGTACCAGCAGGGCGAACGAGTGCGTTCGATCGATCTTCACCCGTTCATCACGATCCGAGTCGACGGCTACCCGGACATCACCTTCCGCGGACCAGGCGAGCCGACCGGCTACGCCATTGGCGCGGATGATCCAGAGAAGGTGAGGATGGTGCTTGCCGACGGGATGTTCGAAGGCGACCTCGACGGCAGGACCGAGGTCACTGTGGACTGGGGCAGCATCCTCGTCCCACCGCTCGTGGGCGACATCGCAGAGCACGGTGACTACGTCAAGCTTGGCGATGGCGCCCTCGATGACCTTACCGACCTCGATGACCTCGACGAGGACGAGTTGGCGGATGAACTGATCGACCGGGGCTGGGCCGAGTACGGGGATCACGATTTCGAGGCGTGAGCCGGGCGCCGGCCTTCGGACTTGGCCATGGATGCTCAGTTTCATGGCTCTTGGGTGGTTTCTCGTCGGTAATGACCACCGCGGGCTCAGGCCTGGTGGCGCAGGCGAGCTTGAAGGACGTGTATTGACCGGATTCAACTGGTCGTTGCAACACCGGTTCATTGGAGCAGCAGTAGCTGCTCGTTGAATGCCTCGGCTGGTGTCTTCCAGCCGAGTGTCTTGCGGGGTCTGGTGTTGAGAGCGTGGGCGACGGCATCGATCTCCTCGGCGGACCACCTTGAGAGATCGGTGCCTTTCGGGAAGTACTGGCGCAGGAGCCCGTTGGTGTTTTCGTTCGTGCCGCGCTGCCACGGACTATGAGGATCGGCGAAGAACACTGGAATGCCAGTCTCGACTCTAAACTGCGCATGAGCCGACATCTCCTTCCCCCGATCCCATGTCAGCGACCGTGCCAACTGCTCGGGCAGTGTCGACATCGTGTTGGCGAGTGCGTTCTTCATCGTGATCGCCCCATAGCCGGCCAGCGCAGGACCGCGTCCCGCTTTCCCCATATAAGTCGGCGGTTCAGATCGGCGTGTCACGCGACTTGAGCATCACCTCCTGATTCGCGGGGCGTTCTTCCCGTATCGTCCACACATGGACACCACTACTTCACCCCGCGTCCTTGTCATCGGGCTTGATCCGTATCGGGTGCCCGGGCCGTGGGATCCCGAGCCGGTCGCCAAGGCGATCGAGGCGGGACTGACCAAGTTCGCCGAACACGGCATGGGCGTCGAGACCTGCCTAATCGCCCTTGATGGAAGTGACGACGTGGAAGCGGTCGTCGGAAATGCGCTGCGAGCCCATCCGTGGGAGTGCGTCACCGTCGGCGGTGGCCTGCGGCACTCAGACGATCAAGTTGAACTCCTCGAGCAAGTAATCAACCTGGTCCGGCGGCACGCACCCGATGCGGCCATCGCGTTCAGCAACACCCCAGCCACTACCTACGAGGCCGCTGCCCGTTGGATCGAGTGACAAACTACGGGACTTGAGCGTCCCCGACTCGTCGTCGGGACGCTCGACGAGCTGGTCGCGTTCAAAGCCTCCTCCTCCCAGGTTGTGGCCCAGACCAGCTCACACAGCAGTGCCGCGAGCCGAGGCCCGACGCGCGGGTCAAGCCGTGTCAAGTACGAATCTGACGCGGTGCCCGATGGCTCGCACTGCGGGCCGTCGCCGAACGGCAGGAGAGGTCCGTCGACGTCCAGGAACAGCAGCGGGCGTTCTTTGCGCTCACTCATGCCGCGGCGTCCTGCTCACGCTCGACCAGGACGCCGCGTTCGAAGCGGGCGCGCTGCGGGCGAGGGCGACGAGGTGGGGTGCGATGATCGCGCGCCAGCGGGCCTGGGCCGACTCGGCGAGCTTGAACACCATCGCCAGGGCCGCGACCGGCTGTCGGTGCCCTGAATCGCATGTTCGATCAGGTTCCGGTCACTTCCGGTCGATCATTGTGATCTCAGGATTTCCGGTCTGACTCTCGGCCGAGAGGCGGGCTGCGTCTTGCCATGGCCCCAAGTGCCTTGCACAAGCCGTAGTTGAGGGTGAGAAACCCATGACCGAGGAGGTCGAGAACGCCGACAAGGTCGGCAGCATCAGCGCGGACCGGTACGCGGGGATCGTGGCCGAGCTGCGGAAACTGGTGGAGACCGCCAGCCGGATCCAGTTCACGATCGGCGACTACGCGCTCCAAGTCGAGCCGATGCGCGAGGCCGGCGGCCAGGAGCGGAGCGACTCGCCGTTCCAGGTTAAAGACTCGTTGTTCCGTCTGGCCGAGGACACCGAGCTGTCCTACGCGATGGTGGACAAGGCCTGGTGGGCCGCGTCGAAGTGGCCGCAGGACCAGCGGGTGCCTGGAGTGTCATTCACGGCCCGCCGGATCCTGGCGTCCATCGCCGACGGCGAGGAGCGATTCGCCACGATCCTCAATCCGCCTGAGGGACAAGTTCCGTTGGACGCCGGACGAGGCCAACCGGCGGGTCGGACGCCAGGTCGCCAAGCCCGTCACCCCGCAGGAGAAGGTCAGCGCGATCCACTCGCTCGCCGAGGACGACGAGGTCGCGGGGCGTGTCACCGGCGGCCTGCTGCGGCGGCCGGAGGTGGTCGCGCAGGTCAGGGACGAGGACAAGGTCCGTGTGGTGGAGGAGCTGACCCGCGAGGACCAGTTCGCGGCCGCGGTCGCTCCGGACTTCCTGCGGCGCCCTGCGGTCGTCGCCCGGGTCGCCAAGGCGGACAAGGTGAAGGTCATCGAGGAGCTGACCCGTGACGAACGTGTCGCGGCCGAGGTGACATCCGGCCTGCTGCGCAGGCCGGATGTCACCTTCAAAGCCATGTCGGACGACACCGCCCGCCACCAGGTCACAACCTCTTCACTTCACCGACGAGGCCCGGAAGGCGTTGCTCGGCAAGCCGGACGCCCCTTCGATCCGCCCGCTCACCGAGGCCGATGCGCGGGCCTTCATGCAGTTCGAGGCAGCGGCGTCCGAGCAGGATCTCGACGACGCGTCCGTCGAGCTGGACCACTGGGCGGTCTACAGGGTCTTCGAGGACGGGCAGCTGGTACGCGTGGCGCGCATGTACCCGTGGGACGATGCGCCGCTGGCCGACCTCGGCGTGCTGACACTCCCGCCTCACCGGGGCAAGGGCCACGCCCGACGCCTCGTGCGCGCGATCTCCCGGCACGCCCTCGCACGGGAACACGAGCTGCAGTACCGCTGCCAGCTCGACAACCACGCCTAAGGGCTGTCCCGCAATCCCTGGCGGGCGCGCGACGACAGCTACGGCACCTCGCCGCGTTGTCGGAACGTCCGCATACATCCAGTATGCGGATGTCCCTCCGCCTTGCGATGCACCGCATCCGACGCCGCGCACTGATCCACCACGGATTACGGGACAACCCTTAGGTGGCGGCGGCCGAACCAGCCGGCCTGACCCGATTCGGAACCTGGGACATCGTCTCGCCGGACTCGGCCGTGTAGGCAACGCTCGCCCGTTCCCGCTGCCTGCCGAACCCGCCGAAGCCCTCCAGCGCCCTGATGGCCGGACCGGGCCTGCTGGCCTGCACCAGCACGGCCGCTGCCGGGGCGGGCACCGCCGGGGCGACCCTGTCGGCCAGCCTTCGCATCCCGGTCTGCTAAGAACTCGGGGTGCTCATTGTGATGTTCATCTGACGGTCCTGGGTCTCTCCCGCCCAGGTTCTGATCCGTTGAGGGTGTGGTCTTTCATGCCATCCGGACTTCGATCACCGCCAGACTTCGGCGGCCGCGCGCAAGACCCCGGTCGCACATCATCGGAGCTTCTTCATGCTCGCAGTGCTTCTTCTTCCTGGCGCGCTTCGTGCCTTCCTCCCCGCCCTGATCGCCGGGTCCGCTCTCGCTATGGGCGGCCTCCGACGCATGGTTCGCCCTCTTGCTCATGGGAGCGATCGCTCTTGCACTTGCCACAGCTGTGCCATTCGCACGACTGCGCAAGATCGGACCGCCTGAGGTCCACACTCCCGACCGTTGCGAGCACAGCTGACCAGCGACCTGGGCTTGATCCGCTTTGACGGACATCGGAGATCAGAGGCTTTGGCCTCGGAAGGATGATGTTCATCATGGAGAGCATGGGGAAGAAGCCGCGTC
>NZ_JBIURS010000058.1:0-8929 GCF_044740965.1 Streptomyces sp. NPDC088252 | reverse complement strand
CCAGCGCAGCGGCGACATCGGGTCCCCGCGCATGTCCGGCTCGACCAGCTCAAGCAGCGCGGTCCGCAGGCCCGCGTCCAGGTCAGCGGCCTTCTCTCGATCCGTGCGCGCAGGCCGTCATCGACAGCCTCAACAGCGAATACGACCTCGAACTCATCTGTCCGCGACCAGTCGAACAACCGGATAGAGGCCGCCGACGACCCCGACCCCCGAACGACGAGTTCGACCTGCCCAGGAACCGCCTCGATCAGACTCACCCCCTGAGGATACGGACGCCAACACGCCGGCGTCATCGCCGTTACGACGCGCAGAGGTCGGTGCTACTTCTCGTCAACGGTTGGGGCTCCAGACCCAGATCCCCGCCAGGAGTGTCACGGTCAGTAGTGATTCCGGGGCCAGATAGGTCAACTGACGACAGTTGAATACGAGAGCCCACCAGTACCCATGCCGTGGAACGCCGCGATGCGCGCGCTCAGCCGCCGCGCCTTCCTCGAGCCGGAGCCGGACCCGGGCGGCGGACCGGCCCCACTCAATGCCGCCCGTACCGAGCGGCGCCGGGCGGCCGAAGCGTCCCACGCTGCCGCAGTGCGCCGGGCCCGAGCCGAGCGGTGCCGGGTTGCTGCCCCGCGAAGCCCCGACCCCGCTGGGGAAGACCGCGTGAGGAGCGCGCGCAGGGTTCAGGGGCGTCGGGCGAGGACATCGTCCATGCGGGACGCGTCGGTGCCGGCGCCGCCGCGGCGGCTGGCGCTATGAAGCCGAGCACGGTCTGGATGTCGTCACGGCGGGCTTCGGCTTCGGCGCAGCGCAGTTCCGCGGTGCGACCGCCCCGTCCCGGGCCCGGCGCCTCGCCAACTTCACGCCCTGCCCGACGCCGTGGAGGCCACCGCGCGGACGGCGATGGCCGCGATGTCGTCGTCGAGATGGTCTTGGCTGTAGTGGACCAGGTCGTTGTGCAACTGCTTGAGCAACCGGGATGGGGAGTCCGTGTCCCACTGTCCCGCGTGCTTCACCAGCGGGAAGAACGCGCCGGTGCGGTCGCGGGTCTCGGTGACGCCGTCGGTGTAGAGCAGCAGCTGATCCCCGGCGGCAAAGGAGACGGTGTCGATGCGGTAGTCCTCCCCGAGCAACGCGCCCATGTTGATGGGCGGCGAGGAAGCTGTGGGGGTGACCTCGCGGACCGCTCCCGCGTGGAACAGCAACGGAGGGGGGTGTCCGCAGTTGACGATTCCGACGGCCGATCCGTCGTCGGGAATCTCAGCGAGCACGGCCGTGGCGAAGGACTCCGTGTGGTCGCCGGGCAGCAACGTGGTGTAGCGGCCCATGCTGACGTCCAGCCGGCGTGCCAGCCGCGCCAGGTCCGGCTCGTCGTACGCGAATTCCCGGAAGGAGCTGACGATCGCTGAGGCCATGCCGACCGCGGAGAGACCCTTGCCGCGTACGTCTCCGATGACCAGGCGGACGCCGCGGGCTGTCTCCAGTGCTTCGTAGAAGTCGCCGCCGACGCGGGCCCGGGCCGCGGCGGCCAGGTACAGGGCCTCAAGGTCCAACCGGCCGAGGCGGTGCGGCATGGGGCGCAGCAGGACTTTCTGGGTCGTCTCGGCTACGGAGCTGACCTCGGCGAGGGCCTGCTCCCGCTTCTGGCGCACATGGCTGGCGCAGGCGGCCGCGGCGGTGGCGCCCACGATGATCATGAGGGTAAACAAGTGTGTGTACGACCTCGCGTCCACATGGCCGAAGGACAAAGCGACCGCTACGTCGATGGCCACGGCGAGCCCGCCGACGGCCACCGTTCCGGCCACTGGCCACAACGACGCGGCGAAAGCGGGAGCGAGTGAGAGAAAGCGGCTGACGTAGAGATGGCCCGGAGTTACGAAGGACAGCACGGCGATGACGGCGATCAGCGCCAGAGGCGCCAGGAGCGTCAGCTCCTCCTGGAGACTACCCGTACGACGCCGGAATTGACCGAAATGGTTCACATGAGCATCCTATGCGGGCGATTGAGACGAACCGGTCAGGCGCAACGCCCGCGCCACGAACCCACCGCCGCCCCCACCGCCGCCCCGCCCCGGCGGCCGCCGACCCGGCCCCGCAATCGGCCGCCCCCGTCGCGCCGGTGGAGCGTCGGACGCCGCCGGACGGCTACCGCCGTGCCCTCGAAGTGCACCGCGGCGATGGCTTGATCCCGGCGATGACCTGTTGGACCAACGCCCGAACTGACACGATGAGTTGGGACGAAAGGTGGGGGTTCGTGCAGGGTGACAGGCGGCAAATTCAGACGGCGGTGATGGGAAGTGCGGACTCGGAGGAGCCGCTGATGCTGCCGCTGGAGGCGATCGAGCTGGACGCCTTCCGACGCAGGCGCGGCGACGACACGTTCTGGTGCGGGCTCCTGCTCGGCGGCTGCGGCGGCCAGCTGACGACGAAGCTCTACACCGACCGCGTGTGTTCCCTGTCAAGTACAGCGTGTTGATCCCAAACGCACACGGATCCTCTGGCCAGGGGCAGGTCAGAGGGTGCACGCAGCACGAGCGAGGCTGCGACCGGCCTCTGGTTCCGGTCGCAGCCTCGCTCGGAGCAACCACCTTCCGACGTTTCCGATCCCGGACAGGGGCAGCTCGACTTCAACGGGCTACCTGGTCGGGGGTGAACGCGGTGTTCGCGGGGCGGTCTGCTTGCTGTGGTCCGGCTCTTGTGCGGTCAGCCGGCGGAGACAGCCTCAGCGGGGTCTGTCTCGTCCGCGACCGCGGGGGGAGTGTTCTTGGGACCGCGGAGGGCGATGTAGATGAACAGGGCGCCCATGATGACGGCGCCTGCCCACATGGCCTGCTGCCAGCCGTCGACGAAGGACTGCTGCGCCGCGTGGAGCACGTCTGGTGCGTGCGGGCCGGTGGTGCCCGCCACCTTAACTGCGTTGGCGACGCCCTCGCGGGCGGTGTCCGCGGAGCTTTGAGGGATGCCGTGCAGCTTGTCGTCGATGGCGTTGCGGTAGCCGGCGGACACGAGTGCGCCGAGCAGGGCGACGCCGAGTGCGGTGCCGAATTCGCGGGTGACGTCGTTGAGGGCGGAGGCGACACCCTGCTTCTCGCGCGGCAGGGAGCCGGTGATGGCCTCCGTGGACGGGGTCATCGACAGGCCCATGCCGACGCCCATGGCGAGCAGGCCGGGCAGGACGGACAGGTAGCCGCCGCTGACGGAGACGAACAGCGCCATGAGCGCCATGCCGACGCCGGCCAGTGCGATGCCCACGACCATGGTCGAGCGTGCGCCGATCCCTGCGGCCAGCTTGGGGGCCAGGCCGGAGGCCATCATCATCGCGAGGGCCATGGGCAGCATCGCGACCGTGGACAGCAGTCCCGACCAGCCGAGTACGGCCTGGAAGAACGGGAAGAGGACCACGCCGATGCCCGCCTGGACACCGAAGACCACCAGCAGCGTGATCGAGCCGCCCGACAGTCCGCGCTCCCGGAACAGCCCTACGTCCAGCAGGGAGGTGTCGCGGCGGTGCAGCTCCCAGGCCACGAACCCGATGGTGGCGATGAGGCCGACGGTCAGACTGATCAGCGTCTCGGGCGCGGTCCAGCCGCGTTCGGGGCCTTCCTGCAGGACGAAGATGAGGTCGACCACAGCAATGATGGAGACCAGTGCGCCGACGGTGTCGAATCGGTGGGCCGAGGTCTCGCGGGAGTTGGGAACCGACTTCAGCGTAATGGCCAGGGCCACGAGGGCCAGGACCGCGGGCAGGACGAACAGCCAGCGCCAGTCGGCGACGTCGACGAGGAGCGCGGAGAGGAACATGCCCAGGATGCCGCCGCCTCCGGCGATACCGGTCCACACGCCGATTGCCTTGCTGCGCTGCTCTTCGGGGAAGGTGGAGGTGATGACGGCGAGCGTGATCGGCATGATCATGGCGGCGCCGATGCCGCTGGCCACGCGGGCGGCGAGCATCACTTCGGGCGTCGGAGCCAGGCCCGCGACCACGGTGGCGATGCCGAAAACGCTCAGTCCGGCGATGAGCATGGGCTTGCGGCCCAGGCGGTCGCCCAGGGCGCCGAGCGGCAGCAGCAGCGCGGCCAGGGCGAGGGTGTAGATGTTGATGATCCACAGGACCGTGCTCTGGGAGGCACCGAATTCCACGGCCATGTGGGTCTGCGCGACGTTCAGCCCGGTCACCGAGGCGATGACCGCCATCAGGGCGATGGAGACGGTGATCAGGATCGTGCGCAGTTGACGCGCGTCGGGGGCGCCCCGGCCGCCGGCCGGCGTGGCCGGTACAGGCTGGTTCGTACTCATGGATTCCTCTCTCAAAACGGCATGCCGAGTCAGCCCCGGAGCAGGACCGGTCGCTGGGTGAAGGGGGCGTGCGGCGGCCGGTGCCGCGCCGGATATCAGAGGGCGGGAGTTTCGCCCTGGGCTGCGGCGAGAGCCGAGTCGGTGTCCGCGGTGGCCAGCACGCTGTTGATGTGGGCGCCAGCCAGGGCGCCCGCCGCTGCGGCGGCGCCGAGCTGGGCGGCAAGGTCGGTGGCGTTGCTCGCCACCCAGACGCCCCGCACCTCGGTGGCGCCCGCCATGCCGCAGGCGAAGCCGCGGCCCAGTTGCCGGGCAGGTCCTGCATCGGCAGCTTCAGGCCCTCCAGGCCCCCGGTACGGGCCTCCATCCGGGTGGCGACTGCGAGTACGCTGCGGGCCACGACCTGGCCGTCGGCCAGGCGCACGCCGGCGAGGGTGCCGTCCTCGTTGTTGATGACTTCCCGCACCGGGGTGTCCACGGTGTGGATGCCGCGGGCGGCGAAGCGCGCGCGGGTGTCCTCGTCCAGGTGAGTGCCGTGGGTGAAGTAGGTCAGGTCCTCGGTCAGTTGGCGGAAGAGGAGTGCGTGATGGATGGAGGCGGGGCCGGTGGCGAGGATGCCGATGGGTTCGTCGCGCACCTCCCAGCCGTGGCAGTACGGGCAGTGCACCACGCCGTGTTCCCAGTGCTCGGCGAGCCCGGGAACCTCGGGCAGTACGTCCCGCAGGCCGGTGGCCACCAGGACGCGGCGCGCGGTTACGCTCCGGCCGTCGGCCAGGGCGATGGTGAAACGCAGATCTCCGTCAGTCGACGGGGCGGCGAGCTCGGTCGAGGCCACCTCACCGAAGACGACGCGCCCTCCGTACTGGCGCACCTGCTCCCGCCCCCGCCGAAGGATCTCGGGCGGCGGCGTGCCGTCCAGGACGATGAATCCGTGCACGGCCTCGGCCGGCGCGTTGCGCGGGGTGCCGCTGTCGATCACGACGACCGAGCGGCGGGAGCGGGCGAGCATCAGCGCACCGTTCAGCCCTGCGGCGCCCCCGCCGATCACCACCACATCGACGGTCCGACCCCGGGATGAGCGTGGTGCGGCAGCGCATGGCCGAACCGCCCCCCCGAGAACCCGGCGCGCATGCGCGCCCACCCGGGGCGCGAATGGCTCGTCGTCCTGTCCGGCACCGCGATCCTCATGCTCGGCCACCGCCGCTTTCGCCTCGAGACCAACCAGGCCGCCGAGTTCCCCACGATGATGCCGCACGCGATCGGCGCCGACGGCGGACCCTGCGAGATCCTTGGCATCTTCGACCGCGACGCCCGCCGCGGCCACCAGGGCGACAGCGACGACGACACCCAAGGCGCTCCCGAGTGACCGTGAGGCCGCGCGACGGCCTTCCCTGGCGGTGACATCTTGCGCGTCGGGCAGCGCCCTCGACCATCATCTTGCGTAAACCGGGACACTTCGTGCCGCAGGGGCATATCCGCCTTAGTGTGAAGAGCATGAACCACGTACACACCCACACCCCCCACCACGGCGCTTCGCACGGTGACCACCACGAGCACGCAATGGACGGCCAGGCGGAGATCCTCGACCTGGACGCCGAGGTCCTCGCCGAGCACACCGCCTCCATCACCGCATGGCTGCCGCTGCAGACCGCCCCGCACCACATCGTGGACCTGGGCTGCGGCACGGGAGCGGGCACCTTCGCCCTCCTGGACCGCTTCCCCGACGCGCATGTCACCGCCGTCGACGCCTCCGCCGAACACCTGCAGCGCCTGCGCACCAAGGCGTGCACCCGCAGCGTCGAGGAACGCGTACGCACCGTGCAGACCGACCTCGACGACGACGCCTGGCCCGACCTCGGCTCACCGGACCTGGTCTGGGCATCGGCCTCGATGCACCACATGGCTCACCCCGACCGCGCACTGCGCAACGTCCACGACGCGCTCGCGCCCGGCGGCCTGTTCGCCGTCGTCGAACTGGCCGGTCACCCCCGCTTCCTGCCCGAAAACGCCCCCGAGGACAGGCCCGGCCTGGAAGAGCGCGTCCACGCCGCCGACCGCCGCCAAGCCGAACACATGCCCCACCGCGGCGCCGACTGGGGCCCGATACTGACCGCCGCCGGATTCACCGTCGAGGGCGAACGCACCATCGCCGTGCACTTTGAAGGCTCGCGCAGCGAAGCGATCGGCCGCTACGCCACCGGCGTCCTGCAGCGCATCCGGAGCGTCATCGCAGACAGACTCTCCCCCGAGGACCTCACCGCGCTCGACCAGCTCCTCGATACCAGCAGCCCGCACAGCATCCTGCGCCGCGACGACCTGACGGTACGCACCGAGCGCACCGTCTGGGCCGCCCGCCGTATCTGACCACGGATGGTTCCCCCGCCAGGGCGGGCCCGCCTCCGAGCCCGCGGGTGGTGATGGCCGGGTACGCCTTTCGTCCCGCTCGCTGGTCAGCTGCACTATGCGGCGAAGCCACCACCTGGTAGGCAGCGACTCAGTGGCATCGTCCTGGATGTGGCTGGGTCGGCAGCGCCCGGACCGGGGAGTCGGGCTGCGACAGGGCGTGGAGCAGCTGCCGGTTGTGCGCGGTCAGTTGGTTCACAGTGCGGACGAGGTGCTCGACGTCGGTCCGCAGCTGGGCCAGCTCGGTGGCGTCCTTGGCGCGGAGCTCCTTCAGTTTGACGATCTGCCGGCGCAGACGGATCTCGGAGTGCGGCGTCTGCCCGCGCGCCCTGACCTCTGCGTAGAAGTCGTTCTTGAGGTCGAGGTGGCGCTGGGTGAGCGCGTTGCGCGGGACGCCGGCTTCCTGGGCCAGGGCGACGATCGTCAGCGCGCCGTTGGAGTGCTGCGCGGTTCCCTGCAGGATGCGGTCCATGGCCGCGCGGATACGGTCGCGTTCGTCGGGTGCGGGGCTCATGCGGTGCCGTCCTGGAGAGTGGCGCGGGTGCGGTGGTGGACGTCGGCGAGGTCGCGCAGCCGGGTGGCGTTGTCGCGCAGACGCTCGCCCAGCGGGCCGGGAACATGGCCTGCCTGCTGGTCAAGTGCCGTGGCGTGGCACCGAAGGCCGGCGGCGTGCTCATCGGTGCGGGCGATGTTCGCGCAGGCGGGGACGCACTGGTCGAGGCTGGGGGTGTCCTTGAGGCCGCGGTGGCACAGGACCTTGTCGCGCTTGTAGACGCACATCAGCAGCGTATGGGGGTTGTCGTAGACGACCAAGTGGGGGTTGGCGAGGATCTGGCGGGCCTGCCGGGCAGTGATGACGGTGCCGGTGTACTGGGGCGCGGTGGCGGCGGCCTTGATAGCCCGGCGAGCAGCGGGCCCGGAGATGCCGAGGCCGTCCTCGAGAGCGGCATTCAGGTCGGCGACAGTGTCGATCGTGGCGCGCGCCGTCTCGACGTCGAGGAGGTCGTGGATGCCGTCCCGGCTGCGCGCTAACCTCGTGCTTTCACGAGGCAGGGCGTCCGGTAAGTGATCGGAAACGCGAAGAGTGCTCCTGACCTGCAACGATGGGACTTGTCTAGGGTCCAGGTCGTCGCATGAAAGAAGCACTCTCCAGGTGAAGAAGCGTATCGGGTTCTACCCGCGTGTCCGCGTCGAGGGCGATGGCCGCGGGGTGGTGTCCCAGGCCGGCGGTGTGCTGCTGGTGGAGACGATCCGCAAGTCCGGTCTGGAACAGGCGATATCGGGGGCTCTGGCACCGTGGCGCAAGCCGCGGGCAGTGCATGATCCGGGCAAGGTCCTGCTGGATGTCGCGCTCGCGGTCGCGCTGGGCGGGGACTGCCTGGCGGACGTGGGCATGCTGCGGGCCGAACCGTCGGTGTTCGGGCCGGTGGCCTCCGATCCGACGGTGTCCCGGCTGATCGACACACTGGCAGCGGGCGGGAAGCGTGTGCTGACCGCGCTGCGGCAGGCCCGCGCTCAAGTCCGCGAATACGTGTGGACGTTGGCCGGTGATGCGGCACCGGACGCGGCCGGGCAGGTGGTCGTGGACCTGGACGGGGTGCTGGTGATCGCGCATTCCGAGAAGCAGGATGCGTCCGCGACCTGGAAGAAGACGTTCGGCCACCATCCGCTGATGGGGTTCGTCGACCACGGCCGGGGCGGCTCCGGGGAGCCAGTGGCCGGGCTGCTACGGCCCGGAAACGCGGGCAGCAACACCGCGGCCGACCACATCGAAGCCGCCCGGCTCGCCCTGAAGCAGCTGCCGAAGAAGTACCGACGAGGACGGCAGACGTTGATCCGCACCGACTCGGGCGGGGGCACCCATGAGTTCCTCGACTGGCTGTCCGCCCGCGGCCGCTGGCTGTCCTACTCGGTCGGCATGACCATCACCGACGCCACCCACCAGGCCGTTCTGAAGGTCCCGGCATCGGTCTGGACGCCGGCCATCGAGCCGGACGGCGAGATCCGCGACGGCGCCTGGGTCGCCGAACTCGACGGCGACTGCCTGACCGGCTGGCCCAAGGCGATGCGACTGATCGTCCGCAAGGAACGCCCGCACCCCGGCGCCCAGTTGCGCTTCACCGACGCCGACGGCATGCGCCTGACCTAATCCGGTATTAGCGGTGCTCGGTGGCCGGGCAGCGTCGGGCGAAGACACCTATCCCCAACACGGTCCTGCAGGCCTTCTGTGAGAGCGGTG
>NZ_JBIURS010000057.1:0-11542 GCF_044740965.1 Streptomyces sp. NPDC088252 | reverse complement strand
CTCTCCTACCTCTCCCCGATGGAATTCGAACAGCACCACCACAAGACAGCTAAACTCTCACTCGCAGCATGAACCCCTGTGTCCACACTCCGGGGCCGGTCGATCGCCGCGTGCCCGCGGGCGCCCGAGTACACCAGGTAGACCGCGACCTGGGAGTTCTCGATACGGCCTGCGGTGCCTGTGTACTGGCGCTGCACGCCGACCGTCGCGGTGCCCTTCTTCAGGTCCCCGGTCTCGTCCACGACGAGTACGGCTTGGTCGTCCGCCAGGTGCTCCAGCACGTAGTCCCGCAGGTCGTCGCGGACCTGGTCGACGTCCCACTTCGCGCGTCCGAGCAGGTGCTGCAGCCCGTCCGGGTTGGAATCCCCGGCGTGCTCGGCGATCGTCCAGCAGTTCTTCCGCGGCAGGTCCGACAGCAGCCCGGCTACCAACTGGCGTACTCGACGACGGGGTTCCACCCGGCCGAACCGTCCGGCGATCCGACCCATCAGACCCTCGAACGCCTCCTGCCAGCGGGCAGGCACTACGCTGCGACCTGCGGCCACCGCGTGATCTTCTGTCTTCACACACCGATGATCAGTGGTGGCCGCACTGTCTCCGCGCCGGCCCCCTACAGCAAGGTCGCAGACTAGATCTTGATCCAGTAGCGCCGTACAGGGCCGTGTTCGGTGTCCCGTACGCCTTCGAAGACGCCGCTGTGGTGCTCGATCGTCTTCACCGAGGCGAGGTTGTCGGCTTCGCAGACGATCAGCACCTGGTCCAGGCTGAGCGCCCGCGCCTCGTCGAGTATCCGGCCCAGCGCCCAGGTGGCCAGCCCGCGTCGACGTGAAGACGGCCGGATACCGTAGCCGATGTGGCCAAACTGCAGCACGTAGTCGTTGAGCCCGTGCCGCAGTGCGACCCCGCCGTGCACTCGGTCGCCCTCGACGATCCATCGGTATGTACAACCCCGGCCAGTCTCGACCGCTTTCGGGCCCGACTCGTCAGCCAGCAGCGCCACCCAGGCCGCGAACCCTTCTGGCGAGTCGACCTCGCCGGACGGCCCCAGCCCGAATCCGTCCTCGTGGAGGCCGGGACCCCACTCCTGATGCGCCTCAAGCCAGGCGGAGTGCAAGTGGGTGGTGGGCGCGATCAGTTCAGGCATACGGCGACGATACCGATCCAGCCCATCACGATCTACGGCTGGAGTACTAGTCTTCTGAGTCAGGAATTCTGTTCAGATGTGTAGGCTTGCCTTATGGCACGGACGGGGCGGCCGAAGGCTGAGTTGACGTTGTCGGACGAGGAGCGGGCCGCTCTCGAGGGGTGGGTGCGGCGCCGTTCGACACCGCAGGCGTGGGCCCTGCGGTGTCGGATCATCCTGGCCTGCGCCCAGGGTGCCTCGAACAAGGACGTGGCCGCTCAACTCGGGTCCACGCCCCATGCAGCGGGCCGCTGGCGGGCCCGGTTCGTGCAGTATCGAATTGCCGGGCTGGGTGATATGCCGCGTCCGGGTGGCCCGCGGACAGTGACGGACGAGCAGGTGGCGGCGCTGGTCGCCAGAACGCTGGAGTCCAAGCCGAAGAATGCGACCCACTGGTCGACGCGTTCGATGGCGAAGGAACTGGGCTTGTCAACAGTCGACCGTGTCGCGGATCTGGCGGGTGTTCGGCCTGCAGCCGCACCGCTCGGAGACGTTCAAGCTGTCGACGGATCCGTACTTCATCGACAAGGTCCACGACGTCATCGGCCTCTGCCTGGACCCGCCTGAGAGAGCTTTGGTGTTCTGCGTCGACGAGAAGTCGCAGATCCAGGCCCTGGACCGCTCTCAGCCGGTGCTGCCGATGATGCCCGGGGTTCCGCAGCGGACCACCCACGACCACGTACGCGCCGGCACCACCACCCTGTTCGCCGCTCTGGAGGTCGCCACCGGCAAGGTGATCAGTTCCCCGCACCGCCGCCACCGTGCCGAGGAATTCAGGAAGTTCCTCATCAAGCTCGACGAGGAAGTCCCGGCCGGCCCGAGGTCCACCTGGTGCTGGACAACTACGCCACCCACAAGACCCCGGCCATCAAGACCTGGCTGTCGGCACAGCCACGGTTCCACCTGCACTTCACACCCACCGGATCGTCCTGCCCAACCTGGTGGAGCGATGGTTCGCCGAGTTGACGAACAAGCAGATACGGCGAGGCGTCCACAGATCTGCCCAGTCCCTGGAGAAGGACATCCGGACCTGGATCGCCGCATGGAACACCGACCCAGGCCCTACGTCTGGACCAAGACCGCAGACGAGATCCTCGAACGCCTCGCCAGCTGTCTGAACAGAATTCCTGACTCAGAAGACTAGTAGGGCTTTGTTACGTGTCTGGGCAGGCGGTGGTTCTGGTGGTTTCCTGCTGGTATGAGGGCGGATGAACTCGCTTTGTGTCGTGGCCGGTTGGAGGAGTTCGCCGGGGAGGTGTTCGCTCCGCTGAGACGTGCTGACCAGCGGGTGAAGGGCCGGTTGTATCTGCGGGGTCTGTTGCTGGACGGGCGTCGGAAGTCGATGCAGCCGATGGCTGGGCGTCTGGGTGTGGACCATCAGCAGTTGCAGCAGTTCATGACGTCCTCGACCTGGCCGGTGGGCACAGTCCGCGCGGGGTTGGCCCGCCGTGCGGTTGGGGTGGTGCGTCCGCAGGTGTGGGTGGTGGACGACACCGGCTTCCCCAAGGACGGAGTGTCCTCGCCCGGGGTGGCCCGGCAGTACTCCGGCACCCTGGGCAAGGTCGGCAACTGCCAGATCGGCGTCAGCGTCCATGCCGCCTCCGACACCGCATCCTGCCCGCTCTCGTGGCGGCTGTTCCTGCCCCAGAGCTGGGACAGCCCAGAAGCGGCGGACCGGCGGGCCCACTGCCGGATCCCCGACGAAGAGCGTCACCGGCCGAAGTGGCAGCTCGCGCTGGACATGCTCGACGAACTGGCAGCGGTCGGACTGCGGCCCGCGGTGCTGGTCGCGGATGCCGGCTACGGCGCGAACGCCGACTTCCGGCACGCGCTGGAAGACCGGGGCCTGGCCTACGCACTGCAGGTCAAGGGCGAACCGACCGCTCATGCCAAGGCGGCCAAACCCCACCAGCCGCCCTACGGCGGGCTCGGTCCCAGGCCGCTGCCCCGCTACCGAACCCGCCCACTCAGCGTGCGCGAACACGTCCTGGCCGCCGGCCGCGACAAAGCGGTGACGGTCACCTGGCGCAAGGGCTCCAAAGCCGCGATGACCTCCCGCTTCGTGTTCTTGCGCATCCGGCTCGCGGGACGCCGTCCAAAGCCCGCTCCCGACGGTGTCATCGGCCTGGGTGTTTCGTGGGACGACGTCCACGTCGATACCGAGGGCGGCGCCATGCTCGATGGCTTTGGTCTTGTAGCCAGTGCCGACCCATGCCTTGGTGATCGTGGGGTGTGTGGCGGCGATTTGGGTCAGCAGTTTGCCGGCCTCGTTGTCAGAGACGCTGGCCGCGGTCACCATGACCAGCAGTAACAGGCCGAGGGTGTCGACGACGATGCTGCGCTTGCGGCCCACGATCTTCTTGCCGGCGTCGGCGCCTTGGGTGTCGGTGGGCACGCTGGGAGCGGTCTTGACGCTCTGCGCGTCGATGACGCAGGCGGTCGGTTCGGCGGGCCGCCCTTCCTGCTCACGGACCAGCCGGTGTAAGCGGACGCCGAGCTTCTCGATCGTGCCATCGGCGGTCCAGGCGCTGAAGTAGCTGAGCACGGTTGTGTGCGGAGGGAAGTCGTGCGGCAGGTAGCGCCACGGGACCCCGGTGCGGTTGACGAAGAGGATTGCGTCCATTACTTCTCGCAGGTCGGTGACCTTGCCGCCGAGGTTGAGCGAGGTCTTCTGCCGCTCGGCCCGCCAGGCCGTCAGGGTCGGCTCCATCAGGGTCCAGCGGACATCGGAGAGGTCGCTCAGGTACGGCTTGCGCTGCTGCGAAGAGGTCATGGGGATACTCATGCACAAGGCGTCCGACCGGGCATATCGCTCGATCAGGCGAGGCGAAAGCGATTTTGAGCATGTATTCGAACCGGACAGGAGCTTTCCGAAGTAACCGGGATGAAGCGCAGGACCACGTCCGCGTCAGCCAGTTGGACATTCCGCTAAAACGCTCCTGCTTACGCAGAATTCAGACGCTAGACAAGCCCCCCTGAACCCGTACATATGCAGCAAGAACGTCCTCTGAGTGGAGTCGCCGCACTGTACGGCGGTGATCACGATGGACATGGGCCTTTGCCCCTGCTCGACGGCCAAGCGCAGCTTGGCCGTCAGGCCGCCGCGCGAGTGACCGAGGCCGTGGTCGTCGGGCTCGACGGTGATACCGCCGGGAGGGTCCTTCTGAATGTCCCCTTTTCGGCTCTCCTGCTGTATGTGTGGGTCATCGGGTTGCGAGTTGACGGCCGGCGGGGGTGGGTTTGTCTCCTGCGAGGGTGAGCATGACGAGTGAGGTGCCCCCGACTGCCGCACCGAGATGCAGCACCGCTCCACCACCTGGGAGCAGGTCACCGGCACCGCCGGTCTGTCCACCACGGCCTGAGCACAGGCCCCACCATGCCCCGACACACCATCAGACACCCACACACCCAACAACGTGACAGCGCCCCCTCGCGCGCTCCTGCAGCTGCACGATGAGGGCCGCGTGAGGGGACAAGCAGGCGGTAGATCTCGCGTGCGATGGACCCGTACGCGCTCTGCCGGAGTCCCGCCGTAAGGAGTCAAATGCGGTAGCGGCGCAGGGCCGGGGCTGTCACAGCAAGAGCCAGCGTCATCACTACGACCAGCACTCCGCCGCCCGTGACGGCGGCCTGAGGGCCGAATACGGAGCCCGTGGTGCCGTGCAGCACGTCGGCGAGGCGCGGACCGCCCGCGACCACTACCGTGAACACGCCCTGCATACGGCCGCGCAACTCGTCGGTTGCGGCAGAGAGCAGGATCGCCTCGCGGAACACTATGGAGACCATGTCGGCGACCCCGGCGCCGACGAGGAAGGCCACGGTTACCCACAGGTTGCGGCTCAGGCCGGCCCCGGCGATGGCCACGCCCCAGCCGACCACGGCTCCGATCACCATCCAGCCGTGCCGGCGCACCCGCGAGAACGTGCCGGAGAACAGACCGCCGATCACCGTGCCGACTGGGATGCCTGCGAACAGCACGCCGAGCGCCAGCCCCACGCCGTAGGTGGCGTACGTCTGGTTGGCCAGCTGTGGGAACAGGGCGCGGGGCATACCGGCGACCATCGCGATGATGTCGACGAGGAAGGACAGCAGCAGCACCTTGTGCCCGGAGACGTAGCGGAATCCGGCTGCGACCTCCCGTATTCCGGCCCAGCGGGTGGACTGCATGCCCAGTGGCGGCAGCGCGGGAAGCTGGAAGACGGCCCACACGGTGACGCACAGGGCTACTGCATCGATCAGATACAGCTCGGGCAGGCCGATGACGGGGATCAGTACGCCGGCCAGCAGCGGGCCCGCAACCAGGCCGGCCTGGTTGACCGTTGAGCCGAGGGCGTTGGCGGCGGGCAGTTCCTCGGCCGGCACCAGCCGGGCGATGGAGGCGCTGCGGGCCGGTGAGTTGAGCCCGAAGAACGCCTGCTGTACGCCGAGCAGCACCATCAGGACGACGACGGAGTGAAGTCCGGTGACTGCCTGAGCCCAGAACAGCAACGAGGTCACGGCGATGCCGATGTTGGTGACCAACAGCAGCTTGCGGCGGTCCACCGTGTCCGCGACTGCCCCGCCCCACAGCGCGAACACGACCAATGGCAGCAGGCCGGCGAGGCTGGCGTAGCCGACCCAGGCCGAGGAGTGCGTGATGTCGTAGATCTGCTTGGGCACGGCCACAGCGGTGAGTTGACTACCGACGGTGGTGACGATGGTCGACGACCAAAGCCGCCGGTAGGCGGGATGGCGCAGGGGGCGGGTGTCCATCGCCCAGCGCCGCCAGCCGCGCCTGGGCGGCCGACCGCCGGCCTGGGATACGGTGACGGACGAGGCACTGCTGCTCTCGTTCGTGTTCACGGGATCCAATGATCGCTACATCTTTCGATTGGAGCCGCACTTTCTCAGCAGCTTCTATGACTGTTCGAACCGGTCGTCTCAGAATCGGACGAGGAACGAAGCGCCGAGCGCGATCACGGTGACCGCGACTGGCAGGGCTTTGCGAGTTTGTGTCGTAGGGCTGCCATGGAATGGGGTTGTGGCAGCAAGTGGGCAGGTGCCAGTGGTCAATCTCCTCAAGCCGTGGAGACGATCTATGCGGCCCGTCCGTCGGCGAGGGTGGCCCAGTACTCGCTTTCGTAGCCGATCGGGCTTTTGAAGCCACACGCTATGCAGCCGCCTGGTGTTGTAGAAGTCGTTGATCCAGGTGGCGATCTCGATACGGGCCTCGGTGCTCGCAGGGGTCTGTACCGCCCCTCACGGAACTCAACGTCGTAGACGCGCTTCCTGGACGCCATGGCCCCTAACTCTCCCGCCCGTCACGGGCTCCACAGCAACAGAGGAGATGCAGCAGCTCCTGCAGTGCCCGGTCGCATGCTGCCGGAGGAACGCCGCCCGTCCCGCGGCCTGGCTGACAGGCCTCGCGGCCGCGTCAGCAGTTCCTCGAAGTACTGTGGGACCTGCTGCCGCCGCCTTTCCGGCTGTCAGGAGCGGTCGACGCGCGGCTGCATCCAGGCGAGCGTGCGCGCGGGGTCGTAGGCGAGCAGCACGCGCCGGGACCACTGGATCGCCCTGCAGTACGAACCCCCTCGTCGCAGAACTCGACGGTGTCTTACGGATGTTGGTGCGCGATCTGGAGGACCGCCCCGTGAACAGTCGACGCGTACCGGCCGCGGGGCGGGGAGGCCTTTCTTGGCCTACGGCACTACGACAGTCAGTGATGTGCCGGTCAGTTGGAAACCGAGCTTCTCGTAGACGTGGCGGGCCGGATTCGCATCGCTCACGACGAGCGAGACGTCGGCCAGCCCGTCAGCCGCAGCATCGCTGAGCACTCGACGCAGCAGATTGGCGCCAAGGCCCGCGTAGCGGGCTTCGGGCCGGCGGAACACGTCCGCGATCCACGGCAGGCCGTCACGATCGGTGAGGATCGCCCCAGCGACCACGCGGTCCGTCTCGTCCACCACCAAAGCGCTGCACGGAAGCACCGGCCCGAGAACGGAGCCCGCCAGCATCGGCGCCAGGCGCTCGTTGAGCGCTTCTTCGTCGCTGCCGGAGTGATGGTCGGGATGGTCGGCAGAAAAGGCGGCTCGCCATGCCGGGAACACCGCAACGGCATCGAGGTCACAAGGAACTGCCCGAAGTCCATTGCCCAGGTCTCGTGATGACCAGTCGACCGGCGGCGGACACGCGACCAGATCTGTCCGCATTTCATGGGCATGCCGCATCACCCGGGCACCACGGCCCAGCAGTTGCTCACCGAGCTCCACGGAACCCGAGACCGCCCATCCCGACATGCCGGCGATGATGGATTCCACAGGGTCGGGGCCGACCACTTCGGCCAGGTCCGCCCATGGGTGCCCCTCCCGAACACCCGCCAGATAAGTCAGGACCGGCACCCCCTGCCCATTAGTCAGGGTCTGGCGCTGCTCGTCACTCTCAGTCACTTTTCATCCTTGATAGATCGCTTGTGCCTCAGGGCGGCCATTCTGCACTTCCGTATCCGGCGTCACGACAGAGTTTCCGCAGCTCAGATGTTTGCTACGGCGGCTTGATGGTTGCCGATCGTTGTGCACTGGCCCTCAGTCACAGGAGGCCGGCGGATGGCCGTGCCCGGGAGACTCTGGGTCTGGTGCACTCTGACCACGATCCGATACCTGTGGGCCCGCCTTCGGTCCGCGCCCGCGGCGGAACCCGAACACCCCCGGTGGGGACCGATGGTCTCACCGCACCCAGCCTTCCCTCCATCCCGGCCTCTACAACTGTAGCGACAATGGTACTCTACTTTCGTAGAGGGATTGAGTATGCAAAGAGGGAACGGCTGTGGCGGAGAGCTCGACACGACGGAAACAACTGGCCGATGCGGCGATCGAGACGCTGGCCGCGGAGGGCATGCGGGGGCTGACCCACCGGGCTGTCGACCAGCGGGCGGGGGTGGCGGAGGGCTCCTGCTCCTACTATTTCAGGACACGGCAGGCGCTGCTGCAGGCGGCCGTGGAACGGCTCGCCGAGGCGGACATCGCAGATGCCGCCGCGCTGCCGACGACGGGCACCACTCCAGCGGAGAACCTCGCCGATGTGGCGGTGGCCTACTTGGAGCACTGGGGGACCCAGGGACGCGTGCGCACGCTCGCCCGCCACGAACTCGCCCTGGAGGCCACGCGCAGACCCGAGCTGCGGGCGGTACTGAAGACCGCGGCCGGGCACGTACGACAGCCGGTCGTCGACCTGCTTGCCGCGGCCGGTGTCCCCGAGCCGGAGCAGCGCGCGAAAACACTCATTGCCTCCGTCGACGGTCTGCTCTTCGAGTACCTGGCCGGCCCGGACGGACTCGACCTCGACCCGGCCGAACTCCGTACCGCGCTGCTGAGCCTGTTGCACACCTTCACCGACTGACCACCGAGCTGCCGTCCATAGGGCGGAATCTGCCGCAAGACGGCCCCAGAACCCGGCAAGTACCCAAAAGCACATCGGAAGCAGGCCACGCATGCCCAGCCCGGTACGCACCCAATCCATCTGGGCGCCTGCGCCGTTGTCCACGAAGGCGGTCACCCAGTGCCCGCACCCGGCCGCACACACTGCTCGATCTGCAGATGAGTGCCATGAGCAGCGCCTGCCGGAGCAGCGCCTGCCGGAGCGGCGCCGCGTGCCGCGCACGTGCGCCCGACTCGCTGGGCGGGGCGGCGGCGGAACTGGGCGCCGAGGGTCCGTGGCCCGTGCCGCTGAATGGAAGTGTATGTCCGGCCACCTGCATCACCGGAGTGTGACTTCGCTCGGACCGTTGAACGGTGCCAACGACAGCACGGTCTTCGGCGTCCGCAGCTCTGAGGCCGCCCCAGCCATCCGACAGGCAGGGCCCTCGCCCCGCCCGCTGGCTGACCGGCAGTGACGGTCCCGCAACGCCGCACGTAAGCAGCCGCATCCGTCTCACCCAGGGGGTATTAGCCAGCAGATCGCGGGACGCTTCCGTTGGAACCTAGCTGCGAGAGTCCCCCTCCACAACCAAGCCGGGCATCAAGAACCCGGCATTTCAACTATTCCGTCGAGATCTCGCGCTGCTTGCCTGTCAGGTCGGCGCAGCCTATACGGTCCCCGGCGACGGGCCATCCGTCGTCAGCGGCTGACCAAGATCCGGACCATACGCGGCCCGCCAGGCCAGCGATAACGCGCACTTCTAGTATTCCCGCTGGTCAGGGGGTTGTCCTGCCTGTACCACCAGCAGACGAAGAATCTCCTGGTGTCGTACTCACCGAAGAAGCTCGGCTTCTTCTAGCCACACGAAAAGAGGCGTCTGACCTGGTCATTTGCCCGTCAGGCGCCTCTCGTTCGGACCGCTCGCAGCTGAGCCTGGATTGCGTGGTAGCTCCCATTTCCTCCCACAGATATCCGGCTTATGACCAGCAGTTCCGGCTTATTTCCGGTCCAAGACCGGCTCACTCGGCGGCGTCTGAGCCACCGCTGACGCGATCCCACTCCCGCATCTGTCCACACCATCAGGTTGGAGCCATGGAGACTTCGATGCTGATGACACTCGCGACAAGCACATGCGGACGCGTCGACGAGGTGGAAGTCCACCACGTTGCCAAGTTGACGCCATGTCCGGTGCCCCCTACCGGTGTTACTGTCGCACCATGTCCAAGATCGAGATTGACGCGATAACCGCCGAATTCTTCGGAGCCTTCGACAACCGCGGCGGCAAGGCCGCGGACGTGGCCCGGATCCGCCGGCTGCTCATTCCGGGTGGTGTGATCGTGCTGACCGGGCCGAAGTACACGGTCTACACCGTGGACGAGTTCATCGAGCCGCGCGAACGCCTGCTCGCCGACAGCCGGTTGGTCGAGTTCTCGGAGTGGGAGACCTCCGAGCGGACCGAGATCGCGGGCGACATCGCGTCGCGCTTCGGCGAGTACCGCAAGGCCGGCGTCCTGGACGGCGAGCCGTTCGAGGGCGGCGGGACCAAGACCTTCCAGTTCATCCGCACCCCGCAGGGCTGGCGGATCGCGGCGTTCTCCTGGTACGACCAGCCCTGAGCGCAGCAACCCGCGGAGCTGGTCAGCCACAGAACGACGACCGTGCGGCGGTCACGGCTGATTCCTCGTGTCAGAAGGCGGTGTGCGTGTCGCTTCTGGGGTCTCCGGTAACGATGCGGCTGGCGTACAGGTCCGCCCGTGCGATGCGGCGCCAGGGGCTGGCATGGCGGAGGGCGATGTCGATGTCGGCGTCCTGTGTGTCTCGGTTGATGTCGGCGATCGCCAGGTCGGGCCGGCTGTCGGGACTGCAGCTGGCAAGGCGGCGGCCACCGGGCGCGGTGATCGTGGCGGGCGCGGTCGCACCGAACTGGGCGGGAACGGAGTACCTGTCCCAGTAGTTGTAGAGGCCGCGTAAGCCGGCACGAGGGCGGCGCGGGCGGCGTCGTCAACCATCACGGAGATCAGCACACAGTCGACATCCATCTGCTCGTACTGCTCGAACAGCTCAGGAAAGTTGGCCTCGATGCACAGCGCAGTGCCGAACCGGATGCCGTCTACCTCAAAGACGAGCGGGGCGGTGCCGGGGGTGTACAGGTACGAGAGTTCCGTGTTCGACAAGTAGTGCTTGTCATATCGAGCGGCGAGCGCACCCTCGTCGGAGACGACGTACACGCTGTTGTGCGGCCGGTGAGGCGGCGTAAGGGGGTGGATTGAGCCGAAGACCACCCACAATCCCAGCTCTCCAGCCAGGTCGGCGACGGCTTGCGGCTGGGCGCGCATGACGTTCCAGTCGACGCGATTCCAGTCCCCAGCCGTAAGAATGCCGGGAGGCCCGGAGGACATCACGTGCTTGCTGGGATAGTTGATCGCGCCCTCCGGGAACTGCACGAGCCTGGCATCGGCAGCGCTGGCGTCGCGCATCAGCCGCCGGATCTCGTCACCACTCGCCCGCAGGTTCTCGGAGTCGGTCGGGTCCTCCGGCACCGTGCTCTGCGCGACTGCCAACCGCAGCGCCTTAGGGCTCGCAGAGAGTCAAGGTGTTGCTTCCCGTGATTCGGCTCGTTGATGTGGTATACGCGTATCCGAGTCGACTCGTGAGCAACTCGCCGCGAAGTTCGCGGTGTTGTTCCCGCATCTGGACGAGCGGCAGCGTCGGCTGCTGATGGGCGCCGAGGCCCGGATCCTCGGGCACGGTGGGATCCGGGCCGTCGCGCGGGCGGCCGGTGTCAGCGAGACGACGGTACGCAAAGGTGCGGACGAGTTGGAGGCGGGCGAGGCGTCGCTGGGCCGGGTGCGCCGTCCTGGCGGCGGGCGGAAGAAGGCCGCTGACCTGGACGCGGGCCTGCGGACCGCGCTGCTTGAGCTGGTCGAGCCGGACATGCGCGGGGACCCGATGTCGCCGCTGCGCTGG
>NZ_JBIURS010000056.1:0-11549 GCF_044740965.1 Streptomyces sp. NPDC088252 | reverse complement strand
GTTGCGCGGGCGTCCGGGGCTGTGACCGGGCAAGAGATATCGGCGCCTGGCCGTGTTGCTGTGCCGGGGGCCGTGCTGGAGCTGATCGTCGATAACGAGTTGGTGCGTGATAGCGGGTGAGGCTGTGGTGGCCTGGTCCCGGGTGGTCGTTCAGGTGGTGGCGGTGCGGTCGGAGACGAGGCCGGCGATGGCGCGGTAGGTGTCGGGCAGCCGGTCTCGACGGTGGGTCCAGCGGATGAGTTGTCTCCATCGTTTGTGGTCGGCGAGGGCGTGCTCGACGGTGATGCGGTCGGATGAGTGCCAGTGTCGGTCGCGTTCCCAGCGTTCGTGGACGTCGGGCAGTGCGCTCTTGTTCGGCTTCCTGGGTGGTGTGATCGCCTGGCCCGGGTGATCACGTCTGAGGCCCGGGGTAGCCGTCGTCCAGGAGGACCTCCACGTCGGGGAAGTGCTGGAAGCAGACGGCGATGCCCTCGTTGCGTGCCGCGGTCGCATCATGCATCCGCCCAGGTCGCAGGGCATCGGCCCATAACGTGCGACCTCGGTGGTCGGCAACGACAGTGGCTTTCATGGTGTTCTGTTTCTTCTTGCCCGAGACGAACGCACGGCGTCCGCCGCGGCTGGCCGGGGGCCGGCGCACCTGGATCTCGGTGGCGTCCGGGCGGAGCTCGATGCCCTCGGCCTGGGCGTAGGCGAATACGTCCGCCAGTGTCTTCAGACGCAGGCTGGGCTGGCCGGGGACCGCGCAGCCCCGCTCGGCCAAGAGGGTGCGGATCTCGCCGACGGCTCGGGTGATGGTGGAACGGTCGACACCGAACAGCAGCCCCAGCACCGAGTGCGGCAAGTCGTGCCGCAGGTGGATGAGCGTGGCCACCAGCCGGTCGACGAAGACCAACTGGTGCCGAGCGCCCGCACCCGCGGCCCGCTTTCTCGCCCCGCCTCGTACTTCATGACGGCGGCCTTCGACTGTGCCCTGCCACGGCTGGACCAACTCCTGTGCCAGACAGCTCAGATGACGCCGGGAGATCCCGGTGAAGAGCCGATGCGCGAGGACCGCCCGGTTGACCTTGGAGAGGGGCAGACCGGTCCGTTCTATGATCAGGTGGATCTTCGACCCGTACTTGCCCCGGTCGACAGGATTCGGACCTGTCAGGTCCCCCTTTTCAGGGCGCGCATGTTCACCGAGTCGATCGCGCACCCCGGAGGATCCGCCGGCGGCCGGTGGTCACGAGCTGTCCGGCCGCGGTGAACAGGCGGAGCCGCAGTCGGCGGGGCTCCCACAGGCAGGCCTTGCCGGTCAGTGCGAGCATCGGCATCCAGGTCAGCAGGTCGGGGGCGAGCTGCACGGTCTCCAGCCAGATCCGGCTCTGGACCGTGCGGTGCAGGGGCAGGTTGCGCAGGCCGGTGGCCCGGGCAGCGCGGATGCGGTCCTCGGCCCGGGCCCGCAGCCGGTGACGGAGCTCGAGCTCAGCGATCGCCCGGCCCGAGGTGTTGGTGGCGAAACACGTCAGCCGCATGCCGTCCGCATCCGTGAGCCGCAACTGGGCCCCGGGGTGCGGCCGTTCCTTCCTGACGATCAGCCGCATGCCCTTGGGCCAGCCGTCCAGGACGTCGCTGGTGAGTTCAGCGACCCAGGCGCGGTCGCGGATCTCGCCGCCCGCTTCGACGGCCGGTGCCCAGGCCGAGGCCGGAACCTTCAGCACATGCTGGTGGACCTGCCCGGTGATCACCATGCCGACCGAATAGGACAACCACCGCCCCCGCCGGGCGAGCCAGGCCACGAAGTCGTGGGTGCCGCCCGCAAAGTCCGTGCGGATCAGGGTCCGGCGCCCGCGCCGGTACTCCTTCGGCAGCTGAGCCAGGGCCGACCGGGTGGCGGTGATGTGGTCGGCCGCCGTGTTCGATCCCGCGTTGCCCGGCCTGGGCAGGGCCGCGACCAGTTCACCGGTGCCGCCCGGTCCATGGTCGACGAACCCTATCAGCGGGTGGTGGCCGTAGGTCCGCCTCCACGTGGGTGCGGCGTCCTCCTTGTCGGAGTGCGCGATCACCAGCACCCCGTCGAGATCCACGGTCACCGTCCCGCCCGCATCAGGCGCCGCATCGCCCTCATGGCTCTGGAGGCAGCCGACTGGACCGTGGTCGCCGAGAACTTCCTGGTCCTGGCCCGCATCGACCACGAGGAGCCCTACTGGGCCCAGGACCCTGCCAAGCAACTGTCCCCCGAAGGCATTACTGTCGAGATCACCCCCCGACCCCGTGAGGCCCCGTGCGTCGCCACCGATGACCGGAGACGAGTGCCGGCCCAACGGTGTCCTGGGCGCCGAAGTTCCATTGCAGCAGTCCCAATCGGGCAGCACCGGACTGCGGCGGGCAACCGGACTGCTCGCATCAAACGGAACACCCATGCCCACGGTGGTGGTTGGTCGACTGCGATCGTGGCTCGTTGCGCACACAGCCGGTCGATCGACCGTCCAGACTGCGGCAACCGGGGCAGCGCGGTCGAGACCTCGCCGGATTTCGGCTCAGTGGCCGCGAGCTGCTCCTTACGAGCTGTCGGCGGTGAGGAAGTGGTGGACGTCCGAGACGACGACGGAGCCTTCGCCGACCGCGGAGGCGACGCGTTTGACGGACCCGGCTCTGACGTCGCCGACTGCGAAGACGCCGGGCAGATTGGTCTCCAGTCCGGCCGGCTGCGCACCGTCGGCGTACATCCGGCGGTTGGTAACGTCCGCGCCGACGCGGACGAAGCCCCTGTGGTCGGTTTCCAGACAGCCCTGCAGCCATTCGGTGTTGGGGCTGGCGCCGAGCATCAGGAAGACGTTGGCAATCGACCGGTTCTCCATGGCGCCGGTCTGGTTGTTGGTCCATCGCACCCGGGTGAGGTGCTCGTCGCCCTCGAATCCGGTGAGTTCGGTGTACGGGTGCACAAGGATGTTGCCGGAGGCTTCGATGCGGTCCTGCAGATAGCGGGACATGGTCTCGGACAGGCCCGAGCCGCGGATGAGCATCTGGACCAGGCGGGCGTGCCGGGAGAGGAAGACCGCGGCCTGCCCCGCGGAGTTGGCTCCGCCGACGACCGCGACCTCCTCGCTTTCGCACAGGCCGGCCTCCATGAGTGTGGCGGCGTAGTGGATGCCGTTGCCCTCGAACCGGGCCAGGCCGGACAGGTTCAGTCGTCGGTAGCGCGCGCCGGTGGCCACGACGACCGTCCGGGCCCGCAAGCGGTCGCCGTCCTCCAGCGTGATCGTGTAGGGCTGTCGGCCGCAGTCCAGCCCCACCACCAGGCGGGGCAGCACGATGCGGGCGCCGAACTTCTGTGCTTGGACCTGGGCGCGCCCGGCCAGTGCCTGGCCGCTCACCCCGATGGGGAACCCCAGATAGTTCTCGATCATGGAGGAGGTACCGGCCTGCCCGCCCGGCGCCTCTGCCTCCAGTACCACGGTGTGCAGTCCTTCGGAGGCGGCGTAGACCGCGGCGGCCAGTCCGGCCGGGCCGGCGCCGACCACGGCAAGGTCGTACACGGCGGTCGGGTCCAGTGCCTCTGCGAGTCCCAGGTGTTGTGCCAGTTCCCGGTTGGTGGGGTTCTCCAGGAACCGGTCCGGTCGGTAGACCACCACCGGCCAGGTCCTGCGGCCGTCGAGGCCGTAGCGGCTCAGCAGCTCGCGGGCAGCTGGGCCACCCGCAGGGTCGATGGTGGCGACCGGGTAGCCGTTGCTCTCGAGGAAATGCAGCACCCGCAGGGTGTCGGCGGTGGTGAGCGGGCCGGCGACCAGCACGGTGGCCTGACCGTGCTGGATCAGGCCGAGGCGGCGCAGGATGAGGGCGCGCATCACGGTCTCGCAGATGTCTGGTTCCGCGGCCAGCAGGCGACGGAACTGCGGACGGTGCAGGCGCACCACTTGTCCGTCTTCGCCCATCCGGCCGTTGAGCAGGGTTTTGCGGTCGTTGAACAGGTCCAGCTCGCCGGTGAACTGGTGGGGGCCGTGCACCGTGATGACCTGGCATGTGCCGTCCGGGGCTTCGTGGTAGATCTCGATGTTGCCTTCCAGGACGAGGAAGAAGTCCGCGCTCCGGTTCCCGCGCCGGAACAGCGCGGTTCCGGCACGGAGGTCCTCGACCTGCCCGAAGTTGCGGATGCGGGCCACTTGCTCGTCGGTGAGCCGCGGGAAGGTCTGTGCCATCCGCCGGTAGAGGTCGGAGGCGTCCGTGCCGGACTCGGCCGGTATCCCGATGCCGCTGCTTGTACTCATCGGCCCCACCACCGCTCCCATGGAACCGGCCTTTGCCTCTCTTGGCCGGGACCAGGCTGAAACCGCTGCCAGAACCTCTCCAGTGTCTCACCGAGCCCCCACGGAGCGACCCGGTTCGTGAGCGCCCGCAGGGCTGCTGACCGCCCGGGCCCCCAGCGTCACCGGCCGTGAGGAGGAAGGCAGATCCTGTGCGGTGCCGGTCGAAAGGAGCAACGATTGAGGTGCGTACCGCGAAGGAGATGAGTCATGTCCGAGAACCGCGGCATCCCCGGCATCGACCCCTCGGTGCCGCCGAGTGGAGTCGGCTGCGTCGACTGCCTGGCCGGTAACGGCCCCGGCTGGTGGTTCCACCTGCGCCGCTGCGCCGCGTGCGGCCACATCGGCTGCTGCGACTCCTCCCCGGCCCAGCACGCCACCCGTCACGCACGCCAGGAAGGACATCCGTTCCTCGCCAGCTTCGAACCCGATGAGGACTGGTTGTGGAACGTCGAAACCGAGCAGTACTACACCGGCCCCGGCCTGGCCCCGCCCGCCAGCCACCCCACCACCCAGCCCGTCCCGGGACCGCAAGGGCACGTACCGGAGGACTGGCAACGACACCTCCACTCATCCACCGCTTAGCCTGATGCCCATGGAAGCTGAGCTGCTCTTGATCCCGGCCACCGCAGTGACCGGATCGGCCGCACAGCTGGCCGACCGCCTCGCCGAATACGCGGAGCAAGGCATTACCGAGATCGTCTACCAGCCGACCGGACCGGACATCGCCCACGAGTTGGAGGCGTTCGTCACAGCCGCCCGTACGGTGCGCGCCGGCTGAACTCTCTTCGAACGCGACGACGCGCCGCTCGCACGCCGCCGGGCCGAGCTGACCATCGCACCCCTACGCGCGGGCGCTCCGGCGAGAAGAGCCGCGATCTGCTGCCCGTGCTCGTGGCGCTGCGGCAATGGGACGACAGATGGGCCGCGGGCGAGCCACGGCCACCGTCGGTCTCGCACCACCGGAAATGCGGCGCCGAAGTGCACGCGGTGCTGCGCCGCGCGAGCGGCCATCCGGATGGGGGACACCGTCATCGGGTCCGGACCGGGCCTGATCCGCAACAATGCGGAAAGCGCCTGAACCCGACAGCGCCGGGAGACGCAACCCTGAAGCGTCAAGCAGCAATGGAGAGATGTCGTGTCGCACGGCTTTCATCCTCAGCGGAACGTCCTGCGCAGGCCACGCCAGACCGTTGGCTACCTGGAAGCAGGACCGCTCGACGGCTCACCGTTGGTATTCGTACACGGCTGGCCCGGGATCGCTTCGACATGGCGGCACCAGATGGCTCACTTCGCCGCACTCGGCTTCCGCGTCGTGGCCCCCGATCTGCGCGGATACGGGCGGTCGACCGTGCACACCGATCCTTCCGCCTACCGGCAGGAGCTCATCGTCAACGACATGCTTGCCCTGCTGGATCATCTGAATCTCGGCACGGCGGTCTGGGTCGGGCACGACTGGGGCAGCCCCACGGTGTGGAACATGGCTGCCCACTTCCCCGAACGGTGCACCGCTGCGATCACCCTCGCAGTCCCCTTCGGGAGCCTGGAGTGCGGACTGGACGCCCTGATCTCGACCGTGGACCGGGCGCGCTACCCCGTGAGCACGCACCCCAACGGGCAGTTCGACTACATGGTCTACTACGAGCAGCACCCGCGGCAGGCCACGGCGGTCTTCGACGCCGCGCCGGCCAACGCCGTCAAGGCGTTGTTCCGGAAAGGCGACCCGACGGTACACAGCCGTCCTGCGCCCACCTCCGCCGTAACTGCCGACGGCGGCTGGTTCGGTGGCGCCTCCACGGCCCCTGACCTGCCCCTCGACACGGATGTGCTCTCACCACAAGACCACGCCGAGCTGACCGAGTCGCTGGGGACCAACGGCTTCTGGGGTCCGACCTGCTACTACCTCAACCACCGCGCGAACGCGGCTTACGCCAGTGCGGCTGTCAATGGAGGCCTGGTGGACATGCCCGTGCTGTTCATCGGCGCCGCCTACGACTCCGTCGCCGACATCACCAACCCCCGCATGCTGGACGGCATGCGGCAGACGTGTACCGATCTCGCCGAACGCGTCGTCCAAGCCGGGCACTGGCTCCAGCTGGAAGCCGCCGACGAAGTCAACCATCATATGGAGGACTGGCTCCGATCCGTCGCCGCACGTGCGGACTCGAGCGCCTGAGGCGACGCCGCGGCAGCGGTGCGGTCGGCGGCGAGGCACGTCGCCCCCCGCCCTCGAGTCCTCGCCACGTCCGGCTTGTGCACGAAGGAATGGACCTGCGCAAGGCCCCCACCGGCTGTACCCCTTCTACGACAAGAAGTGGGAACTGCACTATTTTGCCACCGCCGGCTCCTATGAAGAGATCGCCGTCGCCTGCGACATCCCCGTCGGCACGTCCGCAGCCGCCTGAACCAGGCCCGATCCCAACTGGCCCGACTGCTCCTGTCGACCGCGGACCGGACCCATAACGACGCGGCGCACCGCAGCGAAGCGAGCCGGCAGGAAGGACTCGCCACCTTGACAGGCTGGGAATCGGGCACACTGCCCCGCGAGATCAGCGAACTATGGCCCGCCCACAGCAAGATGACCGGGCGGCTCCCCCACCTGGGTGAACACGTCCACCCCATTCCGGTCATGCGCCGCTACCTGGACAGGGTACGCCAACACCTGCACCACGTCACCGCCGGACGGGACATCGACATCTGGGAAATGAACTCACTACCACACACGGCAGCCTGCACCACTGCCCGCCGACCCTCTCCTGGCTCATGCTCCGCCGAGACGGGCGCGCGATCCGCAGGCCCGCGAGCGGTGATGTGGTCAATCCCTGCACGCTGAACTGAAGCGCGGTAACGGCTGTCGCTCAGATGACCGGCGCCGTCAGACAGGACGACGATGGGGCAAGTGGCTATCGTGGGCCGGTCCGGGCCCTCACGGTGGCCGCGGTGTTCAGGGGACACTCGAAGCTCCGGAGGAACCATAGTGACGACGGAAAGCCGCCGGGAAGCCGGGATGTGGCCGCGGTTGTGGGTTGCCGAGTGGGCCGAGACGCGCGACACGCTGCATATGTGGATGCAGATCATCGGGAAGGTCCGGCTGGCACACGCTCCGCTGCTCAATCACTGGTGGCAGGTGACGCTCTACGTCAGCCCACGGGGATTGACCACCTCGGCCGTTCCCCACGGTGCGGGTGCCTTCGATATCGAGTTCGACTTCGTCGACCACGCGCTGAGTCTGCGCACCAGTGACGGCGGTGCCCGGCGCATCGCCTTGGAGTCCATGCCGGTGGCCGACTTCCACGCCCGTGTCCTGCGGGCCCTGGAGGACATCGGCGTCCCCACCACGATCCAGAGGCATCCGAACGAGGTCGAGCGGGCGGTCCCGTTCGCGGAGGACTTCTCCCACCACACGTACGACCCGCATGCCGCGCACCTGTTCTGGCGCCAGTTTCTCCAGGCAAACCGAGTGCTGGGCGAGTACCGCAGCTATTTCGCAGGCAAGGTCAGTCCGGTTCACTTCTTCTGGGGCGCCATGGACCTGGCATGCACCCGGTTCTCCGGACGCGGCGCCCCACGCCACCCCGGTGGCGCGCCGAACTGCGGTGACTGGGTCATGGAGGAGGGCTACTCACGCGAGCTGAGCAGTTGCGGTTTCTGGCCCGGCGGCGGTGACGAGGGTGCTTTCTACTCGTATGCCTACCCCGAACCCGACGGATTCGCCGAGGGCCCTGTCACCCCCTCCGAGGCGTTCTACAGCCGGGAGAACGGCCAGTTCCTATTGCCGTACGGGGCGGTACGTACCGCCCCCGAACCCGATCGGACGCTGCTGGGCTTCCTGCACAGCACCTACGAGGCCGCCGCCACACGGGGCGACTGGGACCGGGCGTCGCTGGAGGCGGATCCAGCCCGCTGGGGCGGACATGGGTAGACAGGCGCGCGGGCACGGCTCGTAACCTCCCCGCTCATGGGGCCGCGCCCGTGGCCCGGCACGCGGGATGGTCTGCTGCCGCCGTTGGGGCGGATTCGTGTGGGTGGGAAGTGTGGTGCACCGGCGAAGCAGGGTTCGGTGACTCTCGGCGACAAGGAGAAGGAAACCGCCACCGCGTTCTGGACCCGGACCCAGACGTTCTTCACCTCGTGCGGCATCACCGTCGAACGGGTCCTGACCGACAACGGCTCCTGACGCCGAGCAGGCAACGGCCGAACGAGAGAACCTGAAACCCCGTCAACCCTCCCTGACCAGCTGATCAGCACCTCCCGCACAGCGGGGGAACCTCAGTTTCCCGGTGATAGTAGGCTTCCGTCGCCTGCGGCGGCGGGGCAGCCCTGGCCAGGCTCAGAGTTCCCGGGTGCCGTCAATGGAACGGTTGACGACAGGCACCGCATCCATCCAATAAACCCGGACATTCCAAGACGCCTGGGCGGCGCCGATCCAATGAGATCCGATGAAGATTGATGACAGCGTTTGATGACAGATAGCCGCAGGCCCTGCTCGCACTGCCCGCGCTGACCGGCAGAGCACCTGCCGGGCTCACGCACGCGATGCCGACTCTCGCCCTGCTCGGCGAGAGCCACGAGCACAATCCGACCCCGAACACCCACGGCGACGGTGTCCTGCATCGGCCAGCTTGCCAGCGCTGCATGGCCCGGCGCGGAATCGATGGCCTTGTCGTCCACGCGCCCCTGCCCGCGCGATCAGCGGCTGGACGATGCCGCAGCGAGGGCACTCGGCCGGTGACCGGAGCACGGCGGTGTAGCAGACATGGCAGACCGGCCCGACCGGCCATCGCGCGTTGACCGGCTTGGTCTGGCCGCGGCGGGCGCACGGTTCCCCGGCGCGAGTGCGTCGGTAACAAGTGCCGCAGACCGGCTGTCCCTGCTGGTCGCGACTCACGATGGTGGGCGCCCCGCCCCAGCCAACGCGAACAACCCCCGGCACCGCTAGGCACTGTCCGGCGGATCATGTGACCTTCTGACCAATCGCTCGTTGGTTTCGAGTATGGGTCGGGCGGATCTACCGAATCACGAGTGGTCGCTTCTGGAGCCGCATCTGCCGCCGTCGGGTGGTCGGGGCGGCCGGTGGGGTGACCACCACATGGTGGTGAACGGAATTTTGTTCCGGGTACGGACCGGGGTTCCGTGGCGTGATCTGCCCGATCGTTACGGACCCTGGAAAACCGTCTATGAGCGGCATCGCCGCTGGTCGGCGGACGGGACCTGGGACCGGATCTTGCAGGCGGTTCAGGCTGGCGCCGATCTCGCCGGGCGCATCGACTGGTCAATGGTCGGCGTCGACTCGACGTCCTGCCGGGCCCATCAGCACGCCGCCGGCGCCCGCAAGGCCACACCGCGGGTTCCGAAAAAAGGACGACGCCCCGGCACCACCGCCCTGACGAGGGACTCGGGCGGTCCCGGGGCGGCCTGCCGAGCAAGATCCACCTTGCCGGTGAGGGCGGCTGCCGTCCCCTGGCCTTTCTGGTCACGCCGGGTCAGTGGGGCGACGCACCACGGATGATCGAGGTCATTGGCCGGATCCGGGTGCCCCGCCCGCTGGGCGGGCGCCCCCGGACGCGGCCCGGTCACGTCAGCGGCGACAAGGCATACAGCTCTCGTCGCAACAGGCGCTACCTGCGCAGACGCCAGATCAAGCACACAATCCCGGAGCCGAAGGACCAGCGGGCCAACCGCCAGCGTCGAGGCAGCGCCGGCGGCAGGCCCACCGGGTTCGACCACGACCTCTACCAGCGTCGCAACGAAGTCGAACGGACCATCAACCGGCTCAAGAACTCCCGGGCAGTCGCCACCCGATATGACAAGCGGGCCTACGTTTTCCAAGGCACGGTCACCGCAGCAGCGATCCGCCTATGGCTCCGGCCGTGATCCGTACGGGCCCCGGCCGAAGGCCCGGTCCGCGCCCAGGCGCCCTTGGAGGTCAAGCGTAGGCGGTGTTCACGAGAGGGTGTCCTCCACCTTGATGTAGCCGCGCTGGACTACCCACCTCTGGTTGGCGTTCTGGGTCTGGCAGGTCCAGATCTGCACGTTGTCGCCGTCGTTGCGGGTATTGCCCGTGTCCAGGCACATTTCGCTGGGCCTGCCGATCGTGTTCTTGAGCACGAGCTGCCCGTCGCGCAGGACCCACCTCTGGTTGACGTTCGGGGTCTGACAGACCCAGATCTGTACGTTGTCGCCGTTGTTGCGGGTGTTGCCCGCGTCGAGGCACATCTCCTCGCGCTTGCCGATCGTGTCGGCGACCTTTACCTGCCCGTCGTCGATCACGAACTTCTGGTTGGTGTTGCCGAGGCAGCGCCAGATCTGGGCGTTGTCTCCGCTGTTGCGGGTGTTGCCGACGTCGAGACACATCGGAACGCTCGCTGCGGTGGGCGCGGTGCGGCCAGCGGACGGGGCGGCGCCCGCAGGGGAGACGGCTGTGGCGACAACTGCCGCCGCAGCGAGCCCAACCGCCGCGCAGCGGGTGAAGTTAACGCTCAGGGAAATCACGTATTCCACTCCAGTCCTTGAACGCTGATTCTTCATTTAAAGGCATAAATGCCCTAGCCAAACATCGAAGTCGCGTATTGGCTTCGATTACCGTATTGGGTCTCCGTCCGCCGTTCGCGACGCTAAGCAAGAGGTTCACCCGTAAGGGCACATAACTCTTGCCGGCCATCGATCCGTCACGGCCTGGCGCCGATCCGACCGTGATCCGCCGGACACCGCCTAATAGGGCTTTGTTAGGTGGTGTCGTAGGGCTGCCATGGGGTGGGTTGTCGGCAGGTGGGGCAAGTTCCGGTCCAGGTGGCCAGCAGATGCTGGAGGAGGTCCAGGGCCTGGTAGAGGGTCAGGCCCTGGCAGGGACTTTTAGGCAGGTCCGCTGTTCGGTCAGGAACAGGTGGGCGGCGGTGACGAGGGTGACGTGGCGGTGCCAGCCGGTGAATGAGCGGCCTTCGAAGTGGTCGAGTCCGAGGGTGGTCTTCAGCTCGCGGTAGTCGTGCTCGATGCGCCACCGTAACTTCGCGAGGCGGACCAGATCCCGGGCCGGGATGCCGGCGGGCAGGTTGGATATCCAGTACTTGACCGGCTCGTCCTCACCCTCGGGCCACTGGGCGATCAGCCAGGTCAGGCCGATGACACCGTCGGGAGCGGGCTTTGGACGGCGTCCCGCGAGCCGGATGCGCAGGAACACGAAGCGGGAGGTCATCGCGGCTTTGGAGCCCTTGCGCCAGGTGACCGTCACCGCTTTGTCGCGGCCGGCGGCCAGGACGTGTTCGCGCA
>NZ_JBIURS010000055.1:0-13609 GCF_044740965.1 Streptomyces sp. NPDC088252 | reverse complement strand
ACCGGAACTCCGCACTGTACTTCGAGGGCCGTGCCACGTAGATCTACACCTTCCAGGATCAGCAAGATCCATTGTCAGGTGTGTCCACACCACAGAGGTCACCTCACAGCAGCGGGGCCCTGCCCGCTTGGACGTCCAGCTCCCAGGACTCCATCAGCATCTCGGCCTTGCCGAGCCACCGGGTTCGGGTATCGGTGTCGCGGATGTCCGACTGCTCGAACTCGACCATCAACCGTGCAAGCCGCGCTGCTTCCGGGTAGATCACCAGCGGCATCACCCGGGTGCTGCGGTCCTCCAGCGCGCACGCCCACGTCCGGTGGACCCAGCGCAGCACCGTGGGCATCGTCTGCCACCATTCCGCCGCCACCTGGAAGGCGTCGGCGAACAGCTCCTCACCCGACCTGCCGAACTGTTGCTGTAGCCGGGCACGCTCCAGATGCGCCTCGACGACCTCGGGAAGCTCCGTCAAGGACAGCCCGTCCAGCGGCTCCGTCCTTGAGTCGTCACACCACCGCGAGTGCCGGGCGCACACCCGCCAGCTGTCCGACAGCAGCCACCAGGCCGCCTCCTTGACCCCACGGGCCTCCACACACCTCGAGCAGCAGCGTACGAGGTAGCCCTCCGACGGCTGCCAGGGCCACTTCCACACCGCATCCCCTTCACCGGACAGGAGGTGACGCGAGGCCAGCCCAGGCAGTGCCCGTCGCAGCACGGCCGCCGGCTGACCAGCCAGCATGGCCAGATAGTTAAGGCCCGGCCCGTTCACGTACATCTCCGTGCACTGGGGGTGCTTCGCCACGCGGGCCGCATCGCCCGACGATGATCCCGTGCCTTGGCCCACGCGCTGCAGGAAGTCCCAGAGTTCCAGCCCGTTGGCGTGCGCCAGCCGGTTCACGAACGACCCCGTCGACTCACCAGGCAGAGGCAGGACACACATCGGCAGGGGCTGACGCGGACCGTAGAGCCCCGGCACCTGCAGCACCACGCCGTACCTCCTCTCCTGCAACTGCTCCGCACGCCTGCGCCCTATCGTCGCCAGCCGCCGCACAGCCCGGTCAAGGGCCTCTAACTCTTTCGGGTGAACCCGGCTGCAACACCCCAACAGCCTCTATGGCACAGGTCTGAGCCTTGATCCGTAACGTGACGATCCGCTGCCGGGAGGGCATCGTGGCCACGCTGAGGAGCAACGGCCTCAGAACACCGCTACGAGGCCACCAGACACTCGCCGTCGATGCCTGCGTCCACGAATTCACCGGCGGCGCGCCCCGTGTGAGCGTCGTCATGGCCACCGGCACGGGCAAGACCCTCGTCGCCCTCAACACCGTCCAGGAGACCGCCGAGCACAACGCCCTGGTCGTGATGCCCACCCTGGACCTTCTCGAACAGACGGCCGCTGTCTGGCAGCGCGAAGGCCGCCAAGGGATCTACCTGGGTGTCGTGGTTCGTTCTTCCTGATCGGTGGCCGGAGGGTTGAGCTGGGCTGATCAGTTGGCTGGTTGGGTCCGGCGGTGTGGTGGGTGCTGGCGAGGTGCTTGGCGTTGCTTGCGGGCCCCGACTGGGCGGGCCTGTGAACTGCGGAGTTCGTGCTCTGGGTTGGTCTCGTGGGTGTTGATCAGTTCTGTTGGCTGGTCGGTCAGGTGCACTGGGCGACTGTTGTAGCGCCATAGCGGTGCGTGGCAGTGGATGCCGATGGTGGTCATCAGGTGTTGTTGGTGGGGGTGGAGCTGGTCCCAGGTGCGTTGTTGGGTGCGGATCCATTTGGTGGTCTGGTTGGGGAAGGGCATGCCGGTGCTGTAGTAGGCGTGGGCTTGGTGCCAGCTGTGGTTCCAGGTGGCCCGCCATGGTGGGTTCCACCACGGGTCGAGGGCGGCGAGTTGCGGGTCGTGGGGCCAGGGTCGGCCGGTGCGTTTCACGTGGGCGTGGGCGGCTCGGCGTTGTTTGTACAGCCACCATCCCAGGGGGAAGCCGTCGTGTTCGGTGCGGTAACCGGCTGAGGTGAGGTTGCCGTGCTGGGCGGTCCAGGCTTGGGCGTAGGGCAGGCCGGCCGCGAAGGCGCAGGGCGGGTTCTTCAGCCGCGGGCGGGCCGGGCGGGCGGACTGGGGAGGTTTCGGCGGTGGCGCCAGAGCGCGGGCCCGTTCGCTGGTGAGGCCGATCTCGGCGAGCAGCTGTTGCTGCTCGGGATGGAGGCTGCCGTAGCTGGAGCACTGGGTGAACAGCCATTTCGCTGTCGCCGATGGGAGCGCGTCGAGGTCGGCCGTGGTGGCCAGGGAGCGGCCGGTGGTGTGGGTGCGGGCGGTGAGGTAGGCCTGCTGCCAGCGCAGTCCTCCCGCCGGGTTCCAGTGGGGATCGATGGCTTCCAGGGCTTTGATGCGGTCGGCGGGCAGTTTTCCTCGGCTGGCGCGGCGGCGTTGGGTGCGCAGCCAGGTGCCGAGGCGGTAGCCGTCGTGGCGGGCGGGTTCGGCAACGGCGAGGTTGCCGTGCTCCTGGGCCCAGGCGCGGGCGTGGGCGAGACCGGCCGCGAAGGCTGCGGCTTGGGGGATGCGGCGGGGCCGGGCGGCACGGGCGCCTTCGGCGGTGAGGCCGAGGTCGGCGAGGAGCTGCTGCTGGCGGGGGTGGAGCTCGGCATAGACGGCGCACTGGTTGTAGAGCCACTGTCCGGTCCAGTCCGGTGTGCCGGGGAAGCCCTCCTCGGGGGCGAGGTTTTGGCCGGGGGTGAGCTGTGTGCGGGCGGCCTCGTAGCGGCGTTGCCATTTCATGCCCCAGGGCGGGTTCCAGCACGGGTCGATGCGGGCGAGGTGCTCCTCGTGCGGCCAGGGGGTGTCGAAGAGTTCGCGGTGGAGGTTGGCTTGATGCCGTTGTCTGGCGAGCCAGCGGCCGAGGGGGAAGTCGCCGTGGCGAGCGGTGCGGGGCAGGTCGAGGGTGCCGTGCTGGGCTGTCCAGGCCCGGGCGTAGTGCAGCCCTGTCTCCATGGCGGGATGCCGGGTGGCCGGGTTGGGCACGGCGCTGCCCGCTACGGGTTCGGTGAGGCCGAGGCGGGCCAGGAGGTCCAGCTGGCCGTGCTGGAGAAGGCGGTAGTTGACGCACTGGGCGTACAGCCACTGCCCGGTGCGGTCATCGAAGTTCCGGAACCCGGCTTCAGGGTCGAGGAGGGCGCCGGCCGTGACGGCGGCGTGCGCGATGTGGTGCTCGCGCTGCCAGTCGGTGGGCCAGGGCGGGCTCCACGAGGAGTCGATGTCGGTCAGCGCCTGGTTGAGTGCGGGGTCGAGCTGGCCGCGACGGGCGCGCACCCGCTGGCTGTGCAGCCATTTGCCGATGGCGAAGCCGTACTGGCGTGCGGAGGTGGGAGCGCACAGGTGACCGTGCTCGTCGGCGTAGGCGCGGGCATGGTCCAGGGCGGTGCGCCGGGCTGCCTTGAGATCCCGGCGCCGGGGCATGGCGTCGCGGGCGCGTTCAGGCGTGATGCCGAGGTCGGCGAGGAGACGCCGCTGTCCGGGGTGGAGGCTGCTGTAGCTGGTGCACTGCTCGTAGAGCCAGGCCCCAAGATTTTCCGTGGTGCCGGGGAACCCGCGTTCGGGCGTGAGCGGCTGCCCGGCCTGCACCAGTGCCTTGGCGCGGTGGTAGATGCGCTGCCACCACAGGTTCCAAGGCGGGTTCCACCACGGGTCGAGGGCGTCGAGGGCGGCGGCGCGTTCGGGAGCGAGCTCAGGTCCTGCGGCCCGCTGGTTGGCGAGCCACAGGCCGACGGCGAAGCCTTCGGTCCGCACGGTGTTGGGCGCGCACAGGTGGCCGTGCTCGGCGGCGTAGGCCCGGGCATGGCGCAGCCCACGTGCGAACCCCCAGGCCGCGTCTTCGGTGCTGTCTGGGAGCGACCCAGGCTCGGGCTGCACGGGTGTCTCGCCCCGGTCACTGCTGTCCGCCAGGAGCTGAGAAACCGGGATGGGCCGGTGAGACGGGGAGACGCGCCACATGCTCCGCGTCTTCGGTCTGTGCCCGGCTTGACTGCGGACGCAGGTGCGCACCCAGGCGTTCAGCGGCCCTGTCGTGACCGCAGCGAGGCGGCCGGCGATCCACGGCCGGCCAAGACGCCGGGCCAGTTCGCCGACGAGGCGGGGGACATCGGCGAGCGAGTGCGGTTGATGCCGGCCCGCCTCGTAGAGCAGCAGCTGCTGCACACCCGCATCGGCCAGGGCCGCGGCCAGCGTGACGGCTTCCGGATAGGTCACCGCATCCCGCGCCGCTACACGCCATGCGAAGCCGTTGCCGTGAGCCATCAGCCGCAGCCGGTCGGGCCAGAGGGTCTCTTCCGGCCAGGCCTCGTCCCACCACGAAGCCGTAACCGCCTGCCACAGCGAACGCTTCGCCGGCGTGCGGGCTGCGCCGCAGCAGCCGTACATGACGACGCTGTGCCGTTGCGACCTGCTGCACATGCCGCAGGTCCAGCTGGCCGGGGCCGGCCGTCGCTCCGTCGACGACGGGGGCTTCGAGCATCCAGCACTGGTGTTTGACGCAGACCCGTGCGTGCGGCAGGAGGTAGCGGCGTGCTTCTTCCCGGTCCTGTGTGGTTCTCGCGGTGCAGGCCCGGCAGCCGGGGCCGGTCGGCGGGATCGTGGCTGCGGTGCGGACCCAGGCGGCTGGCCCGCTCCCCAGCCTGCTTGAGGGACCCTCCCGGTCCCAGGCGGGAAGGGCACGGCGCAAGTGTTCTTCGGGCATGCGGCAGAAGGCGGCGACCACTGTCCGGGCCTCGGTGTTGAAGACGACTTCGCCGTCGGGCCGCACGGTGAAGAGGTTGGGACGCCGTCCCACGTCCACGAGTGCGCCGATGAGTTCTTTGGCCGTGAGCCGGTAGCGGGAGGCGACTCGGCTCATGTAGGACAGCGTCGTCTCGCCGTGCAGCGGCGCTACCCGCACCGCGCCCAAAGCCTCTCTATGTCCTGAGAGTTCGGGCTGGTCGCGCTGTAGTGGCTGCGCCTGCCGCCCGCTGGTGGTCTTCGTCACCGCTGCTCCGGCCTCCGTCAGGATCCCGCGTTGTGGCTGCGCGGGCGTGGGAGGCGTTTTCGGGGCGGGCGGGCTTGATGTTCGGCCCGGATGTCGAGCTGGATGCCGGCCAGGAGCTTCTTGGTGATTTTTTCGCTGCCGTCGAGCAGGGAGGTCAGGGCGGCTTCGCGGATGAGGTGGGAGACGCTGCCCATGACGCCGCCGGTGCGCTGGTGGAGGTAGTCGGCGTGCCGCGCCAGGGTGTGCGGGGTGTGGTGGCGAAGGCGCAGGGCTTCTTCCATGTCGGTGACCAGAGCGCGCCAGATCTCGCGTTGCTCGTCGGTGGCGCAGGGCAGCGCGGTGTTGCGGATCAGGGTGAAGCGGCCGGCGAGCTGGGCGCCGCGCGGCCCGGTCAGCAGGGGAGAGGCTTCGACGTCGACGCCGGCGTAGACGAAGGTGGCGGGGATGCGCTCGCCGAGGTGTTTCATCTGGTCGGAGGTTTCCGCGCCGGACCGGGTGCGGGTGTCGAGCAGGTGGACGTCGTCCACGAGGACCAGCTTCGTCTCCAGGAGGCACAGCAGGTGGCAGACGGCGTCGGTGATCTGTGCCTGGTTCATGCGGGCCGCGATGGGGATACCGAGGAACCGGGCGAATTCGCTGACCAGCATCTTGGGTGTGGAGGCCGGTGGCACGGCCAGGAAGACCACGGGCAGGCGGTCCGTGCGGTCGGGGTGCCTGCGCTGCTCGGCGAGTTCGAAGGTGCGGCCCATTTCCAGCAGGGTGGTGGTCTTGCCGGTGGTGGGCGGTCCGGAGACGATCAGGCCGCGGCGTGCGGTGCCCTGCTGGCGGCGGTTGAGGAGCATCAGGCGCCGCAGCGACAGGGAGATGCGTTCCATGGCCGGGGTGGTCAGCACCACGAACCGGGAGTGGTAGTCCAGCCGTTCCTCCAGCGACCAGTCCTCGTCGGCGGCCGGTTGGGGCTGCAGCGGGGGAGTGGCGACGAACTGCTGCCAGCCGTCTCGTGTGGTCGGCGGCGCGTACGCCGCGGCCCTCGCTCCGTCGTGAAGGGTGCTGTCGGCAGGGGCGTCTGTCACCACTGTGCTGCTTCCTGGTAGGCGTCATAGATCCGGGAGGGACGCGGAACTTTCGTTGAGGAGTCCGGCCGTTCGTCTCCGGCAGGCTCATCGGCGTCAGCGGGGCCGGGCAGGTCGTCGTCCTCGTCCCAGCCGTCCTCGAACCCTGTCTCCCCTTGCTGATCCTCTTCTTCCAGCGGCGTGAAGGCACCCACCAGGCCGTAGGAGAGGGTCGGAGCCGCCACGGGGTCCGGGACCGCCTGCGGCACGGCCGGTCGGGCCAGGGACGCTGCGGCGCTGGCGCGCGCCGCCACCGTCTGCTCGCGGCGAGTCCCGGCACCGTTGCTCGCACGCCGCAGGAGGCGATCCAGGGCCTGGGCGAGCTGCCGCTCGTGCTCGACGCGGTCGCCGCGGCGTTCGACTGCGGCACGGACGTGCTGCCAGGTGAAGTCGGTGAAGGGCAGGCTGACACAGCCGCGGTGGATCCACGGCACCTCTTCCCACCCGGTGGGCAGCCGCACCCAGATCTGATGGGGGTCGTAGGGGTTGTGGTGCACCTCCCATCTGCCGTCCGGTGCACCCGATGGGTCCCCGCGGTGCGGATTGAGGACCTTGTGGTCGTAGGTGCGGTAGTCGAAGCGGATGCCGTAGTCGTTGATGGCCACCCGCTTGATGGGCATGAGCTCGATGTAGTCGTCCGCGCTCAGCGGCACCGGGATATAGCCGGTGACTCCCACGAGCGCGCCCCACATCTCGTTCGGCGACAGGGCGAGCTTCGGTGCCAGCGGATGGCGCAGCGAGGCGTGCGGGCGGTGCTGCCAGTCGGTGACCAGCCACTCATCCAGCAGGTCCTGAACGTGCGCAAGCGTCCAGCACGCCTCGTCCTCAACGCGCGTGCCGCGCCGGGTGACATCCGAGCCGCTGTAGCCAGCCACGTACTGGGAGAACCGGTCCCCGATGGTGCGGAACGTCCGCTCGACATGGCCCTTGGCCGGGCCGTTGGCCGGGCCGTTGGCCGGCGGCGCGGGCTGAACGGACACTCCCAGGCTCTCGCACGCGGCAATGAAGGAATGGGAGACAAACACCGCACCTTGGTCGACCACCACCGTCTCCGGCATGATCACCGGCCGGGCCGCTGCTCCTTCCAGCCGCGCATCCAACGACACCAGCCGCTCATAGGGGATGACTGACCGGGACATCGCCAGCGCCGTCTCCCACCCCGGGCGCATCCGCATGGGCGTGACCATCTGCGCCAGCAGCACCGCAGCATCCACCGATCTTGTGCCCACCGGACGCACCACCGCGGCACAGATACTGCGCGTTGCCACGTCCAACGCGATCGATAACTCGACCGACCCCGTCACTCCGTCGGCGAGGACAACCAGCACATCCAGCGGCGTACTGTCCAGCATCACCAGCTCACCCGGCCGCAGCGTCACGGTCGGGGTGAAGGGAGGGGCCGGCCGCGACGTGCGCCGCCGCTGCTGTGCCGCCGATCCCAGCAGTCCATGGCCGTCGGCGAGCGCGTGCACCAGCCGGTTGAACGTCGTCACCGGCGGTACCTCCACCGCGCCGGGACCATGGGTTTCCTCCAGAACCCACCCGACCATGCGCCGCAGCCGGCTCAGCGTGCCACTGGAGCGTTCCCGCTGTGCCTCCAGCACCTGAGTGATCGCGGCGACCACACGCTCATCGGCCCGTCCCACCACAGAACGCCTGCGCGCCGTGCGCTGGTCGACCAGCCCCCACAGCCCCTTCTCGCGGTAACGGGCCCGCATCCGTCGCACGGTCACCGCACTCGTCGGCTGCCCCGCCGCGGTCAACTCCGCTGCCTTGGCCTCCTCCCGTTCAGCCACATTCCGCTGCGCCGGATCGAACTCCGCCCGCGGCACACCGCCCTGCCCCGGCACAGGAAGGCCGGTCTCCACCTCGCGTACGTGCCGCTCCCAGGCCTCAGCACGCTCGCGTGCCTGCACAGGCAGTTCCTCCAGGAGCCCGAACGGAGGCACCCGGCGGTGGTCCGCTCCGACGAGTTCGAAGTCAGGAGCGGCGAACAGATAGCTCACCAGCACCGTTGCCGTGGAGTTGTCCGAGTCGACCAGCCGTACACGGGCCCCTTCGAGCATCACGACCGTCCAGGAGCGGTCCTCGAACCGCACCTGGCTCCCCACCTCGAGTACTGCCGCCGTCACGCAGACGCCCACTTGCCCGGGCCTGCTGTCACGGTCACCCGTTCATGCAAGGGATCGTTCAGCGGGGCTGACAGCGCCCCGGTCCATAGGGCATGGAAGAGGGCTGGGAGGACCCTGATGGTGTCCCCGAGGTCACGTGCTCCTTCGATCAGCGGCCGAGGACGGGCAAAGACCTGCACCGCCTCTTCCATGAGCGCGGTGTTCCGGTAGCGAGGGTGCCGGTATCCCGACAGCCAGCCCAGGTTGGCGGCGACAACCGGTTCGGGAGGCGAGGCGACCCTGTACTGCCATCCCACCGCCCGTGCCGCCGCTGCCATGACGTCAGCACGGTGTGCAAGCCGGGGAGAGATCTCCCCTCGTCCGGCACAGTCGAGCAGCAGACCGCCGCCGTCGCTGAACCGTGCCATCAGATGCGGCGCATGCGACACCACGGTCCCCTCAGATCCCCGCCAGGACAGCTCCACAGGGCGGCATGCCATCGCCGTGACCGAAGGATCACGGTCCAGCAGCATCACCTGGGTGCGCATGACACCCGACCCGTAGTGCACCAGCCGCCCGGTCGTTGCCGACCACCACCAGCCCGGCGCGAAACGACGGCCAGACCGCACAGGAAACGGACGTACCGGACCGCAGTCCTCCAGACGAACGACACGAGCGGCCTCGCTCCATGGCATCCGCTGTTCTCCACCGTACGGATCCAGGAACCGGGCGCTGTAGGAACCTGGATCAGCGACCGCCAGGTGCGCCGAGGAGCTTTGCTGCCACACGCACCGTCAACCGACGAGCATCCCATCAGGTAATGGGCACATCGCGACCTACTCCGTCACGCCCATTCGACTCCCAGCTCCCGCAGCGCATTCAGCTGGTCCTGAGTGAGCTTGTCGCGCCTCGCGCGTGTGTTGGAGACCCATACGCCCAGCTTCACGACCATCGGCTCTGTCTCGCCGTGGACGGCGATCTCTTCGCTGTGGCCCCTTGGCACAGGCCGATGACCTTCCCGTTCCACCCACTGTGCGAGGGCCGTAAGTCCGCGCTGGAACGCCTGTTGCGCCTTGCTCGGGCCCCTTCGCCGCACGCTTGGCGGCAGTGGCCGGAGACGGCGCCTCAAGCGGCTTCACGCCCAGCCCGGAGAGCCGCTCCTGCTGCTCGGTGGACAGCTGCGCCCAGGTGCTCGTTTCGCGTTGCCGTGTGAGCCATCGTCCGATGTCGTCGCCGTCCATGAGTACGCCGGGTGCGATGTCGGGCAGGCTGCCGTCGGCGTCGACTAGGTCGGCGAGGACGCGGTAGTGGCGCTGCCAGTCCAGTGGCCAGGGACAGTTCCAGTCCGGGTCGATCGCCGCCAGCTGCTGCGCGCGCTTCGCTGCCCGTTCCTGGTCCTTCCCGAGGCCGCCCTTCCTGCGGAGATTGGCCATGTGCTGCCCCACGGGCACCATCGCCTCGCCCTCGCCCCACGCCGCGTCCTGACGCGGAGCCAGGTGCCCCGTGGCCCGCCGGTAGGAGCGCAGCGCCGCCAACTTGGCCTCCCATGCCTCATCGCCCGGCTCCCAGACCATCCCGGCTTCCGGAGCGTCCAGCAGTTCCTTGCGCCGCTCCTCCAACTCCCCGGCCCGCAGTGCCTTCCGCTGCTGGTGGACCCACCTCCCAAGGGGAAATTCCTTCGTGACCCCGACCTGGGTCTCTGTGTCATAGGGCACCGCGTACAGGCCGGTGATCTCGTTCTCGGCTCGCCAGCGGATGAGGGCCTGGTAGCCCTCCAGCCACACCAGTGAGTCCGGCCGGTAGACCCGCGTGCGCAGGAACGCGGCGATGGTCGCCGCGTCCTTCGGAGTGGAGAAGTGGAGCAGGGCGGATTCGGCGGCGGCCTGGGTGTCGTCGTGCTCCTGGTCCTCGCCGTCGCCCGCGCCGCCGGCCCCGACGATCCGGCCTTCCTCATCGCGCTGGAGGTGCACCTTGCGCTGCTGCTTGCCGCGGGTGAGGGCGCGGGAGGCGAGCTGCTCGACCAGGCGCTCATCGTGTGAGCGCAGGCCCTGAAGGACGGCTACAAGGGGGCGGAACGAGGCGGAGGCGACCATGTCGTTCGGGTCCTCGCCCGGCTCCAGGAACACCGGCACGATGATCCTGGCGACCTTGGTGGAGCCGTCGCGGTTCAACCTCAGCGCGCGGCCGATGTTCTGCACGATCTCCACCTGCGAGCCGCGGGTGTCCGCGAAGCAGATCGCCTCCACCCCGCGCTCGCCGGTGATGTCGACGCCTTCTCCGAGGACCCGCACGGAGGCGAGGAAGGCCCGGTGTACGCGCTTGTTGTTGGCGTCGATGCCGTCGGCGAACTGCCGGATGACCTCGCGGCGTTCGGCTACCAGATGGTCGCCGCACAGCCACGCCGACCACACCCGGTCCGGCGGGACGTGGCGGCCGGCCTCGAGCCGGTAGAACTTCGCGTCGATCGAGGATGCGGGGAGTTTCTTCTCTGCCTTGGCCATGGTCGCGTCATCGGTCTCGGTGGCGTACAGCTCGGCTGCGGTCTTCGGCAGCGCCTCCGCGAACGCCGCCGCTTCCTCCACTTTCTGATGGAAAGTCATGACCGTACGCAGGTTGTACGCCGCGGCGTGCTCCAACAGGGCGGTCTGCAGCAGGGCCAGGCGCCGGCCCCGCAGCGCCTCCTCCGACAATCCGAGCACGGGCGAGGGGTCGCGGATCTCCAATACGTCGATCTCGAACGGGGCGAGGATTTCCCGCTCGATCGCCTCCGAGAGCCCGAGTTCAGCCCCAGGAAGCCAGGCGCCGTACGTCCCATCCGGGTCGTCGGTCATGCTCGCGATCTCCAACTCCTGGCCGTCCGCGCCCTTCTGCGGGCGGGGAGCCGCGAGGATGCGCGGGGTCGCGGTCAGGTACAGCCGGAAGTCGGCGGGGATGCGGGCGTTGTCGTGGATCGCCGCCCACGGCCTGCCAAGATCACCTGCGGTTCCGTGGGCTTCGTCGATGATGGCGAGGTCGAAACCGCTCATTTGCTGGCCGTAGAGGCGCTCTCCGCCCGCCAGAGCGGCCTCCAGCGGCCCGCGTGTTTTCTTGCGCGCCCTGCCCTCCACGCCGCCCTGCCAGGGCCCGTAGGGGCGTTCCTGTTCCTGGAGGGCCTCGTAATCGTCGCGGTCCACGAGAGAGGCGTACGTGGCGAACACGACCACGGGCCCCGAGCCCGCCCACGGGGCGAGCTGGATGGGGTTGGTGGTGGTGCGCACCCCAAGCTCGTTCAGGACCGGGTCGTTTTCCAGCGAGCACACCGCGATCATGGGGGAGCGGTGACCCACTGCCCGCCACGCCTGGGCGGTCTGCACGAGCAGGTCCAGGGTCGGCACCGTGACGAGGATCCGGCCCTCGGGGAAGTACTCCAGCGCGCTCGCGGCAGCCATGATCGTTTTACCGGAGCCGGTCGCTGACACGATCGTGCCACGGGCACCCTGAGGGGGCACAGATGACCTTGCAGGGAATCCGACCCACCTACGAAAGGCCGACTTCTGGTCGACCTGGTGTTTCTTGAGCGGAATCCTGCTCATCGTCCCTCCTCTTCACCCGTGTCGCGGAGAAATCGTTCGTCCTTTTCGTTCGTGCCGTAGAGCCATGCTTCCTCAAGCCGCTCCAGCGGGGTCTCCTCCCCGGTTTCTTGCGCCCACAGTTGCGAAAGCCAGAGCGGGCTGTGCTCGATGTGCTCGCACAACACGAAGCACTCAGGCAGCTCGACCAGATGATGCACCCCCGGGAAGAGTCCGTCGGGCCCGTAGATACCCCACAGCCTCCTGAGCCGTGCCTGGCTGGTCTGCAGGTAGTCCTCCAAGGCCTGCGGGTAGGCCTCTCGCTCCGCCAGGCGCACCGTCCGCAGTGCGATGCCCACGTTCTCCCGGAAGAGCTCTGTGTCCCACTGCTCGAAGCTGGTGCCGGTCACGGCCGCGTAGTGCCGCCCGCACACCTCCATGACACGCTCCACAAGTTCCGCCGGCGCCTCGCTCCCCTCCCCGGCCTCCGTGCCACGACCGGAAGGCCGGCCTACATCCGTGCGCTCATCGGGCAGGGACCTGGGGCGGGCGCTTGCCTGCACCAGCTCCCTGCCGTGGTGGTCCAGGTAGGCCAGGAGGAACGGGGCCAGGGCCCGGCCAGGGTCGCTGGCGTGCTCAATTCCGGGCGGCTCGCTGGTCCAGCCGAACGTAGCCTGGTGGGGCCGCGGCTGTACGCCGCTGCCGTGCGGGTCGGGGAAGACGACGGCGCGGGTGAAGAAGTCGTCCAGGAGGCTGAGCAGGTCCGCATCCGGACTGTCCGGCTCACGGCCACGCACGGTGGTGATGGCGTTCTCCAGGATGGTGGTGAGGTACCGCCGGCGGGCGTCCTTCTGCTGCCGGAGCACGCTGTCCGGGCTCTCCTCGACCACCTCCACCACGCGGTACATGCCCTGGTCCCCGTACAGACCGCCCGGCTTCTCCAGCTCCTGGCGAACCTTGGAGACGGCCTCCTCGACTGACCGCCCGTAGGTGTAGTTCGTCAGCAACGCAGCGCCGGGGTGCGCCGGATCGGTTCGCTGCGCCACGATCCGATAGCGGATCAGCCCCGGTTCCCGCCCTGCGGCCGCACGGCTTTCGCGTTCCTGACGCTCACGCCGCTTCCGCTGCCACCGATGCACCTCCGGGTCGCTCTCAGGAGAATAGGTCTCCCAACCGCCCTCGGTCATCAGAGTCCAGATGCGCTTCAGCTCGTTCCGCCGGACCGCTGCCAGCCGGTCCTCCGTACTGAGCGGTCCCGGCTGATTCTCTCGGTTATCCAGACCGCCAGCGGCTGCCCAGCGCTCATGGATCTGCTCTCTCGTCAGCCCGGTAACCTCACGATGGATTTCTTTCCGCGCTTCAAAGCGCCTATCGAAGCCCAAGGAATTCAAATCATCCTCGCTTCTCGTGCCCCGCCCTGGTGGCTTGGGGGTGTCCCATATTTCCGCCAACGGTACATGCTGCATCAACCTGATGCACCCGCTACACTGAAACCCGACACGAACGAGCGACCCCCACCCCTCGTAGCCAGCCAAGCCCGCGTAGCGGGCTTCAGATCCTGTAGGCGCAGCCGGAAGGACCCGGGGTGGGGGAGCGCAGCGGACACACCCTCAGACGGGTGCGAAGCACCCGTCAACTCTCTTACAGAAAGCCGAATTACCCGTACCTGACATCACGCCAGGCCGGGCCCCGCGCAGCGGGGCCCACCGGCCCGCAACGCGGGCCGGCCCCCTCAACTCCCGGAGCGCAGCGAAGGGAGTTGGCCCGGCTTTGCCGGGCGCGGTGAGCAACGCGAACCGCTTCGCTTGCATAGCGCGCAGCGCTATGGTACCCGCTCCGCGGG
>NZ_JBIURS010000054.1:0-14695 GCF_044740965.1 Streptomyces sp. NPDC088252 | reverse complement strand
CCTCGCCCGCCAGCGCATCAGCGTCCTGTTCGCCATGCTCCGAGACGGCACCTTCTACGAACCCCGCACCCCCAAGAACCTCGAACTCGCCGCATGACCCCACCACACCCAAACCACCCCAAACCCAACATCGAGGTTAGCAGCGGGGCACGGACGGGGGGCTGCTCAGGCTCGCCGGTGGTGCTCGCCACAGGATGCTCCTGGGGGGCGGGCCTGTCCCGCCGTTCATCTTCTACCGGTGTTTTGCGTGCCGCCTCGTGACGCCGATCTCCGGGTCTTTCCAATCACATCGTGAGGCGCGTACGGGGAGGAGATTTCTCCCCCGTCCGGCGCCGGTCTCCGCCCACAGGCCCCCGCTCCGAGACTCGCTTCCGAAACCGCCACGATCAGCGAGGCGGTCCGTACGTGAGGAGCCGTCCATGTTCCAGAACCCCGCCGCGCCGCTCGCCCCGATGACCCCGAACACGGTCATCAGCACCTTCAACCACCTCCGGGCCGTCCAGGCCGACGACACCGAGGGCCGCCGAACTCGCCACCACCGAGCCGCGGATGCCCACGCTGCTCGCGGACGTCGCCGAACGCATCGTCATCCCGGTCACCTCGCTGTGCGGCCTCGACCCGGAGCCCTACGACGACTCCTTCACCCTGGAGGCAGTCGGCCGCATCCTCGTGACCACCCTGCACGAAGCCGGGACGTTCTCCCGACAAGCGATTCGGTACACGGCCATGGACAGTGGTCGTACCGGCCGTCCACGGCCGCGCCGCCGGCTCAGCGGACATGCACCGTCACCACATCAGAGGCGTGCAAGCGCACCGGATTCTGGTCGTGCGGGCCGGTCAGCCCGTACAGCACCGCACGGAACCCCAGGTCGCCCCGGCGCGCGGACGTGCCGCGTGCAGTGACCCGTGCCTCGCCCCCGACCGCGGCGCTGCAATTCTCCTGATGCCACCCTTCGCCGAAGCCCTTCTCCTCCAGGCACAGCTGATGCAGGTAGCCGGCGCTGTCATCGCCGCCGTGCGCCTTGACCGTGATGGTCTTGCCGACATGCGCAGTGCGCGGCGCCGTGATGTCCACACTGCCCTTGGCGAACGCCGGCCCGGCGGCCAGAGCCACTGAGGCCAGACCCAGCGCACCGATCACAACCACACGCCCGCACCGCGCCTCCACACCGGTCTGCTTCGTCCTGGACATGGACTCCCCTCCCACGGATCCCCCACCTGGTGAAACCCACCCCTCCACGAAGGGCGCCCGGTGCGCCCCGCTGACCATCCAGATGAGCCGGCCACCCCGCACGTTGCCCCTCGCCCAGCACTGTTACGAATTGACGACATACCCCGCCAACCATGGCTTGATCCCACCAACAGCCGCCAAATCACTTCCTGGGAGCAGTAGCTGGCTGACCTGAGTGCTCCGACACCGCCAACAGAAGAGGCATCCACCGATAGGCAAGATGGCCCGCCGCGTCACCGAATACCTCGAAGCGCCGAAGCGCCGAAGCGCCGAAGCGCCGAAGCGCCGAAGCGCCGAAGCGCCGAAGCGCCGAAGCGCCGAAGCGCCGGAGCGCCGGCCACCGCGTGACACCGGGGGTGCGCGGTCGTTGGACAGCACGGATCCAGGCTGTGCCTGAGCTCGATTGAGCGTGAGCTGCGGAACGAACGGCCCCTACCGCAAGAACGTCGACCACGACTCCACCTGTGGCGCGAGGCCCTGCACAAGACGTTCCCGAATAGCGACGGTTGCTCGCTCCCGCCTTCCTGGGCGGCAACGGGCACCGCCACTACGAGGAGGCCGGTCTGCGCGACTGCAGCAGATCCTGCTGATGCGGGAACTGGGGGCTGGGACTGCGGGAGATCACAGCGGTCCTGAAGTCCCACTACAACATCCAGGTCGAACCCGGTACCGAGATCTGGACCGGCGGACAAGCGATAGTCATCGGGGGGGACAGTTTTGTGGCATCGATGACGGACACCTGTATCGCTAAATGATCCTTTCGCTTGGCGTCGGAGTGTCCTGACGAGCGTGGTCGAATGTGGTGACACGCCCCGCCGGGGCGTTTCACCACGCGCCTAATGCACCTTCCCTATCGAAGAGAGTGAAAATCCTTGTGAATATGAAACAGTTGACTTACGCTGCCCTTTCCCGCTCTTCCCGGACAGCTGAATCAGGGTGCGACGGATTTTACTGCCCCTCCGAACGCCTTCTCATGACAGATGTCTCTCTTCATGGAGACATTGGATTCGTCCTGGTCGTTCATCACCAACGTGACGGATTGGTGGTCGAGAAAATCTACTATGCGCTACGGAATTCTGACGGAACTTGGCAGGAGCCCGATCACCTCAGTGGTGGTCTCGCCGGAATTGACCCGCAAGTCGCCAGGGACGTCCAGGGCGAGCTGCACGGCGAGACCATGAAAAGCATCTCGGATGCGGAATCGCTCATCTACACCGGCCGGTTCAGTATCGATGACGGATACGAAAGCATCCGCTTCCTGGAAGTTCTCACAGCTCCGTGGACCGACCACATCGAGGTGGTCGACCGGGGCCGACCAGATGTTTCCGTTACCCTAAAGTCGGCGCCTCACATGCTGTCAATTCTCGTGACCTTCCCTGAAGAAAGACTACTTCTACGAACCGGCTCGGACGGTTCAGTAATCCACTTTGATGGGGCCGGAGTCGTTGCTGATGACGATCCTGGCAAGTTGTAATGCGATACCGAGCTTTTCCATCCTCAGCCTGAGCCGTTCAGCCGCAGAGGGAGGGCGGCTTGGACGAGGCTCGTGACGCAGGGCGGCGGGCGAGCATCGGAGCTTGCGAAGGAGTCGCCAGGCTTTGAGCGTGGCGACGGCTTGCTCAACGAGGGGCTGACGGTAGCCGCCGTCGACCCCGGCGCTCTCGGATTGTGGGGTGCTCGGCCGCTCCCGTTCCGATAACACCGCCTCTCCCTTCACCTTCGGGACGACCTGGCTTACCCACATCCGCGGGTGCGCCCTGGGATACCCGTTCGTCCTGACGAAACTGTGGACTCCGGGGAGACACGCGACGGCCCCCGGTCGCGGGCCTGCCGCGTGCACCGCGTGTACACCTCGGCCGTCATGGGCGTCACTGGCACCCGCGCCCACGCGCGCCGAGAACGAGAACGAGAACGCGTGGTCACGGCACTCGGCGGCGGCGCCACACCGCATGAGTCCTTGTACACGGCTACAGTTGGGAGCCTTGCTGCCGGAAAAAGGTTCTCCGGCACACCGAACCTCCCCCGGGCATTGCACATCTTCAGGTGCGTAGGCGCGCACTGACTTCGCGCGCCGATTCGTATTCGAGGGGAACCGGAAACTTCATGAAGAGCAAGCTGACCGCCATGGCCCTTGCGGCCGTCGTCGTCGCCGGCACTGCCGCTACCGCCATCCCGGCCTCGGCCGCCCCCGCCAAGGCCGAGCCGACCCGCTGCCACACCGTCGACCTGAAGGCCGGCTTCGCCATGGGGGATGACGCGAAGCCGGAGATGGGGCGGACCCAGAAGCAGACCCAGGCGTACATCTGGTTCACCAACCAGAGCAAGCGCACCTGCACCCTGTCCGGCTTCGCCGGTGTCGACATGATCGGCGCCCAGAAGACCGACGGCACCTGGTCGCTGGCGCGCTCCTCCAAGAAGCCCGAAAAGATGATCCTGAAGCAGGGGGACACGGTGGACTTCAGCATCAACCTGCTCCCGGTGGCCAAGTCCACGCCGCAGAAGAAGAAGTTCGTTCCGGCGAAGTTCCTGGTCACCCCGCCGAACGAGACGGAGTACTTCACCCTGAAGTGGCCGTTTGGCGGCCAGATCCTCAAGCAGGACGGCGCCACCCGCCCGGCCACCTACCTCGACCCGGTCGGACTGTAACCGACTGGACAGCCTCTGAGCTTCCCTTCGGCGTCGCCGATGGCCACCGCAGGACTCCCGGAATGAGTTGAAGCCTCCGGGTGGTGCGGTGGCCACATCTGACACGCGGCACGCCCGGCCTTCTCGCCGGGCCCGCGAAGATCCGCCGGCTCCGCCCCGGCATGACGATCGGAATACACGAAGCCCCAGCCCGCGGGAGGCCCACATGCCGTCGACGATTTGGTCCGGCGCGATCTCGTTCGGCCTGGTCACTTCTCTGAACTCACAGATCAGGGAGTGCAGGTAAGGCCCCTCGGCGGAAGCGGGTGTGCAGTGTGACCCACCGGCCGTATCGCTCGGGCGCTCCCGCCAGGCCGTTCTGTACTGCCTTACTTTGCGGGAGTGTTCACGCGGATCAGTGTCTGCTGCCCGTTGGCGACGCGCTTGCGCTGGCCGCCGTCCTGGACGCCGAAGACTTCCAGTTGGCACGCGGTCAGGGTGCGCCCGGGCTTCAGGACCGTTCTCACTGCTTCGAGGTGGTCGCCGACGGCGGGAGCGAGAAGGTTGATCTCGTACTCCACGGTGAGTACCTGGCTGTCCTGTGGACAGCGTCAGGGCCGCGTAGCCGCCGGCGCTGTCCGCGATGGCGCTGGTGGCGCCGCATGGACGTAGCCGTGCTGCTGGGTGTCTTCGGGCCGTGTGACGCGCCGTTCGATCTCTTCCTCCTCGGCGTCCCAGTCGGGCAGCGGGCCGTCGGCGACGAAGGTCTGGACTTCTGGCCTCATCCCGGAATCATCGGCGTTCTTGCCCGACCGGGACAAGTCCTTCTGCCAGGTCAGGCTGCCTTCTCCACAAGTACCGGCCCGGTGGAGAAGGCCTCTCGCTCGTCGAACAGCTTGTGGTGCTGGAGACAGTGGTGAAGCTGGCCGATCATGCGGTTGAAGAGGTTGCGCAGAGCAGAGGCATGCCAGTCTCCGTGACCGTCTCGGCGCCTGCGGTAGTGCGCTTTGGCGCCGGGCGAGGAGGACAGGACGGCGAACGCCCGGAGGTATCCGGCGTGGTTGAGGCGGTCGTTCTTGACCCATCGGCGGGTGATGGCCGACTTCTTCCCAGAGGCCCTGGTGATCGGCGAGGAGCCTGCGTAGGCCTTCAGCCCGCGGGCGTCGGCGAACCGTTGCCGGTCGTCGCCGATCTCGGCCAGGACTCGGGCGCCAAGCTGGGGGCCGAGTCCTGGGAAGCTGAGAATGACCTCGGCGTCCTCATGTTGAGAGAAGGCCTCCTCGACGGCTTGGGGTGGGTGTCGGCGGCGGTGCAGGCGGCGTCCAACGGGAGGAGCAGGGCAAGCACTGTTTGCCGAGGGCGTTCTCGACCAGCGGTGGCCGGTGCGGCCAGTCGGTGCGGAGAGCATCGCGGAGCCGTTCTGTGTCCGCCTCGACATCGGAGCAGAGTGGCCGGACTGGCCCCAGGAACTTGTCGTACAGGAAGCCGTGGCCCGGCAGATCGCCAACGCCTACTCCCCCGGCCTGGGCAATATCGAACGCGATGACGCGGACGACGAACCCACGTACTGGTACCGGGTACGTGCCGCCGCCGCTGAGGCGCTCGGGATGGCCTCCTCCGCTGAGGAGATAGCCGCCTTTCTCCGGCCTACTTCACCAGCCATCGCCGCCGAATCCCTCCGTCCGCGGGTGTGGGAGCCAGACGCTCCACTCCGGGCTGCCGAGGCACGCCAGGACGCGGTCCTCGCCGCGGCCCGCACCCTCAACCGCCGGCAGAAGCTCGAACGCCACGACATCGGCGAGACCGATCTCTGTATGCAAACCTTCGACCTCCAGAAATCTCAGCCGGGGAAACCACGGCTGAGATTCCCGGGCGACCGCACCACGGCGACGTGACGAGCCCGCCAGGAAGGAACGAGATACTTCGCTGCCGACGCCTTCCTCGCCATTCGCAATGTCGCAGCCCACGAGGAGGCGATGGGCTGGTCTCGGCAAGACGCTCCGGAACATCTGGCTGCTCTGAGCGTCTCGCTCGTCGGATCGAAGAGTGCACGACCGAGCAGGTCCCATCGTCCGACCAGCCTCATGAGCAGAGGAGCCCTGGGAGTCATGGCCCAGGACTTCGTGCTGTCATCCTCTGTTCCTTCGCATTACGGTTCCCTGATGAACCACGATGAGATCCGCGATGAGCTGTTGAGTTCTGCTCGGCGGTGGGCTCAGATATCTGTCGATGCCTCCGACGTCCCCCGCCTGACTACGGCGCGCGGCGGCAACGTCGGTACTCCTGGTCCACCGAGGACCCCCGGCGGCCTGTCACGGGGCCCGGACGGCTCCCCGGGAACGGGCCAGCTGCCTCAGCTCGGAGCGCGCCACCGGCACCGAGGGGACGGTCTCCCAGTGGGCGTGCCACCACAGCCGCACGGACAAGAGCAGCAGGCGGTGGTGTCGCAGGGGCGGGGCGTGGCGAGCGCGTCGTAGGTGGCGTTGCAGGCGTGCTGGACCTGACACCACCCGCCGGAAGTCGCCCGGTCCTTGGGTTCAGTGGCCTGGGGGCGGGGGCGATCCACCGAGGTGGCGCCGGTGGTGACCAATGGGATGGGATGTGAGGTGCGGCCGGTGGGACGGGGTACGTTCGATGACCAGGAGGGCGGCGTCGTCGGCGGGGTGACCGCCGATGTGGGCGAGCAGATCGCGGTGGATGTGGTGCAGCAGAGTATCGGGGCTGCTGGTGGGGAAGGAGGCGACTCGTTCGGCAAGCGGGTAGAACGCTCGGGACGGCGAGCGGGCTTCGATGACACCGTCGGTGTAGAGGACAAGCATGTCACCGCCTTCGAAGGTGAACGGGTCGATGCGGTCGTCCTCGATCGGTCGTTCGCACACGCCCAGCGGAGGCAGAGGCTGTCGGGCGTGCAGGACCGTGACCCGCTGATCGCGCACCAGCAGAGGCGGGCAATGTCCACAGTTGATCATCTCGGCGGCCGACAGGACGTCGGAGATCTCCAGAACGAGGCAGGTGATGAAGTGCTCGCCGACGTCGTGCTCGGTGTCCGTCACGTCCTCCAGGTTCCGGGAGACGCTGTCTTCGAGCGCTGTTACCAGCCCGGGGAGGGTGGCATGCCGGTGAGCGCCCTCACGGAATGCCCCCAGCACCAGCGAGGCCTCACCGATGGCGGCCAGCCCGTGGCCCCGGACATCGCCGATGACCACCCGGGTCGCGGCATGCGCGGCGCGGGCGAACGCAAACAGATCACCCCCGATCTCGGCCTCGTCCTCCGCGGACATGTACAGCCATGCCACCTGCAACGGCCCGATCCGCCGTGGTGGAGGCCGAAGCAGAACACGCTGAGCCGTCTCCGCCACAGAGCGTGCCCGGCTCAGCGCCCGGTCGCGCCGCTCCCGCACAAACCGCGTGAGAAACACCAGGGCGGAGAGCACGGTCAGCGCGATGATCTGCGCCACGCGGTTGGTCGTGGTCAGTTCGCCGAGGAAGACAGCGATGAACACCTGGGCCGCCACTGCCAGGACCCCGGCGAGAGCAGTGATCCGTGGCCCGGCGAGGGAGGCGGTCAGAGCGGGCGCGATGACCAGCAGTGGGCCCAGCTGGACATCGCGCCCGGTATAGATGTCCAGCGCGGTGATCGTCACGATCAGGACGAACGGCACCGCCACCAGGCCACGGCCTGATGGTGTCTCCAGGAGGTGATCCCACAAACGTCGCACACCCATATACCCCTTATGCTCCATCGATAGCGCGCCCTCAGCCAGCCGACGAGCACGGGTCGGGTCTTCTCTCAAGCCTTCCTGCGGCGGCCTCATTCCGTCCGTCCCCTGACCCTGCCGTGACTTCCGATTTCGGAAGCACGGCTCCAGCTCGTGCCAGTCGAAGAGATGGGTCCGTCCAGCCTTCGGTCCTTGTCCAAGGGGAGGGGCCGGTCCGGGTCGATCTCGGCGAGCCGGCGGACCCGCTGGGCCGTCAGCCGTGTCAGCCTGGCTTCTTCCAGGCGGTAGGACATCTGTGCGGCCGAGGTGGATCAAGCCCGCCCAGTCGATCGAGGTCCGTTTCGCGAGGTCTCGGGCAGGGGCCGTCGGCGTCGCGCTCTACCGCTTCGCCGAAGTCGACGCTCTGCCCACCACGCGCGCCGAGGTCGACTGGAAGCAGCTGCTCGGCGTCGGCGAAGGCCGGCCCCGCTCGCCTGAACCGGCGATCACCGCAACGCGGCTCAGCGGCACGAGCACGCCTCTGCCCGGGAGGGGGCGAATGAGGCGAGGCCTCTCTCCTGCAGAGGGTGGTCTCTCCGCCGGGCGGTGCTGACCCAAGAGGGGTGACCTGCCCGAACACCGCCGCCCACTCCGGACGCCGGCAACCTGTTGGGCGCCTCGTTGCGCAAGCCGTCGCGCGACTCGTAAGCACCACCCTTGCGCGACCCCGGCCGGACAGCAGCGCTACCTGGCACGCCGATAGGGACGAATACGGCCGGATGTCCGGAACCATGGCCAGGTCGAGATGACGCCGGCGCCTGCCGACCGGACGGCCGACCCGTCGCTGCACTTCGCCGACGCCGCCCAGACCCTCCGTACAGCGCCAGGACAGCCCCTCGGTCGTTCCGCCCGCCGCGCCCCAGCGACCGATGAACTCGTTCAGAGCGCGACGTTGCTGTTCCTCCTGGGCGATCTGCTGGGCGAGCACGGTGCGGTCGATGTACGGGTCGACGGCGGCCAGGACCAGGCGCCGAAGTTCGGCCGATTCGATATGGGCAGGTCCGGCTATGGGAACTTGCGGAGTTTCCTGGACCTCGCCACCGCGCGTCCGCCCCGGTCAGCGCGGCTGGCGCAGTCCTGCGACGAGGAGTGCGACCAGTTGGCGCGCGTCGTAGCGGGGGTCGCTGTCGGCGCCGATGCAGAGGTTCCCGATGCCGCGCATGAGCTGGTACCCGTCGAGGTCGGAGTGGACCTCACCGGAGGCGGCGGCAGCGTCGAGGAGCTGGGTGCACACCGGAAGGAGGCGATCGAGGAAGTAGGCGTGCAGTGTTTCGAAGCCGATGCTGTCGTTCTGCATCGCGGCGGCAAGGCCGTGTTTGGTGACCAGGAAGTCGACGAAGAGGTCGGCCCATCGCCCCAGGGCGGCATGGGGCGTCGGGCTGGACGCCAGCAGGGCCGGGCCGGCTTCGGCGCAGGCGTCGACCTGGTGGCGGTAGACGGCGATGACAAGGTCCGCCCGGGTGGGGAAGTGGCGGTAGACCGTACCCACCCCGACGCCGGCCTCGGCCGCGATATCCCGCACCGGCGCGTCCACTCCCGAGTTGACGAAGACCGCGGCAGCCGCGTCCAGCAGGGTCTGCTGGTTGCGGCGGACATCCTTGCGCTTGGACTTGGCTGAGCTTCCCGGGCCCTGGCCGCTGTCGTTCACCGCGGCACTCCTTCCGTAACCGGCCTTGCAAAGCGGAACGGCGTTCCGTATCGTGATCGGAACAAGGTTCCGTTTCACCCATGATGGCAGACCAGGGGACGGTCGACCAGACCGCTGTCGCGATCACACTCCATCCGGGGCGAAGTGCACGCGACCGTCCGTACCTGGTGTTGATGGGCTGCGGATGAGAAACGCTCCTCACTCCCTGCTTGCCCAACCCGGCTTGCGGCGCCCCCGGCCGTCGGCCCCACCGCGCCAAGACTGCGAAGAACCGAACGGAAGGCACTTGCATGTCCGACTCGAACACCACGAACACGAACACACAGAAGACTGCGGGTGCGCCCACCATGGTGGTATCCGCGAAGCCGATCGTCCTGTCCGCCCCGGGCCGCGGCGAGAACCTCCAGGTCCGCGTATCCGCCCCCGCGACCGGCAGCGATCTGCCCGTCATCGTCTTCTCGCACGGCTTCGGCTGGTCGATGAACGGCTACGCCCCGCTGGCGGACTTCTGGGCCGCCCACGGCTTCGTGGTCCTGCAGCCCACCCACCTCGACTCCAGGACCTTCGGCCTCCCCGCTGAGGACCCCCGTACGCCGAGGATATGGCGCTTCCGTGTCGAGGACCTCACGCGCGTGTTGGACGGACTCGACATTCTGGAAGCGTCCGTGCCGGGCCTTGCCGGGCGCCTCAAACGCGACCGCATCGCCGTGGCCGGCCACTCCTGGGGAGCCCAGACAGCCAGCACGCTGCTGGGTGCGCGCGTCCTCGACTCTGATGGCGTACCCGGAGAGGACATGTCCGACCCCCGCGTCAAGGCGGGTGTGCTGCTCGCCCTGACCGGCCTGGGCGACGACCTGACTCCGTTCGCCGCCGAGAACCTCCCCTTCATGAAGCCGTCCTTCGACACCATGACCACACCGGCCCTCATCGTCGCCGGGGACAACGACCGGTCCCACCTGTCCACCCGCGGACCGGACTGGTTCACCGACCCCTACACCTACAGCCCGGCAAGCAAAAGCCTGCTCACACTGTTCGGAGCCGAGCACTCGCTCGGAGGAATCCCCGGATACGAGGTCGCCGAGACGACCGACGAGAGCCCCGCACGCGTCGCCCTGATCCAGCACCTCACCACAGCCTTCCTGCGCAGCGCCCTCCATCCCGAGGACACCAGCTGGAAGGCGGCGGCCACCGCACTGGAGGAAGGCCCCGACCCGCTGGGGAAGCTCCAGAACAAGTAGGCGAACCTCACCAGGACTCGCCCGCCCTGATACGACCTCTTGAAAATGGTGGGGACCACGCTTTCGCGGCCGCCGCGCACTCCCAGCAGCGGTCAGGGGCTGTTCTGGGCAACGACGGCGCGGAACTTCTGCATCATCAGGGCAACCGAGCCGCGTTGCACGGGCGCCGGGTCCGGCTCGCCCCAGATCTCGTGCAGCGCGGCGCGCATCCGGTCGTTCATGGCATCGTTGCATCGCTGATAGCGGCGCCGCGCTCCTCGGGCACCTCGCGGTGCCCGATACGACGGACATGGGCCCGTGTCCGGCGCCGATCATCCCGATCGTGGTGGCCTTCCGGCCCAAACGCCGGGCTGTTTTGCGCATCGCGGCCGCCGCGAAGGCGAAGTCCCAGGCGAAGACGGTGGCGGAGAAGGCGATCCGTACCCTGGTCAAAGGCGGCGAGCCGATCACCTTCCAGGCCGTCCAGCGCGAAGCCGACGTCTCTCACGCCTTCCTCTATAACCACCCCGACCTGCGCGAACGCAATCGAACGTCCGCGAGCCCAGGCCTGTTCGATCCCCGCACCAGCGCCACCGGCCGACGGGCAGAGCCCCCTCGTCCTCGCACCGACGGGCCAGATCACCCGTCTCAAGAAGCAGCACCGAGACGAAGTACAGCCACTGCGGGAAGCGCTCGAACAGACCCACCGCGAGAACCTCGACCTCCGACGCGAACTCGCCCGCCGCGGCAGAGATACCCCACCCCCACAGGCCCGAGTCATCAGGCCCTGCTGATGCCCTGCCCAACAGAATGCTGCGCCATCACCGTGCAGCCTTCGGATGGCCGCGGTAACGCTCCCATTCGGGAGCGAGTATTGACATCACGATGTCGTCCACCCATGCACCGTCATACAGCAGCGCGTCGCGTCGGACGCCCTCCACGACGAATCCCGCCTTCTCATAGGCGCGTCGGGCACGCGGGTTGAAGGCGAACACCCCAAGCGAGATCCGGTGCAGACCCAGACCCTCGAAGCCATAACCCACGATCAACCGCGCCGCTTCGGTCCCAAACCCCCGGCCTTGGCCAGCCGCAGCCAGCGCGATCCGGAAGTTGCAGCTGCGATTGCCGCTGTCCCACTCGTTGAGCACCGCCTCGCCCACGCAGGCGCCGGTCGCCCGCTCGACGACGGCCAGGTCCAGCCGGTCCGCTTGCTCACGGCGGGTGCCATACCACGCACGCATCCGTTCCTCAGCGGCCTCGTCCCAAGGCTCACGATCTGCCAGTCCATGGCTGCTGCCGGTCAGGCGGCTCACCTCCGGATCCTGGAGCAACGAGCGAAGCACAGGAACGTCCTGATCCAGGAGGAACGGGCGCAGGAGCACCCTCTCCCCGACGAGCGTTGGCTTGACGGAAAAGTCCGCCTGCAAATGATCACTCACGATGCGATTCTCAACGCAGTCGGGTGCTCCGGCAATCGAGTTCCTCGGGCCACCTCACGTCGATCGAAGGAACGTCATGGCCAGCCATGTTGAGCACCACCCGCAACAAAACCAGCGATAACGCCCGATGTCGGCAAAACCCACGTCGCCCAAGACCCTCGGCCACCTCGCCGTCCGCCAGGGCGCCCATGTCCGTGGAGGGCGTCGACCGTCGGCCTCAGCCATCCGGTCTCGGGGTCCACCGGGCACCAAGCACCTACGAGAACTCTCAACACGCCTGCGAGACTCTCATCTAGGTTGCGGTACCGCAGGTCGGTCAAGGCGTCTTCGGCAACGGCGAAACTCATTGAGCTGTATCTCAATCACCTGCAGTCCCGCAGGCCAGAGGGGCGGGCCTCTCTACGGCAACAAGATTGAGAGCTCACAGGCGCCCGCGAAGCTCCGGCCACTGATCAGCAGCGTGTACTCAACGGCAGGGCTGTCCTGATGGACGCGCCCCGCCGTTGGCACAGGTCGGTTGGGTTACCGGTGGTCGTGGCGCTTGCAGCGCTTGTCGTGCTTGCAGCGCTTGTCGTGCTTGCAGCGCTTGTCGTGCTTGGGTGTTCTTCACTTGGGCGTGGGCCCTGCAGGAGACGTCGACCTTCAGAGTGATGGGAGGGTAGCTGATCCCGGCGGGGAGGACGTTGCTACGGGTGCAGGTGAGGGTGTTCAGGGTGCACTTCCATCCCGTGCCACGGATGCTGTCGGCGCTGAGCCCGGCGGGGAGGGTGTCGTGCACGGTGACCATGGTGCCGTTGGTCGGGGCGGCCCCAGCGGCGTTGCCCACGGTGATGGTGTAGGTGCCATCCCGCCCCTGGGTGAAGTGCCTGGTGTGGGTCTTGGTGATGGTCAAGGACGGGACCTTGTAGGAGATGATCACCTGGCCGTTGTGATTCGCCGTCCCCATCATCGAAAGCGCATAGCTCGTGCCGGTACCTGTGGGGGTGGTGAAGCTGCTGCCCCCACCACCACCGCCCCCACCGGCCGAGGTACCGCGGCTGTTGACAGCGCCGCTGTCGCCGCCCCCGCCGGCGAAGTACCCACCCCCACCGCCCCCACCACCAGCGATGGCAGTGGCGGCGCAGCCGCCGTCGAAGCTGCCCCCGGTGCCTCCGGTACCGACCGTGGCACCTGAAAACCCGCTTCCCGGCCCGCCGTTCGAGACCGCACAAAATGGAACGGTGCCGGCGGCCCCGCTGGCACCACCGGTACTGGTGCTGGTGATGCCACCGCCGCCACCCTGCCCCGGCGAAGCCCCAGGACCGGTGGCACTTCCCGCGGTACCGCCGGTGGCGTCCGGCGTTGTCCCGCCGTTGCCTCCGCTCCCTCCCGTAGCTCCGGTGCCGCCGGCGGCACCGCCGCCCCCGGCGACCACCAACAAGGAGCCGCCCGTGCTGATGCTGGAGGCCCCGCCCCCACCCGGACCTTCAAAATGAAAACCACTGGCCGGAAAACTCCCACCTGGGGCGCCGCCGTTGAACCCGCCGGCACCCGGCGTCCCGGTGCCGTTGCAGCCTTTGCCGCCGGTGCCGCCGACGTTGACGGTGAAGGTCGTCGGTGCGGCGGTTTGCGGGAGGGTGGTGACGACCCGCGCCCCCGTCCCACCGGTTCCCGTGACGGAACAGGGGGTGCCGGTGTTGTCGGCACCGCCGGCGCCGTCCGCGGTGATCGTCACCACCGCCCCCGCCGGAACCGTCAAGGTCTGCGGAGCGCCGGTGAAGGTGAAGGTCTGCGACGGATCAGCCCTCTGCGCCCGCACTGGCACACCCCCCACCGGCGCGGCGGCCACCGGTGGAGCCGTGGCCGCCAGCAGCGCCATACCGGACAGCAGCGCGCTCCCCACCGGTACCACCCCCATACCGCGCGCTCCACGCCGTCCAGCTGAGCCAACCGGATCGTACGCACCGACGGCACCAACCGGGGTCGTCCCACCGGCCAGGGTCCTGTTGAACACGGCCACGGGCCACTGACGGCTGACCCGGTACCACGGCAGATCGCCCTGTGCACGAGTACGAGCTCTCATCCGCGGGTTCACCTCTCTCACAGCAAAGCGCCCCGCACCCCTCACACGACAATGCGTAAGCATGACAGGGCATCTGACGGAAAATCACGACAAATCACAATTAGATACCTCAATCCGATCACTTCGAGGTAGCGAGGCAATGAGAAACCTCGTGTGCCGCAGCACCCCACGCGAGCCGACGAGAAGGATGAGTCACACCATCGGCCCGGTCACCAACCGCGCCCGGCGCACCCTCCTGGGAATTCTTCATCACCTCACTGCGCGCCGCTACCGAAGGCAACGACAAGGCGCTTGGTGCCCACATCCTGCAATGCATGGCCCGTCAGATGTCCCACCTCGAACAGTAGGAAGACGCGCTCGTGCGCGCCGCCCCCTGAGGCCCGCTTCCGGGCCGTCCTGGGCAATCTCGCCGAGGCGAAGCAGCAGCCGGCCGGGCCGAGGATGCCTTCACCAGCATCGTGTCCTGAAGCGCGAGGGCGCCGGCTGCGGACGCCGTCGGATCGCACGTCTGATGCGGCAGGCCGGACCCGCCGACCGGACCCGAAGGCGACGACACCGCACCACGATCCCGGATCCACATGCAAGCACCCGCCCTGACCTGGTCCTTCGCAATTTCCAGACCGACCCCGCCGCCATCGGCACTCGCTGGTGCGGCGACATCACCTACATCGCCACCGAAGAAGGCTGGCTCTACTTGGCGACCGTCATCGACATC
>NZ_JBIURS010000053.1:0-16419 GCF_044740965.1 Streptomyces sp. NPDC088252 | reverse complement strand
GCTCCCTCAACCCCGCAAGATCAACCCGCTCAACGCCCACGGTCCTCGCAACTCCCACAGATCGCGGGTGTTGCGAGGACCGTTAGAACCCAAGGCTCCACCAGGAAGCGACCGGGCCCCGCACAGCCACTGCGACCCGTCAGGTCGTCGTACGGCGCCGCCGCGCCCCCGGACGCCGCTCGCTCGGCCGCGTCACCGGATCACCGGCCTCCTTCGCCGCCTCCCGGCGCCGCTCACCGAACTCGGCGAGGGCCTCGGCCAGCTTGTGCACCGAAGGCTCCGGGGAGAGGACGTCCACGCGCAGACCGTGCTCCTCGGCGGTCTTCGCCGTCGCCGGGCCGATGCACGCGATGACCGTCACGTTGTGCGGCTTGCCCGCGATGCCGACGAGGTTCCGCACGGTCGACGACGAGGTGAACAGCACCGCGTCGAAACCGCCGCCCTTGATGGCCTCACGCGTGTCGGCGGGCGGCGGCGAGGCGCGGACCGTGCGGTAAGCGGTGACGTCGTCGACCTCCCAGCCCAGCTCGATGAGCCCGGCCACCAGTGTCTCGGTGGCGATGTCGGCGCGCGGCAGGAAGACGCGGTCGATCGGGTCGAAGACCGGGTCGTACGGCGGCCAGTCCTCCAGCAGACCGGCGGCGGACTGCTCACCGGACGGCACCAGATCCGGCTTCACACCGAAGTCGACGAGCGCGGCGGCGGTCTGCTCACCGACGGCCGCGACCTTGATCCCGGCGAAGGCACGGGCATCGAGCCCGTACTCCTCGAACTTCTCCCGGACGGCCTTCACGGCATTGACGCTGGTGAAGGCGATCCACTCGTAACGGCCCGTGACCAGGCCCTTGACCGCGCGCTCCATCTGCTGGGGCGTACGCGGCGGCTCGACGGCGATCGTCGGGACCTCGTGCGGCACGGCACCGTACGAACGAAGCTGGTCGGAGAGCGACGCCGCCTGCTCCTTGGTGCGCGGGACGAGTACCTTCCAGCCGAACAGCGGCTTGGACTCGAACCACGCGAGCTGGTCGCGCTGGGCGGCGGAGCTGTGCTCACCGACCACGGCTATGACGGGCTGGTGCCCGTCCGGCGACGGAAGGACCTTCGCCTGCTTCAGAACCTGGGCGATCGTCCCGAGGGTCGCCGTCCAGGTGCGCTGGCGGGTGGTCGTACCGGCCACCGTCACCGTCAGCGGGGTGTCCGGCTTGCGGCCGGCCGAGACCAGCTCACCGGCGGCCGAGGCCACCGAGTCGAGCGTCGTCGAGACGACGGCCGTGGCATCGCTCGCGCCGACCTCGGTCCAGCAGCGGTCCGAGGCGGTACGGGCGTCGACGAACCGGACGTCGGCACCCTGCGCGTCACGCAGCGGCACGCCGGCGTACGCGGGCACACCCACGACGTTGGCCACGCCCGGCACTACCTCGAAGGGGATGCCGGCGGTGGCGCAGGCGAGCATCTCGGCCCCGGCGTTCCCGTCCAGCCCGGGGTCGCCCGAGACGGCACGGACGACCCGCCTGCCGCCCTTCGCTGCCTCCATGACAAGATTGACCGCATCCCTGAGAACGGGAACACCGGCGGCTGTTGACTGCGCGTCAACAATCGCCAGCTCAGGCGTGCTTACCCCTGCCCGCGCATGGCAGCGAACAACGCCGAGAACCTCCGGCTCGGCGACAAGGACGTCCGCGCTCGCGAGCGCCTCGACAGCGCGCAGGGTCAGCAGTCCCGGGTCGCCGGGACCGGCGCCGAGGAAGGTGACGTGCCCTTGGGCGGACAGGGCCGGAAAGTCGGATGCGGCGGGGCCGGTGGGGCTCAAAGTGCTCGCTCCCCCATAAGACCGGCCGCACCCTTGGCGAGCATCTCGGCCGCGAGTTCGCGACCGAGGGCCGCCGCGTCGTCGTGCGACGTGGGGACGGGACCGGTGGTGGACATCTGTACCAGCGAGGAACCGTCGGTGGAACCGACGACACCGCGCAGGCGCAGTTCGTTGACAGCCTGTCCGTCGACCAGGAGGTCGGCCAGCGCACCCACAGGTGCGGAGCAACCGGCCTCCAGGGCGGCGAGCAGGGCACGCTCGGCGGTCACGGCGGCCCGGGTGTACGGGTCGTCGAGCTCCGCGAGCGCGGCGGCGAGGTCGACGCTGGTCGCAGCGCATTCGATCGCCAGTGCTCCCTGGCCGGGAGCGGGCAGGACGGTGTCGACCGACAGGAAATCGGTCACCTCACCGGTCCGGCCGAGGCGGCTGAGACCGGCCGCGGCGAGTACCACCGCGTCCAGCTCCCCGCTTCGGACAAATCCGATACGCGTATCGACGTTCCCCCGGATCGGCACGGTCTCGATGTCGAGGCCGTGGCTACGGGCGTACGCGTTGAGCTGCGCCATGCGGCGCGGCGAGCCGGTGCCGACACGGGCACCGGACGGCAGCTGCTCGAAGGTCAGCCCGTCCCGGGCCACCAGTACGTCGCGCGGGTCCTCGCGCACCGGTACGGCGGCCAGCACGAGGCCCTCGGGCTGGGCGGTCGGCAGGTCCTTGAGCGAGTGGACGGCGAAGTCCACGTCGCCGCGCAGCAGTGCCTCGCGCAGGGCCGCGACGAACACGCCGGTGCCGCCGATCTGCGCGAGGTGCTCCCGGGAGATGTCGCCGTACGTGGTGACCTCCACAAGCTCGACGGCCCGCCCGGTCACCTCGCTGACCGCGTCGGCGACGAGGCCGGACTGCGCCATGGCGAGCTTGCTGCGCCGGGTGCCCAGCCTCAGCGGCTCGGTGGTCCCCTCGCCCAGGGGTGAGTTGTCGGTCATGACCGCCCTCGATTCGGGTCGTTCAGGTCTGCCCGGGAGACGGCGGCCACCGTCTGCGGGTCGAGGTCGAAGAGTTCCCGCAGCGCATCGGCGTACCCGGCGCCGCCGGGCTCGCTGGCGAGCTGCTTGACCCGCACGGTGGGCGCGTGCAGGAGCTTGTCGACGACGCGGCGCACGGTCTGCGAGATCTCGGCGCGCTGCTTCTCGTCCAGGTCGGGGAGGCGTCCGTCGAGCCTCGCGATCTCGCCCGCGACCACTCCGGCGGCCATCGTGCGCAGGGCGACGACGGTCGGGGTGATGTGGGCGGCACGCTGCGCGGCGCCGAAGGCGGCGACCTCGTCGGCGACGATGGTGCGCACCTGGTCCACATCGGCAGCCATCGGGGCGTCCGCCGACGCCTCGGCGAGCGACTCGATGTCGACGAGGCGCACACCGTCGAGACGGGCCGTGGCACTGTCGATGTCGCGCGGCATGGCGAGGTCGAGCAGGGCGAGGCGGACGGGACCGGCACCCAGGGCGGGGACCGTGGCCCGGCGCACGGCCTGGCGCACCGTGCCCGCGGCGCCGTTCTCCACCCAGGCGGCATGCCGGTCGGGGTCGGCGGGCGGCGCGGGGACGGACGCGGCGGGCGCCTCGGACGCGGGGTCGAAGGCCAGGCCGAGCGCCCCGGCGACGGTCTCGGCGGTCAGCACGAGACCCGTCGCCCCGGTGCACGAGACGACGACGTCGGCACGTGTCAGTTCGCCGGTGACCGCGGCCATCTCCACGGCGCGGGCGGCCACTCCCGTACCGCCGGGCTGGTGCAGGATCTCGACCAGCCGGTCGGCGCGGGCCCGGGTCCGGTTGGCGACGACGATCTCGGCGACGCCGGCACGGGCCAGGGTGGCGGCGGCCAGCGAGGACATCGAGCCGGCCCCGATCACCAGAGCACGCTTGCCCCGGGCCCAGCCGGTGACGTCCGCACCGGCCGCGAGCTGTTCGAGGCCGAAGGTGACGAGCGACTGCCCGGCCCGGTCGATCCCGGTCTCGCTGTGGGCACGCTTGCCGACCCGCAGGGCCTGCTGGAACAGATCGTTCAGCAGCCGACCGGCGGTGTGGAGCTCCTGCCCCAGCGCCAGCGCGTCCTTGATCTGGCCGAGGATCTGGCCCTCGCCGACGACCATCGAGTCCAGTCCGCAGGCCACCGAGAAGAGGTGGTGGACGGCCCGGTCCTCGTAGTGCACATAGAGATAGGGAGTGAGCTCGTCGAGCCCGACGCCGCTGTGCTGGGCGAGGAGCGTGGACAGCTCTGCGACGCCCGCGTGGAACTTGTCCACGTCGGCGTACAGCTCGATGCGGTTGCAGGTGGCCAGCACGGCGGCCTCGACCGCGGGCTCGGCGGCGAGGGTGTCCTGGAGCAGCTTGGCCTGCGTCTCGGCAGCCAGCGAGGCCCGCTCCAGTACGGAGACGGGAGCGCTGCGGTGGCTCAGCCCTACGACAAGAAGACTCATGCGGGCATCACGGCGGGCATGTCCCCGTCGGGTCCCTTCCGATTGCCGGTGGCCGCGCGCACGGGCGGTGCGGCCGGATCCGGAGTGCTCTCGACCGCGTCGTCACCGGCCTTGCGCTGCTCGTGGAAGGCGAGGATCTGAAGCTCGATGGAGAGGTCGACCTTGCGGACGTCCACGCCGTCGGGCACGGAGAGCACCGTCGGCGCGAAGTTCAGGATGGAGGTGACGCCCGCGGCGACGAGCCGGTCGCAGACCTGCTGCGCGGCACCGGCCGGGGTCGAGATGACACCGATCGACACGCCGTTGTCGCTGACGATCCGCTCCAGATCGTCGGCGTGCTGCACGGGGATCCCGGCGACGGGCGTTCCGGCCATCGCGGGGTCGGCGTCGATCAGCGCGGCCACGCGGAAACCGCGGGAGGCGAAGCCTCCGTAGTTGGCGAGCGCGGCGCCGAGGTTACCGATGCCGACGATCACGACCGGCCAGTCCTGGGTGAGCCCGAGCTCGCGGGAGATCTGGTAGACGAGATACTCGACGTCGTATCCGACACCGCGCGTCCCGTAGGACCCCAGGTAGCTGAAATCCTTGCGCAGCTTGGCAGAGTTGACTCCCGCCGCCGCGGCGAGCTCCTCGGACGAGACCGTGGGGACCGAGCGCTCGGAGAGCGCGGTCAGTGCGCGTAGATACAGCGGAAGCCGGGCGACGGTGGCCTCGGGAATTCCTCGGCTACGGGTCGCCGGTCGGTGAGTTCGGCCAGTTGCCACGGTGCTCCTGCGGGATGAGCGGGGCTGCAGGCGGCCATGCGTCACAAGGCCGCCCCGTCGAATGCAGGCTATGTCTTTGTGAACACGTGCACAAAGATAGTGTCCGTTTTGTCCGGTCAAAGTGACCGGGGTCACGCACATTCGTCGTGCGATCCCGGAACCAAGGATCGCATCAACCCGTTGCAGGCCCGAAGGGGGCAAAGCGGTACACACTCCTCACAACCACTCCCCCGAGACCACTCAAAACGCCCATGATGGTAGCCGGGTTCACTCAGGAAAGCAGTGCGCTGCGCAGCCTCGCCGGGTCCACCCGCCAGAACGTGTGCTGTTCGTTATCAATCAGGACGACCGGGATCTGCTCCCAGTACTCCCGGTGCAGCTTCTCGTCCTGGGTGATGTCCTTCTCCTCCCAGGACGCACCGGTCTCCTCGCAGATCTCCCGCACCACCGCCCTCGCGTCGTCACAGAGGTGACATCCAGGCTTCCCCACCAGGGTCACCACCCGGTCCGCGGGCTTCTTCGTCCTACGTCGCAACAGTGCACTCATGCCTTCATTCTGCGCCGAGGCGGACCGGCCCCCGAGCCGGAAGAGGGCCGATTCCCCCCTTGATCCGGTACGCCCCTGCACGCCCGTTCGGCAAAACGGCAGCCAAGAGTTCACGGCACGGCATCCCAGCAGGTCGGGAACGGACGGACCGACTGGCTATGCTCACGACATGGCCGCACTTGGATGGCTCACACCCCGTAGGCGCCCCGCGACAGCACGGAGCGTGCTGGCAGGCGAGGCCGCAGCTGAGGCAGCACGGAAGACCTCCCTCCCCGCCGAACTCCCCGACGACCGATCCTCCGTCGCCGACCAGGACACCTCTGTCCGCACGGAAACCGAGGAACCCGCCTTCCCCGTCGTCGGCGACGACCGGGCCGCCGCCTTCTTCGACCTGGACAACACCGTCATGCAGGGCGCGGCGATCTTCCACTTCGGCCGCGGTCTGTACAAGCGGAAGTTCTTCCAGCGCCGCGAGCTGACCCGGTTCGCCTGGCAGCAGGCCTGGTTCAGGCTGGCCGGCGTCGAGGATCCGGAACACATGCAGGACGCCCGCGACAGCGCCCTGTCCATCGTCAAGGGCCATCGCGTCTCCGAGCTGATGTCCATCGGCGAGGAGATCTACGACGAGTACATGGCCGACCGGATCTGGCCCGGCACCCGGGCCCTCGCGCAGGCCCACCTCGACGCCGGGCAGCGGGTCTGGCTGGTCACCGCCGCCCCGGTGGAGACCGCCACGATCATCGCCCGCCGTCTCGGCCTGACCGGCGCGCTCGGCACGGTCGCCGAATCCGTCGACGGCGTCTACACCGGCCACCTGGTCGGCGAGCCACTGCACGGGCCCGCGAAGGCCGAGGCGGTCCGGGCCCTCGCGGCGGCCGAGGGCCTGGACCTCGACCGCTGCGCGGCCTACAGCGACTCGCACAACGACATCCCGATGCTGTCCCTGGTCGGACACCCCTACGCGATCAACCCGGACGCCAAGCTCCGCAAGCACGCCCGCGCGCTCGACTGGCGGCTGCGGGACTACCGGACGGGCCGCAAGGCCGCCAGGGTCGGCATCCCGGCCGCGGCCGGTGTCGGCGCCATCGCGGGCGGCACCGCGGCCGCCGTCGCCCTGCACCGTCGCCGCCGCTGACGCTGACGCACACCCGTTCGCCCACCACCGGGGGCCGCCGAGCCACGCCCGGACGACGGCCGCCGATCGGAACCCCTTGCCCGGCGACCGCCCCCGCCAGTCGGGTTGCCCGCACCCGACCACAATCCGTCGCGCACGCAGGCAGATCGCGAAGTAATCCGATCAATAAACGGTCACGATGTGCTACTTGATGCGTCGATTAGTCGCTACAGAAGCGACGGAATCGATGATTTGAGCAACTGGGTGTAGCACTGCCTGTACGAAGCGTTATTCTCCTCAGACGCATTCCGGAGCCCACCACTCACCACGACGAGTGACGGCCCCGCACTGCACGTGATGGAAGCTCTGCCTCTGGGAGTCCCGTGTACCCACACGTCGGGGTTGACGCCTCGGGCCTGGCTACGCTGCGCGCAACGGTCGCCGACCGCTTGCGCGGCTTCGTCCCCACCGCGTACGCCGTACCCGCATGTGCCACCCCTGCACCTGTCGGCCCTTGCTACGCCATGGCCGAACGCGGTGCGGCGGTCGGAAGACGCAGCAACCGCGGCACAACTACTACGTCCACCGTTCGCCGGCCCACCGCCGACAGCGACAGCGCGCGCATGATGGATCTCGTCGAGCGCGCGCAGGCCGGCGAGGCCGACGCCTTCGGCCGCCTCTACGACCAGTACAGCGACACCGTCTACCGCTACATCTACTACCGCGTGGGCGGCAAGGCCACGGCGGAGGACCTCACCAGCGAGACCTTCCTCCGCGCCCTGCGCCGCATCTCCACCTTCACCTGGCAGGGCCGCGACTTCGGTGCCTGGCTTGTCACCATCGCCCGCAACCTGGTCGCCGACCACTTCAAGTCCAGCCGCTTCCGGCTGGAGGTGACCACCGGCGAGATGCTCGACGCCAACGAGGTCGAGCGCAGCCCGGAGGACTCCGTCCTGGAGTCCCTCTCCAACGCCGCACTGCTCCAGGCCGTGCGACGCCTCAACCCCCAGCAGCAGGAGTGCGTGACCCTGCGCTTCCTGCAGGGCCTCTCGGTCGCCGAGACCGCCCGGGTCATGGGAAAGAACGAGGGCGCGATCAAGACCCTGCAGTACCGCGCCGTCCGCACCCTGGCCCGGCTCCTCCCGGACGATGCCCGCTGACCCGCCCCTCGGCCGAATCACTCCCCGCGACATGTCCATCACGCACTGGTCCGATCATCCTTCGTGCGTAACCCAAGTGCCGCGCCCCTCGTTGTGCCGGTTGCAGGCCCCCTGTCGTCACCCCATGTCCGCCGACACTCACTCATTCGTGTGGAAGCGCTCAAGGTGTGCAACCTTCCGGACCACCAGGGGAGTCGACCGTCATGACGAGAGGAGGTGCCGCCAGTGATCGCAAACGTCTCGGCACACCGGCGGGCGAGCGCCTTCGCCCAGGCCCTGGAGGAGCAGTCGCTCCGCGGTGCGGCGGCCGTACAGCCCGAGGAACCGGCCGAACCGGCCGACCACGGACCGCTGTTGGCCCTGGCGAACGGCCTCGGTGAGCTACCGCGGCCGGAAATGGATCCCGAAGTCAAAGTGGTGCAACGAGCCCAGCTCGTCGCCGCCATGGAGGCCATGCTCGCCGAGGGCGGCGCGGCCACGGACCCTACGGTGCCCGAACAGCGGACCAAGGGAGCCCATCGGGCCTCCCCGCTCCGGAAATTGCGTCCGCGCTCACGCTGGACGAAGGGGCTCGCAGCCGGCGGACTCACCGTCGGTGTGGCGGCGGGAGCCTTCGGCGGAGTGGCCGCTGCCAGTTCCGACGCCCTGCCGGGTGATTCGCTGTACGGGCTCAAGCGCGGCATGGAGGACATCCATCTCGGCATGGCCAACGGCGACGCCGACCGCGGCGAGGTCTATCTCGACCAGGCCTCGACCCGCCTCGGCGAAGCCCGCCGTCTGATGGAGCGCGCCCGCTCCGGCGACCTGGACCACGAACAGCTCGGCGAAGTCAGGCGCACGCTCAACGGCATGACGCACGACGCCGCCGAGGGCCACCGCCTGCTCCACGCCGCCTATCAGCGGGACGGCGCCATCGGCCCGATCCGGACGCTGGAATCCTTCTCCCGCTCGCACCGGGACAGCTGGAGCAGCCTGCGCAACCGGCTGCCCGTACAGCTGACCGATGTCGGCGAACAGGTCAGTTCGGTCTTCGACGCCATAGACGAAGAGGTCGAACCGCTGCAGTCGCTGCTGCCCCCCACACCGGGCAAGGGAAGCAGTTCCCACCGCTCGGGCGCCACGGAGCGGAACACGGGATCGTCGGATACGCGCCACTCCGCGCCCGCGTCCCCGCAAGCCTCGCAGGACCACACGGGCGACAGCGCCTCGCCCCGACCGTCCGGCTCCGGCAGCGCCTCGTCCGACGGCCTGATCGCCGGCGGCACGGACGGTCTCTTCGGCCCCCCGCCCCAGGGCACCGCTCCGTCCGCCGACACCCGGGTCAGCCCCCCGCCCGCCCCGGACGTCACCCTGCCCCCGCTCCTCCCCGGCCTGCTCCCGGGTCTGGGCATCAACAGCGAGGATCTGCACGACTAAGGGCTGTCCGCTCGGACCGGGCCGGATCAGGTCGGCCAGGACCTCGCGCACCTTCCATCGGCGGACGGGCTCCCCGGAGACCGTCCGCCGATCGGCGACAAGACACCCATCGGGCAGCCCCTGGTCAGAAGAACGCAGCCCTCGGTCAGAAGAACACCGACCGCCGCTGCACCAACAACTTGTACAGCGTGTGCTGAATCTGCTCCCGCACCTGATCCGTCAGATTGAACATCAGCATCGGATCCTCCGCCGCCTCCACCGGATACCCACTTGTGGAGATCGGCTCCCCGAACTGGATCGTCCACTTCGTCGGCAACGGCACCGCCCCGAGCGGCCCCAGCCAGGGAAACGTCGGCGTGATCGGGAAGTAGGGAAACCCCAGCAACCGCGCCAGCGTCTTCGAGTTGCCGATCATCGGGTAGATCTCCTCCGCCCCCACGATCGAGCACGGAACGATCGGCACCCCGGCCCGGAGCGCCGTGGACACGAAGCCGCCCCGCCCGAAGCGCTGCAACTTGTACCGCTCACCGAACGGCTTGCCGATGCCCTTGAAACCCTCCGGCATCACCCCGACGACCTCGCCCCGCCGCAGCAGCCGCTCCGCGTCCTCCGAGCAGGCCAGCGTGTGCCCGGCCTTGCGGGCCAGCTCGTTGACCACCGGCAGCACGAAGACGAGGTCGGCGGCGAGCAGCCGCAGATGACGGCCCGCCGGATGGTTGTCGTGCACGGCGACCTGGAGCATCAGCCCGTCGAGCGGCAGCGTCCCCGAGTGGTTGGACACGATGAGCGCCCCGCCGTCGGACGGGATGTTCTCGATGCCCTTCACCTCGACCCGGAAGTACTTCTCGTACAGCGGCCGCAGCGCCGACATCAGGACCTGATCGGTCAGCTCCTTGTCGTACCCGAACTCATCGACGTCGTACTCACCGGTGACCCTCCGCCGCAGGAACGCGAGCCCGCCGGCGATCCGCCGCTCCCAGTCACCACGCCCGGCCCCCTCCGAGTGCGGACCTGTCCGCTGGGGCTCCTCCGGCGGCAACGCGGCGTCCTGCTGCCCCGGAAGGGCGCCGACGGCCGCTGTCCCGACCACGGAGGCCGCCACGGGCCCCTGGCCCCGGCTGCCGCTCCCCGCGGTCCGGCGTCGCGCGGAGCGCGATGAGCCGCCCGATCGCGAACGGTCGTCGTCGAACGGAATGACCTTGGCATCCGCCATCGTCGGTGCGCTCCTCTACCTGGCGCTGGGGGTCGGGCGTGTGCCGCCCGCCCCGGTGAACCCCGGAACATCGCCGGCCCCGGCGAACGGCACGGCGGCCAGCCTGTCCACCGCCCTGCCCATCGCCTCCGGCGGCAGCAGTCCGGGCCCCTGACTGCGGGCGAACGCCGCGAACGTCCCCGCGGTACTGAACCGCGGGTGGAAACCCAGGGTCTCGCGCATCTGGACGGTGGAGACCACCCGGCCGTGGGTGAGCAGCCGGATCTGCTCCGGCGAGAAGTCCGTCATGCCGACCCTGCGCAGCGCCTGGCCGACCCAGGTGACGGCGGGCAGCAGCAACGGCATCGTCGGCCGCCCCAGCCGCCGCGAGCACTGCGAGAGCAGCAGCACGCCGTCCCCGGCGATATTGAAGGTGCCGCTGTTCAGCGTCCCGCGCCTCGGCTCTCGCGAGGCGATTTCCAGTACGTCGACGACATCGTCCTCATGCACGAACTGGAGCCTCGGGTCGTACCCGAACACCGTCGGCAGCACAGGCAGCGAAAGATAGTCCGCCAACGGCGAATCCGCTTCCGGCCCCAGGATGTTCGCGAACCTGAGCACGCACACGGCCACGTCCGGCCGGCGGCGCGCGAAGCCGCGCACGTACCCCTCGACCTCCACCACGTCCTTGGCGAAACCCCCGCTCGGCAGGGACTTGGGCGGGGTGGTCTCGGTGAAGACCGCCGGGTCGCGGGGCGCGGAGCCGTAGACGTTCGTACTGGACTTGACCACCAGCCGCCGCACCCTCGGCGCCTTCTGACAGGCCCCGAGCAACTGCATGGTGCCGATGACGTTGGTCTCCTTGACCATCGTCCGACCGCCCGTGCCGACCGACTTGGCGGAGACGTCCAGGTGGACGACCGTGTCCACGGAGTGCTCGGCGAGGACTCTGGCGATCGCGGGCTGGCGGATGTCCGCACGGACGAAGTCGGCGTCGCCCAACGGGTGTCCGGGCGTGACCGCGTCGACGGCGACCACCCGGTCCACCTCCGGATCACGCTGGACGCGCTGCACGAAGCGGCCGCCCAGCTGCCGGGCGGCTCCGGTGACCAGCACGACCTTCCCCAAGATCAGCGCCTCCCGTCGAAAGGTTTCCCCTGGCCGTCACCGTAGCGGGTGGATGTTGCCCTGTGATGACCGCACGGCGGCCTTCTGCCGAGTCTTTGGCCCGAATGCGGGTACCGCACAACGCACCGCAGCCCTCCCGCCGTATCGGCGGGAGGGCTGCGGATTCACGAACCGCGTTCGCTTACTTCTTGTTGCGACGCTGAACGCGCGTGCGCTTGAGCAGCTTGCGGTGCTTCTTCTTGGCCATCCGCTTACGCCGCTTCTTGATAACAGAGCCCACGACTACCCTCGCTCACTTCTTCTTCACTGGTGCGGGGCGTCTGGGCCCACACGACCTACGTCGGCCTAGCCTACCCGCCACCGCGTGAGGGGCGTAATCCGAGGTGAACCTCAGGCGGACTCCACCCCCACAAAGGACTCGCGGAGATACTCGTGAACCGCTTGCTCCGGAACCCGGAAGGACCTGCCCACCCGGATCGCCGGCAGATGACCGCTGTGCACCAAGCGGTACACGGTCATCTTCGACACTCTCATGACCGAGGCGACTTCCGCCACGGTCAGAAACTTGACCTCGTTGAGAGGCCTCTCGCTGCCAGCAGCCATGACCCACCTGTACCTTCCGCACGAGACGCCCACCGGCTTCCCCTCCGGTGACTCTTCGTCGTTGTGCGCTCACTCCCCAGATTAGGGGCGGGTGATGCGAGTGGGGAAGAGGAGAGGCGATCGGCCGCCTACTGTGACAGACACGCCCGATTGAGTACATAGCGCGTGAGCGGCCGGTAGTAGGCGGACCGCACGGCGTCGTCGAGCGGAACGGCGACCGCCACCCACCCCTCGGCCTCCCCGACGAACAGCGCGGGATCATCCGTATCCGCCAGCCCGATCGCCTCGATGCCCAGCTGACCAGCCCCGCAGACCCATCCGTGGTCCCCCACGACCAGTTCCGGCAGCCTCCCGCCCCCCTCCGCCACCGCCCCCAGAACGACCCGGACCGGCAACGGTGAATGCGTGTGTGCGCCGGTGTCACCACCGGCACCCCGCACGCCGGGTTCGCGCACCATCGCGACACCTCGTACGTAGCCGAGGCGGTACATGCGTACGCCGAACCGGGTCGTTATGTCGATACATCGCCCCTGCGCGGGAGTGAGTACAGGGCACCCGGCCGCCGACAAGGCGTCTGCCAACTCTGCGTAGAAACCGAGCAGCCGATGCGGATGACCGGTCCCGAACAGCACCGGCGCCCGACGCACCGCGGCATGCGACAGCCGCTCGGCGAAAGCCTCCAGACCTGCCAGGGTGCGCTCCGGGTCGATCACATCAGGACCGGAAACATGAGCAGGATCGCCGGAAACCCCGCACTTGTCGGCCATGAGGCGAAGGAGGTCCTGCTCCTCCCAGCCCCGTTCGGGGGAGAGGCCGAGCGTCACTCTCGGGTCGCGGGCCGCGAAGAGCCGATAGCTCCGCAGGCTCGCCTCCCTCGATGTGGCCACGGGCCCGGCCAGCCGGGCCGCCAGCAGATGCGCACGCAGCGCTCCGGTGCTCAACACCCCATCGATGCTCCCCCAATCACCCGGACGGGGGGCCAGAAGCCCGGTCATGCCCCACAGTTGGCGTAACCGTTCCTCACCAGCACCCGAAACGGCCGCACCGCGACCGTCCCCGCCCGGTTCAGGCCAGCAGCCCCCGCAACGGGAAGGCCGCCCGCCTGGTCGCCAACACCGCCTGGTCCAGCCGGTCCGCGGGGTCGTACCCCTGCTCCCACGACTTCCAGGCGGGAGTACGTCCGTCGGTCATCCGGGCCGGCCCCAGCTGCCTGGTCCGGGCAAAGACCTCGTCACGCCACGGGGACGGAATCACCGACTCGGGATCCACCGGCGCGTGCGCTGCGATCCCCACCAGATGCGTCCAGGACCGCGGCACCACATCGACCACCGCATAGCCGCCCCCGCCGAGCGCCACCCAGCGCCCGCCCTCCACGTACTCATGGGCGAGATCGTGACAGGCCGCCATCACCGCCCGCTGCGCGTCCAGCGACACCGCCAGGTGGGCGAGCGGGTCCTCGAAGTGTGTATCGGCCCCGTGCTGACTCACCAGCACCTGCGGCCGGAAGTCCGCCAGCAGCTCCGGCACCACCGCGTGGAACGCCCGCAGCCAGCCCGCGTCCCCCGTACCGGCCGGCAGCGCCACATTCACCGCACTGCCCTCACCGGCCCCGGCGCCGGTCTCCTCCGGCCAGCCCGTCTGCGGGAAGAGCGTCCGCGGGTGCTCGTGCAGCGACACCGTCAGAACCCGCGGATCCTCCCAGAACGCCGCCTGCACCCCGTCACCGTGATGCACATCCACATCGATGTACGCGACCCGCTCGGCACCCAGCTCCAGCATCCGCGCGATGGCGAGCGCCGGATCGTTGTAGATGCAGAACCCCGCCGCACCACCCGGCATGGCGTGATGCAGCCCGCCCGTGAAGTTCACGGCGTGCGCGGTGTCCCCACGCCACACCGCCTCCGCCGCGGCCACCGACTGCCCGGCGATCAGCGCCGACACCTCGTGCATCCCCGCGAACGCGGGATCGTCCACCGTCCCGAGCCCGTACTTCTGATCGGCGTGCCGGGGATCCTCGGAGGCGGCCCGCACGGCGGCCACGTAGTCCTCACGGTGCACCAGCCGCAACGTGGAGTCCCCGGCGGGCCTCGCCGCCACCACATCCACCGCACCGTCGAGCCCGAAGGCCCGCACCAGCCCCATGGTCAGAGCAAGTCTGACGGGGTCCATCGGATGACTTTCCCCGAAGTCGTAACCCGTTACTGCGTCATCCCACATCAACTGTGCGCGGCCGCTCATGCCCGCCACCGTATCGGGCAGGCTCCGCGCCGAACGACTTGGCGTACACGAGCGTCGCGAGCACCAGAACCATCGGCACGAGCATCGCCCCCCGGTAGCTCCAGGCGTCCCCGAGCGCCCCCACCAACGGCGATCCCACCAGGAATCCCACGTAGTTGAAGACGTTCAGCCGCGCGATGGCCGTATCACTCGCCCCCGGGAACATCCGCCCGGCGGCAGCGAACGTCTGCGGCACGATCACACACAGCCCGAGACCCAGCAGGGTGAACCCGAGCATCCCGACCCACGCCCCACCGGCCACCGCCACCACGGCGAACCCGACAGCGGCCAGCACACTCCCGGACCGCACCACGGCCACAGCCCCGAACCGCCGCACCCCGAAGTCCCCCACGGCCCGCCCCAGCAGCGTGGTCACCATGTAGACGTTGTACGGAACCGTCGACAGCTGCTCCGAGCTCCCCAGCACATCCTGCAGATACTTGGCACTCCAGTTGGAGACCGTCGAGTCCCCGATGTACGCGAAGCTCATCACCAGACAGAGCGGCATCAACAACTTGAAGGAGACCGACGCGGCCCCCTTCCCCTGTGTCTCCGCCGTACCCGCCTCCGCCGACACGCCCTCGACGTACCACCGGCTCCCGATGAACGCGAAGGGCAGCAGAACGACCACCGCCGGCAGATAGGAGACCAACAGCGAAAGGTCCCAGTGCGCCCCGGCCCATGCCATGGACGCCCCGGCAATCCCGCCCAGGCTGTACGCGGCATGGAACCCGAGCATGATGGAACGCCCGTACGCCCGCTGGAGACTGACCCCCATCATGTTCATGGAGGCGTCGAGCGACCCGACGGCAAGCCCGAACACCCCGAGCGCCAGCGCCGCCTCCCACAACGTGTTCCCGGCCCCGACACCGAGCAGCGCGAGCAGCACAACGGGCTGCGCCCACCTCAGTACGATCCCGGGCCGAACCCGCGCGACCACCTTCTCGGTGACCACGCTGCCGACGCCGGCCAGGATCGGCACCGCGGCCAGGAACACCGGCAACAGCCCGTCGGATATCCCGTACCGGTCCTGGATGGCGGGGATCCGTGTCACGAGCAGAGCGAAGGTGACTCCCTGTACGAAGAAGCTCAACGCGAGGGAGGCCCTGCCGTGGCGCAAACGAGCATCTGTCATGGCCGCGAGCGTAAGGCCAGTTTCTACCCATGGGTAGATGGATCAGGCGAGCATTTCCCGCAGTTGACTCATGTCGGAGAAGTGCCCGGTCACCCCGGCGAGCCGGTCCGCCGGCATCATCGACGTAAACCCGTACACATCCATCCCCGCGGCCCGAGCCGCCTCCACTCCGAGTGGACTGTCCTCGATGACGACGCACCGCTCGGGGGGAACACCCATCCGTTCGGCGGCATACAGAAAAAGATCGGGCGCCGGCTTCCCGTGCCCGACATCCTCCGCGCTGAAGATCCACTCGTCCTCGAACCACTGGTCGAGTCCGGTCTTACGATGCCCGATCCTGATCCGCTCGTGGTTGCCGGAGGACGCGACACAGTAGGCAACCCCGTCGGCGACAAGCTTTCCCAGCACGTCGTCGACGCCCTCCACCGGCTCCAGCTCCTGCTGGAACGCCGCGTAGATCCGCGAGTGAAGCGTCTCGTCGAAGTCCGCGGGCAGCTTCTCCCCGGTCCTCTCCTCGACGAGGTCGTGCACCCGGTGCACGGCGGACCCCATGTAGTCGCGAAGGCATTCCTGGTACGAGGTCGGGTGACCGAGCTCCGTGAGGTACTCGGACAGGATGGTGTTGGAGATCGGCTCGCTGTCCACGAGCACACCGTCGTTGTCGAAGATGACCAGTTCGTAGCGCATGGTTCGAGCCTAGACGCTGTGAACGCGGAAAAGCCCCGTGCCACAAGGACACGGGGCTTCCCGTAAAAGGAGTTCGGCGGCGTCCTACTCTCCCACAGGGTCCCCCCTGCAGT
>NZ_JBIURS010000052.1:0-17612 GCF_044740965.1 Streptomyces sp. NPDC088252 | reverse complement strand
GTTTTCGCGCAGGTGGGCGGTGGACGACGTACCGGGGATGAGCAGGATGTTCGGCGAGCGTTGCATCAGCCAAGCCAGCGCGACCGACATCTGCGTCGTCCCCAGCCGACTCGCGACCTTCGAGAGGGCCTCGGACTGTAGCGGCGTGAAGCCTCCCAAGGGGAAGAACGGCACATAGGCGATGCCATCGGCGGCGAGGCGGTCTACGAGGTCGTCGTCATGGCGGTGGGCGAGGTTGTACATGTTTTGCACGCACACGATCGGGGCGATACCGCGCGCCTCGGCGACCTGCTCCGGCGTGACATTGCTGACGCCGAGGTGTTGGATCAGGCCCTCTCGTTGGAGGTCGACAAGCGTCTCGAATGCTTCGGTGATCGAGCCGGGCTGGGGGCCCTGAGCATCGCCCATCCGCATGTTGACCAGGTCGAGAGCCTCGACGCCGAGGGATTCGAGGTTCTCGTGGACCTGCTTGCGCAGGTCCTCGGGGCGCCGGGCCGTGGGCCAGCCGCCCTGTGCGTCGCGGGTCGCGCCCACTTTGGTGGCGATGAACAGCGACTCCGGGTACGGGTGCAGTGCTTCGCGGATCAGCTCATTCGTGATGCGTGGTCCGTAGGCGTCGCTGGTGTCGATGTGGGTGATCCCGAGACTGACTGCCTCGCGCAGGACGGCCAGGGCGCCGTCGTGGTCGGCGGGCGGACCCATGACCCACGGGCCGGCGAGCTGCATCGCGCCGTATCCGAACCGGGTGACGGTCGAGTCACCCAGCGTCCAGATTCCGCCCGGAAGAGGTGATGTGGAGGGCGTGTTCATCACAGTGCCTTTCGCTTCTTGCCAGGGGTGGTGTCTCCGACCCCTTGCATCAGTGTTGGGGAGTTACTTCCTTACGGGAAGTAGGCACTATGAAGTGCGTAACCACCCCAGAGAGTGAGAGGCGACCTCAGTGACGACGATGAAGGCCGACAAGAAGGCGCAGGCCAAGGCGGAGTACAACGCGTTTCTAGCGATATGCCCAAGCCGTCAGCTTCTCGACCGGATCTCGGACAAGTGGGTGGTCCTGATCCTGTGCGCGCTGGGCGGTGACGCGTCCGAACAGCCCGGCGCGTCGTATGTCCCAAAGGCGATGCGCTACTCGGAGCTCGCCCGGATACTGGCCGGCGTCAGCCAGAAGATGCTGACTCAGACCCTACGAGCCCTCGAACGCGACGGCTTGCTCACCCGCACTGTGACGCCGACGGTCCCCGTCACCGTTACCTACGAGCTGACTGACCTCGGCCTCTCACTCCACCACCTGACGCGCGGGCTCCGTCAGTGGGCGCAGACTCACATGGACCAAGTCCTCGCCAACCGCGAGAAGCACGACGCACGAGCTTGCTAGTGGCCCGTCTGGCATCGATGGCTGGGTAATCGATGCGAGTCGGACCGCTGGAGTCGGATGTCGAGTTCCAGGGGTGGATGCACTACAGCAGGCGGAATGGGGAGCGGCGGGCAGGGCCGAGCCCATGGTGAGGAAGCTCAGATCCAGCGCTGAGGGGTCCGGAATGTTCTGGTGCCTCGGGCGGTTGCAGCCGGTTGCTACCAGGCGGTTGCTCGAGACGGGAGAGTGCGCGTGAAGATCGGTGACATACAGGTTCTGCCGGTGTGGGACGGGGTGGGGGTCGAGGTCGCGGCGGACATTCTGTCCCGTCCCGGCGTGGAGGATCCGTGGACCTGCCACACCGAGCATCTGGAAGCGGACGGCACCTTGCGTCTCCCGCTCGGCGGCTTTTGCGTCCGCACCGGCGAGCGGACCGTACTCGTTGACACCGGTGTGGGCGCGTTCGACGACGGTCGGTACACGGGAGGGGACCTGCTCTCCTCTCTGGCCGACTACGGAATCACCCCAGCGGACGTGACGGACGTCGTTCTCACCCACCTGCATTTCGACCACATTGGCTGGGTTACGCACAACGGCGCGGCCGTGTTCCCCCAGGCGACCTACCGTGCGCACCGGGCCGACTGGGAGTACTTCGTCACCGGCGACAACGCGCAGCCGAGCGCTGTCGACAAGCTCACTCCGCTCGGTACGCGGCTGGAGCTGTTCGACGCGGACTTCACAGTGGCACCCGGTGTCGATGCGCGCCACGTGCCGGGCCACACCCCCGGCTCCACGGTGTACGTGGTCTCCTCCGGTGGCCGGAGGGCCGTCCTGTTGGGGGACGTGGTGCATTCCGTCGTCCAGTTCAGCGAACGGGATTGGGAGGTAATCTGGGACGTCGACCCTGTCGCCGCCTCGGCGGTGCGCAACCGGATCGCGGACCAAGCGGCGGACACAGACGACCTGCTGGTAGCCGCCCACTTCCCCGGCATGCGCTTCGGGCGCGTCGTCGTGGGGGATGGTGACCGCCGCTTCGTGGCCGTCTAGTGGCTCGTCACGCAGCCTTGGCCGGGTATTTGGTCCACTGACGGATCGGTGAGTCCGGGGCGAAGTTGGTCTTCGGATCGGCGCGGGCATTGCGCCAGCGGACGTAGGCGCCGAAGGTTGCGTTCTGCTCGCGGTGGCTGCGGTGGTCGGTGCCGTTGAGCGCGAAGCAGCGCAGGGCCGCGAACTCCGATTCGATCCAGTTGAGCCACGAACCGTAGGTCGGCAGGAAGACGAGTTCAACGTCGTTGGCGGCGACCCAGGAGCGGACCTTGGCGTGCTTGTGCGGGGAGAAGTTGTCCAGCACGATGTACAGCTTCTCCCCGGGCCAGCGGGCCCTCAGGGTCTTGAGCAGGCCAAGGAACTCACGCCACCGCTTGCGTTGCCGGATGCGGCAGTCCCGGTGGCCAGGTCCAGGGCGGCGAGCATGTGCATCACTCCGCCGTAGCGGTTGTAGGTGGCCCGCAGCCGACGGGGTCTGCTCGCCGGGCGCCAGGCTTTGCCCTTGCGTGGCTGGAGGTTGAGAGGACCGAACTCGTCGACGCATATCACCCGGCCGTCGGTCGGCGGGGAGTCGTACAGGGCCAGGACTCGGTGCATCTTGGCGATGAAGGCCGGGTCGGTGGATGATTTCCACGTCGTGGTGGTCTGCCAGGAGACCTTGCCCCCGTGCAGTATCCGGCGCAGGGTCTCCCGGCTGATCTTCGAAACCACGTGCCGGTCGACCAGGTGCTCGGCGAGTTTGGACAGGCTCCAGGTGGCGAAGCCGGTCAGGCCCCAGTCTGCGGGGGACGTCCGGGCGATCAGGCGGATGTTCTCACGCACCCGCTCACTGACCGTTTTCGGGCGCCCCCCGCTCCATTTTGGGTCCAGCGCATCGAACCCCCGTCCGTTGAAGGCGTGGATCACCTCACGGACGTAGTCCTCGCCGACCTGCATCAGCGAGGTGATGTCCTTGACGGTCTGGCCCTGGGCGGACATCAGCACCACAATCGCCCTCCGCAACCGCACCGGGTCTTCGCGGTGCGGCTGATCCGTTGCAGCTTCCGGCCCTCGTCCACGCTGACCGGCCGGACGAACACGCTCGGTCGACGTCTCACGACCACCTCCAAGATCAGGTTCTGGAGACAGTCTGTTGACCACCACACCGCCCCTCGATTACCCGGCTAACGATGCGAGACGGGCCACTAGCGACGACGGAGTTCTCCTGTCTCGGCTCTGCAGGCTGAAATGTGCCTGGCCTTGAGTGCCGACGACGAACAGCACGGCCTTCTGTGGGGAGATGGTCAGCCGGTCGACGCCTTGTTGAACGCCAGCAGGTTCGGCGTGCCCTCTGGCAGACATCCGGCGTCTTCGCGGACAGCGCCTGTTGGGCGAGAGCTGTACGCCTTGCCACCGCTGACGTGACCGGGCCGGGTGCGGAGCTGCTCGCCCCGCGGGCGAATACTGCAACTCTCGAGTACCGACACTCCACCAGTGCTCCCACACCACCGCCGAAGGGCTGATCGGCGGCGTCACCGGCGCCCTGGCCTCGCCGGCCACGCTGCTCCTGGGCCGGTACGACGCCCTTGGGCACATGCGGCTGATCGCGCGCACTGCGTCCCTTTCCACCGCCGTACGCCGCGACCTCGCACCGCGGCTGCACCAGGCTGACACCGATCACCCCTGGCAGGGGCGCCACTTCGGTGCGGGCAGGGGCACTCGCGGCGAGCTGGAGTACCACCCGGTGCGTTGCGTCCTGGTGGCCGAGTTCGATACCGCCGTCGACGAGGGCCGTTACCGTCACCCGGTGCGCTTCCTGCGGCTTCGAGAAGACCTCACACTGGGCGACGTGCCGCCGTTCGACAACTGAGTTCTCGGCACCAGTGCGCCCCGGCAGCAGAGGAGCGCACTGCGGTGCGCGCCGCGTCCACGCCCCTGGCCCCACGGCTGTGGAGGCAGAGGCGACGCAGAGGTTCTCGACGCCGGGTGTGCCTGCTCTGGTGCCGGCTCGGGGCGCCAGGTGCCGTCGAGCGGGACGCTGGCGGCGGCTGCGATCCGGTTGCGGGATTCGATCAGTCGGGTCCTCATGGCCGCCAGATCGACGTCCACCAGCACGCCGTTGCATTTGACGACGCGTCCGGCGGCGAGGACGGTGTCGACCAGGCCGGGGTGGCCGGCGCTGACGATGGTGGCGGCCGCGTCGGTGACGGGGAAGACGGTGAGGTCGTCGGCGCGTAGCAGGATGATGTCGGCGTCCTTGCCGGGGGTGAGGCTGCCCATTCGGGCGTCGAGTCCGCACGAGGCGGCGGCGTCGATGGTGGTGAAGGCGAGCAGGTCGCGGGAGTGCAGGCCGCCGTCCAGGCCGCGCTGGACGGCGAAGGCGGTCCGCATGGTGGAGAACATGTCGCCGCCGGCGGAGGGGACGTCGTCGACGGAGAGTGTCGGGCGCAGGCCGGCGGCCAGCGCCCGGCCGGTCATCGGCGATCCGAAGCCCATCTTCAGCTCGACGTCCGGGCTGATCGAGATGGAGCTGCCCGCGTCGGCGAGCATGCGCAGTTCGTCGTCGCTGAGCGCGTTGCCGTGCACGAAGGTGGTGGTGTCCCGGAGCAGGCCGTGCTCGCGCAGATCGGCGACGGCCCCGGCTGTGACGTCCACGTGCAGGCTGGTGCGCAGGCCGAGTTCGGCGGCCAGTTTCAGCTCCCGGGCGACGGTGTCCATGCCGGTGGCCTCGGCGCCGCGCAGCCCCCAGACCATGGTGACCAGGCCGTCGCCGTTCAGGTCGGTGCGGACGCGGCGGATGGAGGCGTCGACGGGGTCGGGGGTGCCCCATCCGGCGCCGAGGCAGAAGATCGACCGGCCTGGCGCGTCGCGCAGCGCGGCGACGGCGGCGTCCTCGTGCTCGGGGGTCTGGGCGACGTGGTACCAGTCCAGCATCGTGGTCACGCCGGAGTGCAGGGCCTCCAGGCGGCCGAGGAGGGTGCCCGCGTAGACGTCCTCGGGCTGGTAGTGGGGTTTGACCGTGCCGTGCATGGCCACCGCCCACTCGGGGAAGGTCCAGTCCGCGCCGATGCCTCGGAACGCGGTCTGCCAGGTGTGGCGGTGGTTGTCGACGAAGCCGGGCATGACGATCCGGTCGGTCGCGTCGATCACCTCGGCGTCCGGGGCGTCGATCCGTGCGGCGACCTCGACGATCACGCCGTCCTCGATGAGCACGTCACCGCTGGCGAAATCGCCGACAGACGGGTCCATGCTGACCACGGTGCCGGCGGTGAGCAGGGTTTTCATTGGGTGAACTCCTTCACAGACGTTTACGGATTGATCAAGATCAGGTGCTGGCGGCCGCCGCGGTGCCGCTTACGGACGCGTAGATCAGGCGCGGGCGGTCAGGGCCTTCTGCCGCAGGTAGCCGACGAAGGCGAGTGCCAGGGCCAGGCCGCCGGTGAAGTACAAGCTGCACGCGGGTGTCGGTTTGGCGGGCCATGAGGGCGAGGATCGCCAGCACTCCGGCTAGCGCCAGCCAGGTCAGGACGGGGAAGGCCCACATCTTCACGACCAGCTTCTCGGGTGCCTCCCGCTCCAGCTTCCGGCGCATCCGCAGCTGGGCGGCGGCGATGAGGCCCCACACCACCAGCACGGCCGCGCCGACCATGTTGAGCAGCCAGGTGAAGACGGTCTCCGGCCACCAGTAGCTGAGCAGTACCGCCACGAAGCCGAAGGCGGAGGAGGCGATCACCGCGCGCCGTGGCACTCCGCCGGAGACCTTGCCGAGGGCTTTCGGGCCCTGTCCGCGGGCGATGAGGGAGTACGCCATGCGGGAGGAGCCGTAGATGTTAGCGTTCATCGCGGACAGCAGGGCGATGAGCACGATGACGTTCATGAGCTGGCTGGCGGCGGGGATGTCGAGGTGGTCGAGGACGGCCACGTACGGGCCGCTTCTGGTGACGGCGGGGTCGCTCCAGGGGATCAGCGTGACGATCAGCATGGATCCGACGTAGAAGACGGCGATCCGCCACATCGCGGTGCGCACGGCGGTGGCGACGCCGCGCACCGGGTGTTCGGACTCGGCGGCGGCGATGGTGACCGTCTCAAGGCCGCCGTAGGCGAAGACCGAGGCGAGCAGGCCGATGACCAGGCCGTTCGTGCCGTGGGGCAGGAAGCCGCCGTCTCCGGTGAGGTTTGCTGCTCAGGGGGCGTGGGTGCCGGGCAGGACGTCGAAGATGGCGAGAGCGCCGAGCACGAGGAAGAGGGAGATCGCGCCGACCTTCAGTGCCGCGAACCAGAATTCGAACTCACCGAAGTTGCCCACAGCCGCGAGGTTCGTGCCGCAGAACGCGGCCATGAAGAGCAGGACCCACATCCAGGACGAGGTCTGCGGGAACCAGCCGGTCATGATGGACGCGGCGCCGATCGCCTCGGCGGCGACGCCCACGCACAGCAGCGTCCAGAACATCCAGCCGGCGGTGAAGCCGGCCCAGGGGCCGATGGCCCGCTCGGCGTGGACCGAGAACGAGCCGGAGGCCGGGTTGGCCGCCGGCATCTCGCCGAGCTTACGCATCACCAGCATGACGAGCACACCTGAGAGGGCGTAGGCGACGACGATCGACGGCCCTGCCGCCGCGATACCGGCACCGGAGCCGACGAACAGCCCCGCGCCTATGACACCGCCGAGGGCGATCGTCGACAGGTGACGCTGCTTGAGCCCCCGAGAGAGCGGAGTGCCGCTGCGGGGCGAATCGGCGGCGGCTGCTTGAGCGGGTGTGGGGTCGGCGAGGCGATGATTCTGCGGGTTGGGCATGGAGGTGCACCTCTTCATTGAGCTGCTGGGCGCAGGGGCCGGTGGTGTCGAGAACCGCGCCGGTCACGTGGGCACACCCGTGGATGGCGTCGCCGCACCGTGTGACCGGCGCTCTCCGGGTGGTTCAGGCAGTCGCTGCCGTGGTGTGGACGGCGTCGGCGGCGGCGAGCGCGTCGGCGACCAGGTCGGCGGTGTCCTCGGTGCCGGCGGCCAGCCGGACCAGGCCCAGCGGTACCGACTCGGCGATCTGGTCCTCGCTGAGCATCCCGCACCACATGGACGCCGGGTGCACGGCCAGGGACTCCACGCCGCCGAGGCTGGCCGACCGCAGGGGGTAGCGCAGCTTGCCGAGGAAGGCGTCGGCCGTCTCGAAGCCGCCGGTGAACTCGATGCCGAGCACCCCTCCGAAGCCGCTCATCTGCTCGGCGGCCAGCTTGTGCTGCGGGTGGGTCGCCAGGCCGGGATAGTGGACCTTCGCGACGGCCGGATGCCCGCTGAGCGCCTCGGCGAGGGCCAGTCCGTTGGCGTTGTGCCGTGGTACGCGCAGGGGCAGGGTGCGTATGCCGCGCAGCAGCAGCCAGGCGTCGATGGGGCCGAGGGTGGCGCCGGTGAGGAGGCCGACGTCCCAGATCCGGTTCAGGAGTTCGGCGGGCCCGGCGATCACTCCGGCACTGACGTCGGAGTGGCCGTTGAGGTACTTGGTCGCGCTGTGCCAGACCAGGTCGATACCGAACTCTGTCGGCCGCTGGTTCAGCGGGGTGGCGAAGGTGTTGTCTGCCAGGGTCAGCACGTCGTGCGCACGGGCGAGGTCGGCGACGGCGCGCAGGTCGGTGATCTGCAGCAGCGGATTGCTCGGCGTCTCCACCAGGATCAGGCGGGTCTGGGGGGTCAGGGCCTTCGCGAACGCCTCCGGGTCGGTCTGGTCGACCTGGGTGGTGGACACGCCGAGACGCGGGAGCAGGTTCAGCAGGACCGAGCCGGTGCCGCCGTAGGTGGACTTCTGCCCGATGACGTGGTCACCGGCGGAGACCAGGGCGAGGACGGCGGTGGTGAGCGCGGCCATCCCGGACGCGGTGACCATGGCCGCCTCGGTGCCCTCCAACTCCGCTATGACCGCCGCGACCTGGGCGTGGTTGGGGTTGCCGAAGCGGGTGTAGAAGTCCTTGCCGCGCGGTTCGACGGCGCCGCGTGCGAACGTCTCGCCGTCCTCGGCCCAGAACGCCGCCGACTGGTAGATGGGCGGTGCCACGGCGCGAGTGGGATGGATCTCGCGATCGGCGTGGACGGTGATGGTGCTCTTGCCCGGCATGGCTGCCCTTCCATAGACGTCGGTTACGACGCCATGAAGCGTGGCCGACCATCGCCCCGATGTGGCCGGATCTTGGCAACTTTGGCAGCAAATTGCGCGCACCGCGGGTTCACGATTGTGGTACTTGGATGCCAGACGCAATAATCTGCCACCATGGACTAGGTGGACCGGTCAATCCTGGCTGTGCTCGAAAACAACGGCCGCATCAGCAACAACGAGCTGGCCGCCCGGGTCGGGCTGTCGCCCTCACCCTGCCTGCGACGCGTGCGCCAGCTAGAGGAAGTCGGCGTCATCCGCGGTTACCGGACGCTGATCGATCCCGCCGCGGTCGGCCGCAGCCTGCGGGTGTTCGCCGGGGTCCGGCTGATGCGGCACACCCGCGCGGACGTGGTCGCCTTCGAACGCGGGATCACTCAGCTGCCCGAGGTGATCGCCAGCCACCACATCACCGGCAACTTCGACTACCTGCTCCAGGTCGAGGTCGCCGACCTGTCCGCCTACGAGGACTTCCACGCCAACCAGCTGGCAGCCCTGCCCGGCGTGGCCACGGTGACCAGCTACGTCACCATGAAGACGCTCTCCCCTGACACTCCATGACGGTGCGGCGGTCAGAGGGTGATGGTGCCGCGGATGCAGATGACGGCGGCGCCGCTGACCCAGACCGTGCCGTCCGCATCGGCGGTGACCTCGGTCCTGGCGGCCCGTCCCACCCTCGCGCCCTGGGAGACCCGGTAGGCGGAGGGGGCGGCGCCGGTGGAGGTGAGCCACTGCCCGACGGCGGCGTTCATGCTGCCGCACGCGGGGTCCTCGGGCACGCCGGCCCCCGGGGCGAAGGCGCGCAGCTCGAAGGCGTACTCGGATCCCTCGGGCCAGGCGCCGATCGCGCCGACCATCGCGTCCGGGATCAGAGCCAGGTCGGGTTCGAGGGCGAGGACCTCCTCGGCGGTGGGCAGCTGGAGCACGGCCCAGCCGGGACCGTTGTCGACCCACTGATGAGCCACGACCCGCTCCCGAGTGATGCCGAACGCGGCCACAATCCGCTGCAGATAGTCGTCGTCGAGCACCCCGGTACGTACCCGGGGCGGGGCGGCGAAGGCCAACGTGTCCTCGCCCCGGCGCACGGTGACCAGGCCGGCGGCGCACTCCTGCACGAGGTGCTCGGCGTGCTGCGGGGTGCCGCCGCCGTCCAGCCAGGCACGTGCGGATCCGAGGGTGGGGTGCCCGGCGAACGGCAGTTCGCCCCCAGGGGTGAAGATCCGCAGCCGGTAGTCCGCCTTGGGGACGGTGGGCGGCAGGGCGAACGTGGTCTCGGACAGATTCGTCCAGCGCGCCAGTTGCTGCATCTGCTCATCGCTCAGGTCCGTCCCGTCCAGGACGACCGCGACCGGATTGCCGGAGTAGGGGCTCGTGGGAAACACGTCGACCTGCACGAACGAACGGGTACGCGGCATGGTCATCGACACCTTTCGGGAGCGGCTGCCAAGAGGTCCATCTCAGCGGCTGCTTGCGCCACCAGGAATGAGCCAGTCACGGCTGAGTGGACTGATTACCGCGTGCCGGTCGGGGTGACCAGGAGGCCGCCGACGAAGGTGTGCGTGGGGCTGAGATCACGCAGCGCGTCACCCGTGCACTGGGCGGGATCCCGGTCCCAGACGGTGAGGTCGGCCAGGCGGCCCGGAGTGAGGGTGCCGCGCAGGTGTTCCTCGCCGGTCAGGCGGGCGGCGCCCGCGGTGTGCAGGGTGAGGGCTTCGTCGTAGGTGATGGCGTGCTCGGGACCCTTGACCCCGATGACGGTCTGCCGGGTGGTCATGCCCCAGATGGAGCGCATGGCACCGAACTGGCCGACGGGGAAGTCGGATCCGGCGCCGACCTCGGCGCCCAGGTCGATCCAGCCGCGGGCGGGAAACAGCCGGGCGACGCGTTCGGGGCCCCAGAAGCCCTCCTCGACCTCGGCGGTGTCGTGCAGCAGCGGCTGCTGGATGGTGACCGGAATGCCCAACGCGACGGCACGGGCCTGCTGTTCGGGTCCGGCCAGGCCGCCGTGCTCCATCACCAGCGTGCCGGCGGGCAGACCGGGATTGCCCTCAAGGACGCGTTCGTAGACGTCCAGAAGGGTGCGCACCGCGCGGTCGCCATAGGCGTGGGTACCGACCCGCCAGCCGCGCCGGACCACGGCCTCGACCGCCTCGACCAGCGCGTCCGGCTCCCAGATCAGCATCCCGGAGAAGGCGTGGTCGCAGGCGTACGGCTCCTCGGTGGCCCCGGCCTCCAGGCCGCCGTCGAGGCCGAACTTCACACCCCACACCGACAGCCACGGGTCGGAGTCGTCACGCCACTCCTCCATGACGTCGAGCAGGTCCTCCACCTGGGCGGCGCTGGTCAATCCGAGGGCCGAGATCAGCGCCCGCACCCGGGTGCTGAGCGCCCCCGCCTCACGGGCGGCCAGCAGCCCTGCGTAGTCCTCGGGGGTGACCGCGCAGTCGCGTACGGTCCCGATGCCGGTGGCGGCGTAGCCGCAGGTGGCCAGGCGCAGTCCGTCGATGCGCTCGGCCCGGTCCGGGGCCGGGACCAGATGCTCCACCAGGTGCAGGGCGTTGTCGATCAGCTGGCCGTCGAGCCTGCCGTCGGCGCCGCGGCCGATCGTGCCACCCGGCGGCACGGCGGTGTCCTCGGTGATGCCCGCCAGACGCAGCGCGTAGGTGTTGACGACGTCGTTGTGGCCGCCGCGCTTGACGAGGAGCGGATGCCGGTCGGTGGCCTGGTCGAGTTCGGCCGCGGTGGGCATGCGGCACTCAGCCAGATTGAGTTCCTGCCAGTTGGTGGTGGTGCGGATCCACTCGCCCTCGGGGGTGACGGCGGCCCGCTGCCGGATCAGGTCGAGGAACTCGGGGATATTCCGGGCCCGGTGGACGGGGACGTCATGGGCACCGAGCGCCGCGAAGATCAGATGGGTGTGGGTGTCGTCGAAGGCCGGCAGCACGGTGGCGCCGGGCAGGTCATGGATCTGCGTGTCCGCGCCCACCAGATGGTCGAGGCCGTGGGAGTCGGTGGACACGGCCGCAATACGGTCGCCGCGCACAGCCACTGCCCGCTGCACAGCCTGACCGGGCACCAGGGTATGCACCGCGCCAGCGCGAATCAGCAGGTCGGCTCCTTGATCAGTCATCGTCTTCTCCCTCATCGCGAAGGCGCCGGATCCCGAACGAGTTGTCCGGCGACGACACTGTTGTAGGAGGGATGCTTGGATTCACTGCCAAGCTGAAGGCTCCTGCGCAGAAAGTACGCCAGCATCCCGGCCTATCATGCGGATCATGCGACAGGTGCTCGATGAAACCGATCGGCGGATCGCGGCCGCCCTGGTCGCCTCGCCGCGTGCCTCCTGGCGTGAGGTGGCCCGCTGTCTGGGGCTGTCCGAGCGCACCGTCGTACGCCGTGTCGCCCTGCTCTACGCCGATGGCACCCTGCGCGCGACCGTCGTCCGCAACCCGGCTCGCTTCCCGCACCTGATCCCCATCGCTCTGCGTATCCGCTGCCGCCCCAACAAGATCCGTCAGGTCGCCCAGGCACTGGCCCGCCGCACCGACACCGTCTGGGTCGACATCCTCGGCGGCGGCGACGAAATCTCCACGATCTTCTTCCTGGAAGGTGCGGAGGCCCGCAACAACCTGCTGCTGCGCGACCTGCCCGCCACCGACGCCGTCGGCACCTGGACCGCCCACACCCTGTTGCGCGTCTTCCCCACCGCGTTCCGCTGGACCGCCGGCCTCCTCTCACCCGCAGAACTGGCCGAACTCGCCCCCGACTCCGCGCCACCGACGACGTCGGCACCGCCGTACACGTCTCTTGACATCGACCCCGCGCTGATCGCCGGGCTGACCGAGGACGGCCGGGCCACCTACACGGACCTGGCCCGCCGCGCCGGCACCACCGCGCTCACCGCCCGCCGACGGCTCGAAGCCCTGATGAAGAGCCAGGTGCTGCGCCTGGCCACCGAGCTCGATCTCGCACTGCTCGGCGCGCAGACCGAGGCATTGCTGTGGATCTCGGTACGGCCGGGTGCACTGCAGGAGACCGCGAAGACCCTGAGCGCCCATGCGCACGTCCGGTTCTGCGCCGCCACCACCGGGCCCGCCAACCTGGTCGTCGCCGTCGCCGCCGCGAACCTCGACGCCCTGTACACCTTCCTCACCGACGTCATCGGTCCCTTGGAGACGGTCACCGCCATCGACACCACCCCGCTGCTGGCAACCGTCAAACGCACGGGCCTGATCCGACACTGACGAAGTGAACGACGGCACTGTGAACTCACCTCCGATCGAGCCACACCCGGTTAGCGATCCACGACAGAGATCTCGCAGCGGGCATTTGCCCCCGCCGCGGTGGCTCCCGGGCGCGCTGCTCCTGTAGTTCCTTGGCCTCAAGCTCGCGGACCCGGTTCTCGGCCTGCCGCAGCTGGTAGCGCAGCCAGTCGGCCAAGGCCCGGTTCTTGTCCAGGTCGGATATGTCGCCGCCAGGCATGGCTACGCCTCGGCCGGCTCGTGGGCGTGCTTGAGCGCCATGCGGGCCTCGACACGGTCGCCGACGTCAACGGAATCCCAGAAGGGATGCGTGGACACGGTGATGCTGAGCTCCAGCAGCCGCGCCTGGAAAACGGCGACTTTAGCGGTCTGCTCCTCCGTGTACCCCGGACTGTCTGCCTTGCCGGACCGGTACTCGGAGTGGAGTTGCTTCTCGCCCTCCCAGCCGGGGATCGGCTCGGCCGACCACGGCAATGTCTTGGCGTACTGCGCGTAGGCGGCGCGGGTCTCGTGCAGGGAGATCTGGGCGTCGCGCAAATCCTGGGGGAAATCGAAGGCGGTGGTCTTGGGCGCACGCTAATGCTACGTCTGTTCGAATACCGGATGTGAATGGCACGCCGAACCACCCCATAACAGGTCACCCACCCCCGAAACCCTGCCCGGAACCGCCCGCCCCTGTTACGTTGGACCCGGCCTCGCCGCACCCCCGTCGGCGGGGCCACCATCCGGAGGCTGCTGCCGTACGCCGCATCTCCCGCACCTTCGTGGCGGGCAAGACGATCAAGCCGCACCAAGGCCGATGGGGGATGGCGCCGCTGCAGGAGGCTTGCAGGCTTTGGAGCGGCAAGGGCGTTGGGGCCCGACCAGCCGGTGCGGCAGGTGGCCAGGCGACGGGTCCGAGCTCAGTCATGCCAGCCACCTAATCAGCAGGCTCGGCAGCGATCAAGACTCGCAGACCGATCAAGCCACCGGCCCGGGTCCCACCCTCATCAACGGGGCCGGGGCCTACAGCCACGCCTGCCAGGGACGGGATGCCTCTCGTTCTCGGGTTCTGGCACACGTTCCGCTTGCGCCGTGAGGCGCTGTTGGTTCGAGTGGAGGTGGAAGACCGTGCGCCACGAGGCGCTGTGATCCGCGTGCGGGTGTGAGGCCCGCACCGTTGTCCCGTCGCAGCGGGACGACAGAAGCAGGGGCAGTCGGGCCCGTTCCGGGGCCGCCGCCTGAAGAGATGGAAGCGTCATCACAACAGCAGCCACGCCAAGATCCGCTGCCTCGGCGAGCAAGCTATGGCGACTCTCAAGGGCTGGCGCCTCCTGCGGAAGCTCCGCTGCAGCACCAACCGGATCACCGACATCGTGAAGGCCGTCCTTGTCCTTCACCACGCATCAACGCGAGGTTAGAAAAGGCTTCAGTGTGCGTCGTAGATGCCTCGGTAGTGGCCGAGCGCGGTCTCGCGGATCTTCTCGTCGCTCCAGGGGGCGAAGCGGCCGGGTGACAGGCGATCGGGGGCGACGAGGAGGTTGCCGGTTTCGAGGAGCATGTTCGCGAGTTGTCGGCCGACGCCGCCGGCATGGGTGACCCAGGAAGCTTCCGCGAACCACAGGCCGGGTACCCCGGCAGCGGGGCCGACCAGGGGGAGTTCATCAGGGGTCAGGGCGAACACACCGTTGAGCCTTCGTCCCTGGGGTACCTGTCGGAAGGCCGGGACCAGGGCGGTGGCCTCAGCGATGGCGGTGCCGAAGGCTGCTTCCTGGAAGGGAAGTTCGGCCGATGTGAGTGCCGGGGACGGAGTGAGCGGGAGCGCGGCGTGGGCGTAGCTGCCCAGTCCGTAGCGGCGGCCGTGGCGGCGGGTGTAGACCGCGTGGTCGGGGTAACGGACGATCGGTGTGTCGATGGGGGTCTCGTCGAGTCCGGGCAGTTCGGCGGTGAACACGTAAGGGTGCTGGACGTCGACCATGGGCAGCCGCACTCCGGCATGCGCTGCCAGTACCGGGCCCCAGATGCCGGTGGCCAGCACGACCTGGTCGGCTCTCAGCAGCTCACCGTCCTTGCCCGCGCGGACGCCGATGACCCTGCCTTGCGCGGTCTCCAGAGCCAGGACTGGTGTATTCCAGCGAAAACGGGCCCCGCTCCGTTCGGCCGCGTCGACCAGAGCGTGGGTGAGCGCGGCCGGGTCAGCGGCTCCGTCGGAGGGGATGTGCAGTGCGCCCAGTGCCCGCTCAGCATTGACCAGCGCGGGGGCCAGCGCCACCGCTTCGGCCGCGTCGAGCAACCGTGCCTCGATGCCCAGGCCGCGGCCGTCCTCGACATCCTGATGGGCCTGTTCCAGGCGGGCGGGGCTGGTCGCAATCTCCAGGCAGCCGACCTGCCAGAAGACGGGCGCCGGCGTGGCCTGCGATAGCGCGCGGTACGTGGCGACACTGTCCTTGGCCAGCACGGCCAGTTCCGGGGTGGCGCTGAGCTGACCGACGAAACCGGGGGCAAGGCCGGTCGAACCGGGCAGCGCACCGCGGTCACGAGTGTCGAGCACCGTCACCCGATCGTGCCCCAGTTCGGCGAGGTGATAAGCCACCGAGGCCCCCACCGCCCCGGCGCCAATAACCAAGACCTCTTCCGTAGCCATGAGCCTCTTCTCCCTCGTCTTCCCCTGTCGATGCGAGCGTATACAGGCGGGAGGGCCTGGGCTTCGCCGGGACGGGGACAGGTCTCCGCCCCCGATTGGTGACGCGCCGGAAAGCTGGAGCCCGCATCGCCGGCGAGGCCCGCCGGGAGACGGAACTCGGCGACCTGCGTGGCCAGATGAAGGACCTGAAACGCGAGTGGACTCAGCTCCAGGGCCACCTCGACGCCGCGGCCACCGTGATCGCCGCCCTGCACCATGAAACGTGGGGCTCTGCGAAGAACTCGCCGGGCGGGGCGCCATCGTCGCGCTCGACGAACGACGTGCCCCTCGAACCGAGACGACGGGCGATCAGTAACGCTGACGGGCCCGCCGCCACGCGGCACTCTCCATGAAGAAGTTGTCGAAGCGCTCTTGCGAATCCAGGACTTCCTGGGGATCGGCCGCGCCCTTGCGGACACGGTCCAGCAGCCGGAAGTAGTCGAAGCGCTCGACGCCGGGGGTGATGACGATCAGTACGTCGGCATCCGCATCGGGTTCGGCGGCGAATGCGTGCGGCAGTCCTGGTGGCACGAGGAGGAAGTCTCCTTCGTCCGCGGTGATCACACTGTCCCCGGTCAGCGCCTGGAGCCGGCCGCCGAGTACGAAGAAGAGCTCGGCGGATCCGATGTGGCGGTGCGGTGAGGCTCCGTCGGTGCCCGCGGTCAGGGTCACCCGTTGGGCGCTCAGGGCCCCGCCGGTGGTGCTGGCGTCGGCAAAGAGCCGCACGGTGCTGTCAGTGCTGCCCAGCACCTCGGCCTCGGCATCCCGGACCAGAATTCCGCCCTGGACATTGGGAGTGATCAAGGACATACGCCCCTCCATTCGTAGAACCGCATCCGGCCCCGGACGCAAGCCGGGATCGAGATCGACAGAAGTGGTTCCACGTCGAATAGTACGACATCTAACTATCAGTCGTCGAATAAGATGGAGGCGTGACCAAGGGAGACGTGACCAAGGGAGACGTGACCAACCAGAGTGCGGCTGCCGAGACGCGCCGGAACCCCAGAGATGCGGTCGATCAGATCCTCGACCAGTGGCACGAGGAACGGCCGGATCTGGACCTGTCGGCGATGGGGATCTTCGGACGGCTGGGTCAGCTCACGCTCCTCCTCACCCCCGCCCTCGAAGGAGTCTTCGCCCGACACGGCCTGCGCCGCGGCGAGTTCGACGTCCTGGCCGCGCTGCGCCGCTCCGGGCCCCCGTACACCCTGATCCCGTCCGCCCTCGCGAAGACCCTGATGCTCTCCCGTGCCGGCATGACCAACCGCCTGGACCGCCTGGAGGCGGACGGCCTGGTGGAACGCCGCCTCGATCCCACCGACCGCCGCAGCTTCCATGTCGCGCTCACCGGCCGTGGCCACAGAGTCGTCGACGCTGCGGTCACCGACCACGCCGCCAACGAATCCCGCCTCCTCTCCGCCCTCACCCCCGACGAACGCGAAACCCTCGACCACGCCCTGCGCACCCTGCTCCAGGCGATCGAGTAGGGCCGAGCGCCCCCTGCGCCGACACTGTCGCCAAACACGCCTCGGAGATGGGAGGGACTCCAGGCCCCCTGCTGTTCCCGGGGCCCGTTTCGTCGTCGACCGTGATCTGCTCACTGTGCTCGCGCGGCACCGGCCTGTCCACACCTTCGCGCTCCACCCACTGGGCGAGAGCCGCCAGGCCTTGGACAGTGCGTTGCCGCCTCAGCGGAAAGAGCCTGTGACGCGCCGTTCGGCGCTGGATCCGGCCAAGGGCTGGATCGACGAGATGCTGCGGTCGGATCTCACGGCGCCGCCGAAGCAGCGGCACACCGACAAGCGGATCCTGGACCGGCTGCGCGACGAGTACGGCTTCACTGCCGTCGCCTACACCACCCTCAACGACTACCTGCGGGTGAGGCGTCCTCAGATCAGGGAGGAGGCGGACCGCGTGCGGCGCGGTCGGGGGGAGTATGGTCGGCTTCATGGTCCCTTGGTACTGGGACGGCCCGGCTGATCGGTGCGGGCACACCCGGTCCGACGGCGGGGTGCACCCAGGAGGCGGACGGTTTCTGCGCGGATGGTGCACATTGGAGGCATGCACTTTGGATGAGGTGACCCCCGGAGTGTGGACACAGGGGTTCATGCTGCGAGTGAGAGTTTAGCTGTCTTGTGGTGGTGCTGTTCGAATTCCATCGGGGAGAG
>NZ_JBIURS010000051.1:0-21731 GCF_044740965.1 Streptomyces sp. NPDC088252 | reverse complement strand
CGCTCCCTCAACCCCGCAAGATCAACCCGCTCAACGCCCACGGTCCTCGCAACTCCCACAGATCGCGGGTGTTGCGAGGACCGTTAGAACCCAAGATCATCTGCGGGGGAGCCGGGCCTTCTTGTGTTTGCGGACGGCCACACAGTCGGGAGGTCTCCGCTGGGGTCCTGGCACAGCGCACCCCCCCCGACCCCGCTCCCCTCGCACCACCGAGACCCTGGCCGAGGCCAGCTGATGAACTCCCGGACGCACCTCGCCATAGACGGCTACGTCGACGCGATCCCGGCCGCCGGCGTCCGCTGGGGCACCGCCACGTTCGACCTGATCCACTCCCCCGCCGACGTGGACCGGGTCGCGCCCGACGACCCGGACACCGCGTACGCCTGTACCACCGAAGACCCGCGCCTGGCCGACGTGCTGGTGCGCGAGATACAGCCCGGCGACCTCCTGCGCGTCACCGGTACCCTCACTCAGCCCGACGTCCCCGAGGCCCCGGCCCACCTCACCGTCGACGGCCTGGAGGTCCTGGAGGCCGCGCCAGCCGCCGTGCTGTTCGACCTGGTGCTGGAGCGCTGGGGCAACTACGTGTCCGTGTTCGACGCGGACCGCGACGCCGTGCCGGTGTTCACCGTGTCCGGCGCGTGGGTCGGCGAGTCCGCCAGTCCCGACGCGATCGGCGACCTGATCGACGCAGCGCACCGCGATGACGACCACTGTTCCGCGCAGCGCACCGTCCTGGAGCGATTCCCCGCCGGCCACCCCCGCGGCTCCTGGCCCGCCGACGAATACGCCGCCGCCCAGCGCGCCCAGGGCCGCGATGCCTGTCGTGATGGACCTCGGCAGCGACCAGTTCCTCGTAGTCACCGACACCACAACCTGGCTTCGTCGGTGGAGACCGCCTTGGCAGCCTGACCACCACACCAAAGGTGTCCGTCAAAGCGGAACAAGCTCACCCGATGAGGTCGCCTGGCATGGCTGGCTGACCGAGTCGGAGCTTCACTCGGCCCTGGTGGAGTGGCACTTCACTCCCGACAGCCACGAAGCCTTCAGCCGGTATCTCGCCTCAGGCGGGGCCGCGCTCACCCGAGCCCTGGCCGACCCGAGCGTCGCCGCACGCATGCACCGGGCGATCATCGCCGAGCCCGGCCCCACGGACGGTCCCACCGCACACATCACCGGGCACAAGGGCCGAAAATCCGCGCGCGGCCTCGCGCCGGCCATGACCGGACCGCGATCGACGCACGTCCCCCGGTACGCCGTGGCATTCGGCCTCATGCGACTCGGACTCCTCAGCCCCGCCACCGGATTGATCGGACAGGCCGAAGGCGCCGACGCCTTCACCGCCGCAGACCTTGGCAGTGACACCGCATCCGCCTACTGCGCACGCGACGCGCACCACATCCCCGTCGAGGACACAGCACAGAACTTCTCCTTCAGCCCCGCCGCCAGCCTCCGCGTCCAGCAGACAGTCAAGGACTCGCCCTCCATCGCACCGCATCTGCGGCAGTCCCGGACCCCCGCGATGCTGATGATCGCCGAGTGCTCCTCCCAGGTCCGTCAATGGGCGACCGCCATCCTTGCCAATGACCCCGCCGTCCAGCGCACGCAGTTCATGCCAGGAGTCGGACACCACATGTGGAACGGCCTGGACGACAACAACGACCGAGCCGCCGCCGTCATCACCGCGTTCCTTCAGGACAAGCCAGCGCCCTTGCCGAACTACCCGACCCGCGACGAGATCCCTACCTTCCTGCGCGATCACAAATGAAGAGGTTGTAGTCCGTCACCGGCAACGGCGGGCGAACCCTCTAAGCCGTCCGGGCCCTGCGCCGGGTGCAGCCAAGGACGACCCCTTAGGACTTGTCCGGCCGATCACGCCCGATCCTCCCGACGACGCTGAACTACAGGTGGACGACATCGACGCATGCATTCCCGTCCCTCCCGCGCCGGGATCATCAAGGGTTTCGCTGGCTGAGGGCGGCGAGCACGTATACGTGCTGGAAACGGTGGGATCCGAGTTCTACCCGGCCGTGGTGCTCGATTCCGACGCCCGCCGGCTGGAGCCGGGTACCGGTGTCGGAGGACTCTGACATCATGCGGCCGTGATCACTGCGGACGACAACCTCCTGACCGGCCTGGACGAAGTGGACTGGGCGAACCTGAACCACGCCTACGGAACGGCCGCCGATGTGCCCGGCCAACTGCGCGCCCTGTGCGGAGTTGACGAGCAGGCACGACAGCAGGCCGTCAGCAGCCTGTTCAATCATCTCGCGCACCAGGGAACCCGCTATCAGGCATCTCCGTACGCCGTGCCGTTCCTTGCCCGGATCGCTCTCGCCGGCCGGGATCCGGCGCGCGAGCACGCGTTGGAGCTCCTGACCGGCCTCGCGGTCAACTGGGACGAGGAGCGCGAGATCATCGACGGGGCCGACATCGCCGCTTGGCGCGCGGAGGCCGCCGAGAACTTCTCCGACAAGCTCCTCCCGCTGTACGAGGAGGCGCTGGCCGCCGAGCAGGGCGAGCAGGACGAGCAGCGACGCCGAAACCTACAAGACAGCCGGGACTGGGTGGCGGCCGGCAATCCGGTCGATGCCCGTGACTCTTCGATGCGTTCGTACAACGCCGTACTTGCCGAACTTCCGGCCCTGTACGGTCTCTTGGAGCATGAGAATCCCCGAGTCCGAACCAGGACTGTCTACCTGCTGACCTGGTTTCCCGAACTGGCAGGCACCTCCCTGCCCCTCCCGCTCGGCCTTGCTGCGCACGAGGACGATGCCGTCGTGAAGGCCACCTCGCTTGTAGCTGTCGGCATCCTCGGCACGACGGCTCTCCCGACCCTCACCGCCAGTCTGGACGCCGAGGACGGCCTCATACGCTGGGCTGCCGCCATTGCCATCGCCCAGACCGCCCGAAGCGCCGCCGCGGAACTCGACGGCCCGCTCCTCGACCGGGCCGTTGCCGAACTCGCTACCGCAGCCGCGGCCCCTGCGCCTGTACCAGCGACCGACTACAGCCTGGGCGACTTCCACGGCCACACCGCCGACGTTCTGCTCGCCCTTCCACCCTCCCCCACCTCACGCGCCGCAGTCGCCGCCTGCCTGCCGTCCGTCAGCACGTCGCAAAGGGCATCCAAGGCGAAAGCGGTTCTGCCAGACCTATTCCCTAGCCCCCTGCCCGACCCCCGCCCCCCGTACACGCACCTCCCCCGCTCCCAGCAGCAGCTTTTGTATGCCCTCGCCGACCTCTTTGAAGGATGGTGGAACACGGAGGGGGACTTGGGCGAGAGCCTCGCCACTTACGGACTTCCGGCCACGCACGCAGGCTTGCGTGCGTACATCGGGCTTCCCACGGTCGACCACGGGTGCTGGCCGCCGAGAATCTGAGCGCGCATCGACTCCTTCGGCGCCCGCTGGCAGGACGCTCCCCCGCCCCGCCACCGCGCAGCCGCCTCAGCATCAACCTGACCGACTCGCTGCTGAACCTGCCGGACGCCCCGGTCCTCGCCGACGCCGACGTCGTCGCCCGCAGGACCGGCCGCGACGCGGGCGTACGCGACTACGTCCTCAACACCCCGGGCGCGGCCCGCATCATCACCGACGCCGTGCACGAACTCACCGCGCTGCGGTCGCCGCGCGCGGCCGTCCGGCCCAGCTCCTGGTGAACTGCTGGTACGGCCCACGCCGAGTCGTTGACCGGTCTACGGAAGGACACGCCATGCGGGAGCGCATCCCCCGCACCACGATTGAGTACAAGGCGGTCTACCCTGCCGAGACATCGAGGCCCACCGGGCGTTCATCGCCCGCCGCAGGGCCACCCGACCCAGCGAGGAGTACCGGACTCCGACCGAGGAAGAGTGGGATGCCTTCCCCGCACACTTCGAGAAGCGGAAGGTGTCCATCGGCACGTGCGCACGCGCCTTCGGGGCCCCATGCATTCATGAGCACGCTTGTGTCAGGTACTCGCTCCTCCGGCCTGACCTGACCCAACGGGCGCGGCTCGCCGAGATCCGCGACAACTTGATCGCCCGAATCGCCGAGACGGAAGGCTGGCTCGGCGAGGTCGAGGGGGGTCTCCAGGTCAGCCCTGGCTGGCGCCGAGGAGAAGCTCTGCCAACTCGATCGGGGCCACGGGCAGCATACGGCCGTGGACCTTGGCGTCACCACCATGCGTGGTGATCGATGAACCTACGAAGGTGGGGTGCCGCATGGTCCTCAACCAAGATCGAGAATAGGTTTAAAGAAGCGTGCATCAAACGCCCTTCAGAACACGATCAAGTGCCGCCCGGCCTGCAGGTCCCCAGTTCGGCTTGCCGCCGGCAAGGCCCCGATCTCCGTTCTGCCCCATGAGCATCAGGAAGAGGCTCTTCATAGCGGCCAGCCCGCGGGCGCGCCGGATCGCCGCCTCGTCTGCATGCGCGTACGTGTCGAAGAACCGTGAGGCCGTGCCCGCGGGCAGCAGCACCCATGCGGCGGCGAGGTCCCACGCCGGATCGCCGGCGAACATGTCACCGAAGTCGACGATGCCCGAGAGCGTTCCGTCCGAGACGACGACGTTCGCGGGATGGAGGTCGCCGTGCACCCACACCGGCGGGCCCTCCCACGCGTGGGCCGCAACGGCGTCGTCCCAGACGGCCCGGACGTCGGCAGCGATGTCGTCGGGGGCAACGGCCTGGAAGAAGTTCTCGAAGCCGTCCGTGCAGTTCCTGGGATGGGCACCGCGGTCCGTAGAGATCGGCGCCTCGGCGGGCGCCTCCACATGGAGCGCCTGGAGGAAGCCCGCCAGCGTGTCGGCCGCGTGGTCGCCGCGGCCGATCGAGCCGTGGTCCAGGGGCTCGCCGGGAACCCACGTCATCACGGTCCAGTGCTTGGGGAAGCGCTCGGACGGTTCGCCGAGCCGCACCGGGGTCGGCACCGGGAGCGGCAGGCGCGGGGCGAGCACGGGTAGCCACCGCCGCTCGTTGAGCTGGAGCTCCGGGGTGGGGTCCATGCGCTGCATGCGCACGGCCAGCTCGTCCCCGAGGCGCCACATCTGGTTGCCCCAGCCGCCCGCCACCTCCCGGATGGCCAGCCCCGCAAGATCTGGATGTTGCTCCTGCAGCAGGTCGCGGACCAGGTCTGCGGTGATCACGATCTCGGTGTCGGTCATACGAAGCCACAGTACTGAGGCGGCAGGCGAAGCCGCTCTTGCTCTCCGGAACATCTCGCTGTGATCCCTCTGGCATCACCGATTCGATTTCAGAAAGCTGCAGATCAGAGGCTCTGGCATGGCACGGCCCCAAAGTTCAGAGAAGCCGGCATCCGCTGCCCTGCCCTCCAGATCGACCCCCGCCAACGGGGCCGTCTCATCGAGCATCCAGAACCTCCGCGAACGCATCTGCGGAGCCCGCGGCAACGGCTGGCTCGGAGAATTCGAGGGGTTTCAGGTCAGCTTCGACGCCGCCACCGCCAGGCTCAACAGCCTCAGCCGGGCGCCCGCCGACGGCCGACCACAGCTGGTCGACCTCGGTTTGCCCGTCTTCACCGACTCCGCTTCACCACCCCAGACGGATTCGAGCCTCAAGGCCGTTCGGGCTTGTGGGCAAAAAAGGTAGCGAAAGCCCTCTCAGCCCCTTCGGTGGGTTCCTCCACCAGACGGGCGGTGAGGATGAGCCCGGCCTGCTTCAGGAGTTCGGCAATCCGATCAGGCGGTAGCAGGTAGGACTCGTAAGACACCGAATGACCGCCGTATGCCTGTGTGGGACGTAGATGCTGGCCGGCCCCTACGTGGCCGGCCAGCATCAAACAGCCGCCAGGCGCGAGAGCGCGGTGGAACTCGCCGAACACCACCGGCAGCAACGTCGGTGGTGTGTGGTGGGTGGAGTAGTACGCGAGGATGCCTCCGAGGTTGTCGTCCTCGATCGGGAGCGAAGTCATCGAGCCGACGCTGAAACGCAGATCTGGGTGGGCACTACGGGCCAGCTCGACCATGGCGGGCGATAGGTCTATGCCGAACGCAGGCACTTGCCGCTCGGCAAGGTAGGCCGTGACTTTGCCGGGCCCGCATCCCAGGTCGGCGACGGGCCCGAGGCCGGCCGTTCGCACCACCTCTGCGAACACGTTCAACATCCCTCGTGACAGCGGATCCAACTCCGCCGGAGGCTTGACCTGTTCGAAGTAGTCAGAGGCGACAGTGTCGTACGACTCCCGGACGGCGGCGAGGTAGGAGAGATCAGGCATGCGGGCGACTCTAGTGAGGGCCCGCAGCCCACGTGATCACTTTCTAGTCCGGAAAGGAGTCAGCGGCCTCACTGAAATCTTTGCCCGACCACTTCGCGAACGCGGACACGAGGTCGAGCACCTTCACGTCCATCTGCCGCGCGTGCTTAAGGCGCCCGCTGGCAACCGCCCCACCCACTCCGAGCAGGAGACCGCCCGGTGATCCGGCGTCGCATGTTCCGCCGCCGCGGCACCATGCCTGGCGTCGCTCTCTCCCCCCAAGGTCCAGGCCGCCGTCGACGCGTCCCGCGCGACGCTCGCCGCCGTGCGCTCCCCGGAGCCCTGGACGCCCGGCTGCGCCCAGGACGTCGCCGTGCGGGTCGACCCGTTCATCGAACGCGCGCACCCCCGCCCCGGCGACGACCACGGCACCGACCAGATCGACGTCCCCCTGGTCCACCCCGGCGCCCGCGGGTACGTCCTCACGCAAGCGGGTGAGTTCTTCCTTCTTGTTTGCGATGGTCTGCTTCAGCTCGACGATCTCGATCGTCCGTCCCGCCCAGGATCGGGTCCGGCCTTCGGCACCTTGACCCGGTCGATGACCGACAGGTTCCCCCCGAACTCCGCCAGCAGAAGCACCGCGAGGGACACCGCTTCGGACCGGGGCAGAAACAGCCGCCGCCAGGTCTGCACCGTCGAGGTGCCGCCCAGCGCCCGACGCCACTTCGCCGGAATGTACTCCCGGCCGCGGGGGTCGACCGCCCGGGGCACGTCCCCGGTGCGGGCCATGAAGTCCAGGGCCTCACCCAGCACCCACCCTTCGCTGCCCGGATCGGTCAGGCCCTACTGCCACTGGTGCAGCACGCCGGCGTTCTCCTCGATCCGCAGCCAGGCCGCCCGGAATTCCTGCTGCGCCGCACGGACGATGTGATCGAACGTCATCGCGTCGTAGGACTGGACGCTGCCGCGCAGGGCAGACACCCGACGGGCGAGGACCTCTGCCGCAGGCCCGCTGTGCAAGCGGCTGTCGCCGCGCAGCAGTTTGTTGACGGCCCGCACCTGCTGACGGCCACCGGCGGTGGCTGTCTTCGCCAGACGCCACCGGCGCAGCAGCCTGGCCGACATCTCATCGAGGCCACCCGGGCAGTCCGGCTGCTCGGACAGATACGCCGCGAACCTGGCGACCTCCCGCCACAGGGCCCGAGACGTGGCATGAGCCGACCACCGACCCCTTCGGCACTCGCAGATGAACAGCACCGTCAACGACCGCTGCAGCGGCTCAGTTACCGGTAGCGGGGCGAAATCGTACGTCGCGATCCGCCCCTCATGGTTGCGGTGCTCCACCAGCAGCCCGTCCGGCACGACAGGTTCGGGGAAGGCCGCGTCGTCTTGAGGAAGGACAGCTCGCCGGCCCCGCCTGCTCACGATCGCTCCCCCACCGGCGTCAGCGCCGTCTCGATGTCCTGAATGCCACCCGCCGTACGAGCCACCTGTGTGAAACAGGTCATCACGCCAGCCCCTCTCCCTGCCCCACAGGAGCGTCAGCAGCAGAGCGATGCCCGTCGCGTAGTTGAGCCTGGTCGATGCCGCGTGCGAACGGAGAGCTCTCGACTGGACGTACCGGGTCAGCAACGGATCCACTCGACAATCTGGCGACGAGAAGGCGGGATCCCCTGGCCGGATCCCCGACTCCGCCTCACGTTTCGCCAAGTGCTCGAACCAGGTCTGCCATCCGTCCGGCCCCGGCGGCGGCCGCCCAACTTCCGAACCCCCGACCACGGCGAACCTGCGACTTGGGCGCTCTGACGCCTGCCATTCAGCACAGAGAAGGCCCGTACTTCCCACGAGCTCGTGGGAAGTACGGGCCTTCTCTGTGTTCTGCGCAAGCTGACACGCGTCTGAGTACGCAGTGACCGCTGTTGGACGACAGCGCAGGGGAGCACTTTCAAAACCCGGTTTTGAAGTGCTGCCCGGCGGCCGCTCAGGCAGGGAAGCCGACCGCGGCTTCAAAACCCGGTTTTGAACCGGCATGCCGAGATGCCCTTCGCTGAGTCGCTCGTGGCATCCTGTTTCGGTCCGCTAGTACCGACCCAACCGGGCCGGGAAGCATACGGAGCATCAGGAGTACCACTCATGGCACGAATCACCGCGCTCATCAACCGCAAAGGTGGAGTCGGCAAGTCGACTATCACCGTGAACACGGCGGCCATCACCGCTCACGTGCTGGGCCAAGCCCCCGAAGGCGACCCCCACTACGTCGCAGCCGTCTCCGCCGACCCTCAAGGCTCCACCACTTGGTGGTCAGAACGAGTCGGTGAGGATCTGCCCTTCTCGTTCCAGCAGATCAACTCCAGAGACGATCTTGAACTGTTCTCTCACCTGAAGAAGTCCCGCAAGGTCAGGCACGCCTTCATCGACACCCCCGGCTGGATGGACCTTCCTGAGGACGAGAAGGAAGAGGCCGGCGACCCCTTCGGTAAGAGCACTGCTGCCGACGCCATGCGCGCCGTCCTCTCCAACGCCGACGACATCATCATCCCCGTCGAACCCGAGCCCCTCGGCTTCATGCCCACTCGCGACACCATCGAAGAGGTCGTCAAGCCGCTCGACATCCCCTACCTGGTCGTCATCAACAACTGGGACCCCCGCGACGGGGAGGCCGACCTTGAACAGACCAAGGACTTCGTCCGAGCCCAGGGATGGAAGCTGGCGAACACGGTCATCCGGCACTACAAGGTCCATACCCGAGCAGCCCTCGAAGGCACCGTCGTCACTCAGTACAAGAAGAACCGCGTAGCAATGGAAGCTCGCGAGGACTTCTACCAGCTCGCACTAGAGCTTGGCGCAGGTAAGAAGGACCGTCGCTGATGGCCGCCAAGAAGCCCTGGGCCGAACTCCTCGACGGTCCCGGCAAGACCGCGAAGAAGGGCACGGGTCCCGCAGAGCAGCCCGCCAACTCCGAAGCACCGCCGACCACCGTGTACATGCACACGATTACGGGTAACCCGGACAACCCGCGCACCGAGGCCGACTACACCGACGACGATGCCGACTTCCGCGAGCTCAAGGAGTCGATGAAGTCCGTCGGCCAGCTCCAGCCGGCCGTCGCCATGTCGCGCGAAGTGTTCCTGCGGATCAAGCCCGAGCACGGCGCTCGCCTGGGCGACGCCCAGTGGGTCGTCATCCTCGGCAACCGGCGCTTCCATGCGGCCAAGCAGCTTGGCTGGACGAAGTTCGAGATCCGGGTGCGAGACCGTCTTGGTAAGGAGGACGACGACAAGGTCGACGAAGCCGTCGTCATCGAGAACATCCACCGTAAGAACATCCCGCCCTACAAGGAGGCGGAGTTCCTGCAGCGGATGGTCGAGCGGCATGGCTCCCAGGAGAAGGTCGCGGAGCGCATCGGGAAGTCGCAGATGTACGTCTCCAACCGCCTGGCCCTGCTCAACCTGGCACCCGAACTCCGAGACGCTGTCGACACCAAGCAGATCAAGGTGAAGACGGCGGAGAAGCTTGCCAAGATCCAGGACCCCGAGCAGCAGAAGGCGATCGCGGCCGAAGAGATCCGCAAGGCCCAGGAGCCGAAGGCCCCACGCACGCGCAGGGCCGCCCCGCCGGCTCCGCCAGTTCAAAACCCGGTTTTGAACCCGGCCGCCGCCCCTGGCACGACCAGCGGGGGAGCCGTAGCCACCGAGGTATCCAACGTGGACAGCACCGCCATCGTAGTTCCGGAGCCGCGACCTACGGCGATCCCCGAAGCCGACATGACTGCTGCCACACCGTGGCATGACGGCGCCGCCCTCATGAATGCGGCTTTCGACAAGCTGGACCCCGTCCAGCGAAGCGCGTTCATCCTGCGCTACTTCCGCCGCAGCCGCGGAGTCGAGGCCGTCATTGCAGACATGCGCGGCGACCTCGCCACGCAGGACCGCGCCTCGCTCGCGGCCATCCTCCAGCAGGTCGCCGCAGGCCTCCTCCGAGACGAATAGCCAGAAAGCAACAAGCCCCTGCCCTTCAGCACGATGGGCAGGGGCTTCGTCGCATCCAGAACCGTCGCCCGCAGAGGATTCAGGCGTCAGCCCGCAGCCAGCCGGGGATCGTCCGCCTGCTGACACCCGACAGCGCCTGAAGCCGGGTCGGTCCCAGCCCGTCCTCGTGAGCCTGCCGCATAAGGGCGCGCACTCTGTCGTCCACGAACGCGAGCTCGCACTGCTTCACATACCGCTGGACGCCGGCCAAGGCCAGCTTTTCCCCAGCACTCAGCGACGGAGCAGGATTTGCCTCCTCCTACTCGTAGAACTGGTTCAACAGCTCACGCCATCGGTATGGCTCGGGAGGAGAGACTTTCACCTTCCGAGCACGCTCGGTCGCCTCGAGGAGTTCCTCGGCTGGCACAGCCTCAGCACGAAGGGTCTGCGGGTCAGTGACGTCCTTCCAAGCAACCGGGAGCTCCCCAGGCACTGGCCTGCCCTCGCCATCGATGCCCTTGAAGCAGTGGGCGCACATCCTGCGTAACCGCTCCGTGCCGAGAACAGGCGGTACACAGAGCTCCTCCGGGTACCGGCACAACACCGGAATCGAGTACGCCAACGAGTAGGCAGCGTGCACGGCGCGGAAACCACAAGAATCACCGTTCACGTGCGGCGTCACCCGCAGCAGAGGAGATGACCACCTGGAAACCGCCTCCGCAGCACGATCACGACTCGTGAACAGGCTGTACTCCTGCCACCGCAAAGCTGCGATGAGCTGACCAGCAGGGGCCGCGTCCGGCCACTCCTCCACCAGTGCTTTCCCACACAGTCCGGCGACCTCTCTCGTGCTCGAAGGGAAGCGCTTCCCGCTTCCATGCCTCACCAACTCCGCAGACGGGCCGGATGTCACTCCCTTGTGGTCCACGAGCGAAGCCGCCCCACCGCTCTCCCAAGCGGCGGACACAGCTGCCAAGTTCGACCTCACCGGATGCTGGTGGTGGCCTCAGTGCTGGATCGGACCGCTGACCGGGACGGGAGCGACGTGGCCGGTTGCCGGGAGGGTCTGCGCCAAGGCGAGGCCGATGTCGACCAGCGATGACCGGCGCAGGCCAGCGACGTCGGGGATCGCAGTCCAGACCGACTCAGCGGTTTCGCCGTTCGGCTCAGGCCGGAGTTGGCCGCCGGTGATGCGGACCTGGTAGAAGATGCCGACATTCTGGTGCTCGGGTCCGCCGGGGATGGTGCGTTCGGCTGCGGGGATCACCCTTGAGCCCACGCCCAGCAGGCGTTCGACCACTGCGTCGCAGCCAGTCTCCTCAGCAACCTCCCGGATCACCGCGTCGAACGGATCCTCTGCGTGTTCAACCCTGCCGCCCGGAAGGGTCCAGGTGGATTCGCCCTTGGGTGATACGTAACGAGCGAGCAGCACCCGCCCGTCCTCGATACACACGGCGTACGCCGCCAGCCGGAAGCTCATCCCCGCACCTCCCCACAAGACGCTACTCCAATACCAACGTCCGAACCCGTCTGGTCATCACCACTGCCCACCACGAACACATCGCGGACAAGGGGGTGGTGTGCACGCTGCTCCTGCGGATGACCGTCCCGGCCTGGGACAGCGAAGGAGACGAGACGATGACGGCCAATCACCCTCGCACCGAACCCCTGGCCCTGCGGAACCGCAAGCGGATCGCTGCGATGGTGCGGCGCATCTCGGGCCTACCAGTCCGCCGCGTTGGAAACTGGCGTGCTCGGGGCGTTCCGGGCTGCCGGCTGCCCCTGGCAGCCTGCTCAGGACCGGCCCCCCGAATGGGAGCTGGCTTGCTCGATGATTCTGGGCAAGCTCGGTATGCGACCGCCCTGGCCTTCCGGACCCGATTCGGCTGCTGAGTGGCAGCTGGCGCAGGACGTGCGTGTCCTGCGGTCGGCAGAGTTGATGGTCATCTCACCCTCCGCTCTTGCCGCTGTGATGGCGGCGGCCGCCACGTTCGAGCCCGGCGACATCACCACGCTCTCCCGGGACCGGGACGTCGTGACACCGCCGGCCTGCTCGTGCTGCCCGAGCCCGTGGTGTGTGTGAACCGCACCGGCTCACGGTCCGACACCCTCGCCTACGGGTGGCAGTTCACGACGCAGTACCAATTACTGCCTACCGCTCAGTACGCAGGCGTCCGCATCAGCACGTTCATGGACCGTGACGGCCCGGTCCAGCCCGACGACCGGCGTGCCGCAGTGGCGCAGGCCCGTGCTTCCGGCCATCCTCTGCCCCGGCTGGTGCCCGACGGCATGTACGGGATGCGCGGCAACCACGCCATCACCACACCGAGCGAGGCCTCAACAGTGCTGCTGACGGTAAAGCACAAGGAGCTCCAGGCCGCCCTCACGCAAGCATCCGCCTGGCGCGCTGAGCCGGTCGCCGACATCGGCGAGTGGGCCGACGGCCGCGTAGAGGACCCGGAGGAGGACTTCGCCTGCCGCTACATGTTCGCGTTCTGGCGCCTCGTCGCCCAAGGCGTCACCACCACGACTTCCACGGCCAGCGCGCCCGTCGGTCCCCGAGCAACAGGGCACCCGCACGATTCCGCAATCAGGGTGGTGTGCCTGGCCCAGTAGGTCCCGGCGCAGCGCATCGCGGAGACGGGGCAGGAGAAGCAGGTGCGGACGTATCACCATCGGTGGCCTGTGCGCATGCACAAGGTGCGTCAGTGGTACCCGTCCGCGTAGGAGCACCGTCTTATTTGGCGCGGTCTCTACATCAAGGGACCAGCCGACGCGCCCCTCATGCTGGGGGAGAAGGTCTACGTAGCCGATCGCCGCTGAGGTTGTCAGACTGACGCCACGTCGTAAGTAAAGCCCCACCAGACAGCTCCACAGAAGTTGCGCCAGCACCCGGAGCTCGTGGAATAAACCACAACGCCATGACACACCCCCAGAGTGCATCCGCTGAGGAGCCCATCGAACGACATGGCTGTCAGGCAGGCGGGCTCGCTGCCCATGCGCTGGAGCGTGGTTTGGCGCAGGTGAGCGAGTACGCCGACAGGCTTACGCCGGGATGACGTTCGCCGTGAAGCGGATGGTGCTGCGGGCGATCCCCGACGCCGCAGTTGATGGGGGAGTCACCCGCCCAGTCCCGCACTGCGGAGAGGAACACGCACCCCACTTCGTGCAGCGCAATACAATTCCTTGGATTCATTCGGTGTTGCACGCGCTGCCCAGGCGCATGAGGCTCGACCGGTCTGGAGTGGTTGTGCAGCTTAGGATCGTTCCTGACGAAGAATCGGAGCTTCCCTCCGGATCAGTCCCCTGTCACCCACGCCGATGACGGGGGCGGACGGCACTGTGGGTAACGCTGTAGCCGTAGAAGGCCGGCCCACCGGGAATCACGCTGCGGGCGGATGGCCTGCGCCAGACGTATGCACGAGGCATCACCGCCCTGAATTTCGTGATGGCCAGCTCGTACGGGTGGGAGCCGTGCTGCCGGTGAAGATGGAACAGGTCCATCGGTCCATGTCCGTAACACCGCTGCAGGCCCGGCCGGAGTATCCCAGCCGGGCGGTGTGCCGCTGTTGCCCGTACGGTCGGGCGTGGGTGCCCTGACAGGACGGTGCTCTTGGTTGGCCCTGCGGTCACTTCGCACGTTCCGCAGGGCCAACCCATTTGTCAGGTCAGAGCATCCAGGCGTGACCGCCGGCCAGCTTGGTAATGATGGCGGCCGCGAGTGCGGTGAGGATCTTCCACGGGACTTTGTTGAGGATGACGTGGAACCCGCGGGCCCTGAACTCTGCGTCAGGCTGCGGCTCTTCTTCCTTCTTCGCGGACCGGTGGCGGGCTGTCGTGCGATTGTTGGTAGGCGCGAATGGATCTCGCAGTGTCCGCGCCAGGAAGCAGCCGTCCAGAGGCGCGGCCGTCTCGAGGAGTTCGCGACTCGCCTTCCGTAGACGCCATCGTGGTGCGGTATCGGGTGCGCGGTGGGAGCCCACTCGGTGCGCGCCATCCGGTGGGGGAGTGCAGTGCATCGTGCACGACTCATCGCGCGAAGCTGCGCACCGGTGCGCAGCTTCGCGCCGCGGCCTGCCGTGTCCGGTGCGCGTGGCGTGCGCATCGGCCGCCGGACGCCAGCTTTTCGAACCGCGCGTGTGACAGACCCTGGCACAGAAGGCCGCGAAGGCGGCACGCGGGCAGCAGCCGAAGAAACGGCCTGGCAAGGCGCAGCGCCAGGCGATCAAGCGGGCGCAGGCAGCGAAGAAGAAGGCTCGCGGCGGGAAGTCGGCCGCGAGGAAGACAGCGACGCTGCCACGCGGGTCGGCGCGGGCCGCCCACCCGGGCCCAGCCTGCTTCAAGGACTATGGCAAGGGCGAGGTCATCACGAAGGGGTGACCGACGGCCGGGGACACCCTGGCTGCGCGCCCCCGGCAGCTGTCGGCAGCCGAGCGGGAGTTCGCCAGGATCAAGGCCCGGATCGAGAGCGGTGAGACGTTCCGCGGCCAGAAGCCCTCGGACTGGGGCGCGGAGCCTCGCCGTTCGGCACCCTGCCCGCCCGCTGAACTCCGGCCGGGCAGGGCCTGTTCGGTGCCCCAGGTACTGGGATCGCCGAAGGCGACGTCGCCGCCGTGCTTGGGTGGCCGGCCGCCCTTGGGGTCGTAGGCCCGTGCCGGCCTCGCCCGACGCATCACGCGGTCGGACCGGAGCCGGCCGAGGATCTCGACCGGAAGCCCTGCCAGGAGGTGGGCGATGCGCGGGGCATCGTATCCGGCGTCAAGTACCACCAGGACCTCCGGGTCACCCGGCTTCCACTGGCCGGCGGCGACGAGCCGCTCGACGACGTCGCTGATCTGCACCGTGGTCACCGCGGCGACGTCGGCGCCGGGCTCCAGACGGACCGCGTCCAGCACCGCCGTCCAGGAGGTGCGGCCAGTTTCCAGCGCGGCCACGCCACAGCCACCTGGGCGGATCAGCCGCCGCCCAGGGCGATGAGGAACCGGGTCTCCGCGTCGTCCCGCCCCGCACACATCCTGGGTACGGCAATGAGGGCGGCCAGGGCCCGGCACCAATCCAGCACACGGTGAGGAGACAGGTCAGCAACCAGCGCCGCCAGTTCCTCGATCCTCTGCTCCAGCATGGGCCCCCTCAACACCCTGCGCGCCCACACCCGACCCGAGGACTGCACACCCGGCCCCACGTTCCCCGTCGCGCGGATCACCGCCGACGCCGACCTCGTGGTCACGCAGCCTGAAGTACAAACAGCACTGCCCTCTAACCGGCTGCTTCCCGTGCACGGCCTGCCCCGGACGTGGCCAGTCGGTGTATCCGGCGGCTTCTGGGAGCGGGCACCGTCGTCAAGTGAGCCGGCGGCGGATGTGCACGGTCTCCTTGAGTCCCTGGCTCGGTCCCTCGACAAAAGTGCAGCTCAGAGGCATTTTCTCTCTCTGGGTAGGGGACTCAAGGGACTGAAGGGACTGAAAATCCCAGTTCCGATCATCACGGGTGCGCATGCATGCGCACCCGTGGGACAGAGGTCTTTCTATCGTGAGCAGTTCATAACTGCGACTTACAGTCCCTTCGGTCCCTCGGTCGAGCCTCAAATGCCCTGTGACCTGCACATTTAAGGGAGGGACTGAACGGGGACCAAGATGCGTCTCAAGCCTTCAGTCCCTCTCCGCCCCGCCAAAAGACGCCAGGCCCCGACACGCCCGGCGTGCCGACTTGATCAGCTGCTTTGCCCAAGAAGCAGGCACTCCAACTCCCCAGGTAGCGAAGGGACTGAAGGGACTCAAGTCGGGAAGCGGCCGCAGCCGCGCCCAGACCGCTGATGTAGGCTCTGACCTCATTGGAAAACTCAGTCCCTTCGGTCCCTCACCCGGCGGTAGTATCGCTGTGACCTGGTCTTTTACCTCAGGGACTGAACAGGTTGTTAGCCCCTCGGCAAGGACGATCAGCGTGCCGCGTCAAAGTGAGACCAGCGTTCCCCGCTCTGCGGGACCCGCGAGTCCCTACAACGTCGCCCGCTGGTGCGCCGGAAACGGCTGGCCAGTGCACCCGCTGGCCCCGGGCCGCAAGACCCCGGCCGCCAACTGCCAGGCGTGCCGAGACGAGCCTCACCGCCCTCAGGACTGTCCCTGCCATTCAGCAGGCCGGTGGTGCCACGGCTTTCACGCAGCGACTACGAACCTTTCTCTCCTGGACGCCTGGTGGGGGAGTCACCCCACGCTCGGGGTCGGGGTCTCCTGTGGTCCGGCAGACCTCGTCGTCCTCGACATCGACGCTCACAGCGCCGAAGTCCCCGACCGGAACCGGCTCCTGCCCGGCATCCCGATCCACGAGAGCGTCAACCTGGCAGGCCTTGCCTCTGGGTTCGACACCCTCGCTCTGCTGGCCGCGCTCCGCAGCCAGCAAAGCCCAGCAGACGACGACTCCACCCTGCGCGTGCGAACTCCGTCAGGCGGATTGCACGTCTGGTACAGGACCCCTCCTGAAGGCCCACGCTACCGCTCTTCGGTGGGTTCCAGCCCGAAGGTCGCCCTCGCCTGGCAAGTCGATGTCCGGTCCACTGGCGGCTACATCGTGACCCCCGCTACCCGCACCTCCGCCGGCACATACAGCCCGGTCGGCGCAGCCCGGCTCCCCGCAATCCTGCCCGACTGGCTTGCCACCGAACTCCAGCGCACAGGCCACCCGGTCAACAACGGAACCACCCCGGTTCCGCCACCCCGCCCCGTCTCCCCGCGCCCAGCCCGTCAACGCGCCAACCGGCTCCTGGAACCGCTACTCGACCAGGTGAAAGAATGCGCCGCCGCCACTCAGGGCACCGCCTTCACCGAGAAACTCAACCGCGCCGCCTACACCGCCGGTGGTCTGATCGCCTCCGGCCACCTCACCGACAGCCAAGCACGCGACCTGCTGACCGCGGCCGCCGACGCTGCACGTCCACATCGCAGCCGCCACAGCCTCGCCGTCATCACCTCTGCCCTGTCCGCCGGCGCAAGCCGGCCGCTCCATTTCAAAGGACGCCCATGAGCAGCGCCGACAGCCCGCGCTTCGACGCCACTGCCGCAGCGCAGCAGATGCTCGATCTCGAAGTCCACGCGGCACACCCGAGCCTGCCCGCCCAACAGAGAACCGCCACGGTTGTCCACGAGCCACCACCGCAGTCGGGCCAGCTTCCAGGACTGCTCACCGACCGTGGCAACGCCAAGCTGTTCGCGGTGATGTTCGGCGACCAGTTCCGCCACGTCGAAGGCCTCGGCTGGTACCACTGGGACCAGTACCGCTGGAAGCGGACCGGAGGCGAGAAAGCCGCAGTATGGGCGGCCGGTGATCTGGCCGAGCAGATGCCCGCCACCGACCCGACCGGCCAGTTCACCGACCGCGACCTCGCTTCCCACCGCCGACGCTCCATGTCGACCCCCGGTATCAAGGCCATGCTCACCCAGGCCAAAGCCTCCCCGGCACTCGCTCTGGACCCCGACGTCCTGGACGGCGACCCCTACGCCCTGTGCACCCCGGCCGGAGTCGTCGACCTCCACACCGGCCACCTCCACAAGCCTGACCCCGAAGCCGACATGCACTCCCGGGCCACCAGCGTCGCCCCCGAGACGATGCCCACCCCCCGCTGGCACCGCTTCCTCCACGACACCTTCGGCGACGACGCCAAGGGCGAGGAGACCATCCACTTCCTTCACCTGCTCCTCGGCTACTCCGTCACCGGCGACGTCGGTGCCCAGGTCCTGCCCTTCCTCTACGGCACCGGCGCCAACGGCAAGTCTGTCCTGCTCGATGTCATGACCCAGATCCTCGGCGACTACGCCCAGGCCGCCCCGCCCGGCTTTCTCATGGAGAAGGGCAAATTCTCCGAACACTCCACCGAACTCACCGAACTCCACGGCCGGCGCATCGTCGTGTGCTCCGAACTGAAGCCCAACGACAAGTTCGACGAATCCCGGGTCAAACTCCTGACCGGCGGCGACCGCATCATGGCCCGCCGCATGCGCCAGGACTTCTTCAGCTTCAACCCCACCCACAAACTCTGGCTGCTCGGCAACCACCGCCCCGAAGTCGGCACCGGCGGCCACGCCTTCTGGCGCCGGATCCGCCTGATCCCCTTCGAACGCGTCGTCCCCGCCGCCCGCAAGATCGACAACCTGGCCAAGGAACTCGTCCAGAGCGAAGGCCCCGGCATCCTGCAATGGCTCATCGAAGGCGCCCAGCTCTACCTCGAGACCCGCGACCCTCTCGCCGGACCCGCAACCGTACGCACCGCCACCGAGGCCTACGCCACCACCGAAGACCACATCGGCCGCTTCCTCACCGAATGCTGCACCACCGACAACAGCGACCGCGCTTCCGAACGCGCCCCGGGCGACCTCCGCGTTGAACAAGGCCTGCTGTACGCCACCTACAGCAGCTGGTGCAGCGCCGGCGAAGGCATCCGCCCCGCCACCGCCCGCGCCTTCGCCACCCGCGTACGCCAGGAACTCTCCCTCGCCTCACCCGCCGACATGATGAAGTCCAGCGGCAAGAAGTACTACCCCGGCCTCGGACTTCTCACCGACGACGAAGCCCAGGCCGGCCATGCCTGACCGGAGCGCCCGACACACACCCGCCAACCCCGCCTACCATGAACACGGTGCCCCCATCAGGGATCGTGCTCACCACATCCACCTCGGCCCGCAACCGGCCGTCGACAACGAAAAGGGGCTGCAGCCATGAGCTCGCTGCTGAACGAGAGCGATCTCCGCCACGAGACCGCCGTGGTGTGGCTGGAGAACCCTGACGACCTTGACTACGTACGCCAAGCCCTCGACAAGACCGCCCGCCGCCGCGGCAAGCCCCGCTACGAACGCGACGGCCGCATGGTCGGCTACACCGAACTCGACGCCCACGCCGAAGCCGACCCCGACAGCGGCCTCCAGCTCCGCCGCGTCTTCTTCCTCCTCCCGCACGACCGCGACGCCAGCCCCGACGGGCCCTACCACGAAGGCGCCCCGGGCGAAGCCGTCGATCCCCGCACCATCGAACCCAAGCGCGTGGGCGACAAAACCCCCCGCTCCCAACGCGGCCCCGCCGCAGCGATAACAGCCCCCAGCACCTGAGCCTTAGGTCCCGTCTGATGAACGGCTGCGCCCGGGGCGTGGATGCGGCGTGGCATGCCCGCCCTCGGGCTCACCGCCGAGCAGACGGTGACGGAACCACAGGCGGAGCTGCTATTCGGCGAGGGCCTGCACTCAGACGCCGACCGCATCGAGCGCCCCGTGGACGACGGTGCCGACCCGGAGACGGCACGGCTGGCCGCTGTCCTCGGGAAGCCGATGTGTGGTGCCGTTGATGAACGGCGAACCCATCGGCATGTAGCTGAACGTGGTGCCTGGACCGTGTCCTCCATGGCCATTGGCCGTTCTGAGGTGAGAGAGCAGGCGGTCGCGAACACTGGGGTGCAGATGACGTCCACTTCCCCTCATGGAGAGTTGATTCGTGTCGGTGTCGTAGGTCTGAGCGCGAGCGGCGGGTGGGCGGCCGGCGCCCATGTGCCGGCGCTGGCCGGGCTCGACGGATACGAGTTGCGGGCGCTGAGCGCCGGCACCGTCGAATCGGCGCGTGCGGCCGGCGAGAAGTATGCGGTGCCGCTGACCTTCGCCAGTGCAGAGGAGCTGGCCCTCAGTGAGGAGGTCGACCTCGTGGCGGTGACGGTGAAGGTTCCGCATCACCTGGAGCTCATCCGACCCGCGCTGGAAGCAGGGAAGATGGTGTTCAGCGAGTGGCCGCTCGGTGCCGATCTCGCGCAGGCTGAGGAACTGGCTGACCTCGCGCATCGCAGGGGTGTGCTCACGGCTGTCGGCCTGCAGGCCCGGTCGGCTCCGCCGCTTCGGTATCTGCGGGACCTGGTCGCCGACGGCTACGTAGGGCGGGTGCTGTCGACCAGCATGCTCGGGTCGGGCTGGATCGGGGGTGCCACTTACGACGACAACTATGCGTACATTCTGGACGTCAGGAGCGGCGCCACGCTGCTTTCGATCCCCTTCGGGCACTCGGTCGACGCGCTGACCATGGTGCTCGGGGAGTTCCGCGAGGTGTCAGCTCTCATCGAGAACCTGCGCCCTGAGGTCACGAACGTCACGAGCGGGGCGGTCGCGGCCAAGAGCGCCGAGGACCAGATCGCCGTCACGGGTGTGCTGGAGTCGGGGGCCGTGGCTGCGATGCACTTCCGCGGTGGTACGTCCCGCGCCACCGCGTTTCATTGGGAGATCAACGGCACGGAGGGTGATCTCGTCGTCAAGGCCGACCAGGCTCTGTGGTTCCAGGGACGGCTGCGCCTGTACGGCGCCCGGGGAGAAGAAGGTGCCTTGGCCGAACTTCCGGTTCCCGCCCGCTATGAGCGCTCGCTGACACAATGGACGGAGCGAGGTGCCGAGCCCGCCTACAACGTCGCCCACGAGTACGCGCTCCTGCGCGACCAGATCAACGGGAATCTTGCACCGGACGAGGTCGGCGTTCCCGACTTCCGGCACGCCGTCCGGCGGCACGCCATGCTGGAGCAGGTCCGAGAGGCGGCGCGCGCGGGCCGGAAGATCACACTCGCAGGGCAAGGGTCGTAGGCATCGAGGAGAGTCCGGTCGGGAACTCGACCGTTTCGCCCTTGGCGAGGATGCGGTAGGCCGTGACGACTGAAGGGCGCTTCTGCCTGAGGTGATGACGAGCTTTTGTGTGAGCTGCGGGGAACTGGGCCCCGGGGAAGAAAGGAGGACCTATGGCCGCTCTGGGTGACAGCCTCGGGGAACACCGATTAGCGGGAAGCGGTGAGACCAGGCAGGTCAGCGGTCCCTCAGAACGCCGTCACAGAAAGCACCGTTTGTGGGCGCTGTCACGTTGTTGGGTGTGTGAGTGCCTGACGGTGTGTCGGGTGTGGTGGGGCCGGGTTCCGGCTCCGTGCTCAGGCCGCGGCGGGCAGGTCGGCGACGCCGGTGAGCTGGTCCCAGATGGCGAAGCGGGTGGTCATCTCGGTGCGGTCTTCGGGGGCGGTCATCAGGTGGCGGCGTGGTCGGAAGCGGGGTGAGATGCCGCTGAACGCGGACAGGAACTGCTGGGCTCCGCCGACGCTACGGAAGCCTTTCATGGCGCGTTCGCGCTGCCGGGTGGGCTGGTGGCTGTTCTCTGCCCGGTTGTTGAGGCCCTTGTGGGAGCGGTGCTCGACGGAGGGCATGATCTCGCGGTGGGCCGCGCCGTGGGAGCGGAGCTTGTCGGTGACGATCACCCTCGGCACCGAGCAGGTTCTCTTGAGCAGTTTGCGGAAGAAGCGCCGGGCCGCGGCCTTGTCCCGGCGGGACCGGACCCGAACTTCGCACACCAGCGGCGGACCGTCTCGTGGGAGACGACCACGCCGCGCTTGAGCATCAGCTCCTCGACCTCGCGGAACGACAGCGGGAAGCGGTGGTACAGCCACACACAGTGGGCAATGACCTCGACCGGGTACCGGTGCCCCTTGTACGACGGCGATGCGCTGTCCAGGGACGACCCCTCCCAGCATGACCAACCAGAAGATCATCCCACCCGGTCAGTCAACGTGACAGTGCCC
>NZ_JBIURS010000050.1:0-27687 GCF_044740965.1 Streptomyces sp. NPDC088252 | reverse complement strand
CACTGTCTCCAGCACCGCAAGCTGTTCGGCGAACAAACCGCCTTCCCCATCGAACTCCCTGCCGCCGCTTGACGAGTTAGAACCCTGAGGTGTCTGCTTCGCCACCAACACCAAGAACACTCCGATCGCCACGCTCGAACTGCGGCACCGCCAGCGTGCGAGGGCCGAGGACCGCATCCGCGCCGCGCGGGCCACCGGCCTGCGCAACCTGCCCCTGCACGACGCCGCACAGAACCAGATCTGGCTGGAGATCGTCCAGATCGCTCTGGACCTGCTTGCCTGGATGCCGATGCTGGCGCTGACCGGCGCCGCACGCCTGTGGGAACCCCGCCGCCTGCGACTGCGGCTGTTCTCCGCCGCTGCCCAGCTCGTCACCACCGGCCGCCGCCGCATCCTCCGCCTGGCACAGCACTGGCCCTGGACCGACGTGATCACCAGCGCGCTCGCCCGGCTCGATGCCCTCCCAAACCCTGGCTGACCAGCAGCGTCCCGTCCCTACGAGCAGCACACCCCGGAGCCGTGGAACCCGGCGCCCACCCGGCGCGACATCCGGGCCATCAGCCTGTTCGCAAGCAGAAATCCCCGCTCTGAACGAGCAGGAAGGGTCCATCAGCAAGCTGACGGACCATCATGCAAGATCGAGGCTAATGGTGCAGTCGGGTATTGGAACTCTCCGAATGCCCCGCTGATGGCAGCGATCTTGACCGTCACCACAGCGTCAGCGGAGGCTCTGGGGTCTGCCCGTTGCCGTCGATTGGCCTGGCAGGCTGCCCCACCTGCTCCCTGGCTGCCTTCCGCTCGCAGGCGCGCCTACGAAGATCGGCAAGGATCTGCTCCGCCCGGTCAACTGCCCGTGGGCCGGGAACCCGCAGATAGTCCTCAGCTTTGGCGCGCGAGATGACGTCGAGCTTGACGAGGTGCTTCAGCACGATGGCGGCCGCCGTCTCCGGGGCTGCTTGGAAGGGAACCACGACATCGTGGACAGGATCGAGACATTTGAGTGGATGTTCACGGACGCGTGCCACGTGCTTGACGATCGTCCGAAGACGACGTGCCTTCTCCTCGTCCGTCTCTTCTGTACTTTCGTGCCAGTACGAGCCATCAAACTCGAGGATCAGCGACAACGAGGGGACGTAGATGTCCACTCGCTCCATGCGCTTCTCTGTTCGGAGCGCATGTCGGTCGAAGTCCACGTCGAGGACTGTCACTGTGTGTTGGGGTGCCGCAGGTCATGGTCTGTGCTGGCAGCCCCTCGCGTTCTGGCCGTTGGTGGATAACCTGCCTTCATGCCGCTGAACGTCCCCAAAGAGATCAAGCGTGTGAACAAGCAGGTCCTCGTAGAGCTGAGTTCGAAGAGCGAGCGCCTCAACCTCGGCAGGGGACGCGAGCCTGGATGGCTTGATCAGTGCCTGGCCGACGATGCGACGGGGTCTCTGCGCGCGATCCTTCTTGAGCGTCCTCCCAAGCCCTGTTATCGCTGCCTCGTCCTGATCAAACGGGCCGACCGGGAAGTCGAGCACTTCCTGCTCGACGTGCTGCCGGAGGATTTTGATCGGCTTGAGGACATCGTCGGCGAGGCTCTGCTCACGTTCACGCGCTGGGCGTTGTCCGAGATCCCGTTGAGTCCCCTTCCTGCGGAGTAGCAGGTTCATTCGGCCGACCGCAGATTCAGGGAGAAACGTCTGGTCGTTGCTGTGGCCGACGTCGTCCAGGGTGAGGCGCACGACTCGGCTGAGTGGTTGGGCATAGAGCAGGACGATCACGCCCGCGACCCGAGTACGAAGCGGTAGGTCCGGGTCGGTGAGGAGCTGCCCGATCAATTCCAGTCGTTCGGGCTGCGGCATCGGGGTGGCCCGGCGGATGTGGACCGGGGGGCAGCCGGAAGGGCGGGTGAGCTTGCTGGCCGAGCACCAGAGCAGGAAGGCTCGCATGGTGTTGCGGGTGTACTCGTTCTGCTCGGTGTGCCAGGCGTCGATGCCCGGTCTGGCCGCAGGTGCCAAGGGTGTGATCACGGGCGGCGAGCCAGGTGAGGAAGGCCGTGACCTGCTTAACCTGGTCAGCGGCATGTCGACGGGCTGCCGGGGTGATCGGCTTCTTCTGGCTGCTGGTCCGCAGGCGTGGGAGCACTTCCCAAGGTGGCGAACCGGCGGATGACCTGAGCGTGGTCGGGGTCAGGAATGTCGGCGAGGTGGCCGATGAGCCATCGTTCGAGCGAGCAGATCCGCTTGTCGACGGCGGGTAGGACACCGCAGGACATGAGGAGTTCCCGCAGGTGGGCGGCGGCCCGCCAGGGTTCGAGGCTGTGGAAGGCTTCGTGGGTCAGCTCGATGTCGCCGGTGGCGAGTTGGCGTAGCCAGTCGGCGGTGGAGTCGGGGCGTTCCTGTTCCGGTCGAGCCAGGCGAGGCCGGACAACGGGCTGTCCATGGTGCGGAGCGAGTCGGCCAGCGGAACGAGTTGGGGGCGGATGCGGCCAGTGCCGTCGTCCAGTAGCTGGGATAGCCGGTCGGCAACGGTGCAGCGGGTGCAGAGCCGGCCTCTGTGCAGCTTGCCTTCCTCTCCGCAGCGGGAGCATCGATAGGACATCATGAAGCCCCCGCAGTCGGAGCAGATCGGCGTGCGGTCGCTCGGACGTAGGCCGGGAAGAGCACGCTCGACTCGGCATTCGGGACAGGTTCCACGAACGCAGAGAGCTTTGTCGTGGCGGGTGCGGCAGACATAGCCGTTGGGCCAGCGGGCGGCGAACCAGCCGTGGCGTTGACAGCGGGCGCACGTCCTCTTGTGCCAGCGTTCGCTCTCCTCGGGGGTGTAGGCGGGGCTCACTCGTCAGGAAGGATTCGGGCCGGTCGGGGCCGCAGTTTCGCGACCGCCGTCGGCAAGGCAGGGAGATCACCGGTCGCGGTCTTGCGGACTCCGGCGTTCTCGGCGGTCGTGGTGACCAGGTCTGCCGACGTGCAGGAGAAGATGTCGCAGAGCGCGGCCAGGACCTGGAGCGACAACCGCTCGGGGGTGCCGGAGACCAGTCGGTGGACCTGGGAAGCTGACAGTTCGATGCCGCGGTCGCGCAGTAGCGGCACCAGCTCGGTGGTGGTGAACATGCCGTGAGTGCCCATTAGTTCACGCAGCTTCCACGTGTAGCCGACCTTGCGTTTCACCTCTGCCTCCCGGCCTGGCTGTTCAGGGCGGCGGCAATGGTGCCGTCCAGATGTCGGCGGAGTGTGCGGGTGCGGAATTCGGAGCTCACGCAGGTGTAGATCGCGGTCGTGCTTGCGTGGTCGTGACCGACCTGCTCCTGGACGAAGCGCGGGTCCCAGCCGGCCTCGATCAGATGGGTGATGTAGGACCTGCGGAAGGAATGGAAGTCCAGTCCCTCGTCCAGGCCAAGGGCCTGGCGGTAGGTGATGAACCGGGAGTTGAGCCGCTGGCAGCCGATCCGCAGTCCGCGCTCGGAGGGCCAGGCGGCCGGGTTCCCTTCGCCTCCGAACAGCGGCCGGACCTCGGTGAACCACTCGTCCAGGATGTCGGGGGCCCAGTCCCAGACGGTCAGCACTGTGCGTCGCTTGGGCGGTGAGCCCTTCTTGGCTTTGCCGAACCGGACGCGGCACAGACCGAACTCGCCGTACTCGGCTCCGTGAGGGTTGCGGCCGAAGTCAGCGGCGTCCAGCATCCGTGTTTCGTTGCGTCGCGTGCCGAAGGCGTACGCGGTTTTGAACAGCGTCGCGTCGCGGAACGCGGGCAGCCAGCCCTTGCGGCCGAAGGCCCGGATGCGGGCCACCTCGTCGTCGCAGTGAGCGAAGAAGGCGTGCAGCTCGGCCTTGGTGAAGGCGCGCTTCTTCGCATCGGACTCGTTGTCCTGGACGTGCACCGCGGTGTTCCACTCGTGCACGATCTGGACCGGATGGGAGCCGAACCGCTCTTCACACGTGGTGGCCCATTCGTAGAGGGGGTCGGTGGCGAAGTGGCAGAAGGAGCGGATGGCCTCGGAGTACGAGCGGATCGTCGAACGCTTCAGATCACGCAATGAGCGCAAGTCACCGAGCCATTCATCCACCATGGCCGGCGTCCACTGCCAGGGGAAGGCGTTCACGTAGGCGGTGAACGCCTTCACCATGTTCTCCCGCCCTTCGACAGTCGAGCGGGCCAGGTTCCGTGCGAGTTGCTGATTGGCGAATCCGCCCAGCATCGCGGAGAAGACCTGTTCCTCCGGCCGCAGCAGTGCGACGCCGTCCGTCAGGTGCAGTCTCGCCGCCCCCGGGACCGTCCCGTTGAACCTCACTGTCCACCACTCTCCGTAGCTCGCATCCAATGAGAGAAAACCGCATCGGATGCGAGTCGGGGGCGAAACCGCAGGCCGTCCATCCGGACGAGTGACAGCGGCTGGCCATCGGGGCTTGCCAGCCGCTACCGTCGCGCGACGCAACGGAGCCCGACGTCCCTGTTCAGCGAGGTGTCGTCCGCCCTTGCTGGTGCCGACACATCAACTGTCGCCTGTTCGCATCCGATGCAATTGGCGGCGCTTGTAGTTGAGGTACAGGAAATCCCGGTGAGAACGATCTTGCTGGGGTCCGCCTAACTCGTACGGGCTTCGAGCTGCCGGTGGACGGTGCCGACGCGCAGTTCGCGCAGGTCGGGGATGTGGTTGTAGAGGGTGCCTGGGGAGACGCCGAGGAGCTTGGCGATCGAGGTGATGGAGCGGCCGGGGTCGGGCAGCAGGTCGCGGGCGGCCTTGATGACTTCCTCGCTGGCGACGGTGGGGCGCCCGCCGACCCGGCCGCGGGCGCGGGCGGCGGCCAGGCCCTCGTTGGTGCCGATGACGATGAGTTCGCGGATGAACTCCGCGAGGGCGGCGAAGACGTGGAAGACGAGCCGGCCGCCGGGGGTGGTGGTGTCCAGGTTCTCGTGCAGCGAGGTGAAGCCGATCCCTCGGTCGCGTAGCTCGGCGACCATGTTGATGAGGTCCTGAAGGCTGCGACCGTAGCGGTCGAGCGAGGGGACCACGAGGGTGGCGCCGGCGTCGAGGAAGGCGTGGCACGCCTTCAGCTCGGGGCGGAAGGCGTTCTTGCCGGACTTCTTGTCCGCGAAGATCTTCCGGCATCCGGCGGCGGCGAGGGCGTCGACCTGCCGTTCGAGCTTCTGCCCGCCGGTGGAGACCCGGGCGTATCCGATCTTGATTTCGGTGCGGACGAGTGGTTCGGCAACGAGGAGGTCCGGTCCGTCGGCCGGTTCGAGGGCGGTCATGGCCCCGGATCATGTCAGGAAACGGTGGTCTGAGGTTGTTGAACCCCCCAGGTTTTTGAAGGGGTTTCTGAAGGCCCTGCGGGGTCCGGGGGCCCTTCTGGGCGATCTTCAAAAAACGATCGTTTATTGACGCCTGCCCTCACATGCGATGGCCCGACGTGCGGGCTGTGTCGGTGGTGAGGGCTAAGGTGCGCTGTCGTGGACGCTGATGATCTTGACTACCGGGCCCGAACGTTGACGGGCTGCATTCCTCCGCCGCTGGTAGCACGGCTTCTCGAACTCGGTCATGAGCGGGAAGTGGAGTTCCAGGCCGGCCGCGGGGAGTGGTTCTGCGCGCTTGAGTGGGCCCGGCTGCTCGGGCATCGGGGCCAGCGCGAGCAGGCGTTGGAGGTGCTCGCTCCGTACGTCGCCACAAACTGGTGGCCGGCGGCCCAAGCTCGGGCGGAGCTGCTGGAGGGCTGGGGCCGGGCGGAGGAGGCGATCGCGCTGTCCCGCCCGTACGCGGAGGCCGGTGACCGGCTGGCGCTGGTCTTCTTCGCGTGCCTGCTGGCCCGCCATGGCCGCAGCGGCGAGGCGTTCATGCTGCTGCGCGCCGGGATCCAGGACTGGTTCCTCGCCGAGTGCCTGGTCGACGTCGCCGAAACGGCGGGCATGGACGAGGAAGCGGCGGCACTGTTGGAGGCCCGGGTGGAAGCGGCGGTCCCTGCCTGTGACGACCCGGACTGCGACAACCTCCGGATGGAACCGTTCAACGCAGTCGGCCTGCTCGCCACGATCAGGGAACGCCAGGGCCGGATCGAGGAGGCGATCGCCTTGCTGCACACCCGCGAGGTCATCTCCGTCAACGGCCGTGACCAGCTGGCCGGCCTGCTGGCCAGACACGACCGAATCAGGGAACTGCGTGCGTACGCAGCGTCCGACTACCACGGGCACGCCGTGCAGCGCCTTGCCGAAGTGCTGGAGGAACGCGGCGACGTGGAAGGCGCGATCGCCGCCTACCGCACGTTCGGTGCTACGCCGTCCGGCATGTGGCATGTGGCTGTACCGCTGTCCGAGCTCCTGGTCCGGCACCGACGGAGCGACGAGGCGATCGAGGTGCTGCGCGCGCTCACCGAACACGACGCGGAGGACTGGCTCGTCCACGCTCTTTGCACCCTATACGCCGACCACGGCCGGTCCCGAGAGGGCCAGGCCCACCTCGATGCCATCAAGGCACGAAGAGACGGCAAGGAGTACTGGGACCTCTTCCAAATGCGGCTTCCGCTCATGGCCGACTGCGGCCTGCTCGGCGAAGCGATCGAGCAGACGCGGGCGCGCCCCGAGGGCGACACCTGGTACGCGGCCTGGGCCTTGTCCGACATGCGTGACAAAGCTGGCCGCACCGAAGAAGCCGACGCAGTCCTCGCACAGCACCCGGCAGTCAACAGCTCTCTTCGTGCCGAGCGCCTTATCGCCCTCGGCCGCATTCAAGACGCTGTACGACTCCTCCAGCAGCCGATAAGCAAACCGACCACACCCGCATGGGACGGCACCTACTCCACCGAACCACCGTTCTGACAGCTCGGGCTGATATGCGCCACGTCTCCACCGTACGTCGCGGGCCGGTTCAGTTGTTGTCCTCGTCGTCTTCGACGGCGTCCGGGTCCCGGAGAGGGCGCAGGCCCTGGCCGGGGCCGCTGGCCTTGATGTTGAACAGGTAGCGGCCCAGGAAGTTGATGTGCCGATCCTTGAGCGGGGAGAGGCGGGCGACGTCCTCGTCCTTGATGTCGTGGCCCTCGGCGCGGAGCTGGGCGACGGCGGCGTCCAGGTAGCGGGTGTTCCACAGGACCACAGCGTTGAGGACCAGGCCGAGAGCTGCGAGCAGGTCCTCCTGGCCCTCGCGGTACGCCTGGCGGATCTGGCCGCGGCCGCCGTGGCAGATCGCGCGGGCCAGGCGGTGGCGGGACTCCTGCACGGTGAGCTGCCGGTTCATCAGCCGGCGGTAGGTGTCGTCGACCCGGTCGACCAGGGCAAGCAGGTGCATGGTCTTGTCGATCCGCCCGTACTCGGCGAACGCGGCGCCGAGCGGGGTCGGGTGGCCCTCGCGGCCGAACATCCGCAGCGAGTTGTAGGCCCGGACCTGGTTGGTGATGAGCGACCCGGCGACGCGGAGCATGTCCGGCCAGTGCGTGGCGATCCGCTTGACTGCGGCATGAGGTGGGTGCGCAGGTTGTCCCGGACTAGGACGATGGGGCCTTTGTGCTGGTTGTGGGCCCACACGATGAGGTCGCGGTAGTCCTGCCAGGTGAAGCCCTTGGGCTCGCCCTTGCGGCCTCGGTGGACGCGGAAGCTGTAGATCAGCCGCGACCGCTCTCCGGAACGGAAGCAAGTCATTCCCGCCATCGAGACCCGTCCGGAGCCTCGCCCCGGACGCGGACGACGGGCGTCTGGCCGATGCGGCCCCAGGACCTTGCGCGTGGCGGCTTCAGCGACTGGCCGGCCTCGTCCTCGAAGACGATCCAGGCTCCGCGGGCCGCCCCCGTGCTTATGCCTGTGGCCACACCTCCTTCTTCCACAACTCCACTGCCTCGTCGTCACGTTCGATTGCCCGCCGAGCCGGCTGCTGCCAGGACCAGCCATGACGTCGGAGCAGCCGCCACGTCCCCTCCACTGTGTAGCCGACGTGGAACAACCGTCCGATCAGAGTCTTCACCCGGGCCAGTGTTCACCGCTGGTCAGCCCAGCCATGGGCGAGCGGGCCGCGCTCCAACTCCCGCTCGAGTTTGGCAATTTGGTCTGCCGTAAGCCTCGGACGCCCTGGCGATCCCTTCGACCGGACACCCTCTTCACCCCGCTCACGCCACTGACGGCGCCAGCGCTCCACCGACCGCTCGCTCACCCGCAGCGTGGCCGCGATCTCCCTGTTCTTCGCGCCGCCCTCGAAGAGACCGACTGCCTCCAGCCGAACCCGCTCCCTCGCAGCCCTTTTCCTCGACTGCTCGGACGGCGTGCGCTCCGTCCGCATCGACGACGGCCTGACCAACGTCGCCGCCCGCCTGCCGAGCATCTCGGACAGCCCGGCCGCCCAGGAGCACGGCAAGCACATCATCGCACGTACGTGACGCCGCCCGCCGACTCGATGGCGGCTGCCCAGGTAGGCGTTCGGTGTCCGCGGCGAGAACGAACCGCACAGGTCGGCCGTCAACACGGCGGCTGAAGGTATCACCCCAGGCGGGACCTGCGCGGAAATCCCATGCTGCAGGTCAGCGCCGCAAAGGAGAGCCGAGCGGGTCTTTGCGCACAGTGTCGCGGCGACGAAGCCATCGTGACAGTGGCCCACCGGGGTCCGGCTTGATGACCCGGTTCCCGCGTCGGCGTTCGGCAGTTGGGCTACTACTGTCTCTGTCGGAACGCGTCCTGACTCAGCCCCAGGGATCAGGGATGAGGTCGACTTCCGAGGTACGTGGTGTCAGGGTCATGCGCCGCGCGGTCCCGGCTGCGGGATCGGCCACGAGCATGTCGGGTATCTCCTGCTCCAGACCCCGCAGATGCCCGATGGTGCCGAAGGTGCTGGTCCGGGCGGCGAGCCACCCTACGAGCTCCCGTAGCTGATCGAACTCGTCGGGATGCACTTCCTGTCGCGCGGTGAGCGCCCAGCCGTGCTTGCTGGGTTCGAGCACGCTGACGAGCACTCCGCCGATCCGCTGCGCGGGCCCTCGGCCGGAAAGCAACGGGTACGTGTACGTGGCCTCGGGCTTGCTGCCATCGTCCTCCAAGTGCCAGCGCAGCAGCGCGAGATCGGCGCCTGGGAGGGAGCCGGGCAGATCGAGTGTCAGCTGGAGTTCATGGAGATCGCTCATGGGACAAGGCTATGGGGAGCCGTACGAAACGAGCCGGGGACCATTCAGCCGCAGGCCCCCACTGTCCTCCTGGAGGCGCCTCCGGTCTCTGGGTCGCGGCTCCCGCCGTCGCGTGGAGAGAAGCAGGATCACCCGTTGCCCATGGCTCGTACGGTCAGCGCCTCAAGGGGCAAGTCGCTTGGGGCAGCATGGCACCACTTGCGTGCACGATTTCGTGCAAGCCCTGCGGTGTCACCGGCATGCAGCGACGTCGTTGAGCGCATCGCGGTGTGTACGTACCCCCGGCGGTGCTGGCCGCCCCAGGGGCCGACCGGGTACGGGTGCAGCTGCCCGACATCGACGTCCCGCTCCCGCCGGTTGGTGGCCGCGTCGACGATCGTCACGCGCCTGCGCCCGGGGGCTCGCACCAGGATCCGTACGTACCGCGGGGGGCCGGCGGTCACGGCGCAGGAGCGGTAGACCTGCCCGCGCTTGAGATGATGGTCCACGGCAACTCCCGGCGGGTCGAAGGCGACGCGCCGACCCTATCCGGCGCGCGCCGGCCCGTACGACTGTGCGCCGGGCTGAAAGCCTCCGGCATGCGAGCGCGATGTCAGTGGCACCCGCTATGGTGAAGCCCGCACCACAGCGGCATGCCGTGAACCGCCGTTTCCGCTGTCGCCCCGCGCCCACGCCGCAAGGGGCGGCGCCGCCGGACAAGGATCGAAGTCGGATCCCGCGCAGCACCACCTGAAGGACCCGCTTGTCCGGCTGCGAGCACCTCACGCGACGTCCGGCGGGAAGCGTGGGATCCCGCTGTGGAGACGACCGTGACCAAAACCGGCAGTGACCACCTCAAGCGCCAGGCCCGGCAGATCGCCCGCACCTCCGGCCGCCGCTACCCCGATGTCCTCGCCGAACTGCGCGACGCCCCCCGCCGGGCCCCGTCGTCAAAGGAACTCGTCCTGCGCTGTAGCAGTTTTATAGTCCCCATGTACGGCGGGCGCTGCGCCCAGCCCGACGGGCACCCGGGCCACAGGACGTGGTGCGGCCCCGAGCCGCACTTCGCCGTCCACGTCTGGCAGGGGTACACCGAAGCCCGGGACGCGGCGGAGCACGCGAAGCACGAGGCGTGGCTGGCCGGCCTCAGCCCCACGGAGCGCGCGGAGTACGAGGCCGAGCAGGAGGCCGCGTACCAGGTGTATACCGCGTATCAGGCGGACATGGCCGGGGAGGGCGAGTCGTACGACCCGGACGACGAGAGGAACGCGGAGTACGCCCTTGACGCGGCCGACGAGGCATGGTGGGAGGCGGAGATGGACGAGCGAGCGGACGACGACGGCTACGTCCAGATCACCAACGAGGAGTACTACGGCACCTACGACGACGAGGACCCCCGATGAGCCCCTACTGGCCGATCGTGCAGCGCCGCGCCGCCGAATTCTCCCTCGCCCACTCTCGGCCCGGTGCCTCCCTGCTGGACGGACTGCCCGTCCTCGCCGCGCACGCCGGAGCACTTCTCCCCCTTCCACACGCTCCACGTCATGCGGTTCTGCCTGGCCGGCATCTCCTTCGAGGACTGCCCGGAGCACCCGCGCACCCCCAGCGCATCCCGGACCTCGACCGCCTGGTCCCCGAGGACGCCCACGCCCGGCGCGGACGGATCCGGCCGCCCCATCTGGGGCCCAAATAGCTTGGTGTGGTGGGCTAATACACGGCAAGCATGCGTTTTCGGCCGTCGCGCGACGCCAACCGAACATCAATGCGGCCACCATCCAAACCCTTGCCAGCTACGAGTGGATCAAGAAGAGTCAGCCGCTCTACCTGATGGGGCAGGGCTTCGGCGTAGTCGTGTGACGCCCAGTTTGTGACGATCTGTCGATTCGGTGGCGGCCCGGAACGTGACAGGCACGGCTTCCAAGATCATGGAGTCCTACCTTTCTTGATGTGGGTCTGAACTGGTCATTCGTAAGATCGGCGGGGCCCAGGGGTTCCGGGTATGGCTGTCATGGAGTCGCCGCTGGATGGCTCAGAGAACTTGGCCGCCCGGAACCCCGCGACGACTCGACCGCTAATTGGGAGACGCGACGCGATCGCTTTGTAGGACAACGTCGGCGAGGTCGTCTGCTGGGTTGGTGTACGACGAGCTGACGGAGGTGGTTGTGCCCGAGATCTGGGCCGGAGTGGACATCGGCAAGGAACATCACCACTGCGTGGTGATCGACGCCCAGGGCAAGCGACTGCTGTCGCGTCGGATCCTGAACGACGAGGCTGAACTGCTCCAGCTCGTCGCTGACGTGCTTGAGCTGTCGCGGGGTGTGCTGTGGGCGGTGGACAGGGTGTGCGCCGCTAGGACTCCTCGACCAACAGCTCGATAGAGACGTGCAGGTACGGGTCTGATGCCCGGCCGTGGCAGCACAGGGTGATCACGCCTGCCGGCACGTCCGCCGAGGCGTGCCAGTGCGTGACTGGAGCTGCGGGCTCCTCGGGCTCGGTGAAGGCGATCAGGTCCGCGGCGTCGATGAGCCGACGCGCCCGCGATCAGGTACACGGAGCGGCGGCAGCCAAGGCCCGGTACGACCGCACGATCGGCAGCGGGGGAGGAAGGATTGGCGTCCCTTGTGGTTGCTGAACCCACACAGCCCGATGCCGCCGCTACGGCTCTTCGTCGGTGTCTTCGGCCTGGAGCTCGGGAAGGGCCGCGTTAGGCTCACCGTGCTCGACCTCAGCCCGGATGCCGACCGCGCCGAGATCATTCGCAGCCTCGCCCGCGATGCGGTGGCCTCTGATGACGGGTATGTCGCACGGGAGGTGCTCGCACACACGGCTTGCTCCGAGCAGATGAATGAGAATGACCGCCACCTACTGTCCGAGGCCATCTCGACAGCCGGCCTGGGACGCGGGGATATGCCGTCCGCGCTGAAACGGAAACTCCTGGATGCGGTACGGGTGGGTGGTGCAGCGGCGGAGCGGGTCGTTTACGCACGTAGCACGTCCACGTCGTGAACTGCGTTCGCGCCCCGAGCCAGGGCTAGACCCGATCCGAAAGAAGCACAGCATCACGAGCACCAGCACCAGCATCACGAGCAGCCTCGCGAACCTGCAGGCCGGCGACAAGGTCGTCGTGAAGAGCAGCTGGTGAGCATCCGCATCGGGCGCCATGAACTGTCCGATGCCAAGTGCGAACTCATAGAGCCCCCGCCAAACTCCGAACCGACCCCGCCCGCGCCACCCACCTCCTGGCGCTCTGCTCGTCCTGACGAACCTCGAAGGGAGGGTCCTGCAGAATTCGCCCAGCGGCACCCGGCTGGCCCGGTCGCAGGCGCTGACGACGTACTTCATGGCCCATGGCCCCGACCCGCTCCACCTTGCCGAGGTCTTCGGTCTGGACGAGAAGACCGCGATCCGCTACGCGAACACCGCACGGGCGGTGCTGGACCAGGCCGCTGAACAGCCACTTCAGTGAAGTCTGCTTGACCAGTCCACGCCCTTTGCCGAGGGTGAGCACGCCGGGCAGAGTCAGCATCCGGGGCCGATCGGCGGAGACGATGTCAGGGCGAGGGCAGCGCTCCGCAGCTGGGCCGCCCACGTCTGCTGGTCAAGCCCCAACGTGTACTCAATGCAGCAATCGCATTGCGGGATCAGCGCCACGAACGAATCCTCCGCCGCGGTCTCGACCTCCGTCTCCCACCAGTCGTCCGTCGCCAGGTCAGCGGGAGTTGTCTCTCCATCGATGAGTCTCGCCGCCATCCGGCGCAGAGCGTGGCGCCGTGCCAGGCCCCGATCCGGCAACCCGATCCCGGACTCGGCAAGTGCTTGCTCGAACACGTCGCGAATATCGCGGGCATCCGCGTTGCGAGGCCAACCGGCGAGCTCGCACAGCGTCGGGGTGTCCAGCCCGGCCGCGAGCGCCTCAGCAGCGATCATCGGCAGATCCTCCGGGCGTATCTCATCCGCCTGATAACGGCACGCCACCTCACCCAGAGACGTGAGGCCACTCTGCATAGAGGTTTCCGGTTCCGGTGTCGTTCCTTCTGCTCTCATGACTCCTACGGTGTCAGCACCGTTCCCAGGGAAGGCACCCAGGGGCGGGCCCACTCGGCACCCACCCCGCGTGTTCGCCTGAACCCGAAGGCCGAACCCACGAGAACACGACAATCCATCCTCGGGTTCCCGCGAAAAGCCCTTCAGTTTCCGTGAACTCGCGGGCCTCTAGGGGTGTGACCGAGATACGCGCCAAAGGGGCAATGGGATGATCTTGAAGCCCTGAGCGCCGGGCCCGTCCCGTATTTCAGGGGGACACCTACGCTGTTCTGCCAGCGGCAGAACACCGGCCGGACCGGGCTCGACGATCACTACTGTCCAGTCTCATGACGACGATTACGACGCGTACGGTCGAGTACCCGGCCGACGGTCTGACGATGATCGGGCACCTCGCGCTCCCGGCCGGTGTCGACCGCCGGCCCGCGGTGCTGCTCGGACCAGAGGGCATGGGGCTCAGCGACATCGAGCGCCGCCGGGCCGATGCTCTCGCCGAGCTGGGATATGTAGCGCTGGCCTTCGACCTTCACGGCGGGCGCTATTTGGGTGACCCCGAGGAGATGCTGGCCCGTTGCATGCCGCTGCTCGCTGATCCCGACCGGATGAGGGGCATCGGCCACGCGGCACTCGACGAGTTGCGTATCGAGCCCCGGACCGACCCCGACCGGATAGCCGCCATCGGCTACGGCACCGGGGGCGCCATCGCGCTGGAACTCGGGCGCGGCGGCGTCAGCCTGCGCGCGATCGGGACAGTCAACGCAACTACCACGGGCCGACCGGGCGAGGCAGCGCGCATCCGCTGCCCGGTGTGGGCCGGGGTTGGATCGGAAGACCCGATCGTGCCGCCCGCGCAACGAAACGCGTTCACCGCCGAGATGCAGGCCGCGGGCGTCGACTGGCGCCTCACGGTCTACGGCGGCGCCTTGCACGCCTTCCACCACCCGCCGGTCGACCACCCCGTGGTCCCCGGTGTCGGCTACCACCCACAGCACGCGCAGCGAGCCTGGCGCGACGTCGTCGACCTGCTCGCCGAGTGCCTGCCCGTGACGGAGGACCTCGGGGCATGACCCAGGCAAACATGCTGGCGCCAGGCCTGGTCGGCGTCGCGCACTGACAGTCTCCTCCCCTCAAGCCCTCACAGCAGAACCGCATTCGGGCAGATGCTCGATCGCGGAGACGTATTCACAACTGCCGCAGTAAATACCGGATTTACTGCGACGGAGCCCTGGCCGTGATCGTCGCGACCTGCGGCGGACCGTTCCGGCTTCCAGGGCGAGATGTACGCATTTACTGCGGCGTCACTGCGGCGAGTGTTCAGATCACGACGGGCGCCAGAACGTCAGGTGTCGAGGACGGTGAAGGCGATGGAGGGGAAGCGGCGGCCGTTGACCTGGAGGGCGAGGGAGTAGGCGCCCGGTGAGACTTTCCATTGTGTGGTCGAGCGCAGCGGGTGGGCCTTGGTGAGCCGCAGTTCCTGGCCGGGCTCGGCTGTGGCGCGGCGCAGAAAGGAGACTTTCTCCCGCGGACGGCCCTTCTGCCCCGTGGTGGCGATCACGATCATCGCGTGGACCGGTGCCGTGGCGGCGGCGGTGAGAGCGGCGGAGATGTTCAGGGTGTCGCCTTCGCGGAGTTCGGTGCGCTCCAGGGTGAGCTTGGTGAGCGTGATGGGCGCGTCGTGGGCATAGCCGAGGGCGGCGTACGCGGGCGCCCAACCCTCCTTGAGCTGCTTGCGCAGGGCGCCGCGGGCGATGAAGGCGAAGCGGTCGCCTGTGAGTCGGCCCGACTGCTTCCACCGCTGAAGGGTGGCCAGGACGAGATCAGGCTGGCTGGCGGCGATGTCGCCCAGGTGGTTGGCCACGGAGGTGCGGACGTAGAGGTGAGCATCGTCGTAGAGCTGCTCGAGGACAGGCAGGCCCGCATCGACGGGCAGCGCGATCCGTGGAGCCCAAGGCAGCAGGGGCCGGGGGGCCTCGCTCGCCAGCCGGCGTACCCGGAAGTCCTCGGCCTGGGTCCACACGTCGACGGCCTTCATCGTCTCGTCGGGGAATTCGGCGAGAAAGTGCCGCACCGGGAGCTCGGCGGAGAAGTACCCCGTCATGCGGGCCAGCGCGGCGAGCGCCTGGTCCAAGTGCTCGGCGCTACGGAGGTAGCGGGAGACATAGTCGGAGTGGGGCGAGTAGAGGTGCAGGCCGAAGCCGTTGGTCACCCCGGCCGCCTCGGGCGTCGGCGGCAGGGAGCGCAGCAGGATGTCGAGCGCGTCGGGGCCGGTGACCGGAAGGTGGGCGTGCAGGCCCTCGCTGGTTCGGGCGATCCGGGCGCCCAGCTCCAGCCGGGGAAGGTCCGCCATCACCGACGTCACGAAGCTGCTGGCGTTGAACTCGGGGCACACTGCTTGGACTTCGCGGCCGATGCGGGCGATGCGCTCGGCGTTGAGTGCGGTCTCTTTCAGGGGAACCTTCACTGTCATGGGCAAACCCTAGGGCCGGCTTCGGGGGCAGCCCTCGTGTTCGCGCCGCAGGTCAACCAGCGGAGTGAACACGAGGCTTTCGGCTATCGGACGGCGGCGCGGTACAGCAGCCGGTGGTGGCGGGAACTGTCGCAGGGGGAGGCGGTGTGGAGGGTGGCGAGGTTGTCCCACACGACCAGGTCGCCCTGCTTCCAGCGGTGGCTGTAGACGTACGGCGCGCTGGTCGTGTGCGCCAGCAGTTCGCCGAGCAGAGCGCGGGCGAGCTCGGCGGCGGCCTCCTCGCGGGCTTACGGATCAACGTGGCTTCGGGGTCCGCGTGGTCCGCGAGCTCCGGAGTGCCGCCGGGCAGGCAGGCCGCACCGGTGTCGGGTTCGAGGAGGACGAGGCCACGTCCGTCCGGGGCGAAGGCCCAGACCCGGGACTGGCGGACGGTGAGACCGTCGGGGACAGGGCGCGGGTGGAAGGGGAGGTGACGACAGCCTCGGGCGGTGCGCAGCACGCCGACCCGGTCAAGGACGGTGGGGCGATGGGGAGCCCGTCCTCAAGGAGGGCGGGTCCGGTCCCGGCGATACGGGCGCGCGGTGCGGACAGGGCCCGGCGGGCGTCGCCCGGAGACATCAGAGCGGGCAGGTCTGCGGGTTCGACGAACTCAACGGCCTCGATCTCGCCCGGCGCGGGTCGGATCGCCGCGATCTGGTCCTCGTCCCAGACGCCGCCATCGAAGACGTGCAGGATCTCGCCGGGGAACCTCAGGGCGGGAGCGGCTGCGGGGCCGGCGGGGGAGACCCAGTCGACAGCCAGCCCGCGGGTGACGTTCGCCGTGACGCCGAGCTCCTCCTCCAGCTCGCGAGCAGCGCCCTGGGCGGGGGACTCGCCCTTGTCGACTGCGCCGCCGGGCGAAGCGGGCGGGTTCGCTGATTTCCGGCTGGGGAGTCGCAGGAACCCACGCGTAAGTGGTTCATCGACGGCTTTCAGTATGGCGGGTTCGGGGCCTGAAGCTGGTGAGCTGATGTGATCAACTGTCGCCAGTTCCCCGCGGACAGCCCACGAGTCACTGTCAGTGAGTCATCTTGGCTCGCGGGGACCCGGATGCGGTTAAAGCCGGTCGCCTCCTCACTGGTGCTCCCATAGGGTTCGCGGGTTATCGCGGTGGAGAGGTGGTTCGGAACGTGGCACCCAGGACAATGACGCGGGAGCAGTTGGCGGGAGCGGCGCGCGCCGCGCTGGGTGGCGGGCGGCGGCTGGAGGGGGTCGAGCGAGTCGCAGGCGGCAGCAAGAAGGGTGTGTACCGCCTAGTAATGGACGACGCGACGACTGCGATTGCCTATTTGTGGGACGACACCGAGAACTACTGGCCGGCGGCCGAAGGCGACGACGACCTTACCGACCCGTTCTCGCCTGGCCTCGGGCTCGATCTGTTCCAGGCCGCGCACGCGCGGCTGGACGGGCTCGGCGTCCGCGTTCCGGCGATCCGTCTCCTCGACCGCGACGGGGCTTACTGCCATGCGGACCTTGCGATCGTCGAGGACCTTCCGAGGGAAAGCCTTGAGGAGTTGCTCGCGCGCGACCCTGGCGCGGCGGCTGTGGTCATGGCCCGGCTCGCGAATTCGCTGGAGGCGATGCGAGGTCACCGTGCACCGGCCTACGGCAAGGTGGCAGTGGTCGACGGTGGAGGAACGTCGCGCGGTACGTCGTGCGAGGGTGTGGTTCTTAGCCGCGCGCTGCGGGACCTTGCCGAGGCGGCCTCCCGCGATCCGCGGATTATGGGTGTCCGTGGGCGGGTGGAAGAGCGGCCGCTGGGCCTGGCGGCGGCGGTGCGGCCACGCACGGAGTATGCGGTCGTGCACGGCGAGCTGGGGCCCGACCATGTGCTGGTGGATGCGGACGGGAACCCCGTGGCGATCGACATTGAGGGATTGATGTACTTCGATGTCGAGTGGGAGCACGTCTTTCTGCGAATCCGTCTGCACGACGCCTACCAGCCGCTGGAGGTGGACGGCTTGGACGCGGACCGGCTCGCGCTCTACATGCTCGCGCAGCGGCTGTCGCTGACGGCGGGTCCCTTGCGGCTGCTTGACGGGGACTTCCCTGATCGGGCCTTCATGGCGGGTATCGCCGAGTACAACCTGAAGCAGGCACTGAAACTGGCCCACGCCTGAACTTACCCATGCGTCTCAGTTCTCAGCGGGGGACAGGGCCGCCACGGTGAGGATGGGCCGTGTGGATGTACTTCATGGCAGTGGTGATGGAGATTCCGAAGACACGGACGAGATGGACGGGATCTTCGGTCTCGCGGGCCTCGTCCGACGTGGTGACGGGCTTCGGCGGGCGCGGCGTTGTCGGCGGCGTATCGCTCGCCGTACTGGGGTGGGCCGATGGGGGCGGTGTGCGTGGCGGTTGCGGTCACACCTGCCCCCTCGTGGCTGTGTGCGTGCCAGAGGTGCAGGAAGGCTCGATGTGGAGGCGGAAGGTTTTCGGAGGGCCAGGGCGGGCTGCCGCCGTGGGTGTACGCGAACCTTCTCGTGGCCGGACTGTGCCGTGTGGAGATGCGTCGAGGGAAGGTGCTCTGGTCCGTCATATCGACCTCGTGGAGTCGGGGTTGTGGAGAGGTGGTCTCGTTGTGACGGGACCACCAGCCGAGGCATTCAACGAGCAGCTACTGTTGCTCCAATGAACCGGTGTTGCAACGACCAGTTGAATCCGGTTAATTCGCACCCAGCTCGCAGTCAGACAGCACGATGACAATCGATGGTTGACAATCCGATCGCCGTGTACGGTGCGATCGGCGAGAGCTCGGCGGTGTCGTTGTTCATGCCGCACCGCACCATTCGATCGCCGCCAGCGCGTATGCCTTCGCGGCATTGACCATCTCGTTAATCGCGCACCGTTCGTCGACGGCGTGTGCCATGACCTGGGCGCCCGGCCCTAGCCCGACGGCGGGGATGCCGGCGGCGGTGAACCAGGTGAGATCGGTGGCCGAGGGGAACGGCAGCACGTCGCCTGGGCCGGCGAACGAGGTGCCGAGGGCTGCTTGCTCGCGAGCGGCGCGCACTGTTCGGCAGAACGGATGATCCCGATCAGTCCGCCCGCCTGGATAGTGCATCAGCCAGTCGATGCGTGGGGGGTTGTTGCGCAGCCATGGGTCTTGCCGCATGATGTTCCGCACCGTGCGTGCGATCTCCGATCGGATCTCGGATACGCTCGTCGCGGGCGGGTAGAAGATCGCGTATTCGAGGGTCGTCGTGTCGGGGATGAACGCGACGTTGCGGCTGCCGTGCGCGGCGCCATCGATCACGTTCAGCCCGATGGTGAACTGGCCCTTTTCGAACAGCGGGTCTGTCCGGCTCTCGACCCATTCGGCCTCGAGCCGGTGCAGCGCGTCGTGGATCCGCAGAGCGGCGTCGATCGCGCTGGCGGCGACGGGGGCGGCGGCGTGTTCGTCGGCCACCGCTTGGGCGCGCATGCGTGAGCGCATCGATGCGTGCGCGCTGCGCCCTGTCACCGCGATGCGCATGACCAGCACGCCGGGAGTGGCCGGCATGACTGTCAACGGCCGGTTGGCGCCGGTGGGCTCGGCGATGATCGCCCCGTCGGCGGTGAAGCCGCGGCCCAGGACGGCGGAGGTCCCCAGATGGTGTTCGAGGTTCTCCTCACCGACCACGCCCTGCAGGATCAGGTCGCCTCGCAGCCGTGTCCCGGTCTCGGTCAGTGCTCTGGCGGCGAAGGCCTGCGCGACCAGTCCGCTCTTCATGTCCGCCGATCCCCGGCCCCAGACATGGGTCTCGTCGATGAACGCCGTGAAGGGGTCGTGGGTCCATTGCGCGGAGTCGTCCGCGGGTACGACGTCGACATGGCCGTTGAGGATCAGGGAGCGCCCGCCGCCACTGCCGTGCACCACGCCGACCACGTTGTCCCGGCCTGGCGCCTCGCCGAGCAGCTCGGTTTCCGCGCCGGCCTGCCGGTACAGTCTCGCCAGCAGCTGGGAGACCTCCGTTTCGCCGCCGATCAGATCGTCATAGTCCTGATCTGGGTAGGTCGGGTTCACGCTTCGGATGGAGACGGCCTCGGCGAGCGTGGTCACCATCTCCTCGCGCATGCTGCCGATGCGGGCGAGCACCCGGTTCGCCGGGTCGGCGGTCATGACGCCGCCGCCTGTGTCTCCTCGGGCGGACAGGAGAGTTCCCCACTGTCGTGGACGGTCCGTCCGCCCAGCAGGGTCCGCAGCACCCTGGTACCACGAAGGTCTTCCACCGGGCAGGTCACCGGGTCGCGATCCACGATCACGAGGTCCGCGTGGTTTCCCGGTGCGAGCGAACCGATCCCGGGCCAGCCGAGCACGCTCGCCGCCCCCGTCGTCCACATACGGAGCGCCTCGATGCGTGAGAGCTTCTGGTCCGGCCCGTCATTGCGGTGATTGCTGCCCGCGAAGCGGTGGGTCTGAGCCAGTTCGATCTGCTCCCACGGATTCTTCGGCCCCCAGTCCGAACCGCCCGCCAGATCAAGCCCGATATCGGTGAGACGGTGCAGCGGCTCGAGGTCGCGCCAGACGTGAGTTCCCATGCGCTCGCCGTACATCGCGCCTTTGCCCCAGGCGAATCCCGCGCTGGTCGTGACCTGGAAACCGAGTTCCGCGTATCGGCGGGCCTGCTTCGGCGTGATCGTCATGGCGTGCTGGAGAATCCAGCGCCGATCACGGAAATCGTGTTCCCGCACGACGCGTTCCGCGATGTCGAGGAACTCGTCGTGCTCGCGGTACGCGCCGAGGCACAGGTTCGCGCGGATGCCGTTGGTGGCACAGAACCTGATGAAGGTCTCCTCCTTGTCCAGGGACAGGAATCGCACGCCACGGGTGGGTTTGCCGAAGGGGTCCGCGTAGGGCTCGTAGGTCGCGAAGTACCCCGAGAAGCAGGGGCCGCCCGGGCTGAATGTGAGCCCGCTGACCCGCAGCATGTCGTCGCCGTCGTCCGAGATCTGGTCGGCGAGCTGCCCGAGGCGAGCGGCGAATTCGCCGTGCGGGAGCGGGTCGAACGGATAGAAGATGACTGACTCGGCGTCCAGCGTCACCATCACGCGAAGGGGCAGGGCACCGGTCGCGCGCAGTTGTCGGTAGAGCGCGATGTGTTCCGGTTCCATCGCGTGCCCCTCGTACACGGTGGTCACGCCCTGTGCCGCATAGCGCGCCAACTCCGCGGTCGTACCGGCGACGGCGTTCTCCACGCTCGGTTTCGGCAGCTTAGTCAGGATCTGCCCCCAGAAGGGGTCGTAGGTGTAGTAGTTGGTGACAGGTCCGCGCAGGATTCCGGTCAGGTCACCGGCTTCGTTCTTGTCGATCTCGACGTCGCAGACCCGGTCGGGGATGAAGGAGGTGAGCCCGACCGCGCGCAGCCCCGCGCTGTTGAACGCGACCACGTTCGGCATGCGCGGCGCCCACGCCTGGATCAGCACCGGATGGGCGTCGGTCGCCGAGTCGAGGATCCATCGATCGGGCAGACGCCGTTCGGGCAGATCCCGTTCCGAACGGCGCACGAAGTAGTGCGGTTCGCCGACCGGGGTGCACACGATCCACTTCCCCGGTGGTGTGTTCGCGGCCTCGGCCCGGATGCGCGCCACGATGTCCGCGTGATCGACAGCGTCGGTGAGGTCGACGAGCCCGCCCGCCAACGTCCCGAAATGCACGACATGCGGATGGGTGTCGATCAGGCCGGGCATCACCACACCGCCTTCGGCATCGACCTGGCGGGCATCGGGCCCCGCCGCTTCCGCCATGGCGTCCCGGTCCCCCACAGCGAGCACGCGCCCGCCGGACAGTACCAGCGCCTCGGCCTCGGGTGCGCTCGGATCGAGTGTGCGTACCCGCCCACCTGTGATGATCGTGTTGGTCATAGCTTCCCTCCGCGGCTGACGGCGGTGTCCGATGGGCACACCGTAGCGCAGAATTTCTCCATATGGAGAAAAATTTTGCGCGCCCACGCCGGTACGATGGACTCCGTGACAACGCCCATGCGCGAGCCGCAGATGGCCCGAGGGGCCGCCCGACGCGAAGCTCTCCTGGACGCCGCGACCCGATTGCTGGCGCGGGAAGGCGCGCGCGCCTTGACCCACCGCGCTATCGCGGCGGAGGCCGGCACCACCCACGGCATCGCCCGCTACTACTTCGGCACCCTCGACCAGTTGCTCGACGAAGCCCTGCAACGATTGGCCACCCAGCAGATCGAGGAGGTGCGCGCACTGTTCCACCAGTTGCCGGACGTCGATATCCCGCAGCGGATCACCCGCATCGTGCAGTACGTGACCGGATCCCTGGCCCATGACCGGGACTCCGGCATCGCCCGGTACGAGTTCTTCCTGGAAGTCGCTCGCCGCCGCCAGCTACAGGCCACCCTCAACGAATGGGGAGTCACCCAACGGTCGGCCTTCGCCGGCGAACTGCGCGGGGCCGGATCCGCAGACCCCGAGGCCGACGCCGCGGATCTGCTGACCATCATCAATGGTCTGCTTCTGGAGCAACTCGCTCTGCCCATCGACGACTTCGAAAACACCCGGCTGCGACCGGCCGTCGCAAGGTTCTTTCCGAAGGGCTGATCACCGCAGCGCGGCGTCTGGGTGCGTGTGTGGATCGGTACCGTCGTTCCGACGAGCTCGCGGATGAAGATCTCTTCGTAGGCGTACCAGCGTGAAATTCGATTCTCGCCGAGCCAGTGCTGTGGGGTCGGCAGATGGGTGAACGTCTCGGCGATGACCTCGGGATATCGCCTCACCAGGTCAGCGGGCACTGTCACGTTGACTGGCCGGGTGGGATGATCTTCTGGTTGGTCGTGCCGGGGAGGGATTCGTTCGTGTCGTCCGCGTCGCCGTCGTACAAGGGCCACCGGTACCCGGTGGAGGTGATCGCGCACGCGGTATGGCTGTACTTCCGCTTCCCGCTGTCCTTCCGCGAGGTCGAGGAGCTGATGCTCGAGCGCGGCGTCATCGTCTCCTACGAGACCATCCGCCGCTGGTCCGCCAAGTTCGGCCAGGCCTACGCGGACGGACTGCGCCGCCGTCGGCCACGACCCGGGGACAAGTGGCACCTGGACGAGGTCTTCGTGAAGATCAACGGAGAGCAGAAGTACCTGTGGCGGGCCGTCGACCAGGACGGCAACGTGCTCGACATCCTCCTGCAGAGCCGCCGGGACAAGGCCGCGGCAGGGCGCTTCTTCCGCCGCCTGATGAAGAAGACCCGTACGGTGCCGAGGGTGGCCGTCACCGACAAGCTCCGTTCCTACGGCGCGGCGCACCGCGAGGTCATGCCCTCGGTGGAACACCGTTCCCACAAGAGCCTGAACAACCGGGCGGAGAACAGTCATCAGCCCACGCGGCAGCGCGAACGCGCCATGAAGGGATTCCGCTCCGTCGGCGGGGCCCAGCGGTTCCTTACCCGGTCGAGGTGATCTCCCACTGCGTGTGGCTGTACTTCCGGTTCCCGCTCAGCTTCCGTGAGGTCGAGGAGCTGATGCTTGAGCGCGGCGTGGTCGTTTCCTGCGAGACCATCCGCCGCTGGTGCCTGAAGTTCGGGCAGCAGTACGCCAATTCGCTGCGCCGCCGCCGGCCCCGGCATGGTGACAAGTGGCACCTGGACGAGGTGTTCGTCAAGATCAACGGCGAGCAGAAGTACCTCTGGCGGGCTGTCGACCAGGACGGCATGGTGCTGGACCTCCTCGTACAGAACCGGCGGGACAAGACCGCGGCCAGGCGATTCTTCCGTCGTCTGGTGAAGACGACCCGTACGGTGCCGCGGGTGGTCGTCACGGACAGGCTCCGCTCCTACGGCGCCGCTCACCGCCAGGTCATGCCCTCGGTCGAGCACCGCTCGCACAAGGGGCTGAACAACCGGGCGGAGAACAGCCACCAGCCCACCCGGCAGCGTGAACGTGCGATGAAAGGCTTCCGCTCCGCTGGCGGGGCGCAGCGGTTCCTGTCCGCGTTCAGCGGTATCTCACCGCACTTCCCGCCCCGCCGCCAACGGCGCCTCCATCGAGTGGGCGAGCCCTTCCGCCCGGAGTGCCTGCCGCGCGCCGCAGCGGTCCCAGACTTCGGGGACGACCACCCGCGAGGGGTCGATCGGACTCCGGCGCTTGGTGACGAACCTGAGCACCGGGTCGTCGTCGGGCCGTCCGTATTCCTCGTATTCGTTGAGCATCTCACCGCCGACGGTGGCGTACACGTCGACGACCGTCCCTGCGGCGGTGTCGAGTATGTAGAGGCCGAGGCCGAGGCCACCTCGTCCAAGGTGAGGGCTGACCGCAGCGCGTGCGAGAAGCGCCAGCGTTCGATCCACATTCCTGTCCGACATCGAGGCGTCCTCAGCTCCTTGCGCCCGTGCGGGCCATCGCCGACGGGCCCGGCCCCGCACGGCTCGGGCCAGGTCGCACTGACAGCATCTAGATGCGATTACAAATATTGATCCGGAATTTCACCAGCAAGGATTGGATTGCGAGCGTAGCGATGGTTGCAAACGCATGTGTTTGAGGCTAGGTTCGCGTCATGTCGAGCGAGCAGAAGACGTCCGAACTTGGCGCGGATGCGGCGATCGTGGCGCTTCCACCGCTGGAGGATCTCGGATCCGACGCCGGGTGGCGCGGTGTTCCGGCGGAGGCGGCGCACAGCCATCTCTTCTTCTGGATCACCCAGGTCGCGGGGCGCCGGGATCGCCTCCTGGCCCAGGAGTTCCGGCCCTACGGAGTGCGCGTCGCGGAGTGGCGGGTGCTGCTGTCGATCGCGATGCGGCCGGGGATCTCACTGAAGGAGGTCGCCGAGCACGCCATGATCGACCAGACGACGCTCACCCGGATCGTGGAGAGCATGGTCCGCGCAGGACGGATCGTTCGCGGTTCCGATCCGTCCGACATGCGCGTGACACGGCTCGATCTGACCGAGGCCGGCGGCGAACTGTTCGAGACGCTCTGGCCGATCGCCGACCGGATCAACCAGTCCCTCTGCACCGGCCTGCCCGACGGGGCTGCGCAGCTGATGTGTCACGGCCTGCGCGAGGTCTGGCGGGGCATGGAGCGCATGGCGCCACGAGGAAGTCGGTGACGGTGATAGCGGAACTCAAGCACTGCGACATCGTCTTCCGGGGCGCGACGATCACCAACTGCACGGGCGCGCCGCGCTTTACCGCGGACGTCGCGACCGACGATGACCGGATCTCCGCGGTCGGTGATCTCGGAGCGGTCGCGGCGGACGAGGACGCCCCCGCGGCGGGCCGGGTCCTGGCGCCCGGCTTCATCGACACGCACGCGCACGACGACCAGGCGCTGTTCGCGGAACCCGATATGGCGATGAAGGTGTCGCAGGGCGTCACCACCGTCGTCATCGGCAACTGCGGCATCGGCCTGGCCCCGCTCCGCATCGGCTCGCCGCCGCCCCCGCCGTTCACGCTGCTCGGGGGCCCGGAGGTCTTCTCGTATCCGACGATGGAGTCCTACCTGCGCGAGCTGACTGAACGTGCACCGGCCGTCGATGTGGGCTGCCTCGTCGGGCACTCCACCCTGCGCCTCGGCGCGATGGACGATCTGACGCGTCCGGCCACGCCCGTGGAGGCGGCGGAGATGCGGGAACGAATGCGCGAGGCGATGACCACCGGAGCGATCGGGCTGTCCAGCGGCGTGTGGTACCCGCTCGCTGCGGCCGCACCGCCGAGATGATCGCCTTGATCGACCAGATGTGCACCACGCAGGCGATCAGGTTCGATGTGTATCCCTACACGGCCGCGTCGAGCTGGCTGACGCCCGACTACCTGCACCTGTGCAGGAACGTGACCGTGACCTGGGCGAAGCCGTACCCACGGACGAGGGGCCGGGATATCGCAGACCTCGCGGGGGAGTGGGGATGCACCGCGGAAGAGGTGGCGCGCAGGCTCCAGCCTGGCGGCGCGGTCTACTTCAACATGGACGAGCGGGACGTCCGCTGCGTGCTGTCCCACTCCCACGCCGTGATCGGCTCGGATGGGATCCCCGGCGACACCCATCCGCATCCCCGCCTGTGGGGCACCTTCCCACGATTCCTGGGGCGCTACTGCCGGGAGTTCGGCCTGTTTTCGCTTGAGGAAGCCGTCCGCCGCATGACCGCACTCCTTGCGGTGACGTACGGATGCGCCGGACGCGGCGACCGGGGGCCTACGCGGACCTGGTGCTGTTCGACCCGGACGAGGTCGTCGACACGGCGACGTACCAGGAACCGACGCGAGCGGCGATCGGCATTGATCTGGTTCTGGTCAACGGGACACCCGTGTGGCGTTCGGGTGGTATCTGCAAGGTACGCCCCGGGCGTGTTCTCAAACGGTCGGCCGAAGCCGCCGTGGCGCATCGAGGAGAGACAACATGAGCAGGCAATTCACCGAGCTGGACATGAGTTTCAGCCGGATTCCGTACGACTGGGACAGCAGGAAGGAACTGCTGGAGATACCCTTCCCGATCGAGGAATACCGCGAGCGCGTCGCCAAAGTGCGCGCGGAGATGGCCGCCGAGGAGCTCGACGTGCTGGTCATCCACGGTGCTCCCGGATGGCTGAACGGTGATGTGCGCTGGATATCCAACTTCATCACGGCGATCGGGAACACCATCGTGGTGCTCCCGAGCGACGGCCCGTTGATGCTGGCGACCGATTCGATCCTGCATTCGGCACCGATGCACTCCTTCGTCCACCACACCTGGATCCGGGATGTGCGGCCGGGTGACCTGCCGGGCACGGTGCAGAATCCGCAGGACATCGGGCGGCACGTCCGGGACTTCCTCACCGAACGACAGCTGAACGGCGCACGCGTCGGCCTGGTGGGCGGGCGGTTCATGCCCGCGACGATCGTGGACGCGATCCGCGACGGGCTGCCCGGCGCCGAGACCGTCAACGCGCAGCTCGCGTTCTGGCGGGCCAAGCAGATCAAGAGCCCCCGGGAGATCGCGATCATCGAGCACGCGGGCCGCGCCACCGCGGCGGGCCTGGAGGCGGCGATGGAGCTGGCCAGGCCGGGGACGACCGAACTGGAGATGTCCGCGGCGGCGCATCAGGCGATGGCGAGGACAACGGACTGGATCGCGCACTGCATGATCGCCGCCGGTCCCCGGTCAGGTCTCAAACACCTTTACCCCACGTCCCGCAAGGTCGCGGACGGTGACCTGGTCTTCATGGACATGGGCGTTCATTACCAGGGATATTTCACCGATACCGCGCGGACGCTGTGCGCCGGGACGGTGGGCCGCAGACAGCGCGAGGTCCTGCAGTGCGGGCTCGACATGTTCGAAGCGGTCCTCGCCGCGGCCGGGCCCGGCGTGCGCGTGGCCGACCTGCAGGACATCGCCCAGGGGGTCGCGGAGGACGCGGGCTACGGCGAGCACTACTGGCCGACCGGGTTCGGGCACGGCATCGGCACCAACATCGCGGAACTCCCCAGCCTGCACTGGCGCAGCGACACGGTGCTGCGTCCCGGGCACGTGTTCGCGCTCGAACCGATGATCGTGATCCATGGCTTCGGCTGCGGTGTGATGGAGGACCAGGTCCTCATCACCGAGACCGGCGCGCGCTCCCTGACGCCCGCGAGGAAGGACCTGTGGTGATCGAGGGATCGACGACGTCCCCGGCGTTCGACGCCTCGCGGGACCCGCGCAGGTCACCCAATGCCAGCCTCATCGGTGTGCCCGGCGGGGCACGCCGACTGGCCACGCCCGCGCTGATCATTGACCTCCCGGTCCTGCGCGCAAACCTCATCGACATGAGCCGGCGATGCGCGGAGGCCGGGACCACCCCGCACGGCAAAACACACAAGTCGGTCGCGCTGGCACAGGAGCAGATCGCGGCGGGCGCGGTCGGGATCTGCGCGACCACGGGTCGCGAAGCCATCGTGTTCGCCCAGGCGCGGATCCCGGGGCTGCTGGTGACGACGCCGATCGTCCAGCCCGCGCACATCGACGCCCTCGCGGCCCTGCACCGCGACGGCGCGGACATCACGCTCGGTCCTCGACTCGGCGGAGAACCTGGATCAGTGGGAAGCCGCCCTGGGGGGGTGCCTCTATGTCCTTCGTCAAGTTCGCGCTGCCGGTTTTGAGGGTTTTCATCCTGGTCATGCGGCGAGGGTGACGGTGGGGGTTCGGG
>NZ_JBIURS010000049.1:0-28769 GCF_044740965.1 Streptomyces sp. NPDC088252 | reverse complement strand
TCCGCTACCGCTACCCCTATCCGCTACCTCGATCACGCCCCTGACCAGGGCGGTAGCGGAGGTAGCGGAGGTAGCGGACCTGACAGGAAGGGGCCCCGGGCCCCTCTTTCGCCCTGCCCAGGAGGCAGTGACCCAATGAGCGCTCCCCTGTCGAACATCCCCGAGGCATTGACGGTCCCCGAAGTCATGCACGCCCTGCGGCTCAGCCGGAGCAAGGTCTACGACCTCTTCCGGTCCAAGCAGCTCGAAAGCTTCACTGCGGGACGCGCCCGCCGTGTCCCCGTCGATGCCCTGAACAGCTACATGCGTCACCAAGTTGAGGAGGCCGCCTGATGGCCAAGCGTCGCGCCAACGGCGAAGGAACGATCACAAAGCGCAAGGACGGCAGGTATCACGCGGCTGCGTACGTCTACCGCCCGGACGGAACACGGACGCGGAAGTTCGTCTACGGCAAGACCCGAGAGGAGGTGGGCGGGAAGCTCACTGAGTTGCAGGAGAAGACACGGCAGGGCATCCCGGCCGCCTCTTCCACGATGGCGTTCGGGGACTACCTCACCTATTGGCTGGCCGCAGTCGCGCCGGAACGGCTTAAGCCCGCGACGCTGAACAGCTATGAAGGGCTGTCACGCCTCTACATTCGCCCGGCGCTCGGCAAGAAGAGGCTCAACCGGCTGTCGCCGGCGGATGTCCGGCGGTTCCTGACCGAGTTCAAAGTCTCTTGCCTCTGCTGCCTCCGGGGGGCCGACAAGGAAAGGCCCGAGGGCAAGCGCAACTGCTGCGCGGTCGGCCGCTGCTGCAAGCGTCGACCGTCGGCCCGCACAGTCCAGTACATCCACGCGGTTCTCCGATCCGCGCTACAGCAGGCGATGCGCGAAGAACTGATCGCCCGGAACGTCGCGCGAATCGTGGAGACCCCTTCGGTCGACCCCAAGGAAGTGCGCCCGCTGGACACTGGGGAAGTGCACCTGCTGCTCAGGACCGCCAAGGCTCACCGCCTGCACGCGCTGTGGCTGCTGCTCATTTCCACCGGGCTGCGACGCGGCGAGGCACTCGAACTCACCTGGTCGGACATCGACCTTTCCGGCGGTCAGCTCCGCGTCCGGCGGAACGTACAGCGCATCCGACGTGAGCTGATCTTTGGCACCCCGAAGACCGCGAGGTCTGTGCGCACAGTGGCGCTGCCCCAGGGTTGCGTACGGGCGCTCACAGAGCACCGCGAGCGGCAGGAGCTGGAGCGCAAGGTGGCCGGCAAGAAGTGGCAGCCGGTGCCCGAGCACCCGACTGGCCTGATCTTCACGACGGTGACGGGCCGCGTCACGGACCCGCGCAGCCTGAACCGGATGCTCACGATCCTGTGCCGGGACGCCAAAGTGCGGCGGGTGCGCGTGCACGACCTGCGGCACACCTGCGCTTCGCTACTGCTGGCCCAAGGGGTCGACGCGCGCACGATCATGGAGACGCTCGGCCACAGCACCATCACGATGACGCTGGATACCTACGCGCACGTGATGGGCACGACGCTGCGCGCGGCTGCGGATCGGATGGACGACGCATTGGGCGACGATTCCATCGACGAGATCTTGTAGTCGGATGCTTTGATCACGTCGTCGGCCCGGCCGACGTAGGTGTTGATGTCACCCGTTGATGTCAAAGGCCCCCTGGACGATATCCAGGGGGCCTTTGAGCTGTGTGCACTCGGCAGGATTCGAACCTGCAACCTTCTGATCCGTAGTCAGATGCTCTATCCGTTAAGCTACGAGTGCTTGTGCGTTCCGGGCTTTTCTGCCTGGTCGGCGTTGCGGGAACAACATTACATGACCTGCGCCGTAGTGCGAAATCCTTTAGCCACACCACCTCTGACCTGCGAAAACGATGTGTCAGAGCCCATCGCGGGCGATGGCCGGACCGAGCGCCCGAACGGGCCGCACGTCATCCCGGGGCCACATCCGGACCGATCGGGTCCGGATACGGCCGAAGCCCCGTGCCGGTGGCACGGGGCTTCGGTGGAAAAGCGGAGGCGGAGGGATTTGAACCCTCGATGGGCTTTAAGACCCAAACCGCATTAGCAGTGCGGCGCCATAGACCGGACTAGGCGACGCCTCCAGCACACCCCGCGCGAGCGCGAGTGGTGCGTGCAGATGATGACACAGTTGAGTGTCGTGCCACCAATCGCGACCTACGGTACTAGGCAGTCGGGCGCGAGGGCAAAGCACCCGCGGTTGCGCAACGCCGTGGCGTGCGGAGCGTTAGTGATGACGGAGGCGCCGTCCTCCGCCGTTCCTTCGTTCCACCGGCTGTCCCGCCCCTCCCGTCGAAGTGCACGATCACAGGAGCCCGCATGCTGCGCCGCCTCGCCCTCACCGCCGTCGTGTCCCTTGCCGCGCTGTCCGCCGCCGCGCCGGCCGCGACCGCGGCCGCCACCCCTCTTCCGCTGCCTCTTCCGCTGCCGCTGCTGCACGGGGACGACGGCCGCACCCGGCTGACGGTGACGGTCTCGAACACGGGGGACCCCGCGTCCGAGGGGGTCTTCGAGCTGCAGTGCGGGCCCGCGGGCGGCAGCCACCCGGCGGCGCGGCAGGCCTGCGACCGGCTGGACGAGCTGGCGGCCGAGGGCGCGGACCCGTTCGCCCCGGTCCCCGGGGACGCGATGTGCACCCTGCAGTCCGGTGGGCCCGCGACCGCCCGGATCACCGGGAGCTGGCAGGGGAGGGACATCGACACGGTCTTCGACCGGACCGACGGCTGTGCGATCGGTCGCTGGAACGGTCTGCGGCCGGTGCTCCCCAACGTCCGATGAGCGGGGGCCGCATCCCCTCCCCGGTGATCCCGAACGGCACGTGACGAGCTGGAGTCGTACACCGTATGCACAGAACCTTGGTGAGAGCTCCCCCGCATCCGCCGTCCCACGTCCCTTCCCTGCCTTTAGACTCCTTCCGTGACAGCCCGCGGCCCGAGGGGCAAGATGGGGCCCGCTGTCGGCAAGGTGCGGTAACCAGGGAGGAAGCGTCGTCGTGAGCAGCAGGCCATCCCGAGGCACTGCTCGCCTCGCAGCCATACTCGATGCACTCCCCGACGGGCTGCTGCTCGTCAACTGCAACGGCACGGTCGTCAACGCCAACACCATCGCCCTGGAGATGTTCGAGACGCCGGGCACGGCGCTCGTCGGACGCGGGCTCCTCGACCTGCTCCCGGAGTTCGACTCCAAGCTGATCCCCGGGTCGATGCGCAGGCCCGATTCCGCCGACGACCGCGGCCGTACGAAGCCGACGCGGATGACCGCGCGGCGGACCGACGGCAACGAGTACCCGGTCGAGGTCACGAGCGCCAGCCTGGAGGACGGTCAGGCCGCGTACAACGACTTCCAGAGCGGCTACGGCGGCAGCTACACGGGGGACGAGCTGCTGATGCTCGTCGTGCGGGACCTGTCGGGCACCGTCGACACGGAGGCCGAACTGGCCCGTTCGCAGCGGCAGACCGAGATGATCCTGCGGGCCGCGGCCGAGGGCGTCGTCGGTACGGACACGGACGGCCGGGTCGTCCTGGTCAACCCCGCCGCCGCGCAGATCCTCGGCTTCCGCGCCAGCGACCTGGGCGGCCAGGAGCTGCATCCGCTGATCCTGCACTCGCGGGCGGAGGGCGAGCCGTTCCCGTACGAGGAGTCGCCGCTCGCCGACACCCTCCGGTCCGGCCGCAAGCACCGGGTGCGCGGTCAGGTCCTGTGGTCCAAGAGCGGTGCGCAGGTACCCGTCGACCTGACCACCGCGCCGGTCCGGGACGGGGACCAGCTGGTCGGCGCGGTCATGACGTTCACCGACCGCAGGCCCTACGAGGAGCTTCGCGAGCAGCACGGGGCCGAGGTCGCCGGGCTGACCGCGAGCCACGCCGACGAGATCGCCGGGCTGACGGAACGGCACGGCACGGAGCTGGCCGACCGGGCCGAGCGGTACTCGGCCGAACTGGAGGAGCAGGCCGAACGGCTGGCGGCGCTGACGGCCCGGCACACCCAGCTCACCGCCGTGCTCGGCGAGTCGCTGCGCGGGCCGCTGGAGGAGCTGCGCGGCGAACTCTCCACGCTCGCCGCCGACCCGGCCGGCCAGCTGTGGCCGGAGGCCAACCAGATCCTGCACCACCTGGCCGCGGGCTACGCCCGGATGACCACGCTCGTCGACAATGTGCTCGGCTACCAGCGCCTGGACGCCGGTGCGGAGGAGCTGGTCAAGACGAACGTGCTGCTCGACTCGGTCGTGACGGCCGGAATCGACGCGGCCGTCGAGCTGATCGGGCCCGGACGTGCCCAGTTCGCGGTGCACGCGCCACCGATCGAGGCCGAGGTGGACGCGCCCCGGTTGGTGACCGCGCTCGCCCATCTGGTCGCGGATGTCGCCGGCGTCGACTCGACCGGCAAGGCCCGCCTGGTACCGGGCGGTGGCTACGTCGACTCGACGGTCGTCGTCGCGGCGGCGCAGCGCGGTGAGGTCGTACGGATCGAGGTGCGTGGTCCGTTCGCCGGGGGAGACCCGGTGCACGAGCCGATCGTGCGCGGGATCGTCCGGGCGCACGGCGGTGTGCTCCAGACGCACGAGGTGCCGGGGATGAGCGGCAGCGCGTACGTCCTCGAAGTGCCGTTGGGTGCGGGTTCGGGCACGGTGGTGCCACCCGTGCCCGAGCCGGAGCCCGCACCCGAGCCGGAACCGATGGCCGGTCAGGGCGCGCCCGGCGGGGGCCGGCGACGCGCGCGGCGGGCGTCCACGGACGCGTTCCTGGAGAGCCCCGTGGGTGGTTCCGGAGCGGCGGCCGGGACCTCCGGGGAAGGCGACACCGGGGCGGCCGAGCCGACGGGGCGGCGACGGGCGCGTCGTGAACCCTCGGCACAGGATTCGCAGGAGACACCGGGGGCGCAGAGCCCGAACGACATCATTCCCGCCCAGCAGAGCGAGGGGTCGGGGCGCAGGCGGGGGCGGCCGAGTCCGGCCGAGACCGGTGACCGGCACGCCCTTCCGGCTCAGCTGTCCCAGTCGCCCGAACAGGGGCAGGGGCAGCGGTCGGGGCAGGGCGCCGTCGAGCAGCAGGGGCCGGGACAGGCGTTGGCGCTCCCTTCGGCCTCGGTGCCGTCCGAGGGTGCGGTGGTGACCGCGGCGGAGGGCGCGCAGGGAGGTGGTGGCCGTCCGCAGCGCGGGCAGGCCGTACCGCCCCAGGGTGTGCCGGCCGAGGCGCCGTCGCCGGTGCCGGCGGGTGGGCACCGGGCGCGTCAGGGCGGCGAGAACCAGCTGGCCCTGCCGACTTCCGGTTCCTCGTCCGCTCCCGTTTCCCCGTCCGCTCCCGTTTCCCCGTCCGCTTCGACACCCGCTCCCGAGGGCCTCGCGCCGGCCGGTGACGGCCCGGCTCCGGTGCCGCAGTCGGGCGGAAGGCGGGCGCGGCGGGCGCTGGCGGCCACGCAGGAGCGGTCCGCCCAGGCCGAGCAGGCCGGGCCCCGTACCGCGTTCGCCCTCCCGCCCGCGGAGGCCGACCGGACCCCGTCGACGGCCGCCGACGCGGACGCCTCGCTGCCCGGACGCCACGACGCCGCGGGCATCGCGCCGGACGACGACCACACACCGCCCCAGGCGCACCCCGTACCGACCGGGCGGCGCCGGGCGCGTCATGCCGACGGGTCCCAGCAGCCCGGACAGGCCGTCGGGCCGCCCGTGGAGCAGCAGGCCGTACCGCGCGCACAGCAGCCGCAGCAGCCCGTACAGGCCGACGAACGGCCCGGCGGGCACCCCGGTGAGCAGGGCGCCGATCTGCCCGGCGGCCGGGACGGCGACGGACCGGACCGGGCCGCGGCCGGCCGGACCACCCACACCACCGGCACCACCGCCGTCACGGGCACCTCCGACTCCGCCGGAGACACCGGCGCAGCGGAGAGCCGCCCGCGGAACGACGAGCCCGGACCGGACGCGCGCAGGCAGCCGCTGCCCGCCGAGGTGCCGATGCCCGAGGGTTCGTCGGACTCGACGCAGGGTCGCGCGTTCAGCGTCCAGACGCTCGGGCAGGGTGTGCCGTTCGCGCAGCACGTCGCCCACCAGCAGAACCAGACGCTCGGCGGCGGCGCCGGGCGGCGCCGCAAGCTCGCCGCCCCGCCGGAGAGCGAGCGCGCCCCGCAGGCGGCACTGCCGCAGCCCGCGCCGTCCCAGCCCGTCCCGCCCGCGTCGGGCCCCGCGCCGGGCGCACCGGCCGGCTCCGCCCCGGCGCCGGGGCAGCTGCTCTCCGCTCCGGAGGCCGAAGGGCGCTCGTACGCCATAGGGGCACCCGACGAGGGCGCCGAGGGGCCGGAGCCGCTGGACGGTCCGGGCGGCGCGGTCGAGGTCGCCAACCGTCCCTCGCCGCAGCCGGTCGACGACGAGCTGCCCCCGGAGCCGCTGGACAACCCGCGGCGACTGCTCGTCTGGCCCGCTCCCGACGTCTCCACCCAGCAGGCGCTGAGCGACCGGGGCTACCGGCCGGTGATCGTGCACTCGCGCGAGGAGGTCGACGCGCAGATAGCGGCGTTCCCCGCGGCGCTCTTCGTCGACCCGCTCACCGGTCCCATCACCCGCAAGGCGCTGCAGTCGCTGCGTCAGGCGGCGGTGGCGGCCGAGGTCCCGGTGCTGGTGACGGCCGGTCTGGGGCAGGCGTCGCGGGAGGCCGCGTACGGTGCCGACCCGGCCGTGCTCCTCAAGGCGCTCGCCCCGCGCGACAGCGAACAGCATCCGCCCCGGGTGCTGTTGATCGAGGAGCACGAGGAGATCGCGCTGGCGCTGACGGAGACTCTGGAACGCCGCGGCATGCAGGTGGCCAGGGCGGGCACCGACAACGAGGCGGTGACGCTCGCCACCCGGATGCGGCCCAATCTGGTGGTGATGGACCTGATGCAGGTGCGCCGCCGCCGGGCCGGGATCGTCGACTGGCTGCGCGCCAACGGGCAGTTGAACCGGACGCCGCTGGTCGTCTACACCTCCGCCGACATGACCGGGGCGGAGCTGCCGAAGCTCAGCTCGGGCGAGTCCGTCCTCTTCCTGGCCGAGCGCTCCACGAGCGACGAGGTGCAGTCGCGCATCGTCGATCTGCTCGCGAAGATCGGCACGAACTGACCGGCGGACGGCCGGAAGTACGACGAGGGCGGTACGGGGAAGTCCCGTACCGCCCTCGTCGCGTCCCGGCCGGGGTGGGTCAGAGCCGGGTGACGTCCAGCTCGCCCTCCGCGTACTGCTTGCGGATCACCTTCTTGTCGAACTTGCCGACGCTCGTCTTCGGCACCGCCGGAATGATCGTCCAGCGCTCCGGCAGCTGCCACTTCGCGATGCCCGACTCGGCGAGGAAGCCCTTCAGCGCCTCGTAGTCCGCGGCGGCGCCGTCCTTGAGCACGACGGTGGCGAGCGGGCGCTCGCCCCACTTCTCGTCCGGGACGGCGACGACCGCCGCCTCGGCCACGTCCGGGTGCGCCATGAGGGCGTTCTCCAGCTCGACGCTGGAGATCCATTCGCCGCCGGACTTGATCACGTCCTTGGCCCGGTCGGTGAGGGTGAGGAAGCCGTCCTCGCTGATCACACCCACGTCGCCGGTCTTCAGCCAGCCGTCCTCGCTGAACTTGTCCTCGGGGCGCAGGGCCTCGCCGTCCGCTCCCCCGTAGTAGGCCCCGGCGATCCAGGGACCGCGTACCTCCAGCTCACCGGCCGACTCGTTGTCCCACGGCAGATGCTCGCCGCCGGGGCCGACCAGGCGCGCCTCGACACCGGCCGGGAAGCGGCCCTGGGTGACGCGGTAGGGCCACTCCCGCTCCTCGGTGAGCCCGGCGGGCGGGTTGGCCATGGTGCCGAGCGGAGAGGTCTCCGTCATGCCCCAGGCGTGGCAGAGGCGGACACCGAGCTTGTCGTACGCCTCCATGAGGGAGGGCGGACAGGCGGCGCCGCCGATCGTGACGCGGGCCATGGACGTGAGGTCGCGCGGGTTGGCGGTGACCTCGGCGAGCAGCCCCTGCCAGATGGTGGGGACGGCGGCGGCGTGCGTCGGCCTCTCGCGCTCGATCATGTCGGCGAGCGGGGCGGGCTGCAGGAACCGGTCGGGCATGAGCATGTTGACGCCGGACATGAACGTCGCGTGCGGCAGCCCCCAGGCGTTCACATGGAACTGGGGGACGACCACCAGCGTGGTGTCCTTGTCGGTCAGGCCCATCGACTCGGACATGTTGACCTGCATGGAGTGCAGGTAGACGGAGCGGTGGGAGTAGACGACGCCCTTGGGGTCACCGGTGGTGCCGGAGGTGTAGCACATGGCGGCGGCCCGGCGTTCGTCCAGCTCGGGCCAGTCGTAGCTGGTCGGGCGGCCGGCGAGCAGCTCCTCGTACTCGTGCACCCGCGCCGCCGCGCCGTCCAGGACGGAGCGGTCGCCCGGCCCGGTGACGATCACGTGCTCGATCGACGTCAGATGGGGAAGGACGGGCGCGAGCAGCGGCAGCAGGGAGCCGTTGACGATGACGGCCTTGTCGTCGGCGTGCTGGACGATCCAGATCAGCTGCTCGGCGGGGAGCCTGAGGTTGAGCGTGTGGAGCACCGCGCCCATCGAGGGGATCGCGAGATACGCCTCGACGTGCTCGGCGTTGTTCCACATGAGGGTGCTTATGCGCTGGTCGCCGTCGACACCGAGTTCGTCGCGCAGCGCGTGCGCGAGCTGCGCTGCGCGCCGGCCGATCTCGGCGAAGCTGCGCCGCTGCGGCTCGGGCTCGCCTGTCCAGGTCGTGACCTGCGACTTCCCGTGGATGGTCATCCCGTGTTCGAGGATGCGGGTGACAGTCAGCGGTACGTCCTGCATGGTGCTCAGCACGGCGTCCTCCCGGTGGGCGCTACGCGGCAGTAGGGGTTCCGCTGATTCTGCGCACATACCGGGTGGTATGTCACTAGGTCTCGGGGTACGAATCGGTGTCGTTCGCCGGGGCCGGTCCCGCGCGGGCGCCCCGCCGTCGGCCCGGGATCACCGCACCGGAGCCAGCTCCGGATCCTCCCTGAGCTTGCCGAGCGCCCGCGACACCGCGCTCTTCACGGTGCCGACGGACACCCCGAGCACCTCGGCCGTCTGGGCCTCGCTGAGATCCTCGTAGTACCGCAGGACCACCATCGCCCGCTGCCGGTCCGGGAGCTTCAGCACGGCCCGCCACATCGCGTCGTGCAACGTCTGGTGCTCGGCCGGGTCGGGTGCCGGCGCGGCCTCCTGCTCGGGCAGCTCGTCGCAGGCGAACTCGTCGACCTTGCGCTTGCGCCACTGCGAGGTCCGGGTGTTCAGCAGCGCCCGGCGGACATAGCCGTCGAGCGCGCGGTGGTCCTCGATCCGTTCCCAGGCGACGTACGTCTTGGTGAGCGCGGTCTGCAGCAGGTCCTCGGCATCGCTGGGGTTCGCGGTGAGCGAGCGGGCGGCACGCAGCAGCACGGGCCCCCGTGCCCGTACGTACGAGGAGAACGACGGATACCGGGCGTGCTGGGCCAGCGAGGCGTACGGGCTGTGTGCGGCGTACGAGCCGTGCTGGACGTGTCCGATGGCGGCAGCTCCCCCGGAGGTGCCCGTGCAGACTGGCGTGGTCATGGCTTCCACGCTAGAAGCGGGTGCCGCCCCGTGGATCGGCCCCAGGTCCCGAAACGGCGTCCGCCTCAGGGTGTAGGGGTGGGGCCTGCTCCACCTCCTGTAGGTGGAGTCCTCGTCGTCAGGGCTCAGGGTCGCACCCCGGGGCCCCGTCGGGCCGGCGCCGCCGCCCGCGCTCGGGCGGCGACCGCGCAGCCGGCCGCCCGCGCTCAGTCGTCCACGCCCAGTATCAGACCCGAGGTGGGTACGCCGGTGCCTGCCGTGACCAGCGTTCTGGCCGCCCCGGACAGCTGGTTCACCGACGTGCCCCGGATCTGCCGGACCCCCTCCGCGATGCCGTTCATCCCGTGCAGATACGCCTCCCCCAGCTGGCCGCCGTGCGTGTTCAGGGGCAGCGCGCCGGACGCGACGAAGTCGGCGGCCTCCCCCGGCGCGCAGAAGCCGAACTCCTCCAGCTGCATCAGGACGAACGGCGTGAAGTGGTCGTAGAGGATGCCCACATCGATGTCGGCGGGGGAGAGGCCGGAGTTCCGCCAGAGCTGCCGGGCGACCACCCCCATCTCCGGCAGCCCGGTCAGATCGTCCCGGTAGAAGCTGGTCATCTGCTCCTGCGCCCGCCCGGCTCCCTGGGCGGCGGCCACGATCACGGCGGGCGGCTGCGGCAGATCCCGGGCCCGCTCCGCACCGGTGACGACGATCGCCTGCCCACCGTCGGTCTCCTGACAGCAGTCGAGCAGCCGCAGGGGTTCGACGATCCACCGCGACGCGGCGTGGTCGGCCAGGGTGATCGGCTTCCCGTGGAAATACGCCGCGGGGTTACGGGCGGCATGGCGGCGGCCGGTGACCGCGACGTGGCCGAAGGCGTCCGGCGTCAGCCCATGGGTGTGCAGATAGCGCTGGGCGGCCATGGCGACCCAGGAGGCCGGCGTGAGCAACCCGAAGGGGAGGTTCCAGCCGAGCGCCGCGCCCTCCGCCGTGGGCTCCCGCCGCTGCACCCCGGAGCCGAACCTGCGCCCGGAGCGCTCGTTGAACGCCCGGTAGCAGACCACGACGTCGGCCACCCCGGTCGCCACGGCCAGTGCCGCCTGCTGGACGGTGGCGCAGGCCGCGCCGCCTCCGTAGTGGACGCGGGAGAAGAACGTCAGCTCACCGATGCCGGCCGCCTGGGCGACGGTGATCTCGGGGCTGGTGTCCATGGTGAACGTGACCAGGCCGTCGACATCGGACGGAGTCAGCCCCGCGTCGTCCAGAGCGGCCCGTACCGCCTCGACGGCCAGTTCGAGTTCGCTGCGCCCGGAGTCCTTGGAGAACTCGGTCGCCCCGATCCCCACGACCGCCGCCCTGCCGCCGAGCGAGTCGGCCCTGCGCAGGCTCATGCCGCCCCCTCCGGAACGCCGACGGTCACGGTGCCGGTGACATGCCTGCCGAGACCGTTGGTCCCGACGACCTCCACCTCGGCCGTCCCGTCGTCCCCGAGGGCGGTGACCGTTCCGCTCAGGACCATCGTGTCCCCGGGATAGTTGGGCGCGCCCAGCCTGATGGCGACCCTGCGGAGCACGGCCGACGGGCCGAGACGGTCGGTCACGTACCTGCCGACCAGGCCGTTGGTCGTCAGGATGTTCATGAAGATGTCCGGGGACCCCTTCTCCCGGGCGAGCTCCGCGTCATGGTGCACGTCCTGGTAGTCGCGGGAGGCGATGGCGCCCGCCACGATCAGGGTGCGGGTCACCGCGATCTCCAGCGGCGCCAGCTCCTCACCGACCTTCACTCCGATCCCTCCTTCACCAACGCCCGGCCGAGTTCCTGAAGCACTTCGCTGCCGCATCCCAGATGGGCGTCGAGCTGACGGCCCCAGAGGAAGTGGCGGTGCACGGGGTGGTCGAGGTCCGCGCCCGTTCCGCCGTGCAGATGCTGTCCGGCGTGCACCACCCGCTTCCCCGCCTCCGACGCCCACCAGGCCGCGGTCAGCGCCTGCTGCCCGTACGGCAGTCCCGCGTCATGGCGCCAGGCGGCCTCGTACGCGGTGACCCGGATCGCCTCGGTGTCCATATGCGCGTCGGCGGCGCGCAGCAGCACCGCCTGCTTGGTGGAGAGCGGGCGCCCGAACTGCTCGCGGGTGTTCGTGTGGGCGACGGCGCGGGCCAGCGATCCGGCGCACACCCCGGCCTGCAGCCCGGCGAACGCGGTCCGGCCCGCCGCCAGCACCGCCTCGTACGCCCCGGCGCCGCCGAGCCGCTCCCCGGACGCCCGGTCCAGCACGAGCCGCGCCGCCGACCACGGAGCCGTGGTCTCCACCGGTTCGGTCGCCACCCCCGGTGAGTCGGTCCGTACGATCCACAGCGCCCGGTCCGCGTCCGCGACGAGGACGAGGTCCGCGTCCCGCAGCCACGGCACGTACGGCACGCTGCCGCTCAGCCGCCCCGCGCCGTCCGTCCGGAGCCCGCCATGCGCCGGGAGCGCCCCGGTGGCGACGGCCGTGCCGTCCCGCAGCGGAGGCAGCAGCCGCTCCCGCTGCTCGTCCGTGCCGTGCCCGGCGACGGCGAGCAGCCCGTGGACACAGCTCACCGCGAACGGCACCTGCGCCGTCGTCCGGCCCTGTTCCTCCAGCAGGAGTACCAGGCCCAGGAGCCCGATCTCCTCGACGGCGGCGGTCAGTCCGGCCGCGCAGAGCTCCTTCCACAGCTCGGCGTCCGTCCCCGTGCCTGCCCGGACCAGGCGCTCGTGCGTCGACAGATCCCCGAAGATCCGTGCCGCCAGCCCCTGCGCCGCCGTCTGCTCCTCGGTGGGCGCGAAGTCCATGTCAGCCCTCGTCTCCCCGGAAGACCGGAAGTTCCAACTCCGGGTCCGTTCGGAGGAATTCCAGCCGCACCGGCATCCCCGTCCGCACCTTGTCGTACGGCACACCGATCACATTGCTGATCATCCGCACGCCCTCGGCCAGCTCTATCAGCGCCACCGCGTACGGCCCGCCCTCCTCATGGGCGCCGAAGGCGGGGAAGGGCGGGTGATGCATCACGACATGGCTGAAGACGGTTCCCTCGCCGCTCGCCTCGACCGTGTCCCATTCCCGGCAGCCGCACGCGTTGCAGCCGGGCAGCCAGGGGAAGCGCAGCGTCGCGCACGCGCCGCACCGCTGGATCAGCAGTCTGTGCTCGGCGACGCCCTGCCAGAACCCGGCGTTGTCCCGGTTGATCACCGGTCTCGGGCGCAGGCTCCGGCCGCCGCGAGGCGCCGCGCGCTTCGCCCCGGCAGGGGCGTACTTGAGGATCCGGAAGCGGTGCGTCCCGGCGGGCTCCCCGGTCGCGCGGACGTCCATGCGCGTCGTCACGAAGTAGCCCGTCCCCAGCTTGGTCGTCTTGCGCTGCGAGACCGACTCGATCACCGCGTCGAACGTGATCCGGTCGCCGGGCCGCAACGGCCGCAGATACTCCTGCTCGCAGTCGGTCGCCACCACCGAGGTGTATCCGGCGCCGTCGAGCAGGGCGAACAGCTCCTCGTACGCCTGGGAGCGGTCGGTGTGGCCCGACAGTCCGCCCATCGTCCACGCCTGCAGCATCGTCGGCGGAGCGATCGCCTCCGGCCCCGTGTAGGCAGGGTCGGTGTCCCCCATCGCCTCGCACCAGTGCCTGATCATCGGCTCGTTGACCGGGTCCTTGCCGACGCCGGCGGTCGCCGCGGCCCGCCCTTCGAACTCCTTGAGCCGCTCGTACAACCGGTCCGGCTCGCCCGGTTCACCCGGTTCCTCCCGCCCGCCCCGCGCGCCCGTCACCGTGCGCCCCTCTTCATGCCGAGCCGCATCGTCGCGACGATCTCCCGCTGCACCTCGCTCACTCCGCCCCCAAAGGTGTTGATCTGCGCCGCCCTGTTCATCCGTTCCAGCTCCCCGTCCCCGAAGCAGCCGGGCGAACCGCCCCGGACCGTGCCGGCCTCCCCCACGACTTCCTGGCAGATCCGGTAGACCTCGACGGCGCTCTCGGTCCCCGCGAACTTCACTCCGCTCGCCTCGCCGGGTGCCAGCGAACCCGCGCCGACCTCCCCCACCAGGCGCCAGTTGAGCAGGCGCGTCGCCGCCAGCCGGGCGTACGCCTCGGCCAGCCGGGCCCGTACCCACGGCTCGTCGGCGGGACGTCGGCCCGTCGCCGGGTCGGGGGTGCGGGCGAAGTCGAGTGCCGCCTCGTAGAAGTCCTCGGCCTGCATCCCGATCGCGGCGAGGGCCACCCGTTCATGGTTCAGCTGGTTGGTGATCAGCCCCCAGCCGCCGTTCTCCGCACCGACCAGATGGGTGAGGGGCACCCGTATCCCGTCGTAGTAGGTGGACGTCGTGGTCAGCCCGCCCACGGTCTCGATCGGCGTCCAGGCGAACCCCGGGGCATCCGTCGGGACCAGAATGATCGAGATGCCCCGGTGCTTCGATGCGTCCGGGTCCGTACGGCAGGCGAGCCAGATCCAGTCCGCGTTCTGCGCGTTGCTGGTGAAGATCTTCTGCCCGTCGATCAGCCAGGAGTCGCCGTCCCGCACCGCCCGGGTACGCAGCGCCGCGAGGTCGGTGCCGGCCTCCGGCTCGCTGTAGCCGATGGCGAAGACGAGGTCGCCGCTGAGGATCCGGGGCAGGAAGTACGCCTTCTGCTCATCGGTCCCGTACTTCATCAGGGTCGGCCCGACGGTATTGAGGGTGACCATCGAGACGGGTGCCCCCGCCCGGTAGGCCTCGTCGAAGAAGACGAACTGCTCGTCGGGTCCGCGGCCCTGACCGCCGTACTCGACGGGCCAGCCGAGTCCGAGCATCCCGTCGGCGCCGATCCGCCGCAGCAGCCGGCGCTGCTCGGCCAGGTCCTCGGATCCGGGACCCGGCCCCGCGTCGCTCCTGGGCATCACCTTGCCGAAGTACGTGCGGAGTTCGGCGCGCAGCTGTCGCTGACGCTCCGTCTGGGCGAGGTGCACGGCGGCTGCCTCCCGGACACGGGCTCATGGATCAGGGTTTCTGACTGTCCGTCAGATATGGGCACGCTGTCAAGGTCGACGACACCCGGGACGCGATTTCCGGGGCGGCCACCGCCAGATCCCGACCACGGCCGTCGGGGCAGCGCGAAGCGGCCTGCGCGAAGGCGCCGAAGCACCTTCCCGCAGGCCGCTGTCGTCCAGCCGCGCCCCGGCCCCCCGACCGGCCCACGACCGGCCGGGATCACCAGAGCTTGGTGAAGTTCACCACGACGTTGTCGCTGTGCTGATCGATCACGGTGAACGCCGATCCGTTCACCTGCGCGGAGATGCTCTTGTTCGACGCTCCGGAACCGACGGCCTGCTGCTGCGATGTGGACGAAATACCGGAGTTGTTGCCACCGACGCCGCTGCCGGCGACCGTCGCGACGGCCGCGTTCGATCCGTCGTTCGCGAACGAGCCGTTGTCGGCCTGGGCCACGCCGCCGAAGAGCGCGGCGGCGAGGGGCAGGGCTGCAACAGCGGCGAGGGCACGAGCGGTACGGATGCTTGCCATGTCAATTCCTCCAGGAACCGAAAGTACGGCTTGTTCCGGGCCAGTTGGCCGACCGTCCCGGTTGGTCACGACGTCGCGACACCAGAGTTGCCCACCGCATCCCCGGCGAACCACGCGGGCGATCCGATTCCCCCGCAAGCATGAGGGACGGCCGCCAAACCCCCTCACGCCCCCAAAGTCCCGCTCAATCCCTCCCACGCCCCCTCCTGCCCTCCGGCCAGCCCGATCCGCACCACCCGGGAGGAGAAACGCTCCGGCACCTGACCCGCCTCCCGTCCGCCCCCTTCCCATATTCGAACGTTCGTACGAAAATGAAGGTATGGCCATCACCGACCGGCAGACCGCCACCCTGGCCCTCGCCCACGCGCTCTCCGCCGCCGAGCGCGGTCTCCCCGTCATCCCGCTCACCGCCGGCAAGCTCCCCGCCCTGCCCTCCCCGCACCGGAACGAGGACCGCCCGGTCGCCTGCCGGGGCGCCTGCGGCCGACCCGGACACGGGGTCCACGACGCCACCACCGACCCTGCCGCCGTACGCGCCCTCTTCGCCGCCGCCCCGTGGGCCACCGGCTACGGGATCGCCTGCGGCCGGCCCCCGCACCACCTCATCGGCATCGATCTGGACATCGACACCACCGGCCGCCACGACTCCGCCGCGTCCCTCCGGCAGATAGCCCTGCACCATCTGTTCACCATTCCGCCGACCGTCACGGTCCTCACGCCCAGCGGCGGCCGCCACATCTGGCTGACCGGCCCGCCCGGCGTCCCGGTACCGAACTCCGCGAGCCGTCTCGCCCCCGGCATCGACGTCCGCGGCGCCGGGGGCTACCTGGTGGGCCCCGGCTCGGTCACCGCCCGCGGCACGTACCGGCTCGCCCCGGGCACCGCCGGCCTCCCGCCGGCCCCCTGCCCCCGCGCACTCCTGCTCCTGCTCAGGCCCCCCGCACTCCCTCACCACCCCACGGCCCTCCCCGACCGGGGCCGGGGGCTGGTCCGGTTCGTCCTCGCGGCACGCGAGGGCCAGCGCAACACGCGGCTCTTCTGGGCAGCCTGCCGCGCCTACGAACACGGCTTCGGCGAAGCCCTCGCGGACGCCCTCGCCCGCGCCGCCGTCCGCACCGGCCTCACCGAACACGAAGCCCGAGCCACCATCGCCTCGGCGGCCCGCCTCACGACCGGCCGACCGGCCGACGGGACCGCGTGCTGAGTGGACGGGCTGCCGGAGCGGCGACCGAGACACGGAACCCCGGTGGTCACGGGCCGCGGCGCGCGTGAGCGGGCCGCCCTGAAGTCGAACGCACGCGAGCAGACCTCCGGCTCACAGGAGACCGCGCTCACGGACCGGGGCCCACGCCTGATCCACACCCGGTGATCCATGGCGGCACACGAGCGGCTCAGGGTGAGGCAGGCCGCATGACGAAGGGGTGTCCCTGATACGGGACACCCCTTGTGATCAGCACATTCTCCGACCTGGCGGTGGGTGTGGGATTTGAACCCACGGTGACATCGCTGCCACGACGGTTTTCAAGACCGCCCCGCTTGGAGCGGCCCTACCTCACCTGACCTGCGGCTATATCTCAAAGCGCTTGCGCGTAGGAGCTTTCGGCCCACACATGGCCCATAGGCCCCTCACGGGACTGATGCGAGGCGGCTTGTGAACCCAGCGGCACACAAGCGCTCGTAGGCCACGGCGACAGAGTCCGGAACCTCTTGCCGAATCATGAACCCCTGCTCCGGGTAGATGAGCAGACGCTGCTGAGCCCCAACGAGCATGTCGAGGACAAGCCGGGGGTCTTTGATCGAGTCGACGTACTCCGTGAGAGTCATCGGTGCTGACGCGCTTACGAACTCAACCTCCGGCCAGAGCTTGCGCGCGGTCGCGTAGGCCCGCCGCTCCTCGTACGGCTTGCTGACGAGCAGCACGGACGAAACGTCGACGTCCCGCTCCGCGAGCAGCGCGCGAGAGAAGTTGATGTTCTCGCCCGTGTTCCGCGCGTTCGGCTCGACGAGAATGGCTGAGGCGGGAACGCCCAGGTCCAGCGCACGTTCCCGATAGTGCTCGGCTTCCCCGCGGGGCATCCGGTCGCGCGTTGTGCGGCTGGTAGCGCCCGTGAAGACGATCAGCGGGAACATGCCGCGCCGGTACAGATCAACCGTCACGTCTGCCACACCCAGGTCATGGCTGCCGAGACCGATGGCCACCGAGCAGGGGCGCGGCTTGTGGCGCATCTGCTGAAAGTCCCAAAGTCGCTGGGCATCCGACCATGTCTGCACCGAGATCACTGGGCTGCTCCTTGCGCCGAGTCGGGGACCTTGAAGTCATACGCCCAGGCGAAGCGGCTCGCCGCGTGAATGCCGACAGCGAACTCCACGACGGTCCCGTCAGCGGTGCAGGTGGTTCGGTGAAGCTCCACGACCCACTCGCCAGGCGTCAGCTGGAGTAGCGCGGCCTCCTCCGACGTCGCGGGGCGAGCGAACAGCTCCTCCCGCATGTGATCGATCTCGTAGCCCGCGTCATAGAGCACGCGGTAGCCACCGCCCTTGCCTGCTGGACCCGGCGTCGGGTCGACAAGTCGCGTTCCCTCGACGTGCTCGGGGCGGTAGTAGCTGGTCAGGGTGTGCGTCGGCTGATCCCCCTCCCTCACGAGGCGGGCTCGCGCGTACACCTCAGAGCCATCCGGCAAACCATGCGCCGCCGCTACCAGCGGTGTGGCCGGTACACGGCTGACGTTCTGCGTCTGCTCGCCCCGCTTGTGCGCGCGGCCCGAAGCCACGCGGTCCGCGATGAACGCGACCTCATCACCGTCACGCCATTTGGCCTTGTCGTACCGAGCGATGCCGAGCCTCTTGAGCGGGGCTTGCTGCCGCACGACGGTGCCGTGACCTCGGGAAGAGGTCACCAAGCCTTCGGCTTCCAGGGCCTTGTAGGCCGCATGAACCGTGGACTTTGAACCTTCACCAGCCTCGACCAGGTCTCGGATGTGCGGCAGCTGCTGACCAGGGGCGTACTCGCCCCTCTTGATCTGCTCGGCCAGCTTGTCCGCCAGTTCCCGCCACTTGGGTGCCACGCGAACTCCTCTCAACGAGTCCAGTCAAGCACAGTCCCAGGACTGTTGACAGTCCTGGGACTGTGCGCCATTGTCTTCTCAGACGCACCGCAGTCCTAGGACAGCGGCCGGAAGAGCCCTTCTTTGGGCTGCTTCGAACTGCGCCCGGAGGGCCCCGGCAACGGGAGTGAGCCCGAAGGAAGCCGTGTTGTTTGAGAACTGAACAGTGAACTCAGGCGAGGTGAGAGTCCTCGCTCCCGTGGCGGCCGGGTGATGTCGTCGGCAGTGGTGCGGCGCGTCGGCGCCGTACGTACGATCCTGCGGCCCTGGATAACACCCCCGGGTGCCACCCGCAATGAGCTGCCCTGCTGAGCGCCAGGCAGAGACATGGCGCATGACCTTCGCAGCCCGCGCTGCGGCCGGTTGCCTCCCCCGCCCGTCCGGCCGCTTCTCGCGGCTGTACGGGCGGGGCTGAGGGGAGCCGGAATCCCCTGGTTCCAATGAGTGCGCCGCCCGGAGTTTGCCCCTCCGGACGGCGCTGACAGGCACCTGACTAGGAGGTCCCTGTGTTGACGAGTCTGACAGATGCGGAGCGGGACGAGCTGTCCCGTAAGAACGCCGAGGCGAACAAGCGCAGCCAGGACAACGCACGGACGCAAGGGCGCCGCTGATGACGGCATCCGCGCGTGCCACGCAGGCCGTGGAGATCACCTCGTTCGGTTATCTCCACGACGCCCCGCCCGCAGCCCACCTGACCATCGATCTGCGGTCGCACTTCCGTGACCCGCACGTCAGCCCGGAGCTGCGGTACATGACCGCTCATGACGAGTTGGTCCGCACCACGGTCATGAGCACCCCTGGCATCACGGAGCTGGTCAGTGCCACCGCCATGGCGGTGGCTGCATTCGCGTCCGGGCCCAGCGCCGAGACCGTGACCGTCGCGGACGGTTGTGCGGGCGGCCGGCACCGTGCCCCCACCTTCGCTCTCGCCCTGGCCGACCAGCTCCGCACGGTCGGGTTCACGGTCACCATCACCCACCGCGACCTGGACAAGGACGTCGTCCAGCGCTGAACACACCCCACCGCCCCGATGGTCGCAGGCCGGGTTCGACTCCCGGCCGGGGCACCACGGCCACCCCTCGGTGGCCGGACCGCTCGCACCGACGGGCGGAACCCTTCCAACGGCCCGCGGCCCCGGTGCTGTCACACCGGGGCCGCAGTTTCGGGCCGTCCCACCGCTAGGAGAAAACGACCCATGAAGAACATCGTTGCTGGTCACGAGGCTGTTACGGCCGCTGAGTTCACTGAGCTGGCCCTGGGCATCGACCTGGAGCTGTTCACCGGTTCGGCCACGGAGTCCGCGATGGAGCGGGCGGCGCGGTTGGACGTCGCTCACGAGGTGCTTACGGAGCTCCGGGAGAGCGACCCGGAGACCGCGGCCTACGCCGAGTCGCTGCTGCGGACCCTGCCCCTGAAGACGCGGCAGTCGGACGGTCGGCGCCCGCGCCGTGCGGTCCGCCGCTCGGTGAAGGGTCGCGCGGCCGGTTCGGCGGTGGCCGCATGAGCGCCCTGCCGATGAAGAACCTGACCGGCGCGGTCACGGTCCTGGCGTCGCTGGTGGAGCGGTTCCCGGATCTGCCGGCCGCCGAGGCGGCGGTGTCCACGATCGTCCCGGACCGGCTGGTCCTGTCCTTCCACAACGACCTTGGACGCTTCGAGGCGTGGCGCTCTGCCCTGGACATCAGCCCCGCGCTGGTACGCCGGGAGGGGGAGCGCGGCGGTGGGCCGCTGATGTGGCTGCGCACTGAGACGACCGTGAACGGTGTCACCGTCGAGCTGGTGGGCTACGGGCACGTCCTGGTGGGCCGCGCCGAGGAGGCGGATACGGTGGGGGCGATCGCGGTATGAAGCGGTCTACTCCCGCCGCCCGGCAGATCGCGGCGCTGCAGTCTCTCCAGTCCGGTCTGACGAAGGTGCTCGTGGCTGTCGCGGTGGTCGCGCTGGCGTTCACCGCGACGAACGTGACCCTGTTCGCGATCGACCATCACATCAGCGTGTGGATCGCGTGGCTGCTGGACCCGATGGTCGCGGTCGCGCTCGGTGCGGTCCTGATCGTGGACGGCCGGTTGTCGGAGCACGGGGTGCAGCCGTCCGGCTGGGCCACGGTGCTCCGGTGGTTCGCCGGGTTGGGGACGTGGCTGATGAACTGCTGGGCCTCACTCTGGCCCGCCGGGGCCGAGTTCGGGGTGCCCCGGCAGGTCGATCCGGCCGGTCTTGTCCTCCACTCCATCCCCCCTGTCCTCCTGATCGTTCTCGCCGAGGCGATCACGTTCTATCGGCGCGCGATCCTTGATCGAATCGCCGTTCTGCGCGATCAGGTGGACGCCGTGGTGGAACGGGTGGAAGCCCCGCCCGTCCACCCCGCTTCCACCCCGGCATCCACCGAGCCCGCCGCGCCGACCATCGCAGCCGCGGCGGTACCTGCCCGGAAGGCGTTGCCGCTGGTCATCTGTGGTGGGGACCGGGTGTATCCCCTCACCGTTCCACCCGTGTCCACCCGGGATGACGAGAACGGTTCGGACGCCGAGAAGCTGCCCGCCGATCAGGCCATGAACGTCATCCGCACGTGCTGGGTGATGGGCGACACGATCGCGCAGGCTGCGGTGAAGTCCACCCGGTCCACCTCCTACGTCCACAAGGTCTACAAGCGTCTCCAGGAGACCGCGGACAGTCCCATTCCCCAGCTCGCTCTCACCGGAGCCGACCACACCGGAACGGCGACCGAGTGATGGCGAGCACCCCCGTCTACCGATGGCGCCTCGCACCGGACGGATACGCGACCCGCCGCCAACTCCGCGCCCTCGGGCTGCGGCCCGGCGGTCAGGACGTCGCCGCCCAGCTCGAACGCCCGCGGCGCCGCCGGGGCCCGCTGGTCGCGTACCTGTACCGCGTCGACCGGGCCAAGCCGGTCCGTCCGATGACGTCGGCCAAGTGGGCCGCGCTCGGCAAGGCCATGGCCGCTCGCCGTACCTGTCCCAACTGCCGCCGCGATGCGGGGTACTGCATCCCGCCGTCGCTCGGCATGTGTGTGCCCTGCGCGGACGCACCCGAACTCGCCGCCTGAAACCAAGGAGTCAGACCCATGTCCGACACCGCAACCCAGCAGGCATCCCCCGACACTGACACCGGGGCCGCGACCGTGACTTCGGTGGTCGACGGCCCGGACGGGCAGAGCCTGCCGATCGAGATCATCCTCAACCAGAACACGGACGGCGCTGACACCGTCGCCACCACACAGGGGCCGCGAAGCGCGCTGCGGGCGTGGCCGCTGGCCCTGTTCGGCGCCGAGGCCGCATCGACCGGGGCGTCCGCGCTGTACGCGTCGGCCGGGACGGCCGGTGTCCTGACCGTGGCCGGTGTCGCGGCCGGGGGCGGCGTGATCGCTGCCGCCACCGCAGCCCGCCGCGCCCGCAAGTCCAAGGCGGCGGGCGGCGGTGGGCGGGTCCTGCGTGGTTCCGGGCACCGGTCGACGCTGGGCAGTCCCGGCATCGGCCGGTCCGGTGGCCGCGGCTCGGGCCCGGGGCGAACGGGCGGGGGCGGCCGGTCCGGTGGCCGGGGCCGCTCCTCCGGGCTCGGTGCGACGAGCGCCGGAGCGTCCACTCACCGCTCTGGCCCTCGCCACTCTCCCACCTCTCGGAACGGCGGATCCGTGCCGAAGAAGCCCTTCACCTCCAGCTCCGCGTTCACGGGCGCTGGTTCTGCCGGCCGTGGTTCGGCGTCCGGGAAGTCCGGGGCCGGGAACCCGGGCCGTGACGCTGCCGGTGGGCGGGGCAGCATATTGCGCCGCCTCAGCCTGCGCAAGGGTGCTGGCAAGTCCTCCGGCCCCGGTGCGGTGGCCGGGGCGACCGGCAAGGGCCAGGGCTCGAACAGCGTGAACTCCCCTGGGTCTAAGGGGAGTGGGCGGGGGCGTTCGACGCTCGCGGCCTGGACGCGCAAGGCCGCCCGGTCCGGGATGCGCGGGGTCGCACTGGCTCGCCGCATGGGCCGCCAGGCCGCGGAGTCCCCGGCCGGTCAGGCGTTGCGGGAGCGGATCCGGTCCGTGCGCCGTGCCCTGGCCAAGAAGGCGAAGGCCGGGGCCCGGTACGTGCTGCGCAGTGCCGCGGCGAAGGTCGCCGCCGGGGCGGCCGGGGCCGTGGTCCTGATCCCTGGTCTGCTGCTGCGCGCGGTTGCTGCGACGGCCGGTGGTGTCTTGCGGTTCCTGCGCCTGGCGCCCCGTAACGGGGCCAAGTGGGGCGTGTATTTCACCCGCTGGTCCGTGCTTGCGGCCACCGCCGTGCACAAGCGGCTGATGCGCAAGGCCAAGGACGGCTGGGCCAAGGCCATGCGGCCGGACGTCCTGACCGATTTCGACGAGCCGGGCCACATCCGGCCCCTGAACACCGCCGATGAGTTCGGCACCGACTACTTCGGAGGGAATCTCGTGTCCGTGTTCCAGCGGGAGACCGAGGCCGTGCGCGACGCGTACGCCACCTATGACCCGCCGATGATGCTCGCGGTGGCCGCGGAGTACTGGGGGCTGCCGGAGGGTGTGGCGTCGGCCGCCGAGGCGGTGCGGCAGCTCGCGGTGAACACCGCCGACAAGTACCCGGCCGACGCGGCGATGGCCGATCTGGTCGCCCAGGTCTATGCCCTGCTCCACCAGGCCGTTCAGAAGGCGCAGGAGATCGGGCCGCTGTTCGCGAAGGTCCACGAGCACGACCTGCGCCGCTACGAGGAGCCTCGGCCGGGCGAGCACATGTGGAACATCCTGGAGCGCCGCCAGGACGGCCAGGGGTTCGACCAGCGTCAGCCGTCGCAGTTCGTCGCGGTGGCGCAGGACGTCGCGCACGTCTACTCCCGCTACGAGCCCGGCCACATGAGCCAGGTCGCCGCGGAGTACGAGGGCATCCCGGACGGGATCGAGAACATCGCCGCCGCGATCAACCTTCTCCAGGTCCGCTCCAACGACCGCTACCCCGTCGACAAGGCCGTCGTGGACGCGATCGCGGACGTGCACCAGCTCCTGATGTCCGCCGCGTCGGCCGCTCAGGAGCTGATGCCGAACTTCCGCCGCCTGCACGCCCCGGACATCTCCCGCCACGAAGCCCCTCGCAACGGCGAGGAGTCCGAGGCCATGTGGGACGTCTGACCGAAGAAACCACAGCTCATCCCCGCCGTGAGGCCGCGCACCAGATCGGGTGTGCGGCCTCACGGCGCTCCACCCTGCCCTGCTCGTGTTCCTGAAGGAGCCCCTTGATGGCTGCCAAGTCCGATGCTCCGTCCCTGGACTGGAGCTGGAACCATTCCCCCGCCACTTCCGCCGCTCTGGTCGCGGGCGGCGCCTACACGGTGGCGACCGTCGGGTCGGTCGCTGGTCTGCCGGCCTCGCACGCGCTGCTGGTCGCCGGGGCCGGGGCCGTCGCCCAGGCCGGGGCCGACCTCTACCAGCGCCGCCCCGGCGGCCACACCGTGGCCCGGTGTGCGGCCTGGCTCGCCGCCGGGGGCTGGACCGCGTCCGCGCTGGCCGATCACACCGCCCTGACCTGGTCCAGTGCCGGGTGGTGGGCGGCCGGGACCGCGGCCGGGATGACCCTGGCCCGCGGCCTGGTCCGCGCCGAGGAAACCGCCCGCACCGAACGCCACCAAAGGCGCCTGCAGAAGTGGGCCAACAAGCAGGCCGGAGAGTGGCACGAGCGCCTGGAACGCCTCTTCCGCCTGGAGGGACACGAGGTCGAAGGGGTCCGGCCGTGGAAGGGGGACGTCGGCTACACCGTCCGTGTCCGCATGCCCTCCAACGTTCCGGAGCTCCCGGCCGACGCGGTGCGGAAGCTGGCCGTGGATCTGCGGCTGCCCAAGGGCGGTGGCATCCAGATCCTCGAAGGTGAGGTCTACGGGCAGACCCTGATCCGCGTCACCGCCGTCGATGTCCTCGCCAAGGACCTCGACCTCCCCGACGGTCCGGACGAGACCACCGTCACCAGCATCTACGACGGCATCCCGCTCGGCCTCAAGCCCGACGCCGAAGAAGCCCGCATCGCCGTCGTCGACGAATGCGCCCTGGTCGTCGGCCAGGTCGGGTCCGGCAAGACGAACACCATCAACGTCGTCAACACCGGGGCACTGCGGACGAACGACACGGTGGTCATGCACATCGACGTCACCGGCGCCGGTATCTCCCTGCCGTGGCTGCACGCGTGGGCGGTCGACGGGACCGCGACGGTGCCGCTGATCGACTGGACCGCCGACACCGTCGAAGAAGCCCACATCCTGTGCGACACCGTCATCGCCGGGATCGGCGCCCGCAAGACCGGGCACCAGGACCGTCTCACCGACGACGACAAGCTCACCGTCACCCACGACCTGCCCGAAGTCCTGGTCGTCGTCGACGAGATCGCCGAGCTTCCACCGGTCCTGCTTCGGAAGCTGGACACCATCGTCAACACCGGCCGGGCCGTCCGTGTCCGCGTGGTGATCTGCGGGCTGCGCGCCACCCAGGACGTCATCACCGCCGCCATGAAGAAGCAGTCCAGGGTGCGGGTCGGGATGCGCGTCTCCGACCCCGAGGAACTGAGCCACTTGTTCCCGACCGGCGGGGCCCGCATCAACCCCAAGTCCGCGCCGTACAGGGGCTGCGGGTTCTACTCCTCCCCCGACAAGGAGGACGTCGTGTCCGACCCGACCGCGTTCAAGGCGTACCGGATCAAGCCCAAGCAGATCCGAGCCCTGAGCACCGTCTACGCCGACCGCCGCCCTCGCCTCGAAGACGTCTTCCTCGACACCGAGCCCGGCGAGTACTACGCCAGCCGATGGGGTCGCATCCTGCCCCGCCTCTACAAGGCCAAGCAGCTCGCCCCGACCACCATCCCCTACACCAGCATCGACACCCTCTACCCCCCGATCAACCAGCTCACCGGCATCCCCATCACCAGCACCACCGACACCGGCGACGACGACAACGCCCCCACCCCCCGCATCGTCGCCAGCACCACGGGCACACCGGCCAGTCAGCAGCCCCGGGTGGGAAGCGACCTGCTGTCGACCATGCTCAACGCCGCCCGCACCACCGGCCAGACCGCCCAGGGCGGCAGGGACGACGCCACGGTCATCCAGGCCGACTTCGGCCGCGTCATCCAGCAGGCCGGCATCCCCGAGAACCGGCCCAACCCCGTCCCCCAGCTCCTCGCCGACGCACACAACGCGGTCGTCGCCGCAGGGGGCCGCATGCACACCGCCGACCTCGCCGCCCTCCTCGAAATGGACCCCCTCGTGCTCGGCACCGAGCTGGGCAAGCTGCTGCGCGAGGTGGACATCGAGCGCCCCGGCAAGGGCACCGTCCGCGCCGGAAAGGACAACGAGTCCAAGCCCGGCTACCTCTCCGAGACCCTCGCTGCCGCCATCCGCGCCTACACCGTGCGCGACGGACAGTAACCAATCCGTCTGTGGTGGGCCCACCACAGGCACCCCACCACAGCCCACCACAGCCGTGTGGGAGTCCCACACGGCTGTGGTGGTCCCTGACCTGCATGTGGTGGGTGTGGGAGTCCCACAGAAACCCTCCCCGAAACCGGGGCTCAGCCCCTCCAGGACCCCTCTCGGGCGCTTTCCTCGCCGACGTGTGGGAGTCCCACGCCCTGGCCCGCTCGCAACCACGTTCCGTGACCGAAGAATCGAAGTGAGGACCCCTCATGGCCCTGACCATTTCCGCCGTCGCCCTGCTCCTGATCATCGTCCTGATCCTGCTGCGCACCGGCTACCTCCGCTTCGGCCCCGGCCTCGCCGCCCTCCTGCTCGGCTTCTTCCTCGCCTCCACCGGCATCGCCCCCACCATCCGCCAGGCGTTCAGCAGCATCGCCACCGCCCTCGCCCACATCACCGCCTGACCACAGGCCCGAAGGAGCCCGCCATGACCATCAACGCCGACTTCATCCCCACCGACTGGACCACCCCGGCCGACGCGCCCCGGCTGCAGCCGCCCGTCACCGGCCGCACGCCGATCGACCCGGCCGAAGCGCGCGAACTGCTCTCCGACGAGCTGTACATGGCCCGGGTCTGGTCGCTGATCCGCCGCGAGGAGGAGATCCGCACCGGCCAGACGGCCCCGATCAGCACCCCGGCCCCGGTGCCCGCCGCCTTCACCGGCCGCACGGCTCCCGCACCGCAGCAGTCCCCGGCCAGGACCGGCGTGCCGGGGTGGGTGTGGCAGTACAGCGCGCTCGCCCTGTCCTCCGGCGGATTCATCGCACTCGCCGGATACGGCATCGGCGCCGCCGCCCCCGGCCTCGCCGCCATCGACGACATCCTCGCCGCCCTCGGCCAGGCAGTCATGTCCATCGCCGTCCTCGCCGTCCTGGCCGCACTCCTCCTCTCCGGCCGCCGCACCCGCCACGCCACCGGCCCGACCGGCACCACCGTGAACATCCGCAAGGCCGTCATCAAGCGCAGCCACTTCCACGGCTGACCGCCATGCCGTTACTCGACTGGCGCGACGCACGGCACTTCGACAAACACCGTGACCTCCCCTGCGTGCTCTGCAGTCGGCCCACCCCGATGCGCTCCCACGACCGCGAACCGGTCCACAAGGTCTGCGCCGAGGACTGGCTCGACCAGCACCCCGAATCCAACCGCTTCCACAACTGACCCGTAAGGAACCTGCATGCCCTACACCCCTGAGCCCGAGTCGATGCCGTGCGGTGAATCCGGCTGCTACTGCGACGGCTTCGGTCCCGAGCACGAACAGTGCGCGTGCGGCTGCGACTGCCCCCGCTGCTGGGACTGCCTCCAGAAGACCGACAACTGCGACTGCTGAACGCGGCCACAAAAACCGAGAGCGGCCCCCTCTCACGCCAATGAAGCGGGGCCGCCCTCGTCCAGCACTCAACACAGAACTGGAGACATCCAGCATGACCCATGAGCGCAAGACTGGGCTGCTCTCCGCAGCCTTACGAGCAGCCGAACGAGGCTGGCACGTCTTTCCCCTCCGGCCCGGTATGAAGCGCCCCGCGCTCCACGGAGAAGAGCAGTGCCCCCGCACCGGGGCCTGCACCACGGGCCACCGCAAGTGGGAAGACCGCGCCACCACTGACCCGGACCGTATCCGGCGGGCCTGGGCCGACCGGCCGTTCAACATTGGGATCGCCACGGGCCCCTCGGGGCTGGTCGTCGTCGACCTCGACATGCCCAAGCCCAACAGCAGTAAGGGCACGCCTTGCGGCGTGACAACCTTTGGGGCGCTCTGCGAGCGCGCCGGGCAGGCCGTTCCCGCCACCTACCGGACCCGGACCGCGAGCGGTGGACACCACCTGTACTTCACCGCCCCTCCCGGCACTCGGCTCGCCAACAGCGCGGGCAAGCTCGGACCCCTCATCGACACACGAGCCTGGGGCGGATACGTCGTCGCCCCCGGCTCCGTCGTCAACGGGCAGGCGTATGAGGTCATCGACCCCGTACCCGTGGCCGAACTGCCCGCATGGCTGTTGGGTGCCCTCACTGCCGAACCGGCGCCCGCGCAGCCGGTACGTATCCAGGTACCCCGGTTCGGCAACCGGGCCGCAGACGCAGCCCTGGAACGCGAGACCGCCACCGTCCGCACCACCACCCAGGGAGGCCGCAACGAGCAGCTGCTCAGGAGCGCTCGCGCCGTGGGCCGTTTCGTCGCGTGGGGCGACCTCCCCCGGCACGAGGTGGAGCAGGCTTTTCAGGCGGCGGGTGAGTCGACCGGACTCCCGGCGGCCGAGTGCCGCACCACGATCCGCAGCGCCCTCAACTGGTCCATCCGAACCTGCCGGCCGAGGGGAACCGCCGCGTGAGCACCCAGCGCCGCCCCCACCTGAAAAGCCTCCCCCCACCCTCCACCGGCCCCAGCACCGCCAACCCCGTCCGCGCCACACCCGGCAGTAGCGCGCCGAGGGTCGTCGGCCGTAAGGCCGTCCTTTCATCTGTTCTTTCTGACCAGCCGGTTGGAGACGGCCGGTACCCGATCGCGTGGCTCACCATCAGCGCCCCGCGCGGCGCGGTCCCCACCGCCACCAGCATCTGCGAGTGCGGACGCAACCTCTTCGCCGCAGGCCAACGCAAAGCCCTCGCCCTGATCGCAGACCACACCGCCCACAAGACCCGCTGCCCGCTGCGCACCACCGAGGAAAGGATCGCCACATGACCGCGACACCGCCCAACCCGCCCATCGACGGTGCCGCCCTGCTGGCCGAAGTGGAAGCCTTCCACCGGCGGTTCAACGTGTTCCCCCGCGAGGCCGCCTATGTGGCCGTGGCCTTGTGGGACGCTCACGCCCACCTCCTGGACGCGTTCGACTCCACGCCGCGCCTCGCGTTCCTCTCCCCGGAACCGGGGTCCGGCAAGTCGCGGGCGCTGGAGGTGGTGGAGACGCTGGTACCGCGTCCGATGCTCGCGGTGAACGCGCGGGCCGCCGCGCTCTTCCGGTCCGTCTCCGACCCGGCCGGACGGCCCACGATTCTGTTCGACGAAATCGATACCGTCTTCGGCCCCAAGGCCGGGGACAACGAGGAACTGCGCGGCTTCCTGAACGCCGGACACCGCCGCTCCGGAGTCACCTACCGGTGCATCGGCGACGGCGGAAACCAGACCGT
>NZ_JBIURS010000048.1:0-33075 GCF_044740965.1 Streptomyces sp. NPDC088252 | reverse complement strand
CCACCCCCCAGGCCATCCGTTCGACAGGGGGACACAGTCATACCGGGCCCGGAGGCCGGCGGTCCCGTTGCAGGACCGCGAAAAAGATAACGGGGTTCTCGTCCTGGACGCTCGACCCGGTGGCTCTGCCCACCGTGGTCCTACTCGGCGGGCTGTACGTCGCGGGAGTGGCCCGACGGGTGAGGTCCGGGCAGCGCTGGTCGGCGACCAGGACCCTGGCTTTCGCGCTGCTCGGGCTCGGCATGCTCGTGGTGGCAACCATGTCGTCGCTCGCCGTCTACGACCGGGTGCTGTTCTGGCCGGCTGCGGTGCAGAACATCCTGCTCGACCTGCTGGTCCCGCTGGGCAGTGGTGGCGCGCGGAGCGGGACAAGACCGCCGAGCTGGACGCGCGCCTCGACCGCGAGCTCACCCCCGTTGCCGGATCCGCTCCGGCGGACCCGGCCGCCAACCACCGAGCCGGACGCTCCCACGCCCGCACCGGAAGCCGCGCCGACCTCCGTCGCAGCCGGGACCCCCCGGGCTCCGGAGCGGTTCCGCCCCTGGTGGGAGACCGACCAGGGCGAGGTAGGCCAGCGTATGCGCCGATGAAAGGGCCGTTCACGGGCCCAGCCAAGGAACGGAGTCATGCCAATGTAGGCGAGGAAGTAATCGCAGCGGCGACCATAAGTCTGCCAGCCAAAACGTCTTTCACATGACGCTCGATTTCGGGCGCCTGAGTAATAGGAATGGCAATGTTCGTCATACGTAATTCACGATCGGCGAAGCGCACTGAATCATGACCAAGATCCTTCTTTCTCTCCATGTCCTGGCTGCCATCATCGCGATCGGCCCCGTATCCGTTGCCGCCAGCATGTTCCCGCCGGCTGCCCGCCGTGCCGGGGCAAGCGAGTCGGACACCTCCACGGCGGCTACGATCCAACTCCTCCACCGAATCTGCCGGGTCTACGCCGGCATCGGTCTGGCTGTCCCGGTACTGGGGTTCGCCACTGCCTCGTACATGGGCGTTCTCGGGAGTGCATGGTTGATCGCATCGATCATCTTGACCGCGGCGGCGGCCGGCATCCTCGTCGTCCTCGTACTGCCCAGCCAAGACAAGCTCCTCGCGCACATCACCACCAACGGCACCATCGAGCGATCACACACTGCCCAACTAGCCATGTATACCGGCTTTTTCAACCTGCTGTGGGCAGCAGTCACTGTGTTGATGGTCGTCCGTCCCGGCTCCACCACGGGAGTGTGAACATGGACCGCAACCGCACCCCCCTAAAGGTTGCGGCCCTGGTCGAACTCATCTCCCTGGCAATTCTCCTGATAAATCTCGCCACGGTACAGAATGCGTCCGTTGCATCCTTGACTGGCCCAATCCACGGATGCGGGTATTTGGCTGCAATCGGCAGCGTGTTGCGCGATCCACTGAAGCGAGGTGCAATCGTCGTTCTGGCTTTCATTCCTGGCGTAGGAGCTACTCTCGCTCTGAGGCAGCTCTCCTCTGCCGACAAGTCAATTGCGTCCGTCTGCGGCTGACTGTGCAGCAGCAGCCACTGTTTCGCTCCATCGGTCCGGGCGGCGACTCCGGTAAGATCCGAGTCAACTGCAGACCCTCTTTATGAGGGCTCTGTGAAATTACACCTGGGCAGTGTTCGTGAGCGGAGCTTCGGCTATCTTCCGCCGTTGGATGCCGATCTCGCGGGCGGCGGTCACCGCGTCGCGCTCGGCCTACGTGGCCTCCGCGATCCGCGTGTGTGCCGCACGCACCGCAGGTTGCGGCGTCTCCAGGGGCAGCTCCGTCTGCTGCGGCCGTCGGCTCGAGCACGTCTGCACGTGGGGCATGAACCGGTGCTCCCACCTGGCGGGCGGTTCTGCACCAGCCGCATCGAGGGAGCGCGACTTCCACGTGCAGGGTCGTCCCGGTAGCAGGCCTGGTTGCTCTGGTCGTCCGGCTTGCCGTCGACCAGGAGCCACTTGCCGTTCCGGGTCACCGTCCACAGGACGTCCTTGTGGCAGTCGGGGCAGGGGCGCAGCTCGCGCGGGATGGGAATCACCAGCGGTCACCCGGCCCCGCCCGGACGTTCGACCACGGCGCGGTCCGGCACGTAGTCGCCGCGGCCGAGCGGCTTGGACCACAGCCGCCCCTCGAAATGGCCACTGCAGCCGCCCCAACCGCACAGGCAGCCCTTCGCGGGGGCGGGCGGGGGTGGGCGGTCACCGGGCATCGGCGCCTCCCCCGCAACCGTCCCGGCCTGACGGGTCACCCAGATCAGCATCGTGACGTGCGGCCGCGTCACAACGTCGCCGAGCCGCATGTCCGGGCTGACCACGTGCTCGTCGGAGTCGTCCGACCGCACGCCCACCGTGAGGACCTGGCCCTTGCGCTTATTGTCGGTCAGCCCGTCGATCGCCGCCTTGAAGCTCGGGTACCAGTTCGCGGGGTCCCGCACACGCCTCGTGGCCGGGGAGTACACGCCGCGGATGTAGATCCGTTCGAGCCTGGGAATGCGGGCGGCGTGTCAGCTGCGGTTTCGTCGCTCGATGTGGAAGTGAGTCATGGCATGTTACGGTACTGAGTACCATTTGGAACTCGATGCCGAGGAGTCGGCCATGGATAGCCGGACCATCGTGTTGACCGGAGTGACCCGCGGTTTCGGCCGCGAGTCCGTCGAGTTGCTGATCCGGGAACGGCCGCAGGACCACTACGTCGTGCTGGCTCGCCGCGGCGGCGAACGCCTCGCTGCGGAACTCGCCGAGGCCACCGGCGCTTCCGGGGTCACAGGCGTGGACTGTGACCTCGCTTCGCTCGCCGAGATCAGGCGGGCGGTGGAGGAGATTCTGCGTGGGCTCGACACCGGGTACCTGCCGCCGCTCGGTGGCTATCTCGGCAACGCCGGCCTGACGGTCACGACGACCGAGAAACGCACCACGGACGGGTACGAGATGACCTTCGGGGTCAATGTGCTGTCCCACTACCTGCTCGTCAGGGAGCTGCTGCCCCGGTTTACCGGTCCGGGCTGGATCGTGCTTACCTCGAGCGACTGCCACTTCGGGCAGTTCCGCTACACGCTCGGCGCCACGCCGCCGCCGCGCTGGGAGACGCCGGAACTACTGGCCACGCCTCGTGCCGGTGGCGCGCGGGAGGCCGGGCGGGCGTACGCGACCAGCAAACTCGGCGTCATCTACCTGACCCACGCGCTGGCCCGCCGCCTGCCCGAGAGCGTCGGTGTCTACTCCTACAACCCGGCGCTCGTCGCGGGCACCGATTTCTTCCGCCACGCCCCGGGGCCCGTGCGGGGCGTGCTCAACGGATTCTTCCAGCTTCAGCGATTCCTCGGCCGGGGCATGACGCCGCAGCAGGCGGGCGCGCGGCTCGCTGAGACGATCCTGACCGGGCTGACCGCCCGGACCGGGTCCTACCTCGATCGCGGCCGCAACGTGCCGTCGTCGCCAGAGTCGCACGACGAGGCCCGCGAGGAGGAGCTGTGGCGCGAGGCCGCCCGCCTCGTCGACGCTGACCGCCGGGCGGGACGGGCGGATATCCTGGCCGAATGAGCGCGAACAAGTTTCCGGTGGAGTCATTGCGGGACCGCAAACGCCGCCAGACCCGGGAACGGATCATCGAGACAGCCTTCGCGCTCTTCATGGAGCGGGGGTTCGATGTCGTCACCGTGGACGAGATCGCCCAGCGGGCCGAGATCGGCCGCACCACCTTCTTCCGCTACTTCGGCGACAAGCAGGAAGTCGTCTTCGCCGCCGAGGACGACTTCCTGCGCGCGCTCACCGCGGCCATGCGCGATGCGCCCACCGAGCCGCTCCAGGATCTCGCGCAGGCACTGGCCACATCTCGGCGACTGCTGCTCGCGATCTGCACCGAGGCCGCCCGCAACCCCGGCCACTATGCGGTTTACCACCGTCTGGTCAAGCAGCACCCCGAGCTCGAAGACCGCCACACCCGCAAGACCCGGCACTATGCCGACCTCCTCGAGAAACACCTGATCGACCACGGCACCCCGCCGGCCACCGCCGTCCTCGCCGCCCAGTTGACCGTCGCCTGCTACCAGGCGGCGTGGCGCCTCGGCAGCCACGACGCGACGGCGGTGCTCCACGAGGCGAATGACGCCTTCGACCTCCTGCTGGCCACCACCGCCGCATGACCGGCGGACTGGCCTTCGCTCGGCCGGGACATGCGCAACCTCGCGGCGGCTCGACCACCAGTCCAGCACTCGGGCAGATACAGTTCCCGATCAATCAGCCGAAACTCCGCCACTGTCAGTCCCCTCCGAACGTGGAGACCTTCCTATGCAACCAGCCCCTCGGTGAGGCTGGCTCGGTGGTCGTGTTCGTAGTCGATCAGGCTCTTGAAGCCGCACACGCTGTGTAGCCGCCGCGCGTTGTAGAAGTCGGTGATCCAGGTGGCGATCCTGATCCGGGCCTCGGCACGGGTGGCGAAAGTGTGCCGGTGGACGTACTCGCCCTTGAGCACGCTGTTGAACGTCACTCCCGCCGCCCGGCGCGGTACCCGCGCGACGGGCCCGCGATACCCAACTGGCCAGCGTGGTCTCGTTGATCGCCAGATCCTTCGCGACCTCGGCGACGGCCTTGCCGGTCTCGGTGACGATCCGTACGTCCCCCTCGCGGAACTCCGCATCAATCTTCGTCGCTTGTCTGCCATGACTCCCAACTTCTCCTGCAGTCACGGTCTCCACGCTACGAGGGGAGGGACACGCGGTGGCCTGCCCTTGTTCAGGGAGCATTCAGCGATTGCGGATGCACGCCCCGGGCAGACACCCGCGCGTTCACGACCCTCGACCGGCTACACCACTTCGTGGGACACCATCGGGTAGCGGGATGGACGTGCCATGAGATGAGACCTGTACTCGTGATGGCAACACTCTGAGCTCAGGTTTGATAGCGCTGTGTGGGCGTGCGCGGTGACACGGAGAGGGGCCCAGGTGGGCGGGACGTTGGTAAAGCGTCCTTGAGGAGACGAGGCCATACGGTCGACCTGCTTGTTCCGATACGGTGGGAGTGCTCCGACATGGCCAGGGAAGGAAGACGTGAATGGCAGACTCAGGGGACGCCAGCTCGGCACGATACCCACTGGGTCCAACGATGACCATGATCCTCCAGGGGCGTTTTTTGGAAGGACGGGTAGAGGACTCACTGAAGGGCATCGGCCTGTCCCTGCGACGCCTGGGCCTCTTGGGGCACCTGCGACATGATCCAGGCATCTCGTTCAGCGCACTGGCGCGGCGAGCGGGGATCAAAGTGCAGAGCCTGCATCCGATCATCGACGCGCTAATCTCTGACGGATACGTCACTACCGTCGGGAGTGGGGGGCAGGGCCGCGCAGCGGTGATAGAGCTGACGGACCGCGGCGTGAAGGTGCTCGAGCGGGCAACCCAGTTGATCGCGGACTACGATCATGAGGTGTTCGCCGAGGACGAGTGGAAGGACCTAGGTACAGCGTTTACTCGTTTGGGGGAGGCGTTGTGGCGCGAGCGTATGGCCTCATCCGGTGGAGTGACCGCTCCGGTGGCGACCCCCGTTGCCGGGCGTCCTTCCCGAGGCTGACGTCTTCTCTGGGTCCGTGGGAGCTTCCTTTGCTTGGAAGTGGTTGTTCGGCCATGCTCTGAGCTTGACTCTGTCGGTGATCTTGGGGTTTCCCAGTGCGCGAGCGTGATCGGCGGGCATGCTCGGGCTGTTTCGCAGGCCGATACAGCTGCCGAGGTGGGCGTTGTCGCTCCATCCCCGCTCCGGTGAGCAAGTCCGCCTCTGACCGCCCAGATCGCACGGGCAAGCAATCCGGCCGGTACGACGGCGATGGGGGTCAGAGGCCGCTGGACGGGTTGTGGTGCGACGAGGACTTCGCCGACTGGTACCCGCGCGACGGGCGTGCGGTCCTCTCGCCCGCCCAGCTGGCCACCGTCTGTGTGCTGCAGTTCCTGCTCGGTCTGTCGGACCGGCAGGCAGCGGAAGCGGTCCGCTGCCGCATCGATTTCAAGTACGCCATGGCCATGGAGCTGGAGGATCCCGGCTTCCACCACAGCGTGCTGGCCGACTTCCGCGAGCGCGTCGCGCGGGACGACCGCGCCGACCGACTCCTGGATCTGGTGCTCGCCCGTCTCAAGGAGGCCGGCCTCGTGGGCGAGCGCACCACGCAGCGCACCGACTCCACCCACGTCCCGGCCGCGGTGCGCGACCTGACCCGGCTGGAACTGGTCACGAGGCGGTCCGTGCCGCGCTTGAAGAAGTGGACCGCACGGCTGGGCATCTGCTGATCGGCCTGGTCGACGAGGACTGGGGGCGCCGCTATGGCCGTCCGGTCCGCCTGGGCAAGAACCCCACCCGGCCCAAGACCAGGATCCTCGCCGCCGGCAACGACGTCTGCCGACTACTGGAACGCCTCCACCGGCACGGACCGGGCTACCGTCCCGGCCCGCAGGCCGAGGCCCTGCGGCAGATCGTGGCGCAGAACTACTACCGCGACGCGGCACGCCGCCTGCGCTGGCGCACCACCGACGACGGCGGTCTGCCGCCCTCCTCCTCGGCAATCGTCTCCCCCTACGACACCACGGCACGCTATGCCCGTCACGGGCACATCATCAGTTGGAAGGGGTTCGCCGCGCATGTCACCGAGACGTGTGCCTCCGACAGCGCCAACGTGATCACGGACGTGGGCATGCGCCGCTGCCGCCGCGGAACGACGGCCAGGCCCTGCCCGGCATCCACACCCGCCTGGCTCGCCGCACTGCTGCCCGCCGAGCACCTGGTCGACGGCGGCTACACCTCCCTGGTCCACCTGGAACGAGCCGCCCGCGAACACCAGATAGCCGTCAGCGGGCCGCTGCCGGGCAACCCCACCCGCCAGCACCGCAAGAACGAAGGCTTCGACGGCGACGACTTCCACATCTACTTCGACCACCGACAGGTCACCTGCCCCCAGGGCCAGGTCAGCGCGGGCTGGCACGGCCCCTACCCGACGTCCTCGCCCACCGCGGCACCCCTGATCGTGGCCCGGTTCACCAAGAGCCAGTGCCAGCCGTGTCCGCACCGCCCTCGGTGCACCAGTTCCCGCGACCGCGCCCGGAACGTGGGCTTCCCTCCACGCGAACTCCGCGACCTGCAAGTCCGCGTCCGCACCGAGCAGCAGACACCCGAGGGAAGGCCCGCTACGCGGTCCGCTCCGGCGTGGAGGGCACCATCAACGAGTTCGCCCACGGACACGGCATGCGCCGCTGCCGCTACCAAGGACAGCCGAAAGCCCACCTGCAACACGTCCTCACAGCCATCGCCGTGAACATCGAACGACTCGGCACTCGGGCAGTGCCCCAGGAAACCCCTTCACCGAGACCACCGACCGCCTTCCAGACCTTCCTGGACCAGAACGAGATCCCTCGGTCAAAGTCCTGGCGAACCCTCGGCAGCTGAGCCCGACTGTCCAAGATCCCCGACTGTGAGGACGAGGCGGCACCCAGCTGCGGGTGCCGGACCTGATGATCCGGCGGACGGTCGCCGTGCTCGGCGCGACACGGATGGCGAACACGCTGGTGGTGCGGGGACCGAGCCGGGTGAGAGCCTCCTGCGGAGCGTTCCTGGCCCACTGGCCGATCGCGGCGAACGAACGCGCTCCGGCCAGCACGGCTGAGCACGCGATGAGCAGTACGCTCACGAACGGGTGACGCTTCCCGCGCCGGTGCCGCGGATCCGCCAGTGTGGCCAGTCGCTGCGGCAGTCCCGGCAGTGCGCGGTGCTGACAAGCCGTTTCTCAACCGGTGTTGGAACGTGCTCGAACAGGGTTCCTGGTCAGGTGATCTTTTGGTGGGCGGGGCATGAAGGCAGGGCCTCTTGGTAGCTCGGGGGTGCGATCCCATCCGAGCGGTTCCAGGAGGCCCTGTTGTCGCAGTTGTACGCGCCCGACCCCGTTGCCTTCAGCTCGCCCCCTCCATCGTGTGATTGCCTCGTGCACGTGTACGAGAACGCGGCTGATCACCCTGATCGGGTGCGCCGGTATCCCTCGGACATGACGGATGCGGAGTGGGCGGCGGTGCGTCCGTTCTGCCGGCTCCGGCCTGGCTGGAGGGCAAGGGCGGGCAGCCCGAAGGCTACTGCCACCGCTGGATGATCGACGCGATCCGCTACCTGGTCACGGGCGGGATTTCCTGGCGTGCGATGCCCGCGGACTTCCCGGCCTGGGGCCGGGTCTATGCCTTCTGTGCGCCGTGAGGCGCTTCGTTGTATCCCCGACTCACTCGGGAGGAACTTGGAGGAATGTTTCTGGGTCGCCTGACTTACCTGGAGGCGAAAGCCGATGGGGACAACAGCATGTCAGGAAAGCGGTGGCCGTCTGGAGGTATCCAGGGCGGAGGGCCGCAAGACCCGCGTGATATGGCCAAGGCTGGATTGCTTGAAGCCCAATCTCCAGCGGCAAAAATAGAAACTCGCCGGAACGATACCTGAAACCGGTGCCCTTTCCTAGCCGGGCTCTGAAGAACGGGTTCGGACGGCAACCTCCAAGGAGAGGGGCGTCGCCCAGTGAGGGCGGTCAAGGAGATGAGTGGGCGGCCTACGTCGTGCTCGATACGTACAACGAAGACGTACCACGGGATCGCCTAAGGGGCGCGAGCCCTACGGCGACGGAGTGCTCATAGTAGTCGCCGGAGTTACGACCGGCCGTGAAGTCCGGGAAAGCCGGAATGAGGGCGAAGGGGCACAGGTGAACTCGACGTCCAGTAAAGGGAGGTATGCGCAATGCAGAGCGCCGAAACGGTGCTGGACGTCATCCGGGAACGCGGCAGGCGAAGCCTGCCGTTGGAAAGGATCTACCGGCAGCTGTTCAATTCGCAGCTCATTCTGATGGCCTACGGACGCATCTACCGGAATTCCGGTGCGATGACGCCCGGGGTCACCGGGGAGACCGTGGACGGCATGTCACGGGCGAAGATTGACACGATCATCGGCACACTGCGGTCGGAGTCGTAGCGATGGACACCCGTCAAGCGGGTCTACATTGACAAGAAAGGCGGTTCGAAGAAGAAGCGCCCGCTTGGCCTGCCGACATGGTCGGACAAACTGGTCGCCGAGGTCGTACGTCTGTTATTGGAGGCGTACTACAACGTCCAATTCTCCGATCGCTCTCACGGGTTCCGCCCCAAGAGGGGTTGTCACACCGCGTTGCAGGACGTGGTGGAGTACTGGACCGGAACGCGCTGGTTCATCGAGGGAGACATCTCCGACTGTTTCGGCAGCCTGGACCACGAGGTCATGCTCACGATCCTCGAGGAGAAGATCCACGATGGCCGGTTTCTGCGGCTGATCCGGGCTATGCTCAGGGCCGGATACTTGGAAGACTGGCGGTGGAACGCCACGCTGAGTGGGGCTCCCCAAGGCGGTGTGGCATCGCTCGTCCTCTCCAACATCTATCTTGACAGGCTCGATCAGTTCATTGAGCAGAAGCTGCTGCCCGAATACAACCGTGGCAGAAAACGACGGCATCATCCCGAGTACGATCGGCTCGACAGTCGGATGTACTGGGCGAAGCGGCGCGGAGACCGCGCCGCAGCACGGCAACTCCGGCTCCAAATGCGGAGCCTGCCGAGCAAAGACCCCTATGATCCGGGCTTTCGGCGCCTACGGTACGTCAGGTATGCCGACGATTGGCTGCTCGGTTTCGCTGGGCCCAAGCACGAAGCCGAGGAGATCATGGCGCAGATCACAGCATTCCTTCTGGATGAACTCCGGCTGGAACTCTCCGAATCCAAGACCCTGGTCACGCACGCCACCAGCCAGGCGGCGCGCTTCCTCGGCTACGAAGTGAAAGCCCAGCGATGCGACACGAAGCTCACGGGACCACGACGCTCCGTCAACGGCGCCATCGGGCTTTTCGTGCCACGCGAGGTAATCCGGCAGCGTTGTGCCTCCTACATGGGCGGCGGGAAATCGAAACTCCGTGGTGTGCTTCTCCACGACAGTGATTTTTTAATCGTGGCGACATACCAAGCCGAGTACCGGGGACTCGTGCAGTACTACCTTCTCGCCCAGGACGTCGCCCGCCTAAACCGCCTGCAATGGGTGATGGAGACGTCCATGCTCAAGACACTGGCGTCGAAGCACAGATCGACCGTCACGAAGATGGCCCGCAAGTACAAGGCGACCATCGACACCCCGGACGGCCCTCGGAAATGCTTTGAAGTCATCGTCGAGCGCGGAGGCGAGAAGAAGGCACTGGTTGCCCGCTTCGGCGGCATCCCGCTCAAGCGGCAGCGCACAGCGGTAATGGCCGACCGAGAGCCGTTGAAACCCAACCACATCAGCACCACCGAGTTGGTGAAGCGGCTCCTCGCGAACTGCTGCGAGAATGCGGATCAACGAGCCGGATCGAGGTACATCACATCCGGAAACTCGCCGACCTCAAGCAACAGGGCCGAGCCGAGCGCCCCGTGTGGGTGAAGTTGATGGCAATGAGACGACGTAAGACCCTGGTCGTCTGCCGGCCTTGCCACGAGGACATCCACGCGGGACGAGCGACCTCATCCACCCGGAAAAGATCACTGGAGAGCGGTGTGCTGGGAAACTAGCCCGCACCGTTCGGGAAGGGGCCGTCGGAAAAGGACCCGGGCCACGGGCACCTCGTCGGCGGCCTACTTCACTCCGCCGGTGGCGGGAGCACGGGCTGGTCGCGGAGTTCCCCGACCAGCTGCGTGGGAGAGTCCGTGAGCGCGAGGGCCGGGAGGCGGAGCCTTCGGCGGGGATCATCGACGCGCAGTCGGTGCGGGCCTCCGCCTTGGTGCCGGTTTCCTCGAGCGGGTACGACGGCGGGAAGTAGGTGCCGGGCCGCAAACGGCACATCGTGACCGACACGCTCGGCCTGCTGCTGGTCGTCGCGGTGACAGCCGCGAACGTCGGCGACCGGGACGCGTGTCGATGATCACGCCGATGAGCCGCCGCCTGGCCCGGCCACGGGCCCGCGGACGGCGCTGAACATCCCCGACGCTTCGTGGACCAGCCATCCGCGCTCCGCCAGTCGCCTCGCCTTCGACCGCACGCCCTCCACCTTCGCCGGCGTCGGTTCCAGCCCCAGCATCACCGCAATTTCCTTGGCCTTCACCGGCCCCCGACCCGGCCGGTCCGCCAGCATGCCCAGGATCCGCTGGTACTCCGGCGAGAGAGCCGTCGCCGGCAGACCTTCCCGCCAGGACGGCACTGCCGTTCCCGGCAACGGCGCGGAAACGGGCACTGATTCCGCTTCCGTCTCCGCCTCGGTCAGGGCGGTGGCCCCGGCAGCGGACGCGGCCAGGGCCTCGACGAGTTCCTCCCGCGCAATCACCCGCCGGTCCAGCTCGATCCCTGCAGCCTCCAGCGCCGCGGCGGCCCGGGCCGCCGCCTCCCGCAGATCCTCGACACGCTCGCGAGCAGCCGATTCCCGCACCTCCAGCAACCCCAGAATCGACGCCATCGCACACCCCTCACCGAACCAGCGGAACAGAACGTCGGGACTCTCCCTCACTCCGACCGAAACGAATGCCTGACCAGCGGAAATCAAACGATCACGCACGGTTGAGATACGGCTTCTGACGCAAGGGCGACTTGATCAGGCAGACACTGGCAGACTGACGGCACATCGAACCGCTCCGGTTCGGCAGGGCGACTTGAGTGGCTGTTCTGCGACTGTTCGGCCAAGCCTTGGTGGCCAGGCTCAAACCGTCGTCGCAACAGCGACGGCCCAACCGATGTAGGCAAAGTTGAGAAGCACCTTGACGGTTGCGCTCGCCAACCCGTGAGCACGGCGCGGCCGCTCAGCCACGACCCGGGCCAGCCCATCGAGATGCGCGACGACGAAGACCGAGATCATCGCCGCGGCGATCCACCCGCCCGCCGCTCGGCTCCGCGGCGCGAGGAGGAGAACACTGTCGATGATCAGCGCAACCCCGCCCGCAGCGACGAGCAGTCGTGCGCGACCCAGCCAGGAAGGGACCAACCGGCGGACGTAGTCGGCGCGCACGAAGTGCGCGACGCCGTTGACAGTCAGGAAGGCCGCCAAGGCGACGGCCGCAATGGAATTCATGCCATGACGGTGCCGCCGCCCCGAGCGTGGACGCTTGAACGAAACGATCGTCGCCTCCACTTCGCGTCCGGCCCGGCGGCGACGATGCTCGCCGAGTCCGGCGCCTTTCGGGTACGCCCCCACCGGCACCCAGCGTGGAAGGTCGTGCTCGCGCTCGGCGGCGGTGTCGAGGTCGGCTACGGCGGCAACCGCACTGTCGCCGCGGTCGGCGTGATCGTGCCGCCGCAGCTGGCACACACCTGCGCCGTCTCGTCGGCCTACGTCGCCCTCTTCCTGGACCCGTGGGAGCTGGCGCTCGGCACCGGCCCGACCCGCCTGAACGAGACCGCGACCCACCGCGTACTCGCGGCCCTCGACCATCCCGGCCCCGGCGCCGACCTGGACGCGGCCCGTGCCGAGCTCGCGGCCCTCGCCGGAGCGGGCGCCCCGCTCGATTCCAGGGCCGCCCACGCGGTGCGGGAGATCACCCGCCCCGGGTCCACCGCCACGATCAGCGCGGTCGCCGCTCAGGTTGGGCTCTCCAAGCCGCGGTTGCGCACCCTCGTCCGCGACTGGGTGGGGATCCCACTTCCGCGGCTACGCCTGTGGGCCATGCTGCGCACCGCCATGACCGAACTACCGGCCGAGTCCGCGGCCGCCGCGGCCGCTTTCGCGGGCTTCGCCGACCAGGCACACCTCACCCGCACGGCGCGAACCCTCGCTGGCCGCACCCCGTCGGAGATCCTCCGCCCGGGAACGTCCGGCGCCCCGGCGTAGACCCGTCAACCCTGGCATTCATGGCTCCGGCGGGTCCCCCTCTCGGAGCCGATCAGCTCCGCTTCCTTCTGCCCGGATCCCATGCCTCATCCGGCAGATCACTCGGGTACGACTCGCGCCCGCCCATGCTTTCCAGCAGACCGTACCCCGGGCCGACCGTAAAGCCCCGGAACCGGACAACCCGCCCTCAAGCGCGACGAGAACCACCGAACACCCCGCAGAACAGCCACTGAGAGGGCACCCGCTCCAACCGGAGCTTCGTTGTGTACGAGACGAGCCGACCAGCAGTCGTCACGCCACCGTGACCTGCAACTTCGCAGCGTCACCGGAACTTTGAAACAGCCCTGCCTGGGCCACGAACCGTTGCCGAAGAGCATCGAAGGCACCCGGGCCAAGCTGAAGCGCCTGGTCAAACTCGGCATCCTCACCGAAGCCGACGCCGGCTGCTTTGCGCGCCCGACGATTACAGTGAGCCTTTTCCAATCTCACGCTGACGCGTGATGAAGGACGAGAACGGCCTGGACGATCGCGGTGATGCGGTTGGTGCTGCAGCGGAGCTTCCGCAGGAGGCGCCGGCCCTTCCGCGGCCATGGCCTGCTCGCCGAGGCAGCGGATCTCGGCATGCGTGCTGTTGTGCCGACGCTGCCACCGCTTGAGGCGACGGCCGCGGAAGGGCACCCGGATGGAACCGCCGGCGCCCTGATACGCCTTGTCGGCCCAGCACTTGAGGCCGGCCTCGGTGAGCGCGTCGACGATGCCGTGGGTGCGGGCGGCGGTCAGGTCGTGAGTGGAACCGGGCAGCGCGGGCGAGGCCCGCAGCAGCCGCCCGAAGGGATCGGTGAGGACCTGGACGTTCATGCCGTGACGTCAATGTTTGCCCGAGTAGCACGGGGTGTCAGCGGCGATCCGGTCGATCGACGACAGAGTGCCGTCCAGGATCACGAACGCCTTGGTCCGCGCAATGTGCATCGCCTCGGCCAGGGTGGGCGCGAGGCCGGCCAATACCTCGACGGCCTCGCGTATGTAGCGGCATACGGTCGCGATGCCGATACCGAACCCCGCGGCGAACTGGGCGTACGTGTCACCACACCGCAGATGGGCCAGGGCGAGGAGAGCCTGACGACCCGCAGTCAAACGCCGCCATCGGGTCCCGATCACCCCTCGCCGCACAGCGAGCCGTCCGGTCAGGCACCGCAGGGTGCGACCGGACAGGTCGATCGACGACGGGTGGACAAGCACGCGAAGCTCCTGGTGGTTGCGGCGAGCTTGGTCGTGAACCCGTCTACCAGGAGCTTCGTCGTTCCGCAGATCCTTCCAACACGCGGCCAGCACCGCCAGGTTGGAAAAGGCTCAGTGATTAACGGGCGCAGCCAGAGCCCGAGTGCACTTCAGGTCAAGCCAGGTGAGGCCATTTTGGCGAAGAGTTTCCCTTCGGAGCCGGTCGACTGCATCTGCCAAACGTAGCGGGGGGAACCCCGCACTTGCATTGAGGGCGTGTCCAGTTCAGGTGCTGCATATCCGCTACAGGCCACGTCGCTGATCCTGTCGAATCCACCAAGATTTCTTGCGCGCTGAATGTTAGGAGCGCAGGCACGGGAGGCCGGTGCGACAGAGTTTCAGCGCGAGTCAGTATTTCACGAGTGTATCGATGGCCACTGCGGCGAACAACAATGCAAGATACGCATTCGATACCGCAAACATCCGCATTGGTCGCGCGGCGGCTTCCGCTCGACGGGCAGCGGCTTGGAGTCGAAAAGCTTCCCATACGAACCACGCTCCACCGACTACAGCCACCATTGCATAGGTCCAACTCATTCCTGCAATAGGAATGAGAAGAATGGAGGTCATGGCAGTCACGACGGCATATGCAATCACTCTCTTGGCCACGTGCTCGATTCCGTGGATTGCGCCGAGCATGGGGACGCTGACACGACGGTAGTCCTCGCCGTACTTGACGGACAGAGGCCAATAATGAGCCGGGGTCCAAAAGAAAATCACTAGAAAGAGTATTACCGCCGGCCATGACACGGCCCCTGTCTCTGATGCCCAGCCGATGACTACAGGGAAGCAGCCTGCGATGCCGCCCCACACGATGTTTTGCTCAGTGCGACGCTTGAGGAGAATTGTGTACACGACGACATACCATAGAATCGCGCAGACAGACAGTACGGCGGCCAGGTAATTCACAAGGCACCAGAACCAAACCGTCGAGGAGATGGCCAGGAGCCAGGCGAAGATCAATCCAGACCGCGGTGTCACCTCTCCGGTCACCAAAGGGCGACCAGATGTGCGTCTCATCCGGGCATCCATGTCTCGGTCTAGGTACATGTTGAAAGCCGATGCGCTGCCTGAGCTTGCCGCTCCACCAATGAGTGTCACCATAATGAGCGGCAAATTCGGCAAGCCGCCATGAGCCAAAACCATGGTCGGCACAGTCGTGACAAGTAGGAGTTCCATAACTCGCGGCTTTGTCATAACGACGTAGGCGCGGACGCGTAGAAATCTTCTATATGCAATTGAGTCTGACGGATCGCGCGTGAGATGGGACGCGAGTTGTTTGCTCCGCTCCTCTGAGGTTCGGTTCTTAGTGCGAACGCTGTTTTGTCGAGCGTCTCCGCTGCTCACAACGGCCTACCTTTCCGGCGTAGGGCGGCAAGCCTCGCGGCTGCTCCCGCATCGACTCTCGATCTGCGCCACTTGCAGCCTAGCTGTAAGTTCGAGGCGTCTTGAATGAGGGTCGGTGATCCGTGCTGCCACGGCCGACAAGCAGAGACTGCTCGCACAGCGCGGCTACGCGGTCCCTGAGTAACCCGGGCTGCGCGCGCGAGGGCGCTGCCAGACGTGTTCGCCTGCGCTGGCTGCACTCCCAGCGCGTCGAGTACGCGAAGCAGTTGCTGGAGTCGACGGATCTGCCGGTTGACGAGGTCGCGGCCCGCTCGGGGCTGGGCTCCCCCGCGAACTTCCGCATCCACTTCAAGCGGGCCACGCGGGTGGCGCCGCTGGCGTACCGGAAGTCGTTCGGCACGCCGGCGTGCGCCGCGGCGCGCGTTCACAGGGGCGCACACAACAGCTCGGAGCACACGGGGCCGGGAAACATGGGCCGGTGACACAGGGTCAACGGCCTGCGGCGAGTAGGTCGGTCAGTCGCCGATGAAGTCGTGCAGGCCCTGTATCTCAGTGTGCCGCCGAACTGGCCGGCCTGGTCGTCCTTGGCGTTGGTAAAAAACACCGACGGGCCGCGCTCGGGGTGGAGCTGGGGGCCGGCGCCTGTGAAACGGAGTCACGTCCTCCGCCCGTCGGATGGCGGGCGGGATGGTGCACGGCTGCGGAACACGTGGATGATCCTGGGCCGCCCAAGATGGACGTGCTGCGCTTCGCTCGCCGGGTCGCCGTCCGGCAGGCCACGGCGGCTCTTGACCAGATCGACGCATGGATCGCAGCCGAGGAGCAACGGCAGGCGGCGCGCCAGCGCGCCACGGGAATGCGGCCCTGCCCTCGCAGTGGCTGCTCGAGCGAACTCGAATGCGCGCAGGTCTACCCTGCGGCGAGTGTGGCGCCCGCGCCGAAGAGCGGCACGTCGCCGCCACGCTCCGCGCTCTTGTGCGGTGTCGACCACGACTTTTGCAACCAGGTCAGGCTCGACCAGGACGACGTCGAGCGCAGTGCGTGATCCCCAAGAGGCGGTGCAACGGACACCTCCCCCGCGTGACCTGGGCTGTCCAGCATCAGATGTCCGGCCGCACCAGCGTGCTCCGGCTGGCAGGCCTCAGGCCCCCGGCCTCGTCCAGGCGCCCCACGTTAGGGTGGTCGGGTGCGCCGGTGATGACGCCGACGATGGCCTCGGGGGTGTTCCGGCCGCGGACTTTGATGAGCGCGCGGGCGCCCGGCAGATAGCGCTGCTGGCCGCCTCGGATGACGAGGCCGCGACGTGTCTTTCAGCTGCTGATGGGGGAGGCAATGACGACGGTGACGTCGGCTGGCTCGGCGCCAGTGCGGTAGACGTGCGGGGCATCTCCGACAAAGGCGAGCAGGTCGCCGGGGTGCCCGGCGCCTCCCCCCTGATTGGTGGACACTCTGATACTGGATCTGCTTGGTCCGGAGGCAGCGAGAAGACCGCCGATGGCGATGAAGGACTACTCGGACGAGTTCAAGGCCGATGCCGTGGCCCTGTTCGAGTCCACACCCGGGGCGACCTACAAGAACTTCGCCGCCGACCTGGGCATCAACAGGAACACCCTGCGGAACTGGATGCTGCGAGACCGCGAACGCCGCGGCTTCGGTCCGGACGCTGCCCGAGAGACCGAGAGGGCGGCCCGAGCCACGCAGGCGACGCCGTCCTCGGAACCGGACGAGAGGATCAGGCAACTCGAGCCAGGGTGGCCTAGCTTCGAGGCGAGTGAGCGGAAGCTGGCCACCGAGCGGGACATACTCCGCAAGGCGGCCAAGTATTTCGCCCGAGAGACGAACTGGTGAGGAGCCGGTTCCCTTCGTCGACGACCACCGGGACGCCTTCGAGGTGGAACGGCTCTGAGAGGTCCTGGAGGTGAGGTCCAGCTACTACAAGTGGCCGGCCAGCGGCGACGCCAGAACGGCCCGGCAGCGGGCCGACCAGCGCCTGGCGGCGAGGATCCGGGAGGTTCACGCTAACTCCGGCGGCGCCTACGGCTCCCCGCAGGTGACCGCGGAGCTGAAGGAGACGGCCCTGCACGTCAACGAGAAGCGGGTCGTCCGCGTCATACGAACGTTCTCCATCACCGGCATCCGCCTGCGCAGGCGCGTCCGCACCACCGTCCCGGACCCGGCCGAACCCCAGGTTGGGGACCTCTTCCAGCGGGACTTCACTGCCGCCGAACCGGGCCAAACATACAGGGGCGACATCACCTACCTGCCCCTCGCGAACGGCGAGTTCCTCTGTCTCGCGACGGTGCTGGACTGCTTGATCCGCAAGGTCGTCGGTTGGTCCATCGCCGAACACAATCGCCATGCGGTGAGGGCCAGTCGGGCGGCGTCGGAGACTTTGATGGCGTGGACGGCCACCAGGCCTACGGCCAGGCTCCCTATCAGATGCCGCTACATCCGCCATGCAGCGGAGGAAGCGATGGCCCTGACGTCCGTGTACTCGTGCGGCCACCGCACGAGTACAACACGGACTCCGGCACGACCTCGCCCAGGTGGTAGATCTGGTCACCGGTTCGGCGTCATGCTCAGTTGTTGACGATGCCAGCGGCGGGGTCGGCGTTCTCGTCTGATACAGGGTGCGAGCTTGTTGCTGCACGCTGTTCCAACAGGTGGGACACAGCGTTTCGGAGGGCGGTGTCGGGCTCGGCCATGAACCGCGTGCGCAGTGCCACAATTTCGGGACCTGCGCTCTCAGGCGACCCGGCGTTGAACGGCGGCTCCGGGTCGTACTCCATGACGAGCTGCGAGAACTTTGCGGCCTTCTCGCCCAGGGTGTGCGCGACGACGGTGAGCCCGAAATCGATTCCCGCGGTCACGCCGCCCCCGGTGAACCTGTTGCGGTCGATGCACACACGTTCCGTCGATACGTCGACGCCCAGCCTTGCCAGCTGGTCCCGGGACGCCCAGTGCGTGGCTACGCGGTAACCCTCGAGCAGTCCGGCTGCCGCAAGGACGAGCGGACCGTTGCAGACCGCGGTGATGTAGGAGGCAGTCGCACCCCGGTCTGCCAGGAAGGCGATGGTGGCCGGGTCGAGCATCGGCTTGTACACCATCCCGCCACCAGGAACGAACAGGATGTCGAGCCGCTCGGGGCAATCATCGAAGGTGGTGGTGGGAGCGATGGTCATGCCGCCGTCGTCCGAGACGACAGGGTCGAGGGTCTCGGCCACGAGATGGACCTTCATGCCCGCCAGTGCAAACGTGGTGTACGGACCAACAAGGTCGAGTGCGGTGTGTCCCTCGTAGAGAAGGATGCCGACTTCCAGTGGCTGTGCATCGCCTGTCAGGTGATCGGGCCATTTCGTGATTTGATCCGTCATTTTTCGGAACCTCCTAGATTGAAACGCTTGTAGTGTTCCTGCCGTACTGAAACGCGGGAGGCGGGTACTCCACCGCGCCGTTCACCGACAGGAGTGGAGGCTGCCTCATCCGCGAGTTACAGTCAAACTGAAACCTAACGACCCAGTGAGGTGCCGTGACCGTCCCGCCGCAGCCCACCAGTACCGCCTTCCTGCTCGCAGCCCTCGGCAGGCACGTGCGCAGCGAGGTCGAACACACACTGAAACCGACCGGCTACACCCTGCGCCACCTCGCGGCCCTCGGGCATCTGCGCCGCGAACCCGGCCTGTCCTACAGCGAGTTGGGGCGCCGGGCGGGGATCACCGCGCAGAGCGCCCAGGCCACCGTCCGCCAGCTTGAGGAACGGGGTGCCGTCGAGCGGCGCACCGAAGCAGGTCGCGGCCGCACCGCCGAGCTCCACATCACCGAAGGCGGCACGCGACTGCTGGCCGCCGGCCAGGATGCCTACGCCGTAGCCGACGCGGGCCTGCAGGGCGCGCTCGGCCCCGACGCCTGCCGCCATCTCACCGGCTTGCTGCTCCAGGCGCTCTCCGCTCGCGCCGGCTGAGCCAGACCTACGCGAACGGACTGCGCCGCCGTCGGCCCCGGCCCGGGGACAAGTGGCACCTGGACGAGGTCTTCATCAAGATCAACGGCGAGCAGAAGTATTTGTGGCGGGCCGTCGACCAGGACGGCAACGTGCTCGACGTCCTCGTGCAGAACCGGCGGGACAAGGCCGCCGCCCGACGCTTCTTCCGCCGCCTGGTGAAGAAGACCCGGTCGGTGCCGAGGGCGGTCGTCACCGACAAGCTCCGCTCCTACGGCGCCGCCCACCGCGAGGTCATGCCCTCCGTCGAGCACCGCTCCCACAAGGGACTGAACAACCGGGCCGGGAACAGCCACCAGCCCACCCGCCGGCGTGAACGCGCGATGAAAGGCTTCCGCAGCGTCGGCGCGGCCCAGCGGTTCCTGAGAACGCGGTGCTGCGCAGGCAACTTGCAGGTCCGGTGCGCTACGAGCCGACCACGAGAACCCGGCGCCCTCGACCGACTTGACCGCGCACCGACTCCTCCGCACCTGAGTACTGGGCGACGTCATCAACGAGTACAGATACGCGGCTTGACCAGCAGCGATGAGTTTCTGAACGGCACAGGGTGAACGCCTTCTGCACCGCGGCGTCCAGGCCGTCCCCGAACAGGCTCATCATCACCTTCTCCTACTCTCCGTTGTCGACGTCGGTGACGGTGCCGTCCTTGATGTACCGGGCGAGGTTGAGCTCCGGGGCGTTGAACCGCTCGCGGACTTCCTCACCCCACAGCACGGACTGGGTGCCCTCGTGCTTGACCAGGCCGGGGTTGATGCCGAGCTTGAAGCCGCCCGGCAGCGGCTTGCCCTCCCGGTAGGGCAGGAAGTCCAGCGGTGAGGGCCCGTTACGCGCGCGTGCGGCTCTGGTTCACGGCGTGCCGGACACGAGCCCGACCCGGTACGCGAGGACGGCAGCCTGGACCCGGTCGCGCAGTCCGAGTTTGGCCAGGATCCGCGACACGTAGGTCTTGACCGTCTCGGGCGTGATGAACAGCTCCGCGGCGATCTCCGCGTTCGACAGCCCCTCGGCGATCTGCCGGAGCACCTCCAGTTCGCGAGGTGTCAGCGCGTGAACTACGTCCTCCCTGGCTGGCCGGGAGGTCTCGGCCGGGCGCAGGTGTTCGGCGAAGTGGCCGATGAGGTGGCGGGTGACTGCGGGCGCCAGTAGCGCCTCGCCCCGAGCGACCGTCCGGATGCCGTTCACCAGTTCCACCGGGGGTGCGTCCTTGAGGAGGAAGCCGCTGGCTCCGGCGCGCAGGGCGTCGTAGACGTAGGCGTCGACGTTGAACGTGGTGACGACCAGCACCTTCGGCGGGGCCTCGGCGTCGGGACCGGCCAGTTGCCGGGTCGCCTGGATGCCGTCGAGCAGGGGCATCCGGATGTCCATCACGACCACGTCGGGGCGCAGCCGCCGCGCGGCCTGGACCGCCGCGTGCCCGTTCTCGGCCTCGCCGACGACCTCCATGTCGGGCTGTGCGGAGAAGATGGTGACGTAGCCGGTGCGCACCAGTGCCTGGTCGTCGCAGACGAGCACACGGATCTGTTGCGGCGCATCGCTCACGGGGTCACTCCTGAACGGGCTTGGACGGAATCGTGGCGCGGACCTCGAACCCGCCGTCGGGCCGAGGTCCGGCCTCCAGTTCACCATCGACCGTCCGCACCCGTGCGCGCAGCCCGGCCAGCCCTCGTCCGCCCACCGGGCCCGGCTTCCGCGTGCCCGGTGCGGCCTCCGGGGAGGGGACAGGTCCGTCCGTGGTCACCCCGATCTCGATGCGCTGCTCGGCATGCCGGACCAGGACCCTTGTCGGCTGCCCGGCCGCGTACTTCATCGCGTTGGTGAGTGCCTCCTGCACCACGCGGTACGCGGCCAGCTCCACGTCCACGGACTGCGGGCGCCGCTTGCCCCGCTCGCTGAACTCAACCGGCTGGCCCGACCAGCGGGCCTGTTCGACGAGGTCTCCCACGTGTCCCAGGCTGGGCGCCCGGTCCGCGCGCGCCGCATCGGCGGCCGCGGACTCGCCGGTCGCCTCCAGGACGCCGAGCAGATACCGCAGCTCCGTCAGCGCCCGGCGGCCGGTGTCGCTGACAGCCGACAGTCCCTCGCCAGCCCGATCCGGCGCGGACGTGAGCAGGAACTGCGCCGCGTCGGCCTGTACCACCATGGCCGTGACGTGGTGGGTGACCACATCGTGCAGCTCGCGGGCGATCCGGGCCCGCTCGGCGGCCGTGGCCACTGCGGCGGCCAGCCGCCGCCGCTCCGCCTCTTGCGCTCGTCGCGTGCGCACGGTACCCCCCACCAGCCAGACCGCGGCCAGAGTCAGATAGAACGCGAGAAAGTCCGGGATCCCCTGCGGTGAGCCGAGGTGGTGCAGAACGACGGTCAGGACGACGTAGCCCGCACTCGCCCCGGCCGCCAGGCCATGGCGGAAGCGGACCTGATGGGCCCCGGCCGAGTACAGGGCCAGATACAGCCCCACGCTCCCGAACGTCGTCGCGAAGCCCAGCGTCTGGTGCACGGCGAACGCCGCGGCGACCACGGCCAGACAGGCCGCGGGCCATCGGCGGCGAGCCGCGAGTGGCACGGTCTGGGCGAGGATCAGCCCGATGCTCATCGCATTCGCCGGCCGCTCGGGCAGGTCGCCGATCTGCGCCCCGATGTTGGACAGGGTCGGCACGAAGGCCAGCACGGTGAGCACCAGGGCGAGGACGCCGTCCTTGAGGAAGGCATCCCGCTCCTCCCACCAGTCGAGCGGTGCCCTAGGCTGCGAAGAGCTCCAGGGCCCTTGACGGAACATCACTTCCGTTCCCTCCAGTCGGTCTGTCTCAGTGCCGGGCGCGCCGCCGGGGCAGCAGACCGCCGCTCCGGCGGGCAAGAACAAACATCGGGACCGTGATCAGCACGCCGATCAGGATGGGCACGATCGACGTCTCCAGACCGAAGGTGCCACCCGTGAGCAGGGCGGAGCCGTGCGCCTCGACGGTGAACAGGCCCTTGGGAGCGTGTCCGGAGACCGGGATGCCGAGCAGCTGCTCGGCGGTGTTCCAGGCGAAATGCAGACCCGCGACGAACCAGATGCTACGCCGCCATAGGAACGCGGCACCGAGCATGACGCCCGCCTCCAGAGCGATCGCCAGCGTGCTCCACACACTGGCTCCCGCACCGCCCAGGTGGGCGACACCGAAGAACAGCCCGGTGATCACGATGGCGCCCCGGCTGCCCCACCGCTGTTCCAGAGCCTGGAGAACGAGGCCGCGGAACATCAGCTCCTCGGTGACCGCGGTGCCGATCTGCACCATCACCGCGGACCACACGACCGACACGAAGCCACCCCCCGCCCAGGAGAACGAGTAGCCCCCGAACGCACTGATCAGGAGGGCGGAGACGAGGATGAACCCGAGACCGATCGCGCTGCCGAGCAGCGCCTCCCGGCCGGCCCCCTGCCGGGCGATCTCCGGCGTGGAGCGTCCTGCAAGACGCCGCATGACCACCCAGTACACGGCCACCGCGGCGGCCGCGCCCAGCACCGGCACCGGACCGGGGCCCGTCGCGGTCAGACCCGAGACCAGGCCGACGCCGACCATGCCCGTCAACATCCAGCCGAGCGGAGAGCGCACGATCCGGCCGAAACGGCCGTCCCGCCTGCCGCCGCCCATGTCCAGACCGGGGTCCGTGTCGTCCTGTGTGGTGGTCGTCGTGCCCATGGTGGCCTCCCCTGTGGTGGTCGCACCGGCGGCGACCTGACGACCACGCTAGGAATCCGCCGACGTCCGCGAATCACCCGCGGATGGACAGCTCCTGTAGCTCTCACGGGGGATGCACCGCGCACATCTGCCCATTCAGCCCTCTCCGCCGCGAGACGCGACCGAGGCAGGAACAGGATCAGGCGCCGTGCAAGGGCCAGGCACCATGGCCGCCGCGGCAGCGAGATCGAGGTGGGAGGTCCTGCGCGCGAAGCATGGCCGGTGTCACCGCTCTGGCAGTCGCTGGCCCGTACAGTAGCTGGCCTGCTGCGGCTCGAGCGGTCCAGTCGGCGGCGGTTGCCAAGCAAAACGCGCAGGCGGATGGTGGAACCAGTCTTGTCCGGGCGGTGTGGTGCATGACGTCCCGAAGTGCGTGGTGGACAAGAAGGAAGCCGTAGATTTCCTGCTCGACGCCATCGGGGTACTGCGGGCGGAGGACGAGGCGGTGTCCGCCCTGATGGGTCTTGATCTCGTCCAGGGTGTTCTCGATCTCCCAGCGCTGATGGTAGAGACCCGCCAGGTCGGCCGCAGAAGCCTCCTGCGGGTTGCAGATGGTCGTGATCAGCCGGTAGACCGTGTCGTCGTCACGGCCGAGGGTGTACTCGATGACGCGGACCCGGACCGGATCCCGGCGCTTGCGGTCGCCTGCCGCAACGATCTCGGACAGGCACCGCTTCCACGGCGACTGGAACCACACCCTTCACCCCGCGCACCCCCACCCCGCCCGCACCGGAAGCAAGACCACCGAAACACACGCCATGCACACGACCGGCAAGCCAGGCCGGATCAACCCCGTCTCACTCCGCGATCCGGAACTGACCGGCATGACTCACCAACAACTGAACTCCTTGATCGGCGAGTTGACTCCCACGCTGGCGGAGCTTCGCGAGCATTCCCGGTGCGAACAACGCGGAGGCGAACGCCGCCGAGCCCCCGGCGCGGGCGCCAAGTGCAAGCTCACCTCAGCCGACCGGATCCTGGCCACCGTGCTTTACCTGCGCAGATTCGGTACTCAAGACCTTCTCGGCCAGCTTTTCGCTGTGAACCGGAGCACGATCACCGACGCCGTCGGCGAGGTCCGCCCGCTTCTGAAACAGCACGGCCACCGCATCCCCGCCTCGACAGCGCGGTTCCGCACCCCCACAGACGTGACCGCCTACCTCGAAAAATACGGGACCGAACCCCCGCAAGAGACCAAACCCGCATGTTGATTCTCTGCGAGCCCTTAGTCGTCGAGCATCATGAAGAGGCTGTTGAGGCCCTCCGCCAGCAACGGGTGCGTGAAGATGGCGTTCGCCATGGCGGTGCACGGGAGCTTGCCCAGCATGGCGACCTGGATGATCGTCATGATCTCGCCGCCTTCCACGCCGAGCACGGCGGCGCCGAGGATCTGCTGGGTATGCGCGTCGATGACGACCTTCATGAAGCCGCGTGTCTCCCCGGTCTCGAGGGCCCGAATGACGGCACTCATCGGCAGCTTCGCGACGCGGACTGCGCGGTCTTGTTCCCTGGCCTGCCGCTCGGTCATTCCGATGCGGCCGAGCTGCGGGTCGATGAACACGGTGTACGGGACGATCCTGTCCCGCGTGGTCGCCTTCTCGCCGCCGAGCAAGTTGGCGCGCAGGATCCGGTAATCGTCGTAGGAAAGGTGAGTGAAGGCCGGGCCACCCTTGACGTCCCCCATGGCGTAGACGCCGGGGACGGAGGTTTCCAGGTACTCATCGACCTCGATGAAGCCGTTCTCGCGCAGCCGGATGCCGGCCGCCGCCAGCGCGAGCGCTTCCGTGTTGGGGACGCGGCCGGTGGCCGACAGCAGGTGGGAGCCCTCGACCTGCCGCTCGCCATCCCGCGTGCGAACGGTCAGCCGCACCCGCCCGCCGCCCACCTCCTCGACCCGTTCCGGCATCGCCGACGTCAGGACCGTGATTCCGTCATCGCGCAAGATGGCAGCGACCTCGTCGGAGACGTCGTCGTCCTCTCTCGTCATCAGGCGCGGACGGGTCTGGACGATCGTGACCTCGCTGCCGAACCTGCGGAACATCTGCCCGAACTCCAGTCCGATGTAGCCCCCGCCGAGGATGATCAGGTGCTCAGGGAGTGCACCCAGCTCCATGATCGACGTTGAGTCCAGGACAGGGACGTTCTGCGCGCCGTTGATCGCCAGCGGCTTGGGCCTGGTGCCCGTGTCGATGACGATCACCGGCGCGCTGATCTCCTGCTTCCCACCGCCCCTCAGGGCGATCTCGATCGTCTTGGGCCCCGTGAAATGGGCCTCGCCTTCGATCAGGTCAAGCCCGCCCTGCGTCAGGCGGCTCGCATAGTTCTCCCGCGCTCCCGTGACCATCGCCCGCTTGCGCTCCCTCACAGCGGTGAGGTCGACCGTCACCGGACCGGTCCGCACGCCGTACTCCGCGCCGCGCCGTGCCTGGTGGGCGAGGCGCGCGCTGGCGACCATCGTCTTGGTCGGGGTGCACCCCGTGTTCACGCAGACGCCGCCCAGGTGGTCGCGCTCGATGAGCGCCACCTTCTTGCCTGCCTTCGCCAGATCGGCGGGGAGAAACCGGCCGCCCTGGCTGGTCCCGATCACCATCACGTCATAGCTCTCGTCCGTCACGGGAAGATCGTAACTCTGTGCTTCCTAATGCGTACTGAAGGTTGCAGAGGTGTGGGGTGGGTTCTTGATCGGCGGGGTGGTCGGGGCCGTTATCAAGGGCCGCGCATAGGTTCGGGTCGGCGCCGTAGGTGGTGAGGGCCATACCGACGTCGTCGTCCCCGGGCCTCGGCTGATCAGTGATAGGGCAAGGCGGCACTCCCCGCCTGGCGACAGTCGAGTCATTCAACGGCAGACCAAATGGGTGGTGGGCTCCCCGAGGCCGCTATGTCGTGTCAAGCCGCTTGAACAAAGGCTCTCGATGCTCCTGGGCGTGGGACCGTCGATCCGTTCGAGGGTCTTGAAAAGTTGGCGGCAGATGACGCGCTTGAGTCATCGCTGCGCGTCGCGGGCAGCCTTTCCCTCAGCGATCGGCACTCACCCCTGAGCTTGGACACTCGAGATAGTGGATCTTGAGGATCTGAGAGATGGACGTGTCGTGGTCATGAAGCGCTACTCCGCCGAGTTCAAGGCGGATGCGGTCGTGTTGTACGAGTCGCGGCCGGAAGCGACGATCAAGCAGGTTGCCGCGTACGCGCGGGCGGAAGCGGCGGCGTGCTCATCGAGGCGCTGGCGATCGGGCACGAGGGCCGGCTGCTCGCTCATCCGGGGGGGCACCTGGCTGTCATCTGGCGTGTCTCACCACGGTATCGCCGGGCCGGGCCGCTGGACCCTGGTACTGACGAACCGGCCCCGACCGGGCCGTCCCTTGCGGGAACGGAGCGTGATCACCCGGCCGGGCCGCCGGGCGAGGGCGTCACGCTGTCACGCCGAATCGGGCCCGGAGCGGGGGTTCTGGGCTCTCCCAGCACTCGAAAAGCATTGAATACGGATACTCGACGGGTGCTTTCGCGTGGTGGACCGGCGGGCGTGACAGTCGGCGTGACACGGCGTGTGACACCCCTGATATGAGGCACGGTGAGCGTACAGGTGTTGGTGACCTCCCACCTCCCAGGCTCACAGGTCGCCTTCCAGGTGTCCTGTCTCATGCGAATTGGCCCCTGCCTCAGGTGATCTGGTCCGATTCGCTCGTCGTCTCAGGTGATCTGGTCCATTGACGCCGCTCATGTCACGCGAGACCTTGACCCGCATGCCGAGGAACCCCGGGAACTCGGTGAACGGCACGCGCCCATATGGTGGGCCGATGACGTCGATCAAGAAGTTCCAAGTCACCTTCGACTGCGCAGAACCTGAGCGCCTCGCTCGTTTCTGGTGCGAGGTGTTGGGGTACGTCGTACCGCCGCCGCCGGAAGGGTTCGTCACCTGGGATGACTTCAAGAGCTCGCAGCCACCTGAGCAGCGGGATTCTTGGTTCGCCTGCATTGATCCCTCAGGTGTGGGCCCACGGCTGTACTTCCAGCGCGTCCCCGAGGGGAAGGCCGCCAAGAACCGGGTGCATCTTGATGTGCGGGTCGGCACCGGACTCGTAGGTAGAGAGCGCCTCGCCGCGCTTGAGGCCGAATGCGCACGGTTGGTCCCGCTTGGCGCAGTACACGTGCAAACGCTGTACGACGGCGACGATTCGTGCATCCCGATGCTGGACATCGAGGGCAACGAGTTCTGTATCGACTGAGGGCCGCGCGTCGTCGCCCCACGGCTCCCCGAGCGGGGGCGCGTAGTCGACGTGGACCTGGCCGTCGGCCGTCAGCTCTTCGTACCGGGTTCCGCAGCCCGTCGACTGCACCCGCGGGGCGACCACGGGGCCGTCGGCGCTCACCGGGTGCTCCGACCGCGGCCTCAATCCACGCGGCGAGTGCGAGGACGGCGTCCGGGTCTGCCTGCGCCAGGCGCACCGCGTGGTCCGCGTCGAAGCCCTCCAGCATCCCGGCCCGCGCCATGGCCCGCAGCAGCGCACTGTGCGCCCGCGCCGACGCCGGAACCGCCTCCATGTCCTTCGGCGGCGTCAGGTCGCGGCCCTGCAGGATGGCGAACAGGCGCCAGCCGCCGTACTCGTTGATGTGGCCGAGCGCCAAGTGGTCCTCGGGCTCGTGCAGCACGAGCGGGCCTTCGGCGCCGTACGCCCCGGCCGCACCGAGCAGGCCGGCCTCCTCCAGTGCCCTCAGCATGTCGGCGCGTTCGGGCAGCCCGTTGGAGTGCAGCCACTCCTGCCGCTCCAGCTCCCAGAGTTCGCGGACTCGGTACGACCTCTGCTGGCTCGCGGATGATGGCCGAGCGCGGCTGGGACGCTGGCCGCAGGGACCACCCCTACTCGGTCGTGTGTGTGGGGTAGACCTCAACGTCGGTGTAGGCGCCCTTGATCTCCCCCGCGCCCGCGGGCCACTTCAGGCTCACGGTGTGGGTCTCGTTCGGGGGCGTCACCAGGATGTTGGTCGGGGACGCGAGGCTGCCGCCGGTGTTGTCGATGTCGTAGGCGAGGTTGAAGACAGCGGCGCCACCGGGCTTCAGGGTGGTGACACGCGGCTGGGCGTGGCCGCGCTCGATGGGGTTCGAGGTGTGGTCGGCGTCCTTGATGTCGACGCCCGCAAAGCCCGTCGCCGAGCAGGTGGTCGAACCCCGGTTGATCATAGTGATGTCGATCCTGCCGGAGTCCTTGTCGGGCGCGGCGTCCCTGGCGTCGATGGCCAGGTCCTCCGTCTTGCAGAACGTGACCTTGCCGCCGGTCGTCGTCGCGCCGCTCGCGGCTGCCTCTGCCTTGGTGTCCTCACCGGAGCCCGACTTCGCGTTGCCGGCCCCCGACCCGCCGGAGCCCGAGCCGCCCTCCGCCTTCGAGCCACCGTCCGAGGACGAAGAAGACGAGGACGTGGAGCCCTTGGAGGACGAGTCCTTCCCGGAGCCGTCGCTGCCACAGGCGGTGAGCGAGAGGGTGGCGGCGACGCCGATGGCAGCGAGAGCAGTGATACGGGTGTACTTCACGGTGTTCCCCCGGGAGTAGCGCGGTGCATGTGATCGGAAGTATTTGTATCTCACACCGAGTCACAGGCGGTCCTCCGCGACGTCTTCGTTCTGTCACAGGCGCATTGACCGGGCGGTTCGCCAAGGCGTCGCCGTACGGTCACCAGCCTGGCCCGATCTCGACCACCCGGACCTCGTCCACCGAGGTGAACGGGCTCGCCACCGCCCGCCGCCGCAACGGATCACCGGAAACCTCGGCCGCGACCTCGCCAGCCAACGCGAAGGCACGGATCGCCGAGATCCTCCAGCCCGGTTGTCAGTGCCCCGTGCCACGCTGTCCCCAGCCCGGCGGTGACCTCACCTCGAAGCCGATGCCACCGCCGGGCAATACTGGGCGACGACCAGCGCGTATAACCACATGTCATACCCAATTGCACTCCGGGATCACGAGACGGCGTCAGCCCCTACCCCTGGGGCACCGCTGTGGCAGTTCGCCAGCATCGCGCCCATCACCGCCGTCTTCCTCGTGACCTCGCTCGCCGCGTGCAATCCGAGCGCGGCGAAGACCGACGACTCGAAACCGCCGGCCGCCGCTTCGTCGGTCGGCGCCTCAGCATCGACCGGGGCCGACCCGTCCGCGGCACCGGGCGCTCCCACTGATGGCAGTGGTCTGTCCCTTGCCGAGGCCGTCGCGAAGATCCCGGCCGCGGACGAGAACCGCACCGGGTACGAACGCGACAGCTGAGCGCGGGATGTCAGCGCCGGCCTGACCTGGTTCGGCTTCAGCACACCCGCTCCACCATGTCGGCTGGACGCCGAAGAGCCGACTCGCGAGGTGCTCGCTTACCCGCGGCTACCAAGCAACTCAGCGAGAGGATGGGTGAACGCCGTAAGCTGCGCCGATGCCTGCCGTCCCGTCGGCCCTTCGGCGCTTGGGAGCGCCTGGAACCCTGGACTGTCGCGCGTGTGACGCTCCGCGGCGCGATCGCTCCCCGGACCGTCATCGTCAAATGGGTGCGGACCTACCCGGTCGAGACCCGCACCGAGGGCTGGCGACTCCGCACTGAGCTCGCGGCGCTTCGGTTCCTCTCCGCCGACCTCAAGCTCGCCCTCACCCTCGCGTCATCGCTGCCGACGCCAGGCTTGTCGTCATGGAGGACCTCGCGCCCCGCTCCGCCCTGGACCACCTGCTCCGCCGCGACGGCGCTGCGGCTCATGCCGACCGGCTGGCCGTCTTCGCCCGCGCTCACGGCGAGCTGAGCGCCGCCACCGTCGGTTATGCCGACACCTACCACGCGCGACGGACTGCCCTCGGGCCGATCGATCCGGCGGCCGGACATGTGGCCCGGTTCGCCCGGCTCCGGGACGAGGCACACGGACACGCCACAGCTCTCGGCGCACCGATCATCGGGCCAGCTGAGACGGAAATCGGTGCTGCACTCTCCGAGTTGGGCGACCCCGGCCCGTTCTTGGCGCTCAGCAACGATGATGCGGAGACCAACAACCTCCTCCTCAACGAGTCCGGCCCCGCCGACGCTCGCCTCATCGACTTCGAGTTCGCCGGCTACACCCACGCCCTTATCGACGCTGTCTGCCTGCATGTCCCCGGCCCGGCGTGGATGTCCGTGGGCGACCCCATCGCCACCGGCCTTGCCGACCACTACCGCTGCGCCCTGGCGTGTGGCGTGCCCGAGGCCGAAGACGACCGGCGGTACGGATTCGGCCTGGCGGCAGCCTGCATCTGCTGGGCGATCGTCCGTCTGCAACGGTTCGCCTTGCTCGACACCCGCCCGCCTGGTAACGACAGCCGCCCCCAGCTCGTCGAGACGTCGGAGGCCGCAGCCCGCACCGCCGAGACCCATCGTGCCTTGCCCCACCTCACCAGCTGGGCCCGCCGCACGGCCGACCTGCTGCGCCGACGCCGGCCCGACGCGGACCTGGATTTCACCGGTCAGGACGCTTTCCCGCCGTACACGGCGCGCGGCTGACTGACGAGAGCGTCTTCCAGAGGCGGGGCAGAGTCCTACCGAGTGTGGGTGTCGTCGTACGAGATCAACCCTTCGAAGTGCCAGACGCCGAGGAGTCCGGGCTGCTCGCGCGGTAGGCAGGCGGCTGCTGGGCGCGGCGGGGCCGACGGGGGCCGCACCTCCGGCGGCTGATGAACCGGCAGCTCACCGTCCAGGAGTCCCGACACCGGCTCGCCCGGGCGATCTGCCACGGCGGCCGGGCCAGATCCGCCAGGCGTACCGCGAGGGGCAGGAGGACCAGCTGGCCGCCCTGGGCCTGGTCCTCAACGCGGTGGTGCTCTGGAACACCCGTTACCTGGACGCCGCCGTGGCCCAGCTCCGCGCCGAGCGCCACGACATCAAGGACGAGGACGTCGCCCGCCTGTCCCCGCTCAAAGACCGGCACATCAACTGGGCGGCGTTGCCGCCGCAGGCCCGACGGGAAGGGGAGGAATGATCCCGGCACCGCACCGTACGAAGGGCCCCGGCGTACTGGGAGCCGAAGCTATCTGGGGTCGTGCTACTGATTCCCCAGGTCAGATAGGCCGTCGCGGCATTAGGCACATGAGGAACTTCAGCGAACGGTAGGCGACAGCCGAGGAGGGTCACCTACCAGGCCAGTGGTTCGCCGTTCCGGAAGAAGCCGCCAGTGGGGCCCGAGTCGGGCAGGGTGGCAGCCCAGACGACACTGGCGGCGCCCTGGTCGACCGGTCCGCCGCCCGGGCCGCCCATGTCGGTGGCGATCCAGCCCGGACAGACGGCGTTGACCAGGATCCGCTCGGCGCGCAGTTCGTCAGCGAGCTTACGGGTGAGAGCGTTGAGGGCCGCCTTAGAGACCCCGTAGGCGGGGGTTCCGCCGGACATGCGTTCCAGAGATCCGGACTCGCTGGAGACGTTCACCACGCGGGGGTGGGCTGAGCGGCGCAGCACCGGCAGGAACTCCTGCGCGGTTCGCCAGGCGCCGAAGAGGTTGGTCTCCAGGGTGAGGCGGACATCGTCGAGGTCGGCGAAGAGTGCGCGCTGGGCGGTGTCGTAGTTGATGGCGGCATTGTTGACGAGGACGTCGAGGCGCCCGAACTCCGCCTCCACGCTGTGGGCGAGAGCACGGACGCTGTCGGCGTCGGCCACGTCCAGGCCGTGCGGCAGCAGCGCGCCGGGCACTCCCGAGGCCAGACCGGCGACGGCCTGTTCGGCGTCCTCCGGACGGCGGGCGCACAGCAGGACGGTGTGGCCGAGCGCGGCGAGCCGACGCGCGGTCTCCCGGCCGATTCCCCGGTTGGCGCCCGTGACCAGCGATACCGGCGCGCCCGTGCTCATGTTCTCCCCTCAGTGCGGACGATCAAGATTCGGACAGCAAGCTAGCCGTCGCCCTGCCTACGCAGATCAGGCCCGAGTCGCACGCGGGCCGCGGCCTTGGACGTAGTCCTCACGGACCACCGCGCCTGGCAACCGTCGGGTGCAGCTGTGCAACATCGGTTCGGTCGAATCGGAGTCGAGCTGCAATTTGTCGCGTACATGCACGCTTTGGCAACCTACTGATGTCCGTCAGGCACATACGTCCAGGAGAACTGGTCGCACATGTCTGACGCACTGTCGGCACCTCAGATAGCCAAAGGACACAGCCACGTCGGACCGTTCGGCCGCTGGCCCGACGACAGCGAGGACGAGGAGCAGGGCGAGCCCGACGTGGGCTTCGAGACCCGAGACACCGTACGGTGAGCACCGCGCGGTACCGGGCAAAACCTGCTACGAACGCGGCCAGGCGGCCGGCACGCTCGGCGGCAGCGGGATCTCGTCCAACCGCAGCCACCGCTCCCGGCCGTCCTCGTCGGGCAGGCAGAACCGCACATCTCCGGCCTCGTCCGCCTCGTACGGAGCATCCCCCGACCGCCCGCAGCAGCGCCCGCAGCCTCGGGTAGGGAGCCTGCATCGCCCGGCCGCGCACCCCCTCGCCGCGCCGCGACCAGGGTGAAAGAAGCGACGTCCACCCCGGCGCGCCAGTGGCCCTCGGCGTGGCCACCGCTTCCGGGTGCTCCACGATGGAGGCCAGCGCCTCCCGCCCGGCGACCGTGTACGTCAGCAGCAGGACTCCGCGCCGGAGCACGACTTGCACCCCCGGCTCCATCGGTGAGTCCTGGGAACCGTCGACCTCATGGCCGTCTTGCCGACCATCGGGCCCATTTCGATCTCACGGACCTCGCCGAACTGTGTCCACGAACCGCTCGGAGCCGGGCAGCACCAGCACGCAGTGCCCGTTCCACGAGGTGCCCGTCCAGCTCGGCGTGAGCGAGCCGTAGCGGGTGCCGCCTCCGCCCTAGTAGTGCTTGGTCATGTGCGGTCTGCGATGGCGTGTCTTCTTGATGGGTCGTGTCGTTGACAGGACGTGCTGAGTGGGGAGTTGGCTGCGGT
>NZ_JBIURS010000047.1:0-36180 GCF_044740965.1 Streptomyces sp. NPDC088252 | reverse complement strand
CCGTCGAGGGGATCTGGTCACTGGTGCGGAGAGCGATGGCCGACACCGCGTCCGACACACCCGACGACCTCGACCGCATACTCCGCGCGAGTTACGCAGAACCCAGCTCCGGCCCCACCTCATTGACGGATGCCTCACCGCCACCGGTCTGCCCCTCACCCAACCGAACCCACCCTGAAAACCTCAGTAGGCGGGCTGCGGGGCGGGCGTTGCCGGAGCGGCCGCGGCCTTGCGGGTCTCGCGCACTATCAGCAGGCCGTTGACCACCATCAGTGTCGCGGTCAGGCCGTGGACGCCGAGAGCGGTGGCCACGGAGCCGTGATGGGCCAGCACGGTGGCCATGTCGCCGTACGCGGCGAGGGCCTCCACCAGCAGCGCCCAGCCCAGCGCCCGGCGGTGGCCCGTCACCAGCAGGATGCCCAGGACCAGGGCCAGGACGACGTCGCGGATTCCCTTGATGATCAGGAAGCCGTCGCCGTCGCCGGACGGCCAGTTCGGCAGGCCGAAGCCCGGTGCTGTCGTCTCCGGGCTCAGGATGAACTCCGCCCCGAACCAGAGGATGAAGAGGATGAAGGCGCCGGCCAGGAAGGTGTTGATCTTCTTCAGCGACATTGTTCTTCTCCTTGCGAGTCTTCGTCGGCTTGGTGAGCTTCGTGGAGCTTGCTGAGTCGTGTGGGGCCTGATCAGGCTGCGCGCACGCGGCTGATCGAGGGGCGTGGTTTGTCGGGATCGCCGTTGTTGGATCTGAGCGGCAGTTGCATTCCCGGATGTCGGGATTTCGGTGGCCAGCTGCCGCCCGGGGAGTGGGGATTGTGCGCCACCGGCGCGGTGCCGGCCCGCAGGCTCAGGTGAGGGCGGCGACGAGCAGGGCGAAGGCGGCGATGATGACGGCGACGCGGACGTAGTGGTAGCGGTCCCAGCGGTTCATCTGCTCCTTCCAATCGGCGGGTCGGTTGTCAGGGGTCCACGTCTTGTTCCGGTTGTTGATCGGGACAAGCAGCAGGAGCGACATGATCACGCTGAGGGCCAGCAGCGCGCCGGCGGTGACGACGAGGCCGGTGCCGTGGTGGTGCCATCCTGCGATGGCCCAGACCGCGACGAGGATGAGAGAGCCGATGTACCAGACCGGCATCACGGCGCCGAGCATCCGGCCCCCGTGGGCGTGGCCGAGCTGGCCACTGTCCTCGGGGAGTGCGTTGAGGATCGGGTTCATGACGAAGGCGACGGAGAACTCCACCCCCACCATCACGCCGACGATCACGGTGGTGACGACCTCGAGTGCGTTGAACATGATGCCCCCTGACATCTAGTGTTGCTAGGTGATAGGGCAACGCTAGCGCTACTCTCGCTTGATTGTCTAGCGATGCTAGGATCGAATCATGTCAGTACAGGAACGCAAGCAGCGCGAACGGGCGGAGCGCGAACGCCTCATCGTGGCAACGGCCCGCGAACTCGCCGAGCAGCAGGGCTGGGACGCGGTCACCACCCGCCGGCTCGCCGAGCGCATCGAATACAGCCAGCCCGTCCTCTACAGCCACTTCCGCGGCAAGCGCGAGATCATCGGCGCCGTCGCCCTCGAAGGCGCCGCGGAGATGGCCGCGGCGGTGCGTGCCGCGACCTCCGCCGCGGACGGCCCGCGCGAGCGGGTCGCCGCCCTGGCCCGCGCCTACCTCGACTTCGCCGCACGCAACCCGGCGGTCTACGACGCCTTGTTCCAGCTCGACGGCGGCCTGGCGTACGCGCAGGAGGACACCCCGGAACCTCTCAAGGACGCCTTCGCCGCGCTGCTGGAGAGCCTGGGCGAGGTCGCCGGGGACGGCGTCCACCCGGGGCTGTTCACCGAGGTGTTCTGGGCGTCCCTGCACGGCCTTGCGACCCTGACCCGGGCGGGACGGCTGCTGCCGGAGGACGCCGCGCAGAGGGTGGAGCTGCTGGTGGACCGGCTCGCCGTGGTCTGACACACCGTCCCGGCGGGCAGGCAGCCGGGGCCCTCGGGCCCCCGCCGCTGCCTGCCTGCGGCAACGCTTCCGGCCACTCGCGTCCACACGGCGCAGCCGCAGATCGCCGGGCCTTGTACCCCGGGCGGGCACCCGCCCCGGAAGCTGCGATGCTCATTGATCGCGACCTGATGCTCGCCCTAACGCCGCGTCATTCGCCGGTGCCCTCGTCGTCCTCGTCGAGGTGGACGGTCGCCGGGGCACACAGTGGGCGCAGGCCCTCGCGTGGCGGGCGGGCGGCGAAGCGGTAGCGGTCAAGGCAGTTGAGGTTGGCGTGCTTCAGCGAGGAGACCCGGGCCACGTCCTCGTCCAGGACGTCATGCTCCCGCTCCCCGGGCGGCAGGGCCCGCAGGTGGTCGACGGCGGCGTCGAGGTGGCGCGTTGTCCAGAGCACGGCGGCATTGAGGACCAGGCCGAGCGCGCCGAGTTGGTTCCTCTTGCCCTGTCCTGAATGCCTGCATGATCTGTCCGCGCTTGCCGTGGCAGATGTCGCGGGCGAGCTGGTGCCGTGACACCTGGACGGTGAGTTGCCGGTTCATCCGGCGCCGGTAGGTGTCGTCGACCGGGTCGACGACCCGGAGCAGGTGCAGGGTCTTGGCGATGCGCCCGTACTCGGTGAACGCCTGGCCCAGCGGGGTCGCCGCCCCTCGCGGCCGAACATCCGCAGCAGGTCGTACGCGCGGACCTGCCCGCTCACCAGTGAGCCGGTGACCCGCAGCATGTCCGGCCAGTGTGTGGTGACCTTGGTCAGGTTGACCTTGTTGCGGGCCAAATCCTCCAGCGGCCCGTAGTCTCCGGTCTCCACACCGGGCATCTCCGCCCGCCAGAACCGCTGGCCGCCCAGGTACTTGAAGCGCGGCGAGAAGTTGTAGCCCAGCATCGTGAAGACGGGTGTCTCTCCTGACGCTCGCCGCGGCACTCGCCCTGAGCGGCCTCGGCCTTGTCTGGGTCACCATCGCCGCGTTCCTGGCCCTGGTCGGAATTCCCGAGATCACCGCCGTGCTCGTGGACAACGCGTTCAACGAGGCAGTGTCGTCGCGCCACCGGGCGAGCCTGCTGTCGATGATCGCATTCGTGGAGTCGGCGCTCATCGGCACCGGCTATCTCGTCCTCGGCGCGCTCATGGACGGGATGGGCTCCAGTGTAGGCATGGCCACCTACGCCGCAGTCCCCCTGCTGGCATGTCTCCTGTGGCTCCCGGTGCTCTTCCGAGGGGCACGGGTGACCACCGAGATCAAGAAGCCCGCCGACCAAAAGGCATCCTGAAACAGACCATCTCGCGCAACGTCCTGCCCGATGGCAGAGGCGCTGCTCGTTGACATGTCGCTCCCGGTCAGCGGCGGAGCTGTCATCGCGACGATCAGCGCCGAACGGGATGGGAAGAATCGCGCCACTGAGAAAACCTCACTGCCCCCAGCCGAACCCACTCCCTCGCAGCCCTCTTCACGTCGGTCAAGCCGCCGCCCTGCGCGTATCTCACAAACCACAATTACCGAGCAGGCCCACGCACTGTCAGGCAAATGCCCCGACATCGCTCGATCGAGTTCAGTAGTCGGCCCCGAGAAGGCAGCCGGGCCAGCCCCAAGACGTTTCCCGTTGCGGCCGTGCGTCAGAACATCTTCGGCTGGATGCGGGGGTCGCGGGCGAGGAACTCCTGCTCGGTGTGCAGCACACGGTCGCCCGCGAACTGGTCCAGCGCAGCGAGGATCTGCTCTCTGTCGGCGCCGAAGCTCCCGATCGTGGCGATGACGCGGTAGCCGAGCTCGTGCAGCTCGTCTGAGAACGTCATGCCTTTGGTTGAGGAGAACGGAACACCTGGCCGCAGGCGGACCACTAGCAGGTGGTTGCCCTCGTAGACCTGTGTCAGCTTCGGGTTCACCGAGCCGCGCTTGGGGGGCAGGACGCCCACATGCGAGATGTCCCTCCACGGTATCCGCAACGTGCCAGTACTGGCCTTGCTCCTATGCAGGTGCACGGTGATGACCGAGCGGTCGATGACCAACTCCGTCTCCAGGGGCAAGGACCGGCCGACCAGAGCGGTAATGAGCCCTATCAGGGCTGCAAAACCACACCCCCACAAGGGGATCGCCCACAGCCAGCTCGCGTCGTGGTTCAGCCCTGCGAAGAGCACGGGAAGCCCGACTACAAACACGGAGACGAGTCCAAGAGGCTTCGGCATGTTCCTCTTCATCTGCGTCTTCGCCGCTGCGCGGTCGCGGCGGAACCGCACTTCGTTCACCGGGTCGGACGGCGGCTTGTCGGGCTCGGCTGGGCCTCGCGCGAGTGCCAGGGCTCCGGCGGTGTCGGTCGCCCGCTGGCGTGGCCGGGGCAAGCCGCGGGACTGGAGGTCAGCGGCGACGCTGCGGTAGACCTCGTCGAGAGTCAGCGGCTGCGGGCTGTCTAGCGCCGCCAGCAGTGCCCCGGTGAAGGCGGTGTAGCGCTCACCGGCGAGCGCGTAGGAGGGGGCGTTGGCGGTGGTGGACGTCATTGTGTAGGTGCCTGCGATGGAGAGCTGGCCATCCAGTAGGCCCTCCTCGCCGGTCATCGTCTCGATGGCCCGACCGGAGAAGCAGCAGTCCAGGATCAGGACGCGGGCGGCGGCGCCGCTGCCGCCAAGGTCCTCGCGCAGCAGGTCGACGCCCAGCGCGCTGTACTTCGGAGCGTCGGCCCGGGTCGCGTTCGTCGCCAGGTACAGCCGTCCCCGGTCGTCGACCAGGCCGTGCCCGGCGTAGTAGATCAGCAGCATGTCCGAGGCTTCCGCAGCCGCCCTGCTGATGGCGCGGCCGATGTCGGCGGTGGAGCCTTCCGGGTCTGCGACCTCGCAGTGCCCGGGTCCCAGCACGCCTGCGGCGTCGTCGGTTAGTCGGCGCCACAGGCCCGCGACGTTCTCCCGCACGGCCGGGAGGTCCGCCAGTTCGGGGGATTCCGGGAAGTGGCTGACGCCGATCAGCACGGCGCGTGACCGAGCCGGGTCAGGGAACCGGCTCACCCCTGTTGCTCCGGTCCGTCGACCAGCTGCCTGATCTCGCGAATCAAGCCGGGGACATCGTCCTGGAGCAGGTGCGCGTCGACCTCGACGCTGCGACCGTCCGGCCCCTTGACGGTGACCTTCACGTCCGCGTGGCGGTGAGTGAGCCATGTGGACAGCGAGCGGGCGAGCACCGCCCCTGCCCCGCCGGAGCCCATCGCGATGGTGAGCACCTCGAGCAGACCGCCCATCTCGCCGCCAGTCCCACCGGAGGAGGGTTCCAGGCGCAGCCGCCCGCGGAGCTCGTCCTCATGCCGCAGCCAGTCGAGCAGGGACTGCAGCGCGTTCGGGTCATCGGCCACGGTGATCCGCAGCAGGGGCTCGCTCTGTTCCGCTGTGGTGTCCATGACGCCATCGTGGCAAGGGCGGGGCCAGCCCGTCATGAACTCGGCCGTTCTCCACATACAAATGACGGGAAGGCAGCGGTCGAACAGGAGTAGTTCCCACACCCCGCCGGCGGCGAGAGGTTGATCCCGCGCGGACACCGCCGCCCTCTCCTCTTCTCCCAGTACCGATGTATCTGGAGAAGCGCCCCGGCCCCGGAAGGCCGCGGGGACGAAGGCCGGAGCGGACATCCGGGGCGAGGTTCTGCTCACTCTCGCTCAGTCAAGCGACCTCTGGTGGCCGCAGCCACTGTGATCGCCGTCGTGCACCGTGACAACGTCGGCCTGCACGAAGAACTCGCCGGGCACGGCGCGGGGGTCGCCCTCGACGCTCACCGCACCGCCGGGCCGCGCTGACGGCCACGACCTGCCGCGGCGCTTGGGAGCTCAGTTGAGCCCGAAGTGGATCCCCTCCCCGGGCTCCCGGATGGTGATCTCGTCGGGAACCTCGCTGAACAGGAGGAGCAGCGTGTCAGGGGCAAGGCTGCCGCGACGGGCGCTGGGCGTCGCCGACCCGCCCGACGTCGCTGCGTCGGTCGCCTGCGGCAGCCGATCAGCCAGGTACTGCGCGGCCTCAGCGGGATCCTTTCCAAGAACGCCCGCGAGCCGTTCCACGCCTTCCTCGCCAATCGCCTTGGTGATCTCGGCAGTGGCCCCCGGGCTCATTGGCACCCGGGCCGATCCACGACGCCACCTGAGGCAACGTCAAAGCAACCGACTCAGCGGCCTGCGGCTCAGACTCACTCGTGATCCTCATTCCCTCTTGATCCTCACGCGAGCGAACGCCCGCCCGGCCTCCTGATCATGCACGGAGGTATCGACTGGCTCGTGTCGGTCGACTCCACGGCCGTCCGGGCCCACCAGCACGCCGCCGGGGCCCGGAAAGGGGGCTCCGCAGCCCTGCGCTCGGGCGCTCCCGGGGCGGCCTGACCAGCAAGATCCACCTGGCCTGCGACGCCCTGGGACGTCCGCTCGCCTTCACTGTCACTGGCGGGAACACCAACGACTGCGCCCAGTTCACAGCCGTGATGGACACGATACGGGTGCCCCGCTCGGACCGGGACGGCCACGGATTCGGCCCGACCACGTCCTGGGCGACAAGGGCTACAGCTCCAAAGCCATCCGCGCCTGGGAGGCTTCCGCATCCTCGAGAAGCCGGAGAGCAAACGCCTGCTGCCCGGCGGGACGACGTACAAGAAGCACGAGCACTCCGGGGACCAGTACGAACTGACCGTCCGGGACAAGCACGGCCTGTCCTTCGACAAGTCCCGCAGCGGCGACGGCACCAGCAAGAAGCCCGTCACCATCGTGACGGTCACCTTCGACGGCCGGCTCGAAGTGACCGACCCCGCCGCGCTGCGCCGCACCCTCACCCAGGGAATCGGCAAGGCGAAGGCGTACGGCTGCGGCCTCATCACCCTGGCACCGCTCACCGGCGCGGAGTGAAACGGTGACAACGGTCTCCCAGCGCACGGCCCTCACCCCGCGCCACCTCACCCGCACCGGCGAACGGCTGACCTTCATCTACCTGGAGCGCTGCACGGTGCACCGGGACGCCAACGCCACCACCGCCGAGGACGCCGAGGGAACCACCCACATTCCGTCGGCGACCAGCGGCACCCTGCTCCTGGGTCCCGGAACCCGCATCACGCACCAGGCGATGAGCGTCCTCGGCGAGACCGGCGCCGCCGTCGCCTGGGTGGGGGAGCAAGGAGTGCTCTACTACACAGGCGGGCGCGCCCTGACCCGCTCGTCCGCGCTCGCCGAGGCCCAGGCGGTCCAGTGGGCGAACGCCCGCAGCCGTCTGGCCGTCGCCCGTGCCATGTACCGGCTGCGCTTCCCCGACGAGGACCCGGCCGGACTCACCCGCAAGGGACTTTTAGGCAGCGAAGGCCACCGCGTCAAAGACTGCTACCCGGGCCCAGGCGGCCCGCACCGGCATCCGATGGCGCGGCCGCAAGTACACCCCGGGCGACTTCGCCGCCGGCGACCCGGTCAACCAGGCCATCACCGCTGCCGCCCAGTGCATGTACGGCATCGCCCACGCGGTCGTGGTCTCTCTCGGCTGCAGCCCGGCACCGGGCTTTGTCCACTCCGGCCACGAACTGTCCTTCGTCCTCGACATCGCTGACCCCTACAAGACCCAGATCGGCACCCCTCTGGCCTTCGACATCGCCGCGGAGGACGAGGAGGACGTGGCCTCCCGCACCCGCAGAGCCCTGCGTGACCGCATCAACGAAACATCGCTGCTGGACCGCTGCGTGGACGACATCAAGCGCCTCCTGCTGCCGGACGGCGCAGCCTCCGCCGCCTCCGGCGACCAGGATGCCGTCACGCTCCAGAGCGACGGCGGCCACAAGGTCCCAGCCGGCCGCAACTACGGGGGCAGGGACGAGGCCACGGACAGCGGTGAGGACGAGGCGATGCTCTGGTGACCGTCATCGTCCTCACCAACTGCCCTGCAGGCCTACGCGGGTTCCTCACCCGCTGGCTGCTCGAGATCTCCGCGGGCGTCTTCATCGGCAATCCGTCGGCGAGGATCCGCGACGTGCTGTGGGACGAGGTACAGCAGTACGCGGGGCAGGGCCGGGCCCTGCTCGCCCGTACGACGAACAACGAACAGGGCTTCACCTTCCGGACCCACGACCACAACTGGCACCCTGTCGATCACGAGGGCCTGACGCTGATCCGCCGCCCGAACGCTGCGGCGGCACCCGGGGCGAGAGCCCGAAGCCGGGCTGGAGCAAGGCATCCAAGCGGCGCCGCTCCGGGAGGGCATGAATGCCGGTAATGCGCTGTTCAGTTGATTTGCCGGAATCTGTAGAAGTACTCCAGAACGGCCTATGCCCGCGCTAAAACCGCAGGTCGCGGAGCCTGCTCCCCGCGCCCGCAGGGATGGTTCCCCGAAGTTGTCGCCCAACCGCCACCGCCCGGACTGCTCCCCGCGCCCGCAGGGATGGTTCCCCGAAGTTGTCGCCCAACCGCCACCGCCCGGACTGCTCCCCGCGCCCGCGGGGATGGTTCCCCGTTACCTTTTTCGTGGCCCCGCAATGGGGCGCCTGGCCCCCGGGGGCCGGTGTGGCTGTGTGCCCCCTGTCGAAGTGATGACCTGGGAGTGTTGCCGCCGGGTTTCGGGGCACCGCTTGACCGCTGATGAGGGGCCTGACGACCGTCTGGTCCGGTGCAACGCCGGGCCGTTTCAGGGCGGGGACGTCTGCGTAACGTGGTTGCCGGCGTGTGGTGCCGCAGGGACGGCCGGGAACTGAGGAGACGAGAGACGAGGGGCACGCGCACATGGTCGACACGACCGCGATAGACCTCTTCCTCCGCCTGGACCTGGGAAAGAGTTCCACCACGCCCACGGCCGGACCGCGGAGGGCAGAACCGTGCACGACAAGCGGCTGCCCAACACCGAGCCGCAACTGCTGGAACTGTTCTCCAAACTTGTGGCCGAGTTCGGCACCGTTTTGGTGATCGTGGACCAGGTCGCCAACATCGGCGCGCTGCCGTTGACGGTGGCCCGCGCGGCGGGCCGCCGCCGATGAGGGCAGCGAGACGTTCGAGGTCGGGGGTCAGGCCGGTGCCGTCGTAGGCCCAGTGGGCGAGGACGAGGGCCGTCGGTGACGGTGGAGGAGTGTGGCGGCGGTGCCAGGCAGCGCGGGATGCCCGGAGAGCGCCGAGGGTGGTGGAGTAGGCGCGGGTCTTGGTGGAGATGTGGTCGCGGAAGCCGAGCATGTGGGCCCGCTTGCGCAGGTTCAGGTGCTTGAGGTCGTCGCGGGCACCGAGGGTCCAGGCGGTGCGGATCATGCAAGCGCCGTGCTCGGGTACGGATTCCGTCCAGAGTTCGGTGATCTTCTTCAGGCGGTGGTCGAGGGTGCCGGTCGCGGCTTCGGTGCCCTTGGTGGCGTACTTGGCGACGTATCCGGCGACCTTGCCCTCGGTAATCGTGGTGGCTGGGCGGAGGGAGTAGGCCGAATCGTGAGCGGCCTGCATGCCTGCCGCGAACGCCGACGCGAGATCCAGCTCGGCGCCGAACGCCCCTGCGGCAGTTGGTGAGGCGCTTGTCAGGGATATGCGTTGCCTCCCGGGTGGCTACCGGTGGCTGCGATGCGAAATGCCCTGGCCCCGGCAGCTGCCTGACACTGTTGGCGAATTCGGTTCAGAAGCTCCTCCTGATCCTTGCGTGACAGAAAAGTGTGCTCTGGTACAGGCGGATGAGCCCGAGGCAGCCGTGCCCGCCCAACCCCGAAACCAGGTGGTCGCGAGCTGGTGAAGGAACCAGAGGATGAGTAAAAGACGTCTCCCAGGCGATCAAGCTTGAGGAGATGGCAGAGTGCGGATCTACATCAGTGCGGACATGGAGGGCGTCACAGGGCTCGTCGACGCCGACGACGTCCAGCCCGGCGGTCGGGACTACGAGCGTGGACGGCTGATGATGGCTGAGGACGTCGATGCGGCCGTCCGTGGTGCCGTCGCGGCTGGCGCCACAGAGATCACCGTCAATGATGCGCACGGCCCGATGCGCAACCTCCTACCCGAGTCCCTGCACCCGGCAGTCCGCCTCATCCGCGGCAAGCCCAAGCACATGGGCATGTTGGAAGGCCTCACCCCCGAACACGACGCCGTCATCTGCGTCGGCTACCACTCCCGGGCTGGGGCACTCGGCGTTCTCAGCCACAGTTTCATGGGCCATGAGATCGAAGACATGTGGCTGGACAGCCGACCCGTCGGTGAGATCGGCCTGACCCACGCCACTGCCGCCGCCATCGGCGTTCCGGTGACGGTTCTCACCGGGGACGACTGCGCCTGCACAGAGATGTCGGAATGCGACGCCTCGGTGAGAACTGTGGCCGTGAAGTACGCACGGGGCCGATTCGCGGCGGATCTACGCCCTGCGGAAGAAGCGCATGCGGCTATCGAGAAAGCGGTCGCCTCCAGTCTCTCCAAACCGCCGAAGGCACCGGTGGCCCCTGCGACCCCATCCACCCTCACAGTGCGCTGGCAGTCGGCTTCAGTGGCCTCGACGCTCCTTGGAATCCCAGGGGTCACCTCGGCAGACAGCCGGACCGTGCAGGCGCAGGGCACTCTCCCCGGCCTTTACCGGCTGTTCGGCGTGTGGATGCGGGTGGCAGCGTCCCTGACCAACCAGCCACCGTACTGCTGACCGTCACGCGAGCGCGCTTCGGTCAGCAGCTCCCGGACCGCCTCGTGCTCGCTGTCGTCACTGGGGTGAACGCCCACGAGCAGGAGCGCGGCTCTGTCGGCCGGAGCTCTATCGGGTGAGATACGCGCGTCTGGGTCCGTGGGATGTGGACCCACCAGGCGGTGAGTCGGTGGAAGTTCATAGCGGTGACCGTGAGTTGGTGTTGCAGTAGGGCTTTGGCGAGCTCGTGATAGCGGCATCGTCGTAGGCCGAGGGCCCGAACGCCTTGGGAAATGGTGCCTTCGACACCGGCTCGGTGTGCGTACTGCTCCTTCCGCTCCTGGGTGTATTTCTGAGCCCGTGCCTGCTGGATCGCCTCACATTCCGCTTGCGGGCGGAGAGTGATCCAGCGGCCCATATCCGACTTGTTGTTGGGGCGGGTGCACTGCACTCGGGCCTTGCAGGGACGACAGGCGGCTGTGGGGAACCGTGCCCGGACCACGGCCGCCTCGTACTGGGAGCGGTTTTCTCGCCAGTATTGATCAGAAACTCATTGGGTTCACTCGTCGGGGACGTATCGGACGTGCGGGGCTTTGAAGTAGCCGGTGACGATGTGGGGCTGGCGCTGTCGGCGGTGGAAGAACCTGCGGGTTTCAGTGGCGAGTTCGGCCCGGTTCCTGGCCCGCTGGGTGTGGGGCAGGCTGCGTTCGAGGTCGGCGTTGACCAGCTCGTCGGGGTTCAGCTCGTTTGAGTACGGGGGCAGGAAGTGCAGCTCGATCTCGTCCTGGTGGTCGGCGAGCCAGGCCCGGACGGTTTTCGGGCGGTGGGCCGAGTGCCGGTCGACGATCAGGTGGACCTTGTGGTCGAAGTGTCCGACGAGCCGGGCGAGGAAGTGGCCCATGACTTTCGCGTCGAACGACTCGGTGAAGACCATGACGTGCATCCGGCCGCGGGGTGCTGATCGCGGACATCGCGTTACGGAGAACCGGTTCCCGGTGCGGCGGAGCGTCCGCCCCTGCGCACCCCAGGTGCGGCCGGTGACCTGGTCCGAGCGGATGCCGACCCGGTCGGCGAAGAGGACTTCACCGTTCTCCGCCTTCGCCCTGGCCCGGATGGCCGGCCAGGTCTCCTCGTGCCGGAGACGGACCGCTTCCGGATCCTGCTGGAGGGCCCGTTTGTCTGGACGCTGGAAGGTCAGGCCCCAGCGCTTGAGGTACTTGCCCACGCCGGGCTCGGTGAAGCGGACTCGGTACAGCTTGAAGATCAGCTCGCCTATCTGCCCGCGTGTCCACAGCTGACCGGAAAGCCCCAGGTCAGGGGGTGTGATCGAGCACGTCCTACCGGACGGCGGCCTGCTCGGCCTCGGACAGGACCTGGTGTTCCCCCACACGACGACCTCGGGCGCGGGACAGCAGTGCGTCCCGTCCACCGGCCTGCCACTTGGCCCACCAGTTGTCCACTGCCCTGGCCGACACCTTGAACAGAGCGGCGACCTCTACCCGGTCCCGGCCCTCCACCAGCGCGGACACCGCAAGCAACCGCACAGCCTCCTGCCGTAGGGGGTACTCGCGGGAGCAGACGGAGCAGGGCGGCGGCTGGAACCGGGGCCAGGAGAGCCGAGGTAAGGCTTGCCTTGCTTTCCGGACCGGTCACCCTCTACGGTGAACTCCTCAGAGGACCTGAGGAGTTTAGGGGTGATCATGACAGACCTTCATGACCTGACGCTGACCGAACAAGCCGCGGCGATCCGCGGCCGCACCGTCTCGCCGACCGAGCTGGTCGACCACCACCTGCGCCGGATCGAGGAGACGAACAGCGACCTGGGCGCCTACCGCACCGTCGACGCGCCCGGCGCCCGGCGGGCCGCCGCCGCCGTCGAGGCCCGGCTGGCCGCCGCAGGCGATGACGATGACGACGGCGAGGGCCCGCCGCCGCTGCTCGGGGTGCCGCTCTCGGTGAAGGACACCTGGCCGGTCGCCGGACTGCCGTTCACAGCAGGCTCGGCGGCCTTCGACGACCGGACGGCCCCGGCCGACGCCGCTGTCGTGGGCACCCTGCGGGCGGCCGGCGCCGTGCTGCTGGGTACCACCATCGCCGCCGAGTTCGGCTGCTCCGCCTATACCGAGACGGTGTTCGCTGCCGCTCGCTGCCCGTACGACCTCACCCGCGGCGCCGGCGGCTCCAGCGGCGGGGCCGCCGCCTCGGTGGCCGCGGGCCTGGCCGCCGGCGCCCTGGGCAGCGACGGCGGCGGTTCGGTCCGGATCCCGGCAGCGGCCTGCGGGGTGGTCGGCCTCAAACCGTCCCGGGGACGGGTGACACCCGCCCCCGGGACGGACGTGTTGGGGCTGGCCACCGCCGGCCCGCTGGCCAGGACGGTGGCGGACGCCGCCCTGCTGCTGGACGTCATGGCCGTCAGTACCCCGGGAGATGCCGCCGCCCTGCCCGCCCCACCTCACGGCTACTTCCGGGCCTGCGCAGAACGGGAACCCGGCCCCCTGAGGATCGGGGTGCTGTCGCCGACCGCCGGTCAGCACCCCGAGGCCGCACTTGCCTGCCGCCGCACCGCCGAGCTGCTTGCCGGACTCGGCCACCATGTGGAGGAGGCCCTACCGTACGACCCCGTCGAGTACCTGGCGGACTTCACCGTGCTGTGGAGCGTGCTGGCCGCCGCGGTGCCGGTGCCCCCCGAGCGGGAGGAACGTCTGCTGCCGCTCACCCGTTGGCTGCGGGCCCGGGGCGGCGAGCACGGCGCGGTACGGCTGTACGCGGCGATGGCGTCGCTGTTCACCCGCGCCCGCGCCCTCTGCCACCGCTACGCCGGGTTTGACGCCGTGCTGAGCCCGACCACAGACCAACCGCCGCTGCCGGTCGGTTCATTGGTCGACCCCGACGATCCGGAGCGCACCTATCTCCGGATGCTCGCCCACACCCCGCGCACACCGCTGGCGAACATCACCGGGCAGCCGTCGATCAGCCTGCCGCTGCACCGGACGCCGGACGGTCTGCCGGTCGGTGTGATGCTGACCGGCAGGCTCCACCGGGAGGACGTCCTGCTCTCCCTCGGCGCCCAACTGGAACGGGCCCGGCCCTGGCCGCACCACGCCGCCCGGCCGGTGGCGAAGCGGCCTGAGCGGAGGGCGCGATGAAGCGCGGTCAGCTGGTCTTCCTGACCGGCACCCACGTCGTCAACGACCTGTACCAGGGCGCGGTCCCGGCACTGCTGCCCTTCCTGATGGCCGAACGGCACTACAGCTACACCGCCGTCTCGGGCATAGCACTGGCGGCCAGCGGCCTGTCCAGCGTGGTCCAGCCACTGTTCGGCCTGCTGGTGGACCGCCGCCACCGCGGCTGGCTCATCCCGGTCGGCTTCCTCACCGCCGCGGGCGGGCTCACCTGCGCGGGACTGGCCGACAGCTACCTGATCACCTGGCTCTGCGTCGCCCTGGCCGGGATCGGTATCGCCGCCTACCACCCGCCCGCCACCAATCAGGCCCGGGCAGCGGGTGGACAGTCCCAGCGGGCGATGAGCCTGTTCTCGGTCGGCGGAACGCTGGGAGCCTCGCTGGCGCCCGCTCTGGTCACCCTCGTGGTCGGCTCGTTCGGCCTCACAGGCAGTTGGCTGCTGGCCGTACCCGCCCTGGTGGCCGCAACCCTCTGGGCCGCGCAGGGCCCCTGGCTGCGGCGCCGGGGACACACACCGGCGGTCCCGCCGGCCGTGCGGGGCGCGGTGGTGAGCGGGCACCGGGACGACTGGCGGGCGTTCGGACGCCTGGCCGCGGCCACCGTCGGCTGGTCGGTGCCGTATGTGACGGTCACCTCGATGCTCGCCCTGCACATCCAGCGCGATCTGCACGCCTCGGCGGGCGTGGGCGCCACGGCGCTCACCCTCCTCACCCTGGCCGGGGCGGTCGGCACCCTGCTCGGGGGCTGGCTGGGCGACCGGTACGGGCGACTCGCACCGATCCGCGCCGGCTACCTGCTGGCCGTCCCCGCACTGGCCGCGGTGGCGTTCGCCCCGTCCGCGGGCGTGGCCGTGGCGGGCGCGGTGCTGTTCGGACTGACCATGTTCCTGCCGTTCGCCCCGCAGGTGACGCTGGCTCAGGACTACCTGCCCACCCGGCCCGGCACCGCCAGCGGGCTGACCCTGGGGCTCGCCATGTCGGTGGGCGGACTCGCCGCGCCGGCGCTCGGCCGACTGGCCGACGCGTGCGGACTGCGCACGGTGCTCGCGCTGTTGGTCGGCGTGCTGCTGGTCGCGCTCACCTGCGCGCTCCGCCTGCGCGACCGGGTGCTGCCGGTGCCGACGGCGACACCGGAGCCGGTACCGCTGCCCGAACCGGCCCGAAAGCTGGCGAGCTGAAGGAGGGCCCCGTCCCCGGCCGTACGCGAGCCGGACAGCTCCACGGTCCGGCAGGCCACCGACCAGACAGATCCACGGTCCTGGGCGGGACCCGGGGGCATGGTCCCGGGGCCTGCAGGCCGCGGTCCCGGGGCCTGTAGGGTCGTCCCATGACTGTTCGACCGGTACGCCATCGCTCGCTGGTCGAGGAGGCCGTCGCCGAGCTCCGCCGCCTGATCGGCACCGGCGAGTGGCCGGTCGGCTCCAAGCTCCCCGGTGAGGTGGAGCTGAGCCGGCTGCTCGGCGTCGGCCGGACCACCTCGCGCGAGGCGGTCCGGGTGCTGATCGCCGACGGCCAGCTGCGCGCCCGGCACGGCTCGGGCACCTATGTCGCCGCGACCGCCCCCGTCTCGGAGTTCGACCGGGAACTGCGCCGCTCGGCGGTCTTCGACGTGTACGAGGTCCGCGCGGCGCTGGAGGTGGAAGCGGGCCGACTGGCGGCGCGGCGACGCACACCGGAGGACGTGACTGCGTTGCGGGAAGCGCTGGCCACCCGCGACGCGGCTGCCGACCTGGCCGCGCTCGTCGAGGCAGATCTGGGCCTGCACCGCCGGGTGGTGCTGGCAGCGCGCAACCCGGTGCTCGTCCGGCTCTTCGACTCGTTCATCGATGCCCTGCGCGAGGCGGCCGCGCATCTGCTGGCCGACACCGACCTGCACGGTAGCGAGGAGCAGCACGCGATCGACCACGCGCACCATGTACTGGTGGAGGCGATCGTCGCCGGGGACCCGGACGCCGCCGTCGAGGCGACCCGCAGCAATCTGGACCGTACCCTGGACAGGCTGCGCGCCGGTGGCGTCGAACCACATTGAGCGCGGCTCGACGGCGACCGGCACTCCGGCCCACGCGCGGCCACCAGGTCAGCTGTCAGTACTTGCGGGCCAGGAACCGGATCTGCCGATCGCGCCGATGCTGTGACGCGACGTCCTCGAAGCCGGCCCGACGCAGACGCCCGGGCAAGGACGCCTGCTCGGCTCGTGGATGCCGTACGCCGTTGTGCGGTCAGTCAACCTGTTCCAGCCCGGGAGTGTCTCAAGACTGCACTGCCGCCCGGCCGCAGGACGAGGTCGTCGGCCAAGGCGGCAACGCCCGTGTTGGTCGCCGAACAGGGTGTAGAACTCGGGCGCGTGGCGGGGCCGGTCTCGGTCGATGCTGAGGCGCCGACCGACGGCACAACGGTTCCCAGTTCAGCCGTTCCGCAGGGACCAGCAAGAGCATCACTTGGAGCAACGCCTACACCGCATCTGGGTGTAAGTCTGCCATTGGCATCTTGGTCGTGAGTGGACGGCAGACGTTCCAGACCCCTCCTGTCACCCCCTGCTAATAGCATTTCCTGGGGTCACTCCCTGTGGGAGTGACCCCAGCTTTATCGATACTTTTTGAATATAACGAGGGCCAATGGTAAGCGCCATTCTGCACCATAACACCTGGCTCATTCAAACATTCCTGATATTAGGTGTGCTGCTGAGCTTTGCGACGGTTCGCGGAACTCGAAGTATAGGCTCCCATTTCTCTGTCTCCATACTATTCGGATGGTCGCTTGCCGGAATCCTGGCGGCAAAATTGAGCCCCAGTTATATAGAATCTTCCGCTTCTGGCGACTGTGTTGTGGATCGCGATTTCATTACACCCTTGAGCAGTGCGCAAGGTTTGATGAACATTGCCTTCTTCGCTCCGGCTACTTTTTTCATGACTCTGATTTCCCGAAGGCCGATCGAGACCTTCGTCTTCGGCGTGCTTTTGTCTGCCGGCCTAGAGACTGCGCAAGCTACCGCCCCGTTCATCGGCAGATCCTGCGACTCGGGCGACCTCGCAGCGAACTCAATTGGAGCGGCAGCAGGCGTCGCTTTGGCATTCCTTTCCAGCCTTCTAGAAGGCTGGAAAGGATCAATCAATAGTAGTGATCATCCGTGGAGGACTGACGCTTCGAGGTCGCTGCGAGTAGCAGCAATTGGCGGTGTGGCTATAAATGCCATCGGATTTATTGCCGTCACCCCGATCCCTCCTGAGGTAGGCGTACTCGCCGCCGATTCTCCTCAAAGTCGAGAGGGCCGAAAAGTCGTAGACGAAATCCTCGGGAAAGATCAAAAATTTCAGCCGTTCAGTATCAGAAAGCAGCGGAACGCCAATCCGGAGTAGTTAAACGTCACTCTCTCTAATGGATTTCTGAACTTTGCGGATGGTGAATCATATATCACTGGTTTGACCGAATCTGCGGCGCTCCCGAGCACGTCGAGGCTGTGCCCGGTGCCGCGTACCAGGCGGAACATCTCGGAGGTGTGGACGGTGTCGCCCGGGGGCGCGTAGGTGAGCAGCTCGCGGAACTTGGGGCGCTGGAGGGGGTGGAGGCGGCTGGAGGTGCCCGGGTCCTCCTCGAAGACGACCGGATCCTCGATCCTGGCCTCGTCCAGGACGAGGTCCTGGCGGGCGGTCGACTGCTGGTCGGTCGAGACCCGCTTGTAGACCAGGTTCGCCACCGAAGGGCCCCATACGTACGGAGGATCGGCCCCTATCTGTCGTCAAACCCTGTCAGCAATCGCCATCGGATCTGATCGGATTCACACCGCCGCGTCCCCCGGATTGCACGGATTCATTGGACGCGTCGGCCGCTTGAGCCCGCCAGCGTTTGACGACACGGGTGCCCTTTACCTTGATGCGGTGCGCTGCTCCAGGCCGTCCAGGATAAGGGTGAGTCCCGCCTCGAACGCGGACTCGTGATCGATCGTCGGCACGTCGGCCGGTGGCGCAGCAGCGCCGGAGCCGGGGGCCGCCTGCTCCTCCAGGACGCTGCCGACCGTGAAGCGGCCGGCGGCCAGCATCGCCATCTGCGCGTCGCGCTCGGGCACGCCGGAGGTGATGAGGAAGTCCATCTTGCGGCGGATCCGGTCGAGGTCGCTGGTAGGGGTGGTGCCGGCGTGGAGCCGTGCGCCGTCCCGGCGCATCAGCAGGGCGCGCCTGAAGCTGCGCGTGTTCTCCAGGAACCAGTCACGCCAGTCGTCGCCGGGTGTCGGCAGCGGTTGCGCCGCGTGGGGCGCCATCGCCGCTTCCGCCATGGCGGCCAGGAGGTCTTTCTTGGTGCGGAAGTACCAGTAGAGCGACGGCTGCTCGACGCCCAGGCGCTTGGCCAGCTGCCTCGTGCTGACGGCGTCCAGTCCGACTTCGTCGAGCAGGCCGAGCGCCTCGGTGATGACGGTCTCGCGGTTCATCTTGGTCACCTTGGCAATCTATCGCTGATAGATGACACTGGGAAATGAACCATTCACTGATAGATTTTGGAGTGGATTCGTGATCACACGATCAGGAACACAGTCCTTGCGCGTTCTCGTCGCCGGCGGCGGGGTCGCAGGGCAGGCCACGGCGTTCTGGCTCACGCGGGACGGCCACCGGGTGACCGTCGTCGAACGCTTCCCGGCTCTGCGGGCCACCGGCGCTCAGGTCGACCTGCGGGGGCAGGGCATCGAGGCCGTCAGCCGGATGGGCCTCCTCGACGCCGTTCGCGGCGCGCTCGTGGACGAGGCGGGTGTCGCCTTCGTCGACGCCCGCGGCAAGGCCAAGGCGACAATCACGGCCAATACGTCCGGAAAGGGCCGGCAGACCCTCACCTCCGAGTACGAGATCATGCGCGGCGACCTGGTGCGCATCCTCCACGGCGCGACGAAGAACGACACCGAGTACGTCTTCGGCAAGAGCGTGGACGGCTTCGAGCAGGACGAGCACAAGGTCATCGCGCACTTCTCCGACGGCTCGTCCGGAGTATTCGATCTTCTGATCGGCGCGGACGGGCAGGGATCACGCATTCGGCGGGCCCTCCTGCCGCAGGGCTTCGACCCGTACTGGCGCGTCGGCATTCACATGGCCTACTGGTTCATCCCGCGCATCGCCTCCGACAGCAACATCCGGGACACCTACATGGTCCCGAAAGGCCGCCAGATCATGCGCCGCAGCCACAACCCGACTGAGACCCAGGTGTACTTCGTGATGCGGGAGGAGTCCGAGGAATCCTCCACGATCCACCGCGCGCCCGTCGAGCGCCAGCAGGAGTTCTGGGCCGACCGGTTCCGCGACGCCGGCTGGCAGACCGAGCGCTTCCTCGAAGGAATGAAGACCAGCCCGTTCTTCTACTCCCAGGAGATCGCCCAAGTGCGCACCGATACCTGGTCCAAGGGCCGCGTGGTCCTGGTCGGCGATGCCGCGCACTGCGCCTCCCCCTACAGCGGCATGGGCATCTCCGGCGGCCTGGTCGGAGCCCACGTCCTGGCCGGCGAGATCAACCGCCACCCCGGCGACCTGCCGACCGCCCTGGCGAACTACGACAGAACGCTGCGCCCCTTCGTCGACGAGATCCAGAGCGAAGTCAACCCGCGCCTGCTGCGCTTGGGCATGCCGATTACTCAGCGCTCGATCGACGTCTTCCAGGCCATCACCGCGCTTGCCTGCTTCCTCCACGTCCCGGAACTCACCGCCCGCTTTTCCAGGGAAGACCGCGGCGGCGACTGGCAGCTCCCCGCTGATCCAGCACCGATCAGTGCCGCGTAAAAACCCGCAGGGACGGCAGGAACCCGGCGGCCGTCACGACCAGGAAGCAGAGCTGGCCGCCCAGGCGAAGGGGAGCCGGCGACAGTTGAAATGAAAAAGGGGGTGCCGTACCTCATACACGATCACACCACGGGCCGTCCGGCACCAAGGTGCCGAGCACAGTCAGCAACTGCGGCGGCTCGACCGGGTCCGGCAGCGAGTCCAGATCCGGCCATGCGATCCAGGCGTGCGTGTCCAGGTTGGCCTGCTCGTCGGGGAGCAGGCCGGTCCGCACCAGGGATGGTTGCTCGTCGGCAAACTGAGCGACGAAGAAATACTCCGTCCCGATGTGCCGCTTGCCGTTCCACTGCACATCACGGTCTACGAGCACCGACCGGTCAAGGACGGCAGCCGGGCCAAGGCCGGTTTCCTCTGCCAGTTCACGTCGTGCCGCCACCAGCGGCGTCTCGCCAGGCTCGATGCCGCCACCGGGAGGCTCCCAGAGCCATGTCCCGTCGAACGGATCCCGCCAGCGCAGAAGAAGCATGCGGTGGGCAGCGTCCAGGCAGATGACCCGGGCGGCGGGTCGGTGCGTTGTCTCCACCGTCGTGACGCCATGCGGTACCCGAAATGTCGATCAAGACCTGTGTTGATCGACATTTCAAACACGGCACCCTCGCGTCACAAAGGCGTGGGCTGATTCCGGATACCGCACCAAGGCCATCGACCACGGCGCCCGCCTCGGGATCGATGTTGAGATCACCCGACGCGACCCCGGTCAGAAGGGTTTCAAGGTCATCCCGCGGCGCTGGGTCGTCGAGCGGACCTTCGGCTGGCTCATGCACCACCGCCGGCTCGCGCGCGACTACGAAACCCACCCGCACCGCTCCGAAGCCATGATCCGCCTCGCAATGATCGACCTGACGAGCCGCAGGCTCACCCGAGAGTCGACTCCGAACTGGAAGAATTCATAGCTGCCGGGCCACACTGACTCGCGCGTCCTCACCCCTCATCGCCTGCGGCCAGCGGTCGTCGATGACACCCGCCGCTTCCCGGCAGGGCGCACAGGCGTTCTCTCGTTCCGGCAGCCACCAATGGTCAAACGGTGACATGCCGGTTTCCTGGATCCCGCACAGCGTCCTGTCGAAGATGCCGAAGGCGTGGGAGACATCGGCAGGAAGGCCATCCGCGACGGCCTTCTCCCAGCGCATCTCCATAGGCGGATACCGCGGCCGCGAGACCTCGAACCACTCGCCGCCGACATGAGTGGCTGCATGACACCACGAGCAGGTCCAGGTCTCTTCTTCCCAGACAGCCGGCGGCATCGGCCACCGCCACATCGCCTGACCACCCACATCGCACTCCACGGGCAGACCCTCACGCATCGGTACGGTCCGCCCCAAACGGCGACAACGCGCCAGCTACCAAACGCTCCCGCTAGGACAAAACGCTCTTTCGATGGGTGTTTAGGGACGTTCAGTGGTGATATGTCGCTAATGAGGTCGGAAGACTTTCGGGATGATTAGCCCCTAAGGGCGCATTCATGGATCCAGGGTGGCGAGCGGGTTGCCCGTTTTGTTTGCACACGTTGCTTGAATTCCGTTTGGTCTAGCACGGGATGGAGACTCCCGATCAGTCGGGAACGCCCGAGTTTTTCAGGCCATGTGTGTAGTAACAAAACTGTGCAAACTGTCTGAAAATGGCCCGCAGAAATCAACATCAAACGCCCACTGACACCTCGGCCGGGCCGCTGTTTCATCTGGCATGCGCTCATGAACCCCGTTGCGACGCCGAACCCCTGCGAGGGGTCGGTGATGCCGACGCCCCGGCCGTGTGGGCACGTTCCCGTGTGCCTGGCTGGGCATCGAGAGGTGCACGTCGACTGCACGTCGCGTGATGTGACGTAGATCACCTTGCCGCGTTGGAGGCGTCATGTGTTTACCTACAGCTGTCCAACATTTGGAGGTTTGAATGGAGGCGTTGAGAGAGCCGCGCCGTGCCGCGACCCTGTCCGCCCAGGCCGCTGATCAACTACGGGAGCAGATCGCCTCCGGCCGCTGGCCGGTCGGTAGTCGCATACCTCCCGAACACGAGTTGGTCGCGATTCTCGGAATCAGCCGCAACACCGTGCGAGAGGCCTTGCGCGCTTTGGTGCATCTGGGCCTGCTGGAAGCCCGTGCCGGAGACGGCACCTACGTCCGGGTCGCCAGCGAGTTGGAGGCAGTGCTGGTGCGCAGGGCGGCAACGGCACACCTGTCCGATGTCTTCGAGCTGCGCGCGGTATTGGAGGAGCATGCTGCGGGGCTGGCCGCGCAGCGTCGGACGAGCGCAGACGTGAAGCGATTGCGGGAGCTGCTGCACAAGGCGCAGGAGACCAACTGCGCCGGTGAGATGACCGCGTTGGCTGACGTCGATGGCTCATTCCACCTGGCGGTGGTGGAAGCCGGCGGGAACGGGTTGCTTGCCGAGGTCTACAAGCACTTGGGGAGCGGGCTGGCCGCAGTGGTCGCCGGGCTGACCTGGGGCAGGGATATCGCCGCCGAACACGACCACTGGCACACCGCCCTGGTAGAGGCCATTGCGGCGGGAGATGCGGTGACTGCCCGCTCCGCCGCCTCCACGCTCGTGCGGATCAGCCGTCGCGCCGCGCTGGGGCAAGAGGGGGTGCATGAGCGTGACTGTCCCGAAAGGCGCTGACGCTCCCGGGATCGAATCCGACGGTCACCAGGGCGGAGCGCCTCGCGTGGGGTTGCTCCTGGTTGGGATCTTGCTTGTTGCGGCGAATCTGCGGGCGCCGCTGACAGGTGTCGGCTCGGTGCTGCCGATGATCGAACACGACACCGGCTTGTCCAGCACCGCGGCAGGACTGCTCAACGCTTTGCCACTACTGGCTTTCGCGGCCACGTCACCGCTGGTGGGCAGGAGTGCGCAGCGCCACGGAACCGAGCGTGTCTTGTGGATCGCTTTGCTGGTGCTGACGGTCGGCATTGTGCTGCGCTCGCTGCCCGGCGTGGTGACCTTGTTCGCCGGCACCGTGGTCATGGCAGCAGCGATCGCCTACGGCAACGTGCTGCTGCCCTCGCTGGTCAAGAGCACTGTTCCCGAACGGCGGATCGCCGCAGTCACTGGGCTCTACGTCACTGTCATGGGGTTGATAGCCGCGGTCTCCTCCGGGGTGTCCGTGCCCCTGGCTGACCATCTTCCCGGAGGATGGCATACCGCATTGGGCTGCTGGGCGGTGCTGGCGCTACTCGGGGTCCTGGCCTGGGCACCGCAACTGGCCCGTCGCCGGCCCGTAACAACCACCGCCCCCGGAGCGGTGCAGGCGCATACTCTGTGGCGTTACCCACTGGCCTGGCAGGTCAGTGCGTTCATGGGACTGCAGTCCCTCGGTTTTTACACCACGATCGCGTGGTTGCCCAGCATCGTGCACGACCACGGCGCCTCCGAAGGCGCCGCCGGCTGGCAGCTGTTCCTGCTCCAGGTGACCGGTCTGGTCTCCAGCAGTAGTGTGCCGATACTCGCCCGACAACTCACTGACCAACGGCTGCTGGCCGTCAGCGGTTCATTGATGTGCGCCACCGGATACATGGGGCTGCTCCTGGCCCCCGAGATGGCGACCGCCTGGAGTGCGCTGATCGGCCTTGGCGGCGGCGCCTGCCTGGTGTTGGCGCTGACGTTCCAAGGCCAGCGTGCGGCCGACGCGTCCCAGGCCGCCGCGCTGTCCGGCATGGCCCAAAGCGTCGGCTACCTCCTGGCCGCCGTTGGGCCCCTGCTGTTCGGCTCAGCCCACGACCTCGCCGGTGGGTGGACTGTCCCGCTCGGCATTCTTGTCGCGCTGACCCTCGTTCAGGGCCTCTTCGGCCTTGGAGCTGGTCGCGCCGTCCGCCTCCCCCAATCAACGACCGCCCAGCTGGCACCGGAAAGGATTTGATCCGCATGAACGGAACGACCTGCTTCAGTTACTTGGACACTCCCATGGCAGCACCGCTGTCCATCACCGAACTCATGCCCGGCGCCTATAACGTCATGGAGTACACCGCCGTTGCCGCCGGCGAACAGGTGCTGATCCTGACGGAGAACTCGGTGGACCCTGTGGTGGTGCAGGCACTGGCGGCAGCAGCCGCCTATCGCAACGCCGAGGTGCACGTTCTGGCTGTTCCCCCGTTCAGCGCGGGTGGCTGGGACTCCGAGGGGCCATCACCAATGCTGTCGGCCATCCACGCCGAGGCTGATGTGGTGCTCTCCTGCACATGGTGGGGTGAGGTGCACAGCGACCGCTTGTTCTTCGACGAGGTTGCCAAGCGCAAGGCCCGGTTCCTCTCACTGCACCAGACCGCGACCGCATCGGCTCTGGCCACCGGTGCCCGCTTCCCGCTGGAGCTGTATTTCGCCTTGGAAGCTAAGGCGACCGCTCAACTCGCCGCAGCCAGCGAGATCCGGGTAACCACCGCTGCAGGAACCGATGTGACCTTCCGTGACTTCGCCACCAGTGGCCATCACGCTCCTCTTATCGCTGGAATGTGGCGGCCTTTCCCTTACGGTGGTGTCAACTTCTACCCCAACCGCACCGACGGGCTGCTGGTCATCGAGGAGTCCACGGTCACCGGCATACCGGCCGAGCCCACCACGATCGAACTCACCAACAACGTGGTAACAGCGATCGAGGGCGCGACTGCCGCCACCGAGCTACGTCACTATTCACCAAGGGGCTACTACCTGCGGCACGCCCTGATCGGACTCAACCCGAAAGTGCGTTCAAGCGGTGGCACCCAGTTCGAACGGGAGAAGCACGCCGGTGCGTTCTACCTTGGCCTGGACGCCTTGACCGAGGAGGGGGAGCCTGACCGTAGCGGGCCAGGACACGCCCACTGCGACTGCCAGTTCGACAAGCCGACCATCACCATTGACGGCACACCCTTTATTGAAGACGGCCGCCTCCGCCTTCTCGAAGACCCCGAAATCCGCGAACTGGCCGCATGGTTCGGTCCCGCCGATGTGCTCCTCGATTCCAATCCCCGAATGGTGCTACCTGCCAGATACACACGGTATTAACTAACCCCCTGGGGTAGCCCCAAGACATTGTGCATGGCTACCGAGGCTGAACTCTTGTCCGCATCGACTTCCAAGGAAACCCAACTCGTCCTGGACGCCCTGGACATGGGCCTTGGGGAACGCGACCGCGAGGGCCACCCCTCGCGGTCGCGTTACTGGCCGGCCTGACGCCCCTTCAACCAGACAAACAAGAACATGCAGTTCGGATTGAACCGCCGACTTATATGGGGAAAGCGGGACGCGGTCGGGTTGGCCGCTCGTAGCGTGCCGTAGGACGCCGGTCCGGGTGACTCGTGAACCGTCTGCCGCTCTTCGGGGCTGGCTCTCCCGGGGTATGTCGCCGGTCCGGTGTCCGTCCGCGGTCTGACTCAACAGAGGCGTGTCCCGGCCAGGTTGGTTCCGGAAGTCGGCGTGTCGACCGTGGCTGTCCCCGTCGTCCGACTGTGAGGAATCAGGTCCCGTGATACTGCTCGGTGTCGACCCACACAAGTCCACCCACACGGCCACCGCCGTCGAGCCGGTCTCGAACCAGCAGGTCGGGTCGATGCGGATCGAGGCCAGTCTGGCGGACTACCGGCGGCTGCTGGCCTGGGCCAAGCGGTGGCCACAGCGGAAGTGGGCTGTGGAGAACGCCAACGGCCTGGGCCGGCATCTCGCCCAGTGGCTCATCGCCCGCGGTGAGAGCGTCGTCGACGTGCCTGCCGCGGCGACCAGCCGGGTGCGCGAACTTTCCCGCGGTGGACGGCGTAAGAACGACCGGATAGACGCAGCGGCCGCAGCCACTGTTGCTTATCTGCAGGGAGAAGGGCGGGATCTCGCGCCTGAGGATCACACCACGGCGCTGGCCCTCCTGGACGAACGGCGTGTGAACCTGGCCCAGGCCCGGGTGCGCACGGTCAACCAGCTCCACGCGCTGCTGCGTGACCTGCTGCCCGGCGGCGCCCCGACCCAGCTGTCCGCGGACCTGGCCGCCAAACTGCTGCGATCCGTCCGCCCCGCCGGCGATATCGAGACCGTCCGGAAGGACATCGCCTGGGACCTGGCCGCCGAGATCCGGAAACTGGACAAGCAGCTCACGGACAACGCTGCCCGGATGCAGAGCCTGGTAGAGGCATCGAGCAGCACGCTGATGGACACCCCGGGCATCGGGCCAGTCATGGCCGCTCGGCTGATCGGCCGCACCGGACGGGCTCACCGCTTCTCCACCTCGGCGGCATTCGCGAACTATGCCGGTGCCGCCCCGGTGGAGATCGCCAGCGCGGACAAAGCCCGCCACCGGCTCTCCCGCTCCGGCGACCGCCAGCTCAACTCCGTCCTCCACACCATCGCGGTCGTGCAGATACGGATGCCGAAATCACCCGGACACGCCTACTACCAGCGCAAACTCTCCGAGGGTAAGACGCCGAAGGAAGCGAAGCGGTGCCTGAAACGCCGCCTGGCCGACCACGTGTGGCGCGTCATGATTGCCGATGAGCGAAAAGCCAAGTCGCTCCCTAACCATGGGACTTGACAAGACACAGAGGCACCCCGGTTCGAATAGAGACTCGATTCCGTGAAGTGCTGAGTCATGGCACGCCCTTCTTCGTATCCCCTTGAGCTGCGCAAACGAGCGGTCCGTATGGGCGCTGAGGTTCGTGGCGATTACCCGAACGAGTCGGCTGCGCTGAGGGCGGTCGCCCAGAAGCTCGGTATCGGCTCGGCCGAGACTCTGCGGAACTGGCTCAAGCAGGGCGAGATCGACTCCGGGCAGTGTCCGGGGACGACCACGGAGGAGCCCGCGCAGATCAAGGCAATGAAGAAGGAGACCGCCGAGTTGAAACGGGCCAACGACATCTTGAAGGCCGCGGCGTCTTTCTTCGCGGCCGAGCTCGACCGGCCACACACACGCCCGTAGCGTTCATCGACCAGCACAAGGGCCGCTTCGGCGGCGTCGAGCCGATCTGCAGGACACTCACCGAGCACGACTGCAAGATTGCCCCGTCCACCTACTACGCGGCGAAGAAACGCGCGGTCACCCCCTCGGCCAGGCAGGTGCGGGATGCCGCCCTCAAGGAGCTGATCACCGAGGTCCACGAGACCAACTTCCGTGTCTATGGCGCCAGGAAGGTCTGGCGTGAGCTGCACCGCCAGGGCCACGAAGTAGCCCGGTGCACCGTCGAACGCCTGATGCGCGATCTCGGCATCACCGGTGCCGTCCGCGGAAAGAAGGTCATCACCACGACCCCGGACAGCTCAGTCGAACGGGCGCCGGACCTGCTGGACCGCAAGTTCGTCGCGCCGGCCTCGAACCGCTGCTGGGTCGCTGACTTCACCTACGTCAGGTCTTGGTCCGGAGTCGTCTACGTCGCCTTCGTCGTGGACACCTTCTCCCGCCGGATCGTTGGCTGGTCCGCCGCCACATCGAAGGAGACCAGGCTCGTACTGGACGCCCTGGAGATGGCTCTGTGGCAGCGCGACCGGGACGGATTCCCCCACACGGAAGGCGAGTTGATACGTCACTCGGAGGCCGGGTCGCAGGGCTGATTCAACCGGTCGTCGCAACACCTCGTCAACGGAGGTGTTGGAGGGTGCGTCGTCAGCAGGCAGCGGATCGAGCGGTGCGTCCGAAGTTGAGGTGCCCGGGACATCCGAAGTACCGGCGGCACGTCGAAGTGGCGTTCTGGGCCGAGATCGCCAAGGGTCTTCTCGCCGAGGAAGCCGCCGGTATCGTCGGCGTGGCGCCGGCGGTGGCCACGCGCTGGTACCGACAGTGTGGCGGCATGCGACCGTTCGATCCGAAGCCGCCTTCAGGCAGGTACCTGTCGTTTCGTGAACGAGAGGAGATCGCGCTCCTCAAGGCCCAGGGCAAGGGCGTGCGCGAGATCGCTCGAGAGGTCGGTCGTAATCCGGGGACGATTTCGCGTGAGCTGCGACGCAACGCGGCCACCAGGGGCGGGAGGCTCGACTATCGGGCATCGGTCGCGCAGTGGAAGTCTGACCTGGCTGCACGCCGCCCGAAGAAGGCGAAGCTGGTTGCCAATCCGCGGTTGCACGCGTACGTCCAGGCACGGCTGTCCGGCCAGATCAGCACGCCTGGAGGAAGGGCGATCGCAGGTCCTGCGACGGATGAGTGGGCGGGGCGGGACAAGCCGCATCGCAAGGATCGTGCGTGGGTTCAGGCGTGGAGTCCGGAGCAGATCGCGAACCGGATCAAACTCGATTTCCCGGATGATGAGTCCATGCGCATCAGCCACGAGGCGATCTACCAGGCTCTCTGCATTCAGGGCCGTGGGGCGCTCAAGCGTGAACTGATCTTGTGCCTCTTCGCACGGGCCGCGCGCTGCGCGCCCCGCGTGCTCGTTCGCGTCGTAAGACCTGGGCGCACGTCACACCTGAAGCGCTCATCAGTGAACGGCCCGCCGAGGCCGAGGACCGCGCCGTTCCTGGCCACTGGGAAGGCGACTTGATCCCGGGCTGGAGCGTTCCGCGATCGGCACCGTCATCGAGCGGTCAACTCGATTCACGATGCTGGTTCACCTGCCGCGTGAGGACGGCTACCGGCACAAGCACACGGTCAAGAACGGTCCTGCGCTGGCCGGCTATGGGGCGATCACGATGAAAGAGCACTCGCCAACACGATGTCGACACTGCCCGAGCAGTTGGCACGGTCGCTGACATGGGATCGGGGGAAGGAGATGTCGGCTCATGCGCGGTTCAGAGTCGAGACTGGCATTCCAGTGTTCTTCGCCGATCCTCATAGTCCGTGGCAGCGCGGCACGAACGAAAACACCAACGGGCTCCTGCGCCAGTACTTCCCGAAAGGCACCGATCTCTCAAGGTGGTCCGCCGAGGAGATCGATGCCGTCGCCCACGCTCTCAACACCAGACCCCGCAAGACACTCGGCTGGAAGACACCAGTCGAGGCATTCAACGAGCAGCTACTGCTGCTCCATTGAACCGGTGTTGCATCGACCAGTTGAATCCGGTCAATATACGAGTTTCCGGCTCGCCGAGCATCTGGACGCCGTGGGCATCGCGGCGTCGATCGGCTCGGTCGGCGACGCCTACGACTGTCAGTTTCTTCGTACCGGATCCCGCAAGGATGGGGTAGTCCCGGCCGCGACAGTCTGACTCTTGCTTACGACCGACCCCACGGGTGTCCTGGTGTTGATCTGTCGACCGTCCGGCCGGGCACGCAGCAAGCGCTGCCGCCGGACCCGTACGAGCACTCCAGAGGCAGGTGGGGGCGGAAACGACCGAGAGAGTCGGTCTTGCCTCCGAACCGATGGACGCTGCGGCTGCTGTCGTGTTCCATGGTCGGCTGGGGGAGTCCGAGTTATAGGAGGGAGATCGCTGGTGGTCGTTGAGAGTCTTGCCGACCTGGTTGAGCCCTACCGCCGCGCCGCCCGCGAACGGCGACGCGCGTTGCACAACGTGTACGCCGTCGTCGTGGCCAGTGCGATGAGACTGCCGAACGATCTACCGCCCTCTCTGTCCCATCGTGCCGAGGCGTTCCACGACACGATCGAGGCGATCGAGGGCGAGGGATGGGGGTTGGAACACGTGTCTGCGCTTGCTTCTGGCTATGTACTGCTTGTGTTTCGCGCAGTCGAGGGGTAGAGCTCGGCCAGCCAGCCAGCCAGCCAGCCAGCCAGCCAGCCAGCCAGCCAGCCAGCCAGCCAGCCAGCCAGCCAGCCAGCCAGCCAGCCGAGCCGGGTGGGCGGTGTCGCCTGGCGCGTGCCGGGCCCCGGCGTGGCGGTCGGCGGCGGCTTGGGCGGTCTGCTCGGGTGTGTGTGAGGGTCGTACGGAGGGCGTTATCCGAGCGATGCCCCGCCAGGTCCGTAATCGCTGCGCACCGGGCCGCCTGGACCACCGAGAAGACGACGGACCCGAAGGTCCTGGCCGCTGCTCAGCGGCAGATCCGCGACCAGGCCCGCGAGCCGGAAGAACGCTTCGGGGACGGCCGCCAGGCACTGGAGGAACTACGCGACAAGGACGCCGTCCGGGCACGGGTGACTTCCAGCGACGCCTCCCGAGCACGGGCTCTGCAGCGCCTGGCGGCCGAACGAGCCGGACTGCCCACGATCACGCCCGCCGCGCCCCGTCAGGTGGGCCGTACCGCGTGAGGTACGACCGCCGGGGCAGCTGGCCGAGCGCCCGGAGCCGGAGCCGGTGGCCAACGACCAGTCGACCCTTCCACTGCGCCGAAGGATGTATAGGGGGTCGTCCGCGCGCACGACGCCCCTGACTGGTGGTCGGGCGAGCCTGGAAAGCACACGGGCTGTCGATAGGAGTCGGCCCTACCGTCACCAGGAGCGCCGTGACTGAGCTACACATACGACAACGCGCACCCTCACCCGCGCCCACGGCCGCCGGGGCCATGGGCCGCGCGTTGGCCGACGGCCTGATCATGGCGGTGGCGCTCGGTGTCGGCAACGGACTCGGACCCGTACTGGCGGACGCCACCGGAGCCAGTGGCTTGGCCGCCCGGCTGATCGCTGCGGCCCTCGTCACCGTCGTGGCCGTGCCGTTCGTCCTGCGTTTGTCACACCGCCGGACGGTCGGCTTCGGCAGTCCGGGCGCGAGCCTACGGGCGTTCCTCACCGGCGTTGGGGTAACGGCCGTGGCAGCGGCGCTGGTCCTGGGCGCGGGCACGGCCTCGGGGTTATTCGTCTGGCAGCAGCTGGACCTCGTCACCCTGGTTGGTTTTCTCGTCACCAACGCCGTCGTCGCGTTCCTGCTTGAAGCCTTGCCCGAGGAGACGACGCTGCGCGGCTACACGTGGACATCGCTGCGCAGACGGTTCGGGCCCGCACGGGCGGCGCTCGGCACCACGGCGGTCTTCCTGCTCGTACCGGGCACCTCGACGCTGGTGACGGTCGGCATCGCCCGGCTGGCCGGTGACGAGCCGGGCCACATCGGCATCGCCCCGGAGGGGCAGCACCCGGTCGACTACCTCATCCTCCTGACAGTCTGTCGGGGAAGTGTCCGCGGGCCCGGACGGCCTCGCGTATGAGGGCGTTCACGGACTCAATCGCGTTCGTCGAGCAGATGACCTTTCGTATCTCGACGTCGAAGGAGGGGAAGGGCACGAACTCTGCCCAGGCGTTCTCCCACAGTTTGATGACCGCCGGATACTTCCGGTCCCAGGGTTCCTGGAACTCCCCGAACCGCTCCGTCGCCGCGTCTTCGCTGGTCCCCTCCCACGGCAGTGCCGCGAGGCGGGGCCCGACGCGCGGGTCGAGCCGCGTCAGGTGCGAATCTGTCGCGGTGCCTGACGGCTCGCGTTGCGGGCCGTCACCGAACGGCAGGAGAGGTCCGTCGACGTCCAGGAACAGCAGCGGGCATTCCTTACGCTCACTCATGCCGCGGCCTCCTGCTCCTGCTCGACCAGGACGCCGCGTTCGAAGCGGGCGCCGTTGCGGACGAGGGCGACGAGGTGGGGTGCGGTGATCGCGCGCCAGCGGGCCTGGGCGGACTCGGCGAGCTTGAACACCATCGTCAGGGCCGCGGCCGGGCTGCCGGCGCCGCGGGTGACCTTGGTCCGCAGCTTTACCGTGCTGAAGGTCGACTCGATCGGATTTGTCGTGCGCAGGTGGACCCAGTGCTCGGCCGGGAAGTCGTAGAACGCCAGGAGTTCATCGACGTCGTCGGTGATCTTCTTGACGGCCTTGGGCCACTTCGCGCCGCTGGGCCGATTTCGGCGGGGGCGTTGACCAAGTTCCGGGTTCTGTGAACCCAGCACCTTTGATGTCTGGCCTGCGGAAACACCTCGGCCAGGGACCGCCACAGACCCATGGCTCCGTCGCCGACGACGAGCTCGGGATCGCGCATGCCGCGCCGGCGGCAGTCCCGCAGGAGGTCGGCCCAGGACTCAGTCGACTCGCGCAGGCCCTCGGCGAGCGCGATCAGCTCCCTCCTGGCCGAGGCGGACCTTGGGGTGGACGCCGTCGGCCCACACGTACATGTAGTCGGATCCGGACAGGTCCCGGTGTCGAGCCAGGACTGCGGGATCTGTGCCACAGTCCTGGCTCGGGTCGCGGTCCCTCGGAGGCCCGATGCTGGAACGTACCTATGAGCCAGATGCCCTCATTGCGGGCAGGAAAGCGGGGCGAGGCCTGCACTGGTGAACACGTAGCTGACTGATCGTTTGTCTGGTCCCGGATAGGAGACGACGACGGCGGTCCCGTGGCTGTTGGTTCCGCCGTACTGCGGTGTCATCTGCGTGTAGGCACGCCCGCGCAGGTCGGCGGCCCAAGTCGCGGTGGAATCGGTCCAGGTGATCACATCTCCGGCGACATGGACCCAGTCGATGGGCACCCCCTCGACCACCATGACCGGCGCCGGCCATCCGGCTCTCCAGGCGTACAGATTCTTGTTGCCCACTCCGGTCCACGCCCAGGTGGTTCCGTCGCTCGCCGAGGCCGGTGAGCCGTCAGCGGCGGCCAGCGCCGCGGGGAGGCTGCCCGGCTTGCCATGCGCGGTAACCGCAGTGAGCTTCGTGGGGGTGTCGATGGCGAAGGCCTCTGGCCAGACCAGTGTGTCTCCGGCGAAGAACGAGGGCGCCATGCGCCCGGTGCGCACGATCTTGTCGGTCGCCGAGGCGAGATCGTAGAGATGGACCTGCCGCTGGACGTCGGTGAGTTTCTGGTCCTTGGTCCCGTCGCTGACTCCCTGGACCCAGGTCGCCTTGCCGTTGTTGACCCACGGGTACATGAACGGCCCGGGCACCGGGTTCCCGTCGGCGCCGACTTGGGTCTTGGCGATGCTCTTGGGGGCTCCGCCGGCCAGGGAGTCCCAGGCGAACAGCTCCCACTTGGAGCCGACATCGTTCGAGGCAAGGACGTTAAAGACCAGCCAACGGCCGTCGAAGTCAGCCAGGCCAAGGCCACCCTGGCCGGAGTTGGCGGCGGTGTAGATCGTGGTGCGCTTGCGACCCTGGTCACGCAACCAGACCAAGGTCGCACGGCCATCACGCCGGCTGGAGGCGATCACCGAGGAGCCGTCGGGCGCCACCGCCATCGGGTTCAAAGACTCGCCCTGCGCCGCCTGGAGCATGCCGGCGGTCTGGGCCTGCTTCCAGGCGGCTGGGGTGTCCACCTTGCAGAACGGCTTGCCGGAATCGGCCGGGGGCGCGGAAACGGACGGCTGGGAGGGTGCTGCGCTGCTCGGGGTAGGAGACTCTGCTGTCGCCTCGGAAGTGCGTGGTTCCGACGAGCACCCGAAGGTGCTCGCCAGCGCCACGCCTACCGCTGCGATCAGCAGTTCCCTACCAGTTGTAGCCACGGCCGCCCATGATCGTCACGAGGGTGCTGTTGGGCATTCCGCTCCGTGAAGGCACGCTGGACCACACGGTGGTCGCCGAGTCCAGGTAGGCCGCCCAGTCCCCGTCGTAGCCCTGGAACGGGAACCAGTGATAGATCGTCGTGCTGTTGTTGGGGTGGCCGACAAGGTGCGGGCCGTTGTAGACCTCCATCGCGTTGCCAACCAGGGAGGCGCCGGCATCGGTGTCGCCTATGAGGCGGTTCTTGAACGCGGCGACGTCTGCGCTGGTCGGGGTGTAGGGCAGGTTGATCCTGACATAGGGGAACCCGCCCGCCTCGTCGTTCAGCTGTTTGCCCATCTGGTCCACGCCGGTACCGCCGTTGTTCGGCGTGATGCCGATCCAGCTGGCGAAGGTCCCCTGGTCGTGGTTCCAGATACCGCGCATGCCCAAGGCCATCACCAGCGTGGCGGGCCCACAGTAGTTGTTGTACCACTGGCCCTGGTGGGTGTTCGCGAGCATTTTGCTCGTCGCGGAAGTCACGGCCTTCGGTTTGTGGGCCGCCATGTAGGCGTCCTTCGACTTGAGTTCGGCGGCGGTGGCGTTCCTGCCGCCCCAGCCGTCCTTGGACTTGTCGTTCCGGTCGTCGTTGGCGGCCTTGGCCGCCCCGACCTCCTGCGCGGATAGGGTCCCGACCCAGGCCGGAGACGGGGAGTCAGCCGAGGCGGCCTGCGGGGTGATGAGTCCGGCGAATACGAATGCGGCCAGCACTCCTGCCGTGGTGGCCTTCGCTGCAATTGTCATGATGTCCTTCGGACGGTTGGTGGGCTGTGGGGATCGGCGTGCTGAGAGGCGGCGCCGTGCCGGCTACGCACGAACTCCCCCTGATTTGATGTCGATCGGATCGATGGAACCGATCTTTCTCGTGCTCCTTAACAGCCGTCTAACAGGTGGTGTTAGAGGCTACGAGGCGGCTCTCGCCTGGCCCGCGAGATCCGCTACCCCTACGATGAGGTCCGCGCCCTCGAAGGCGCCGGGCGATCCCTCGCATGCCTTGGGGCCGCCCGTGTGGGCCGTGCGTTCCTCTGCCAGGCCCTCGCGATCGACGAACGGCTCCAGGTAGCCGACGCCGACCGCCTGCGCGCACTGCTGTCCGACGCCTGAGACGGTTGTGCGGCCTCAGGGTGTGAGTAGGGCACCGCTCCCAGGTGCTTCGGCTACAACCGACCCCGCGGCTTCGACGGCCCCGCCCGCGTACGGGCGGGGCCGTCGAAGGTTCTACCGGTCCGGTGTCCCGCAAGGCACCGCGCCCGGTGCCGGGGCGTAACCGGTGGCCCGGGTGGTGAACGTTCCCCGGCCCTGGGTCCGGCTGCGCAGCCGGGTCGCATAGCCGAACAGTTCGGCCAGCGGGAGCAATTGTCAATTCCTGTGGATCACCGTGGGGAGCCTCAAGTGGGCCGCAGCCATTGATCGAGGACTGCGAAGTCTTCGGTGGTGAGGCCGCGGGACGACGCGACGCGGTGGAGGAAGGCCGGGATGGGGTGGTGGGTGGACACCCAGTCCCGATCGGCGTCGGTGATCTCGTCGTCGACCCAGACGTTGGCCCACTCAACGTCCCGCCGCTGCTGCGGGTCGACATCGGGCAAGGTGAGCTCAACGAACCCCCTGCCATCGCGGGGAGTGTCTAATCAACGGCGGATCTGCTGATCAAAGAGAGACGCCGAGTGAGCGAGACGACGATCGAGCACGAGTCCGTCGAGGAGCCGGCCGGTGGTGCGATGCTGTCGGCCGCGTCGGACGAACAGCTCGTCGCGATGCTGGTGGACCGGGCCCGCAGCGAGGGCCTGCGGCTGACCGGAGAGGGTGGGCTGCTGCAGCAGCTGACCAAGCGAGTGCCGGAGTCCGCGCTGGAGGGTGAGATCACCGACCATGTCGGCTATGAGAAGCACGATCCAGCCGGGAAGAACAACGGCAACAGCCGCGACGGCACTCGTGCGAAGACCGTGCTGACCGACGTCGGTCCGGTCGGGGTCAGGGTGCCCCGGGACACCGCCGGCAGCTTCGAGCCGCAGATAGTCGAGAAGCAGCGCCGCCTGTCCGGCGTGGACGAAATGGTGCTCTCCCTGTCCGCGAAGGGCCTCACTCACGGGAGATCTCAGCGCACCTGGCCGAGGTCTACGGGGCGGAGGTGTCCAAGCAGACCATCTCCACGATCACCGACAAGGTGATGGAGGGAATGACCGAATGGCAGAACCGGCCCCTCGACCGTGTCTATCCGGTTCTGTTCGTGGACGCCATCAACGTCGAGATCAGGGACGGGCAGGTCGCGAACCGGCCGGTCTACGTCGTGATGGCTGTGACCACGGAAGGCACCCGGGACATCCTGAGGGTCTGGGCCGGCGACGGCGGTGAGGGCGCGAAGTACTGGCTGCACGTGTTCACCGAGCTGAAGAACCGCGGCCTGGACGATGTGCTCATGCTCATCTGCGATGGCCTCAAGGGCCTGCCCGAGGCGGTGGAGACCGTCTGGCCGGACACAGCGGGCCCGGTCAAGGTAACCCGCACCCCGCCGAGCCCGCCCCCGGCGTACGGGCGGTCCGTGCTCCTGCGCGGGGCCGGAGTTGACCGCGGTCATCATGGGCCAGCCCCACCCGGCTGAGCCCGCCGAGCAGATGACTCCCGCCAGCGCCGTCTACACCTCCTCCTGCCGCGCCTGCGGCGGCTCGTATGACAAACCGTGGCGCCGCAGCACGACCTGACCGATCCCCCGGACCCGGACGCGGTTCAGACGTCGGCCGGGACGCGGGCGCCGTACGTGTGACAGTCCAGCCGCGCCACGTCCCCGGCCGTCCGGTAGCCGCCTGACGGGCGACAACAGAGCCCCGTGCTACCTCCCCCCGCTTTGGGTGGCCGTGGGCAAGCGTCAGCATTTCCGCAAGCTGGAATGCAGGCGCTTCCGCATGTCCGCCGGAGGCTGGACGGGTGGCTGGGGTCTATCGCGAGGCGCAGCCGATGCCAGGCCTCACGACAGGCTCCACCGACCGCATAAACTCGAACGTGCGTCCGAAGATTCTCCGTCGCGGCTGGCCATGCTCCAGTTCGCTCGCCGCATCTCGTTCGCGTCTGTGCTCTGCAAGGTCACCACCGACCTGCCCGACAAACCGACCCGCCATCAGCAAGGCCAGGGCACTGGGCACGATTGGCGTCGATCTCGGCGTGAAACACCTCGCCGCCCTCTCCCAGTCCCTCACCCCCGACGACCCCACCACCCTGTTCCTCACCAACCCCCGCCACGTGCGCCGAGCCGAGAAGCGACTCGCCAAAGCCCAGCGGGCACTGGCACGGACACAGAAAGGCTCCGCGCGCCGGGCCAAGGCACGCCGCCGCGTCCAGGGGCCGGCCTGGAGCGTCACGGCAC
>NZ_JBIURS010000046.1:0-36225 GCF_044740965.1 Streptomyces sp. NPDC088252 | reverse complement strand
ACCCCCCAGGCCATCCGTTCGACAGGGGGACACAGTCATACCGGGCCCGGAGGCCGGCGGTCCCGTTGCAGGACCGCGAAAAAGATAACGGGGGCAAACCGCTCGTGCTGCGGAACGTCCCTCCGCTCAGATCGCGTCGTTCCATAGGCCTAGAGAGACTTTGCCATGAGCTTCGGCGACCCGAACAACCCCTACGCCCAGGAGCAATGCTCAGGACCTGTGGATCGGTCTTGGGAGAGGTGCCTCGCGAAACGCGGAGGGCGTACCTTCCCGAGTGATCGATTGATGGTCACCGAGTAGACCTGCGTTGCACCGCGGGTTGGGAAGGCACGCCCGTGCTCAGCGTAGTCAACAACGATGGAACCACGGAGACCGGATCCGTCCGCGAGGGTGCCCGGCGGATGCTCGCCGCGGCCCTGGAGGCCGAAGTCAACCAGTACATAGCGGAGTCGGTTGGTGAGCGGGACGAGGTCGGCCGCCGTCTGGTGGTCCGCAACGGTCATCATCGTGAACGGACGGTGACCACCGCCGCCGGGCCGGTCGCGGTGATGGCGCCCCGCGTGAACGACAAGCGCGTCGACGTGGAGACCGGTGAGCGCAAGCGGTTCTCGTCGAAGATCCTCGCGCCGTGGTGCCGCAAGTCCCCGAAGATCAGCGAGGTCCTGCCCCTGCTCTACCTCCACGGACTGTCCTCCGGGGATTTCGTGCCCGCGATGGAGCAGTTCCTGGGTTCCTCGGCCGGCCTCTCGCCGGCGACGGTGACCCGGCTGACGAAGCAGTGGACCGACGACCACACTGCCTTCCAGGCCCGCGACCTGTCGGATTCCGACTACGTCTACGTGTGGGCCGACGGTGTCCACCCCAAGGTCCGCCTCGGCCAGGCCCATTCCTGCGTCCTGGTCCTAATGTGCGTGCGCCCCGACGGCCGCAAGGAACTCATTGCGCTGGCCGAGGGGCTGCGTGAATCGAGCGAATCGTGGGCGGATCTGCTGCGGGACTGCCGCCGACGCGGCATGCTTGATCCCGAACTCGTGGTCGGTGACGGCGCGATGGGCCTGTTGAGGGCGCTCGCAAAGGTATTTCCGCAGGCCAGGCACCAGAGGTGCTGGGTTCACAAGGTCCGCAATGTCATGAACGCGCTACCGCAGCCGGCTCAGCCCGGCGCGAAGAGGGCCCTGCAGGAGATCTACAACGCCGAGGGCCGCGACCACGCCGAGAAGGCGATCAAGGACTTCGAGCGCGCCTACGGAGCGAAGTGGCCGAAAGCGGCCAAGAAGGTCACCGCCGAGGCCGACGAGCTCCTCGCGTTCTACGACTTCCCCGCCGAGCACTGGGTGCACCTGCGCACGACAAATCCCATCGAGAGCACTTTCAGCACCGTGAAGCTGAGGACCAAAGTCACCCGCGGGGCTGGCAGCCCAGCCGCGGCCCTGGCGATGGTGTTCAAACTCGTCGAGTCCGCCCAGGCGCGCTGGCGCGCCATCACCGCACCCCACCTCGTCGCTCTCGTCCGCGCCGGATCCCGCTTCGAACGCGGACACCTCGTCGAACGCCCGGAAGGTCACGCGGCCTGACTGGAAGGAAGAGCGGAAGCCTCCCACCGAGGCCAAGGCCCTGGTCGGACCGGGTGGGGTGATCGCCTGGGAGGGGCGCGAGTGGACATGTCGAAGACGGCCCCTTCGGGCGCGCCTTGGGCACGGTGTCTCCTCGACGTGGCGCATACTCCAGTGCCGGTCTGGTTGATCACTGGCATATGCTGCCCGTGCCGGTATGCAAGGCAGACCGAGGGGGCGTTCATGAGTGATTCCTGGAGTGCCGGTTCGGAGACCAGGGGCGGGGACTGGGTGGGCGAGGAGGGAGGGACGCCGTTTCCAGAAAACGTGAGCGGTGCGCCTGACGGCGGGGCCGGGCTGTGGCGCATGCTGTCGTGCCTGGGGATCGTCGTACTCGTCCTGGCGGTGCTGGCTGGAGGGATCATCTGGCTGTTCCAGGATGAACTGTTCCACCCGTTCGGCGACGTCCGGGCATGCGAGGGAAGCGACGTACAGTTGCCAGGCGTGATCCACGCCGGGGGCGCGTCGATCCCCGCCGGCGCCTCCGACGTCCACTACTTCACCCGGAACGGCAGCGCTGAGGTCACCTTCGTGAGCGGCCAGATACCGGACTACCTTCACCGTGCCGGCATCCTCCCGGATGGCGAGCCCCTGTTCGATGAGAAGTACGGCACCAAAGCGGTCGCCGACGACGAGATCGAGCTCCCGGATGGTCTGTGCGGCTCTCCCCTGCGTGGCCCTGTCTGGATCTATCACTCCACAAGCGCCACCGGGTCCAGCGTCGACGTCATGGTCGAGCGCTCTCCCACGGTCAACGACTACTTCCGCTTCCCGGCCCGCGCCGTGGTCACCTACAACCTCCCCTGACGCGCACGGTGGAAAGTCTGACCAGTTCAGATGCCGTGTCCTCTATCGTTGTGGGTCGTCCCACCAGTCCCGCGATGCTCAGCATGAAAGACCGTGGTGGAACGCTGACGTCCTTGGACACATCACTTCGGCGTCTTGTCCTTGCAACTCTCCGAAGCTCTCACCACGCCGAAGACAACGGGGAAATCGGTGATCTGCTGGTTCGGGCCCGGCTGGGAGTTGCAGATCTTCCACTCAGCCGGGTCGTCCACCGGACGGTCCTGTCCGCTCGCGTCCTCGAAGGTCATGTCGAGTTCGGAACTCATCTGCTCGTATGCACGCCCGGCGTTGCCGCCGATGACATCCGGCATGGTGGCGGTGACCGGCCGCTCGGGGTCTTCCGAGCGACGCGTACTCCTACAGCATGCCCGCCGGCAGGGCCCGGACCTCGCTCTGACGTCCTTGCCGTCAACCAGAGAGCCCAGGCCCTCTACCAGCGACTGGGCCTGCACGAGGTCACCTGGCACGGCGAGAAGATCAGGGTGTCCCCCAAGCCGTCTCAGCCCGGCCCGATCCACAGATCTTGACAATGACTCTACGACCAGCAGCCTTCGCAAGGCCAGTCCAGATATCCGCATCAGGCGCCGCAAGGCGTGCCCCCGCAGTACGGCTACCCACAGTACGCGCAGGATCCGTACGGGGCGTACCCGTCGGCCGGAATGCCCGGCCTGCAGGGGGCAGGGCTGCCACCGCTGGCCCATTGGGGACAACGCGTCGGGGCGTTCCTTGTCGATGCGCTCATCATCGCGGGTCCGCTGTACGCACTAGGGTTCGTCGATCTCGCCAAGAGCGACGATCCGGCGAACGCCGGCCCTGGGCCCTTCTTCGTGATCGGCCTTATCTACGCCCTCAGCATGGGCATCTTCCAGCTCTACAAGGAGGGCGCGACCGGTCAGACGACTGGCAAGAAGGTCCTTGGCATCAGCCTGCGCCAGGAAGCCGACGGCAGCACGCTCGGCTTCGGCATGGCATTCGTGCGCAAGCTCGCGCATTTCCTGGACAGCCTTGCGTGCTACCTCGGCTGGCTCTGGCCGCTGTGGGACAGCAAGAAGCAAGCCTTCGCCGACAAGGTGTGCAGCACGGTCGTCACCAAGATCGATAGGGGCTGAGCCGCCGACCGAAGTTTCTCCGCCGTGGGCGGGAGCGCGGTGAACACGCGGTGCTGCCGAGCACGGACCACCCACACATCTCCCTCGGCTACTTCTACGGCGCCACCAGCTTTGACCCGCTCAACGGCATGCTGCACACCTCACCGGCGCGCCAAAAACGTGACTGCACACGGCCCGCAGCTCGGCGCGCTCGGCGCCGTGGACCGTTCCGTTCTCCGCTGCCTTCCAGGCGGTCTCGACGGTGGAGTCGGCGTGCGCGGCTACGGCCGACAGCCGGGTGGCGGCGCGCGCGTACGTCTCCTGGACAGGCCCGATGTGGGCGAGGGTTGCCGCCGCGTGCCGTGGGGTGGCGGCCGTGGCCGGTTCCCGGAAGGCGGCCAGGGCGTGCGCGGCCGTGGCCTGGACGACGGCGGCGATACAGGCGGCCATCAGCCCGTACAGGGAGAAGCGGTAGAGCGGTTCATCGAACGCGGCGGGCTCGGTGAGGCGGACGGTGTGGTCGCGGGGGGGGACGAGGGTGTCGCAGGTGACCGAGCAAGAGGCGCCGCCCCGGAGCCCGACGGCGTCCCAGTCCTGAAGGACGTGGACGTTGTCCTGCGCCACCCACCACCAGCGGGTGGCGTGGTCCTCGGGGTCAGGCGCGGCCAGGACGGCGAGGGTCATGTGCGGGGCGGAGGTGACCGGCCGCCAGGTTCCCCGCAACCGCACGTGCTCCTGGGCCGGTTCGGCCGTCCCGGCGGGGATGGAGGACTGGTTGAGCGCGTGCTCGCCGTCCTTGATGCGCCACTGCAGGCGCTGCACGGGCGGGGCGTCCGCCTCTTGGAGCGCCAGTTCACCGAGCTCGTGCAGCTCTGCGTACGCGCCCTGCAGTTGCTCTTCATGGTGTGCCGACCGGACTCTCAGTCGGCTGGCCCGCTCTTCCCACCAGCGCACCCGCGACTCGCGGTCGAGCGCGGTCTTTCCCTCGATCCAGGCGCGGAGCTCGGCCTGGTCGACGTCACCGGGAAGTCCTGTGCCGACAGGCCCCTCGGGTTCCGGCATGTCGATGGGGATGTGCGCCAGCAGCACCGCGGGGGTCATGTCGAGTGCATAGGCGATCGCTACGAGGTCGTCGACGGTCACGGGGCGCTCGCATCGCTCCATCTCCGCAATGGCGTCGGCCGGGATCGGGTGGCCGAGCACAAGGAGCACGTAGGCCAGCTCATCGCAAGTCAGCTCGGGGACTGTAAATCGTTCGGCTCTGTTCCGTAGTCGGTGGTGACGGTGCGTTCTCCCTATTGCAGGAGGACGCGGTGACGGAGGAGGTCGAATCCTGCTCGGCCGTGCATCTGCCCCACCTGGCACTGCTTCCTCTGGGCTCTCATGTCCCAGTCTCCAGGTGTCCACGATCAAGGGGAAGGTTCAGCGCACATGAAAGCCCGTGGTTAGCACAATGTTCGGGCCAGCTGTACCCGATACGCTGGGTACAGCTGGCTCTTGGCCACAGCCATACGGCGCGTTGACGCTGCACGGGTGCGGGCAGTCAGATGTGTTGCGCCACGAAACCGGCGACCTGCGTGCCGAGTTGCTGGCCTGCCCTGTTGTCGATGGCGGTGTGCTGGCCGGACCATATCCGGCTGAGCCACGCTTCGGTGGCGGCGCGTTGGAAGCTGGCGAAGGTTCGGGTGACGCCCTTCGACGTCACCACGAGGTGGTGCTGCGCACCGTAGAACCTGGTGAGGGTCGTTGCCGCCGCCTGGCTGAGAGCGCCATGGGCGGCGGGGTAGGACGGATCCGGGGCGGTCGGTAGCAGGGGGGTCCAGTTGAGGTCGCCAACGATGCGCGGGTTGTAGTGCGTACCACCGAGCCGGAGGGCGGTCACGGGCCGCCATACGCGGTAGGTGTACTTGGCGTCGTACATCGCGATCGCGGTGTCGGCGAGGGACAGGTTGAGCTGGGCGAAGACTTTCACCGCCTTCTCCAGGCTTGCGTGCTGGGAGGTGACGAGGCCCTGCGCGATCTGATTCCAGACGTTCCAGACGGGCGCTGCCGCCCAGAACTTCCCGGCTGCGGTCTGATCGGGAGTGCGGGTGGTACTGGTCTTTCTCCCCAGGCTCTTGACCTCATTCAAGGCTGTGGCGTATTCGGCGGTGCTGACGGCCGGCGGCGGCGGCGGGCGGAACTGGCTTCCTTTGGCAAGCACGAACGGCTTGACCGAGCCCCAGTTGGTGAACACCGGTGTGGGGAAGGCGGGCGGTGTGGGCCGGTAGCCGCCGGCCACGTTGCGGGGACTGAACGGCGGCGGCTTGGTCGAGGACCCATCATGGGATCGCAGGCTGATCAGCCTGCGGGCGACCTCGGCTCCCACGCGAATGCCCGCCTGCTTGCCGGGGCCGTTGGGAATCGCGGACAACTGGCTGCTCAGCCGTCGCTCCACGCTTGCGCGCTTGGCCGGGTACAGGGCCACCAGCACATCGTGGGCTGCTTGGTCCGCTGCGGCGTCTGCACGGGCGCCTCGCGGCGCCGATACCGAGAACAAGTAGGCAGGGCCGGTCCGGGTGACCGATACCACCGCGTCGTACTCGGCAGCCTGAAGGAGCGCGAAGCTGCGCGTGGGGTGGATGGTGGGCGGTTGGGCCTTCGGATCGCTCAGGACGGTGATGAGCTCACGGTTCCACTCCACGACCGACATCCCAGAGGGCCCGGCGGCGGCGCGCAGGGTTGGGGAATGAGCAGGTGTCGTGGCGGTGGGCCCGAGGGCCAGGCCAGTGAGTCCGGCTGTCAGCGCACTTCCGGTCAGTGCAGCCAGTATCTTGTGCTTTCCGTCCATATGCTGTGGCTCCCTGTGGTGGGTGGTGGGTGGTGGGCTGGGGCAACCGGTGGTCATACACTTCGACCACGTGGGCCGCTTCGGGCCAGACCGTCAACGGGCACCACTGAGCGAGAGGGGAGTCCGCAGCGTGTGCCGCAAAGAAGTACTCCGGGCGCCTGATCCGGAGTCCGACTGGGACATAAAGCCAGTTCCGTCTGCCTGAGTCCCGCGCTGGGGCGGTCGTTGGAGTATCGCAACGGAACTCACCGGGGTACCGGCCCTTGAGGCGCCACGCGTCCCCCGCACCCATGTTTCGAGGGGTCGACCGGGCGCGAGTGGTCCTGCAACCTGATCACCTCTTTGCTTCATCAAGGTCGCTTGCCAGATACAGCCTGCGGGTTCCCGAAGCACGCCGCAACTCCGGCCTGTGGTCATCTGACTACAGTCGGCTGCGCCGGTTGCTGGTCGGTGCCCGACCAGCCCCGTCTTTCGCTGGGCGAGTTCCTCCGCACCCGCCGCTCCCTCCTGCACCTCGAAGACGTTGCCCTGCCGGACTTCGGCGGCCGGCACCGGGTCACAGGCCTGCGCCGCGAGGAGATCGCGCAACTCGCCGGAGTGAGCGTCGACTACTACACCCGGATGGAACGGGGCCGCGTGCCTAACCCCTCGGGCGCGGAACTCGACGCCCTCGCCCGCGCACTGCGGCTGGACGGGGATGCCACCCGGCACCTGCATCGCCTCGCCCGACCGCAGTCCGCCGCCCGGCACGTTCCCCGGGGCCAGACCCGACCGCAACACGTGCGCCCTATGTTCCAGCGGTTGCTGGACGATCTAGTGGACATGCCGGCGGTGGTGATGGGCCGACGCATGGACATACTGGCCTGGAATACGGCAGTGGTCGCCCTCTTCGGCGACGACGCGGCCCTGGACCGCGCTGAGCGCAACATCGCCCGAATCACCTTCCTCGACAAGACGTCCCGGGAACTGTATGTACGAGCAAGAGCGTTTGAAGCGCAAGTACCACGGGCTCTCGTCCGGTCACCGTGCCCCACGAGCCCGTCGAGAGGCCACTGCCGAAGTACTGGCTCTGCCGTAAAGACCGCTTCGTTGATCAAGCCGACCACGTCCGGAATCTGCATGCTCCGGAAGCGAATTCGCAGCCTGCACGACCGGCTGCGCCGCGTACGCGATCCGGACGATGCCGTCCTCGTGCCGGGTGGTGGTGGCTTCGACTCCGAAGACCTCGCGCATCACGTCGGGGGTGAGGACGTCGAGTACGGGGCCAGCGGCGACTGCTGTGCCGTGGTCGAGGACGACGATCAGGTCGCAGAGGCGGGCGGCGAGGTCGAGGTCGTGGAGGACGGCGAGGGTGCTGACGCCGGTGGAGCGGATGAGGTCGAGGAGTACGAAGCGGGCGCGGATGTCGAGGTGGTTGGTCAGTTCGTCCAGGACCAGCAGACGCGGTTGCTGGGCCAGGGCGCGGGCAAGGAGGACGCGTTGGCGTTCGCCTCCGGAGAGGGAGGCGTACTCACGTGTGACGAAGGGGCGGATGCCGCAGCGGTCGATGGCGTCAGCGACGGCGAGGCGGTCGTCAGGGCCTTCGCGGCCGACCAGTCCGTGGTGGGGCGTGCGGCCCAGCTCGACGATCTCCTTCACTGACAGTCCCCCGGTGCTACCCGCCGGGTCCTGGAGTACGGCGGCGGTACGACGGGCGGCGGTGCGGGGGGCGAGGCGCCAGACGTCGTCCTCCCCGACTTTCACGATGCCCTTGGTGGGGCGCAGCGAACGGTAGACGGTGCGGAGCAGGGTGGATTTGCCGCTGCCGTTGGGGCCGACGAGTCCGACGACGGTTCCGGGCAGGACTTCCAGGTCGACTCCTTGGAGGACGGGTGTGCCTTCCAGTTCGACGTGGACCTGGTCGACGGTGAGCTTCATACGGTGTCCAAGCCCTTGTTGCGGCGCAGCAGCCAGACGAAGAACGGGGCGCCGAGCAGGGCGGTGAGGATGCCGAGCGGCAGTTCGTTCGGGCGGATGAGGGTGCGGGAGAGGAGGTCGACGAGGACGAGGTAGACGGCTCCGAGCAGGGCGGTGAGCGGGAGGAGCCGCCGGTGGTCGGCGCCGACGGTGAGGCGTACGAGGTGGGGGATCATCAGGCCGACGAATCCGATGCCGCCGGCCACCGCGATGACTGAGCCGGTGAGCAGGGCGGTGATGACCAGCAGGACGGCGCGCAGGCGGTTGACGTCGACGCCGAGCGCGGTGGCGGATTCGTCACCCGCCAGGACGGCGTTGAGCTGCCGTCCGAAGAGGCCGAGCAGGGCGGTGCAGGTCAGGACGATCGTCGCGACGACGGGCAGTTGGTTCCATTGGGCTCCGGCGACGCTGCCAAGCATCCAGAACATGACCGTGCGCAGTTCGGTGGGGGTGGCCCAGAGCTGGACGAAACTGGTGGCGGAGAGCAGGACGTAGCCGACCGCGACGCCCGCGAGGACGAGGCGGGTGGGGGCCAGGCGTCCTCGGCGGCGGCCCAGGGCGAAGACCGCCGCCCCGGTGGCGAGGGCGCCGAGGAAGGCCGCTCCCGCCACTCCTACGCCTCCGATGCCGATTCCGCCGAGGGTGATGACCAGGACCGCGCCGAAGGAGGCCCCGTAGGAGAAGCCGAGTACGGTCGGGTCGGCCAGCGGGTTGGCGACGAGAGTCTGGAGGACAGCGCCGGCCACCGCCAGCCCGGCGCCCGCCAGGGCCGCGAGCAGGACGCGGGGCGTGCGGAAGTTCCACACGATCTGGTCCAGGGCCGGGTCGTCGGTGGCCCCGTGCCCGGTGAGGTGGTGGGCCACGATGTTCCAGACTTCGGCGACCGGTATGGTCACCGCGCCGATGCTGATCGCCGTGATCATGGCGGCGATCAGCGCGGCAAGCAGGACGGCGACGCCCAGGGAGAGCCGGAGCCCGGTCAGAGAGCGTCCGGGTGGAGCGTCTTGGCGATCTTCTCCACGGCCACGTCGTTGCTGGGGCCGAGGTAGATCGAGTCGGACAGCACCACGTACGCGTCGTTCTTCGCGGCCGTCCACTGGGGGAACTCCTTGAGCAGCTTCTTGGCGTACGCCGTCGGGTCGGGGTCGTTGTAGCTGATGACGACGAGGGCGTCGACGTCGGCGGCGGCGACCTTCTCCTTGCTGAGGTCGGCGAAGGAGCCCTTGGCGGCGTTCTCGAAGGCGTTGGTGCCGCCCGCGTTGGAGAGGATGTCGTTGTAGATGCCCTTGGCGACGACGGAGCTGAAGTCGTTGCCGCCCATGCTCATGTTGGAGAAGAGGACCATGACCTTGGGCTTCTTCTCGCCCTTGACCTTCTTGGCGACCTCGGCGATCCGCTTGTCGGACTCGGCGATCAGCTTCTCGGCTCGGTCGCTGACACCGAAGATCTTGCCCATGTCGCGCAGCAGGGTCCGGCTGTCCTCCATGGTCATCTTGGAGGTCTCCTGGTCGCAGCCCTGCGGCGAGATGTAGCTGTTGGCGCCGACCTGCTTGAGTTGGTCGCGGGTGGCGAAGCCGTTCTTGGCGTCGAAGCCGTAGGCGGTGGTGGACAGGACGAGGTCGGGGCGCTGGGCGAGCATCGCCTCGCGCGGGATGTCGAAGGCGTCGTTGAGCTTGATGTCCCCCTTCGGCAGAGCCTTGATCTCGTCGGCTCGCCCCGGGACTTCGGACAGGCCGTAGGTCTGCTGGTTGACGACGATGCGGTCCTTGAGCCCGAGGGCGACCAGCGTGGAGACCTCGGCGACCGAGGCGCCGTTCATGACGACCACTCGGCTGGGGGCCTTGGTGAAGGTCTGCTTCACCCCGCAGTTCTCCAGCGTGACCGGGTAGCCGTCGGCCGAGGAGGAGGCGGCGGGCTTCTCGGCCGCCGCGGTCTTCCCGTCCGACGAGTCCCCGCATCCGACGGTCGCGAGGCCGACGACGGCTATCACTCCGAGGGCGGCGATCCGCTTGGTGGACATGTGTGCTCCTAGTTCGAGGCCGGCCCATGGCCGGGGTTCGTAGCAAGAGTCGGACGGGGCTCGGGGCCAGTTCCCGGCTCCTGCGACCTGTGGGAAGTCGGGGGCGGGAGCTCGCCCTGGGCCACGCAGTGGTCCAGCTGCCGGAAGAAGGCCGCCCGGTCGATCGCCGGGTGGGCGGGCTGGCAGGGGCTGTCCGCCGCCGCCAGGCTCGCGCCTACGTGATCCGCCCGAACGGTCGCCAGGGCGAGGTCTCCGTCCGTTCCGGCCGAGGGCTCGGGCAGGGAGCCGAAGAACGCCAGGACCGCGGAGGCGTCCTCGGTGTCCTGGGGTATCCGCTCCCGCCAGGTGTCCAGGGGCAGGGTTTCGACCGCGTAGCCGTACGCGCGCAACCACTCGTGCAGTTCCGCCTGGCGCACCGGGGTTCCCGCGTGGTGGTGGACCACCGCGGCGTGGTGGTGGGTGCCGGGACCCGTCGCCACGATTTCGGCGGCGACCCGGTCGGCCGGGGTCCAGGACTCTTCCGTGAAGAGGTCGGGGACAAGGCGCGCGGGGATTCCGGCGCGCAGGACGGTCCACAGGAAGTCCTGGCGGTTGACCCTGCCCGTGCCGATCGGTCCGACGACGCGGCCGAGCCGGTGGACGGTGACGGGGAGACCGCGCTCGGCGGCCTGTTCCAGGAGGCGTTCGGAGGCCCACTTGGTCTGCTGGTATCCGTAGCGCAGCCCTTCGTGGGCGGGGAGGAACGATTCCGTGAACTCCGCGCTCAGGGATCGGGGCGGTCCGACCGAGAAGGTGGAGACGTAGTGCAGCGGGATGCGGCGGGGGGCCGCCAGCCGCAGCAGGTCATGGGTGGAGTCGGTGTTGGCCGGGCGGAGCGCGGCGTAGTCGCGGAGGACGCTGACGGCCGCGCCGTTGTGGAGGATGGTGTCGACGGTGGACCCGAGCGTGTTCCACCGTTCCTCGCCCAGGCCCAGACGGGGGCGGGAGAGGTCGGCCGGGAGCGCGGTCACGCGGTGGTGCTGGTCCGGGGGCAGCGTCGGGCCGGCCGTCTCCAGCGCGGAGTGGACGCGTTCCAGGGCGGCTTCGGGGCTCTGGGCCCGTACGGCGCAGATCACCTCGGCGTCCGTCGCTCGCAGGAGCTGGGCGAGGAGATGGGTGCCCACGAAGCCCGTGGCCCCGGTGAGCAGGATTCTTCGGGGCGGCCACGGGGCCTTCTCCGCTCCCGGACGGACCGTCGGATCCAGTGTGGTGTCGGCGGTCAAGGAAGGCGGCAGTGCGGAGCCGGTTGGGAAGTGAGGGGAGAAGGCGGTGCCGTTGTTGAGGAACGCGGCGAGCGCGGCGGGGGCGGCGTGCTGGAAGAGCCAGGCTACCTTCACCTCCCTGCCCAGCTCCGCCGCCAGGCGGTTGGCTGCCTGGATGGCCTGGAGGGACTGGGCCCCGCGGTCGAAGACGTCGTCGTGCTCGCTGAGGTCGTCGCAGGCCAGGACCTGCCGCCAGACGCCGGTCACCGCCTGGGTCAGCGTCCGGTCCTCAGCAGCCTCATCAGGGCCGCCCTGCTGGGCGGGAAGCCGGGCGAGGAGGGCCCCCCGGTCGGTCTTGCCGGAGGCTGTACGGGGCAGGCGGGGCAGGAAGGCGAGCGAGGTGGGGATCATCGGCGCGGGCAGCCGGGCCTTGAGGTGGTCGCGTACGGCCGACAGCGAGGGCGTGGCGTCAGCGGGGACGAGGTGGGCCGTGAGCCTGCGGGTGCCGTCGGGCAACACCTGGCCGATCACGGCGGCGTCGCTGATGCCGGGGTGGGAGAGCAGGGCGCTCTCCACCTCCGCCGGCTGGATGCGGTGGCCGCTGATCTTGAACTCGTCGTCCGCGCGGCCGAGGTAGCGCAGGAGCCCGTCCGCCCCGAGCTCCACGAGGTCGCCGGTGCGGTAGGCGCGGGGCGAGCCGGGCAGGCGGTCCAGCCGGACGAACCGCTCGGCGCTCTCCTCGGGCAGGTGGCGGTAGCCGTGGGCGAGCGCGGGACCCAGGAGGTACAGCTCGCCGTCGATCAGAGCGACCCGGCTGCCGGGCAGGGGGCGGCCGACCGGGGTGTCGTCGGTGGCAAGGGCGGGGTCGTGGAGGTCGGCGGCAGTGGCGACCACCGTTCCCTCGGTCGGCCCGTAAGTGTTGACCAGGCGTACGTGCGTGCCGACGGCCTTGCGCCAGCGGGTAGTTCGCTCGGGCAGGGCCGCCTCACCGCCGATGATCACGGTGTGCACCGTGCCCGGCAGAGTGCCCGCCTTGGTGGACAGCGCGTAGGCCAGCTCGTGCCAGTACGCGGTGGGCAGGTCGAGGACGGTGACGGCCAGGCGCTCGCATGCGGTGAGGAAGTGCGGCACCGAGTCCGTCATGTCCGGCTCACGGATCACCAGGGTGGCGCCGGAGCACAGCGTCAGGAAGATCTCCTCGATGCTGGTGTCGAAGTGGAGGGGCGCGAACTGCAGGACCCGGTCGGCGCGTCGGGGCCCGTAGCGGAGCCCAGCCCCGGCGACGAAGTGGGCCAGTGCGCCGTGCTCGACCTCGACGCCCTTGGGCTGCCCGGTGGAGCCGGAGGTGTGGAGCACGTAAGCGAGGTCGTCGGGGCCGAGGGCGGAAAGTTGGGGCTCGGCGGGCTCGGCGTCCGGCGGGGTGTCGAGCAGCAGGATCTCGCGGTCCGGGAAGAGGTGGGCGTACCGCTGCATCGTGACGACGAGGGCCGGCGCGGCAGAGGTGAGCAGCGCGGCGATCCGGTCCGCCGGAGCGCTCGGGTCGAGGGGGCAGTACACGGCCCCGGCGGCCAGGATGCCGAGCAGGACCGTGACGGCGTCGATGCCCCGGGGCAGGGCCACGGCCACCAGGTCACCGCGGTCCACCCCGTGTCCGGCAAGCCGCCGAGCGGTGCGGCGGGCCTCGCCGAAGAGGCCGGCGTACGTGATGCACCTCTCGCCCTCCTCAACGGCCACCGCGCGGCCCCGGCGGGCCACGTGGTCGGCGATGAGCGACAGCACGGGGCGCGGTGGCGCAGGAAGCGGGTCTCCTTCGAGCACGGGGACGGAGAGTGCAAGCCCGTGTGTCGGCGGGGACGGGGCGAGCGCGGAGAGCGGGTGTTCCGGCACCGCGACGGCTGCCGTCAACAGCTCGAACAGGGCACGGCGGTGGCCCGCGACCTCGGCGGGGGTGTAGAGGTCGGGGTTGGCGTCCACGGCGAAGCGCAGTGTGGTGCCTTCGGAGCGGTCGTACACGTTGAAAGCGAGGTCGTCGACGGGGCCGGCCGAAACGTTGTGGACGGTGCTGCGGTGTCCGGCGAAGCGCAGGTCGTAAGCGAACGGCATGATGTTGACGCCGGGTCCGGAGAGGCGTCGGCCGCCGCCGACGAGCCGTAGGTCGCGGCGGATCTGCTCGTAGCGGTAGCGCTGGTGCGGCAGGGCGGCGCGCACCTCGTGGGAAACGGCGGCGACCAGGGTGCGCAGGCTGTCGTCCGGGCCGACGGGAGCCCGCAGCGGCAGGACGTTGCGGACCACGGCGGGCACGCGCAGGGACACCGAGCCGAAGCGGCCCATCGCGGGCACGCTGAGCACGATCTCCGGTGCCCCGGTGGCGCGGTGGAGGTGGGCGGCAGTGACCGCGAGCAGGATCTCCGACCAGGACACCTTCAGGGCCCGGGCGGTGGCCCGCAGCGCCGCCGTGGTCCCCGCGTCGAGATCGGCCGTGTCCCGGAGGAAGGAGGCGGCCGGGAGCGCGGAGCGGCCGGCGGGGGTGGCGACGTGGGGCCGGTCGGCGTAGCGGCGGTGCCAGTGGTCCCGGTCGCGGGCGAACTGCTCGGACGTACGGTAGGCGGCCTCCTCCTCGCGTACGGAGGCGAGCGTGCCGAAGCCACTCGGGCCCGGCTCCCTGTCGGCCACGAGGGCGGTGTAGAGGTCGGCGACGCGGCGGGCGACCAGGGAGAGGCCGAAGCCGTCCAGCGCGATGTGGTGGACGCGGTGGTACCAGAGGTGCCGGTCGGGAGCCAGGCGGAACAGGGCGTGGCCGAACAGCGGGCCGTGGGTCAGGTCGGCGGGGCAGGCGATGTCCTCGTCCATCCAGGCCAGCGCCGCAGCGTGGGGATCGGGTGCCTCGGAGAGGTCGGCGGTGTGGAGGTGCCACTCGGGGGTGGCTGTGTCGACCTGCCAGGGGCGGCCCTCCTCGTCCGCCATGAAGACGCAGTGCAGGGCCTCGGTCTCCTCGACCGCCCGGCGCAGAGCGGCTTCGAAGTGGTCCACGTCGACGGGGCCCTCGATCACCACGTACTCGGCGGTGTTGTAGGCGGGGCTGGAGGTGTCGAGCTGGTGCCCGGTCCAGATCCCCTCCTGGGCGCCGAGCAACGGGTGGTGTCGCGGGATGTGTTCAGGCGTCGCCATGGCGTCCTGCCTCCTGTCGTTCTTGCTGCCGTTCGTCCAGCAGCTGCCACCAGTGCTGGAAGGAGTGCAGACCGGCCAGGTCCATGAAGGAGACGTCGATGCCGGACTCCTGCCAGCGCTCGGTGAGCGTGACGAGGCGCAGGGAGTCGAGCCCCGCGCCGACGGGGTTGTCGTCCAGGTCGACCTCTTCGGGCTCCTGGTAGAGCAGTTCGGCGAGATCGGCGCGGAACTGCTGGAGGGTGAGGGCTGCGGGCATGGTGATCCTTCCTCTGTGCGCGGTGTGCGATTCCCGGTGGGCGGAGGTCAGTTGACCTTGCGGTCGGAGCCGTCCCAGAACCGGTCGCGCAGTTCGCGGCGGAGGATCTTCCCGCTGGGGTTACGGGGGACGTGGTCGATGAACTCGTACTTCGCGGGCAGCTTGAACGCGGCCAGCCGGGGCGTGAGGAAGGTGTGCAGGTCACGGGCGCGCAGGGGCTCGCCGCCCCGGTCTGCGGGGACGACGAAGGCGTGGACGTACTCGCCCCACCGCTCGTCCGGCGCGCCGACGACCACGGCCTCCGCGACCCCGGGATGGTACTCCAGGACGTTCTCGATCTCCGCCGGGTAGACGTTCTCCCCGGCCACGAGGATGGCGTCCTTGATCCGGTCGCGGACAAAGACATAGCCGTCCTCGTCGACGTAGCCGGCGTCCCCGGTGCATATCCAGCCGTCGACGAGGGTCTCGGCGGTCTTGTCGGGGAGGTTCCAGTACTCCACCATGTGCGCCGGTGTGGCTAGGCAGACCTCGCCGACGGCCCCGGGCGGCAGTACGGTGCCGTGGTCGTCGATCACCTGGACGCGCACGCCCGGGTATGGGCGGCCCGCGGCCTGCATGAGGGGCGATCCGGGTTCGTGGACGGCGGGAGGCAGGCACACGGCGGTGTTGCCGGTCTCTGTGAGCCCGTAGATCTGGGCGAACTCGCAGCGGAACACCGCCAGGCTCTGCTCCAGCAGCGTCTCGGAGATCGGCGATCCGCCGTAGACGATCTTGCGGAGGGTGGCGAAGTCGGCCGGGGTGACGCCGGGCCGGGTCAGCATCATCCGCAGCATCGCCGGGACCACGCAGGCGGTGGTGATGCCGAGTTGGTGGATCAGCTCGACCGCACGAGCGGCGTCGAAGGCGGGCATCGCCACGACGGTGGTTCCGGCGTTGAAGTTCTGCGTGGCCCACCAGAGTCCGCCGATGTGGAACCCGGGGATGCCGATCAGCGCTACGTCCCCGGCCCGCCAGTCGATCCAGTCGACGTCGGCCTCGGCCATGGCGTCCGCGACGGCGAAGAAGCTGCGGTGGGCCAAAACGACCCCCTTGGGCAGCCCGGTGGTACCGCTGGTGTAGAGCTGGGCCACCGGAGTGTCGCGGGTGGCCGCATACGCCTCGTCGGCTCCGGCGCCGGTGGCCTTCCAGGTGGCGTACCCCTCGGCCGTGTCGAGGCCGACGACGTGTTCGGCCGCCGCGGCGGGCATGCCGTCCACGACGGGCCGGAACTCCTCCTCGACAAAGAGGAGCCGGGTGCCGGAGTCCTCAAGGATGTGGCTCACTTCGGGTGTGGTGAGCCGCCAATTGACGGGGACGAGGACGGTGCCGGTCTTGGCGCAGGCGAAGAGGATCTCGTAGTAGCGCTCGGACTCCTTGCCGAGGTAGGCGACCCGGTCCCCTGGTTTGAGGCCGACCGCGCGCAGCGCCCGCGCGGTGCGGCTGCTCTCGCGGTGCAGATCCGCGTAGGTGAGGGTGGTGTCGCCGCAGATGACGGCTGGGGTGTCCGGCCGGTGTCCGGCGTGGAAGCGGGCGGTGTCGACGAGTGTGGTGAGCCCGTGGTGCAGCCGGGCGCCCGGTCGTGGGCTGTCGGGGGATGCCATGCGTGATGTCCGTCCGGTACCGGCCCGCGGTGGCGGGCGGGGAGGTCAGGTGATGTTGACGAAGGCGAGGGTGGCGTCACCGTCGCACCGGCCGCCCTGGGCGTCGCCGTAGCGGTAGGCGGTGGTGGCCATGAGGAGCGGCTTACCGCCCGGCGAGCGCCGTTCGACGGTGCGGAACGCCATCTCTCCGTGGAAGTCCCGCGCGTCGATGGGGCGTTGGAAGCGGGAGGCGAAGCGGGCGATGAGGATGTCGGGCAACTGGTGGCGCCAGAAGTCCTCCAGCGTCCAGCTCTCGAAGCCGGTCAGCAGCCCTTCCTTCACCGACTTGGCAACGAGGTAATACATCATCTGGTTGTAGGCGATGTTCACCTCCACCGCGTTCAGGTGGCCGGTGTCGTCGATGTAGCAGGACTCCGGGATCGCAAACGTCCCCCGCACCTGGGTGAGTCCGTCGGGCGGGGCGGACACCTCGGCGGTGAGCAGATAGCGGCAGTGGAGCTTGTACGGGGTGAGCACCCGGGGCAGCAGTTCCTCGTCCGTGGCGAAGGTCCGCAGCGGGGCGGGGCCGGTGACGGTCACGCGGGCTCCAGACCGGCGTGCAGCTTGCGCTCGTCGTGGACGGTGACGCGGAAGGAGACCGTCGGCTCCGGCGTGGTGGTGTGCCGGGCGCAGTGGATGAGGCTGCGGTTGTCCCAGACCAGCAGGTCGCCCTGCTCGAAGCTCTGGAGGTGGATGTTCTCGTGCGCGAAGTCGCGGTCGAGCTGCCCGGTCGCCTCGAAGAGCCGCTGGAGCAGCTCCTCGTCGAGCCGCTTGCCCTTCTCGTCCTCGATCGCGACGGTGAAGCCCTCGCTGAGGTAGAGCACCCGCTCACCGGTCATGGGGTGGGTGAAGACGGTGGGCTGACGGACGGCGGGCGTCTTCTCCTCAACCTCCTGGATGATCTCCGACAACGGCCGGTAGACATCGTGCGGGCGGACCTTGAAGTACTTGCGTACGGAGTGCAGGCAGCGCGTGCCCTCGATCCCGTCCTTGAGGCCCTGGGGCAGCCTCTCGTAGGCCGCGCCCATGTCGATGAAGTACGTGCCGCGGTTCTTGGCGGGTATGACCTGCGGGTAGATCAGGGTGATGCCGAACGGGTCGGGCATGAACTGGTAGTCGGCGTGCCAGAACTTGCCGGTCTTGGGGACGCCGATCTGCTTGCCGTTCTCGGGGACGTCGGAGGAGACGAACACCTCGGAGACCTCGGGGTGCTGGTACATCGGCTCGTAGTACGTCTCCGGGCGGCCCAGCCGACGGCCCAGCTCCAGGAACACCTGCGGGGAGAGGTCCTGCCCCTTGAGGACGGCGATCTTGCGGCGGTAGACGGTCTCCTTGAGGGCCGCGATGTCGCTCTCCGAGGCCGTGGTGTGGTCGAAGTCCTCGACGGAGGCCCCGATGGCGGTGGCGGTGTGGTCGGTGACGCGCACGATGGTGCTCCTCGTTACGTGGTGGTGGGGTGTGGGCCGGGCCGGGTCAGGCGGCCAGGCGGGCGTCGATCAGCTCCGCGGTCGCGCCGAGCGTGAGGTCGGGGACGAGTTCGCTGTCATCGACGGTGACGCCGAGGTGGCGTTCGATGTGGATGCTGATCTCGACCATCGTCAGCGAGTCGACGTCCAGGTCGGCGTAGGTCGCCTCGGGCCGGATGTGGTCGGCGGAGGCGTCGTGCAGGGTGGTGAGGATGGACACCAGTTGCTCGTAGGTGGCGGTCACGGGGCGGATTCCTCTTCTTGGTGGGCAGGTTCGGCGGCCGGTGGCAGGTCCGGCCAGGTGAGGAGGCAGGAGCCCCAGGTGAGGCCGCCTCCGAAGGCGGTGAGCAGCACGCGGCCGCCCGGTCGCAAGGCCCGGTTCGCGTGGTCGTGGGCGAGGGCCAGCGGGATGGAGGCAGCACCGGTGTTCCCGGCCGTCTCGACGTGGGTGGCGCAGCGGTCGGCGGGCAGGCCGAGGTCGGCGGCGACGGTGCGCAGGATGCGGAGGTTGGCCTGGTGGGGCACGAACCGGTCGACATCGTCCACGGTCAGGCCGGCCCGGTCCAGCACCGTGCGGGCCGATTCCGTCATCCTGCTCAGCGCGTGCCGGAAGACCTTCTTGCCGCGCATCGCGAAGTGGCGTTCGGCGTGCGAGGTGAGGGCGGGGTCGGCGGGGAGGCGGGAGCCCCCGGCCGCGACGGTGATCATGTCCTCCTGGTCGCCGTCGCTGCCGAGGTCGAAGGAGCCCAGGGCGCCGGCTTCGTCGGCGTGCCCGGCGCGCAGGACGACGGCCCCGGCTCCGTCCCCGAACACCACCGCGTTCTGTCGGTCGTCCGGGTCCACGATGCGGGAGTACACGTCGGCGCCTATGACCAGGACCCGGTCCGCCACCCCTGAAGTGACCAGGCCCGCTCCGGCGGTCAGGGCGTAGACGAACCCGGTGCACACCGCGCCGATGTCGAAGGCCGCTGCCCCGGAGAGCCCGAGCCGGGCGGCGACCAGCGGAGCCGTGGCGGGGCAGCTGCGATCCGGGGTGGTGGTGGCTACGACGACGGCGTCCGCTTCCGGCGTACCGGAGTTGGCGAGGGCCCGGCGGCCGGCGGCGACGGCCAGGTCGGAGGTCGCCTCGTGGGGAGCGGCGAGGTGCCGGGAACGGATGCCTGTCCGGGTCCGTATCCAGACGTCGTCGGTGTCGAGCCGGGCGGCCAGCTCATCGTTGCCGACCCGGCGCCGGGGCAGCCATCCGCCGAGGCCGCACAGGACGGCTGTCCGGTCGGTTCGCCCGGCGGACGTCGCGGACATGGTTCTCCTGGTGAGTGCTGGGGGCGTGGGTGTCGGGGTGTTCACGGGGCGGTCGCCCTCCGGGTCGCGAGGGCGGCGACCGCGCCGAGCGCCAGGGCCCCGGCCATCGCGAACAACGCGGTCCGGATGCCGTCGAGCAGGTCCGACGCCGAGGACTGCTGGCCGATGCCGGACGCGGCGGCGACGAGTAGCGCGAGGCCGACGGCACCACCGACCTGGAGCGAGGTGGACGCGATCCCGGAGGCGATGCCCTGGTCGCCCGGCGCCACCCCCGAGGCGGCGGCGATCCACAGGGCCGTCCACGCGGAGCCCTGGCCCAGGCTGACGAGCACGATCCCCGGCAGCAACGAGAGGTAGGAGCCGTCCGCCGCGACCGCGGGCACCAGGGCGAGTGCGCCGACGGCACCGGCCGCCAGCCCGCCGACCAGCAGACTCCGCGCCCCGAACCGGGCGACGGCGGGCGGCCCGGCCTGGGTGCCCGCCGCGACGACGACGGCCGGGACCAGGAAGCAGAGCCCGGTGACGAAGGCGTCGTACCCGCGCACGGCCTGGAAGTACAGGGTCAGGAAGTACGGCAGTGAGCTGAACGTCGCGCTGAACAGGGCCGCCATCGCCGTGGCCAGGACCAGCCCCCGGTGCCGGAAGAGCCGCACGGGCATCAGCGGATCGGTGGCTCGGCGCTCGACGACGGCGAAGAGAACCAGAGAGACGAACCCGGCCGCCGCGGCGACCAGGGACGCGGGGCGCGTCCAGCCCGTGGCGGGCGCGTACACCAGCAGGGAGACCAGCAGGGTGAGCCCGGCGGTGGCGGTGAGCGCCCCGGCCGCGTCGAAGCGGCGGGTCCGGTCCCGGGGCGGATCGGCCGGGAAGAGCAGCCGCCCCAGCACGGCGAGGGCCAGGGCCACGGGGACGTTGACCAGGAACACCGAGGGCCAGCCGTACGCGTGGACCAGGACGCCGCCGAGCAGCGAGCCGAAGCACAGGCCGCCCGCGCCCGCGGCGCCCCAGATCGCGAGGGCCCGGTTGCGGACGGGCCCTTCGGCGTACGTGGTGTTGATGAGCGACAGCGTGGCCGGGAACAGCAGGGAGCCGCCTATCCCCTGGGCCGCGCGGACGGCGAGCAGGACGCCGGGCGACTGGGCGAGGCCGCCGATCATGGAGGAGGCCGCGTAGATCGCCGTGGCGAGGACGAACATGCGGCGGCGTCCCAGAAGGTCGGCCGCGCGCCCTCCAAGCAGCAGGAAGCCGCCCGTGGTGACGACGTAGGCGCTAACCACCCACTGGAGGTCGTGGTCGGAGAACCCGAGTCCCGCGCCGATCTCGGGGAGGGCCACGTAGACGATGCTGTAGTCGAGGGATATGACGAGCTGGGCGAGCGCCAGGACGACCATGGGGAGGCCGAGGCGTCGGCGCCCTGCCGTCGGCTCGGCGGCGGTCGCGGACATGATCGTCCCCTTCTGGGTGTGGGCCCGGCGTACGGCCGGAGCGGTGCGTGCGGGCATGTCTGACATCGCCCCGACGGCGGAAGCGGAACGGGGCGGAGGAGCGTCCCGCCGGGCGCCGGTGGGCGGACGGGTGCGGGGCGTGGCGTGGGGTCACATGTCGGCGAGGAGCTTGCGTACCTCCGTTACCAGGACGGTCAGCCACCGGCGTTCGGGCTCGGTCGTCTCGGGGTGCCAGAGGTCGGCCAGAAGACAGGTCCGGGGGCGGTCACCGCGGTTCTCCGCGTGGTGGTCGAAGGAGTAGTCGAAGAGCAGGCAACGGCCTTCCTCCCAGGTGCGCGTCTCACCGGCGACGGTGATGTCGCAGTCGTCCGGGATGTCGACGGCGAAGTGGAGGTTGATGCTGAAGTTCCACAGGTCGCTGTGCGGGGCGATGCGGGAGCCTGGGAGCAGCGTGGAGAAGTGGCTTTCCAGGAGCGGGCAGATGAGACCGTCGGCGACGGCGACGTCTCTGATGACGCCGAAGGCGGTGGGGGCCAACTCCGCCGACTCCGGGTTGAGTCGACCGTCCTGGTAGAGGTAGAGGGACTGCCAGTCGTCCTGGCGGGCCAGGTAGTGCTCGTAGTCCGAGAACGCCGTACGCCGCGTCCGCCAGGCCCGCTCGTGCTCGGACCGAATCGTGCCGTGCGCGTTCTCCAGCGCGTCCACGAGCGAGGCGATGGCCGGATCGCTGCGCGGATCGTGCCAGGGCTGCTGGGATATCCCCGGCAGAATCCACTTGGCGCCCGCTTGAAGGGAATGTCTCGGGATTCTTCCCGGAGCCATCATCTCCTCCACCCGCGCCAGCGAGTCGGGGCCGAACTCCTCACGTATCAGGGCGAACTGTTCGTCCGTCGACTGCATCACGCATTCCTTCCCGCCCATGCCGCGAAGGTCTGGACCATAAGGCGCGCCCTTCGCGGCAGCGGCCTCATCGAGGGTTGGTGGCCACTTCGCGTTAAAAGTCGAACGGAGGTCCGGCCGAGTTCCCGCCGTGGCCGAAAAGCTCATCGGAACCGCGCCCGTCGGGAAAGCGGCCGGGCTCAGTCGCTCTTTTTCGCCGGATCGGGGCCGAAAACGGTGAAGAGGGTGTCGACGACCCGGTCCGAGGCTGTCTCTCTGCTTCCGGCGTCGTACGGCGGCTGAGGGGCGTACTCGATGAGCAACTGCACGGCCTGGGCCACGTCGTCGCCGGAGATTCGGCCGGCCAGCGTCAGGGCCATGTCGATGCCGGCCGAGACGCCGGCACCGGTCGCGTAGTGGCCGTCGATGACCACACGCTCCGGAGTGGGCGTCACTCCGAACGGGGTGAGCTGGTCCAACGCCCCCCAGTGGCTCGTCGCCCGGCGGCCGGACAGGACCCCGGCGGCGGCCAGCACCAGTGATCCCGTGCAGACCGACGTCATCCAGGTCGCGGACCGGTCGACCGTACGCAGCCAGGCGTGCAGAGCTCCGTCCGTCATCTGGTCCGCCTGCCCGGGGCCTCCCCCGACCAAGACCACATCGGGAGCGGGCACCTCGTTCAGGTGCCTCACGACATCGATGGACAGACTGCCCAGGTCGTTCGTCACGAGGCCGGGATTCTCGGCCACGAAGACGGCCTCGGCCCCCGGAAGGCGTCCCAGGACCTCGTAGGGGCCGATGACGTCCAGCGCGGTGAATCCGGGATAGAGCACGATCGCGACCTGCACGGAAATCTCCTCCGGTAAATCGGTCATGGCGTATGCGCGCACGAGGGCGGGAATTCGGGCGAGCAGAAAACCGGTGCGGTCTCCATCCGGCCGGGTGAACGCCCCGCCGCCGCCCGGGGGCCGACGGTGCGAAAGTGCGCAGCGCCGACGGAAATGCGCTGCCGTCACCGACGACATCAGCCACCAGGCTGTTTGATAAGTCGGATGGAAGCGCTGCCGAGTTCCCGCCCCGCCGGAGTTCTGCTGTGGGATGGCGGCATACCGGTGCTACGTCGGGTCGCCTGCCTCGGCTTCAGGGGGTGGAGCCCAGGGTGACCGGCCGGACGGTGGCTTCCACGGTGATTTTCCCGGACCGCTGGAAGTCGAGGGTGAACGTGACGCAGTCCCCGGGACGCCACGAGGGGTCGGCGCGGAGGGTCACCGCCGAGCCGTGCGGGGACATCTCCACTTCCCCCTTGGCCGGGATGTCCACGCTCCCGGAGCGCTCGCGGTAGGCGCCGTTCGCCGTGTTCATGCGGTGCACGGTCAGCTCGGCGGCCGAGGAGCCCGTGGAGGTGGCCGAGCGGAGCCGGTCCGGGGCGCCGCCGGTGTTGGCGACGCGGAAATAGGCGTTGGTGTTCTGCCCGGGTATCACCGGCAGCAGGACCCGGGCTTCCCGTACCTCGATCTTCGCGGGGCTGCCCGCGTATCCGGCAGTGGTCCAGGCGGAGAGGCAGCCGATGGCGGCGAGCGAGGCCAGGGCCACCACCGCTCCGGTCCCTGCGGCTTCCCGTGCCCGGCGCACACGGCCGGGGGTTGGAGGGTTGTTCATGAACGCGCGTTTCCTCGGCGTGAGAGGGATATGAGCTGGGCCGCAGCGATGCGGCCGGGAACGGTGGGGGTCACACCAGGCTCCGTGCGGCGGTACGGGTACGGGGCTGCCGGGCCGGTGAGGGCTGCCAGGTACGCAGGCGCAGGCTGTTGGCCACGACGAGGACGGAGCTGAGGGACATCGCGACGGCGGCGACCATGGGGTTGAGCAGGCCGACCATGGCCAGCGGCATGGTCACGGCGTTGTAGCCGAAGGCCCACACCAGGTTGGTGCGGATGGTGCCCAGGGTGTGCCGGGCCAGCCTGACCGCGTCGGCGAGCGCTTCGATGTCGCTGCGTACGAGCGTGACGTCGGCGGCGCCCATGGCTACGTCGGTTCCGGTGCCCATGGCGATGCCCAGGTCGGCTCCGGCGAGCGCGGCGGCGTCGTTGACGCCGTCCCCGACGACGGCGACCCGCCGCCCCTCGGCCCGCAGTCGGCGTACCAACTCGGCCTTGTCTTGAGGGGTGCAGCGGGCGTGGACCTCCACGATGCCGAGGTCCTCGGCGACCGCCCGTGCGACGGGGGCCCGGTCGCCGGTGGCCAGGACGGGGCGGACGCCGAGCCTGCGCAGCCGGTCGACGGCGCGGTAGCTGCCGGGCCGTACGAGATCGGCGACCTCCACGACGGCCGCGGGGACGCCATCGACCCGTACCAGCACCGTCGTACGCGCTACCTCGTCGGCCCGCTCACGCGCGGCTCGCAGGGCGGCGGGCAGCTCGGTGCCGTCCGGTGTCAGCACCTCCACCTCGCGTCCCTCCACCACTCCGCTCACCCCGTGCCCGGCGGCGGCCCGGAACCCGGTCACGGCGGGCAGGTCGTCGTCTCCGGCTGCGCCGCGGGCGAAGGCCGCGATCGCCCGGCCCAGCGGGTGCTCCGAGCCCTGCTCGACCGCGCCCGCCAGCCGCGTGACCTCGTCGGCGCCCGGCCCGTCGGGCGTGGCGGTGACCCGGCCGACGCTCATGTGCCCGGACGTCAGGGTCCCGGTCTTGTCGAGCACCACCGTGTCGACATGCTGAAGTCCCTCCAGGGCCTGCGGCCCGCTGACCAGGACACCCAACCGGGCGCCACGGCCGGTGGCGGCCATCAGCGCCGTCGGGGTCGCGAGCCCCAGCGCACACGGGCACGCGACGACGAGGACCGCGACAGCGGTGGTGATCGCGGCCTGCGGGTCGGCGTCCGCGCCGAGCCAGAAGCCGAGCGTCGTGGCCGCGAGCGCCAGGACGACGGGGACGAAGACTCCCGCGACGGTGTCGGCCAGCCGCTGGGTACGCGCCTTGCCCGCCTGGGCGTCGGTGATCAGTTGGGTGATGCGGGCCAGTTGGGTGTCCGCGCCGACGGCGGTCGCCCGCACCAGCAGCAGACCTCCCATGTTCACGGAACCGCCGGTCGCCGGGGCCCCCGGGCCCACCTCAACGGGTTCGGACTCCCCGGTGACCAGGGACAGGTCGACGGCCGAGCTGCCCTCGACCACCTCACCGTCGGTGGCGACCCGCTCCCCCGGACGCACCACGAACGTGTCGCCGACCCGCAGCCGCTCGATCGGCAGGAGCTCGTCCACCCCGCCGCGGCGTACGGTGACCTCCTTCGCGGCGAGCCGGGCGAGCGAGCGCAACGCCGCCCCGGTCCCGCGCCTGGCCCGGCCCTCCAGGAAGCGGCCCAGCAGGACGAACAGCGGTACGCCCACCGCCGCTTCGAGGTAGACGTGCGCCATGCCGTCGGAGGCCGAGGGGACCAGGCTGAAGGGCATCCGCATGCCGGGCATACCGGCGCCGCCCAGGAACAGCGCGTACGCCGACCAGCCGAACGACGCGAGCACACCGAGCGAGACCAGGGTGTCCATGGTCGCCGTTTCGTGCCGCAGCCCGCTCAGGGCGCGGCGGTGGAAGGGCCATGCGCTCGCGGTCGCGACGGGAGCGGTGAGCACGAAACACAGCCACTGCCAGTTGTCGAACTGCAATGCCGGAACCATCGACAGGACGAGAACGGGGACCGACAGCACCATGGCGACCAGCAGACGTTCGCGTTCCCGCCGCACCTCCTCACCGGACTCCGCCTCGGGCCGGGCAGGGCGTTCGTCCTCAGACGGCATCATCAGCTGGGCGGTGTACCCGGCGGCGCCGACCACAGCGGTCAGCTCTTCTGGTGTCACCTCCGGGGGGTGGCTGACCCGGGCCCGGCCGGTGGCGAGGTTCACCTCCGCCGTGACGCCGTCCAGCTTGCCCAGCTTGCGCTCGACCCGCCGGACGCAGGCCGCACAGGTCATTCCCCCGACGCCGATGTCGGTCACCACGACGGTGGGCGCCGCTTCGGCTGTCATCAGTGACCGCCCCCGTGCTCCATCGGCATATCCCCGTCCCGCGAAGGCGCGTCACCGGTGATGCCAGGGCCGTGCATCCCGGGTGCGACCGGCCCCACGGCCTGCCCCACCGCGTAGGCTCCCGCGAACACCGCTCCGAGCAGGAACAGGAACGCCCACAACGCGGGTGGTGGGAGGAGCCGGGCGGTCTTCGCTCCGGTCCCGGGATCTGCCTTCTGCTCCACAGCATGCTCCTCGGCGTTCTGGACGCGAGCCGATGCGCGACGGCTCGTTGCGGTCCAGAAGTCGAAGGAGACCCCTTGGGAGTTCCCGGGCGTACGGGTGAACAGCGTCACAGCACCCGGACGAGTGGAGGCGGGAGCGGGCCCAGGCCGGTGCACGACCCCTGTGGTGACCGACTCGCCGAAGTCGCCCAACCGGGCGGCCGGTGAACGCCAGCCCTCCGCTGTACGTGTGCGGAGGGGACCGACACGAGGAACAGAGCATGAACGAGAACCGTTACCGCGTCACCGGAATGACGTGCGGCCACGGCGTGGCGGGCGTCACGGAGGAGGTTTCCGAGGTGCCGGGCGTCGACGAGGTCGAGGTCGACCTCCCCGAGGGGACGGACCTGGTCCGTGGCCGGCGCCTCGACGACGTCCTGATCCGCACGGCCATCGCCGAAGCCGGATATACCGTCACGGAGCCGGTGGCGGTCTGACCCGAGGGCCTGCCTGTCACGGAGCGGCGCTCGTTCGCATCGTCGTGAGCCGAGGGGTGAGCGCGGGTCCGGGAAGCCCCACTCCCCGGACCCGTGTGGCCGTCATGCGCTGACGGCTGCGTCGAGGCAGCCGGCCTTGGCCTCCTCGATCAGGGACCCGAACTGGTCCGCGCTCATCTCCACCCGCTGTCCGAAGTCGTCGGTGATCACGATTCTGCGTTCGGGCGGAGCGGTCTCGTCCGCGAACAGTTCCGGGCAGCCGCAGTTGCAGTTCCCGCAGAAGGTGGCCAGGGGTTCGGGTGATCCGGTCATCGCGCTCTCCTCCATGTCCGTCGGGCCCCGGGCGGAGCCAGGGGTCCGAGTACGGAGGTGATGCCCAGCACCCTCGGGCGGCACGCTCCGTCGGCTAGGGGGATGGGAGCACGGCGATGCGGCCGCGCCCACCCGATGCACCCGAAGCCCACAGGGGGAAGGGAACTGGAAGGCGGTGCTGTACGACCACTCGAATGTCGGCGGACCGGCTGCGGGGCAGGCGGGACAGAGTCCGGAACACGCCCAGGGGGACCCGGTCTGGAGGTGTCAGCGGGGCAGTGCCAGGATCGGGAAGCATGTCGGTGGGATGCGGTTTCGCGCCACACGGTCCGCGCTGTTCGCGGTCGTGTGCGTTGCGCTGACTGCCCTCGGTCACGCCCTCATGTCGGACACCCCACTTCCCTGGTGGGCTCTGGGGCTGAGCATTGCCGGAGTCGGCGCGCTGGCCTGGCTCGTCGCCGGACGGGAGCGGGGCCAGGCCACCGTCATCGCGCTCACCGTCGCCGTGCAGGCGGGGCTGCACGCGGCGTTCACTCTCGCCCAGACCGCGCAGCAGACAGCCGCAGGGGGCGGGGGCGAGTCCGCGCTCGCCGCCAGATGGGCGGACGCCCTGCTGTGCGGCCCGCACAGCGACACCGCGGCGGCGGCACGCGCCTACGACGTGGCCGCGCAGGCCGGGCTGACCGACAGCATGCCGCTGCCCAGCCTGGAAGAGGGCTCCTCCGCCATAGCGGCGCTCGGGCACGCCGCCCACGCAGCCCACACGACCGGAGCTCACGCCGCCCAGCCCGCGCACGACATGGCGGCGATGACCGGCACCGCGTCCTGGGGCATGCTGGCGGCGCACGTGGTGGCTGCGCTGCTGTGCGGCCTGTGGCTGGCACGGGGCGAGCGCGCCGCCTTCCAGATCCTCCGCGCCTTGGCGGGCCGCTTCCGCCTCCCCCTCTTCCTGCTCGACGGGCTCCGCCCGCTTCCGTCCGCGCCCCCGGCGTCCGCCGTCGACCGTTCCGTCAGGCGCCCGCGCTCGCGCCTGCTCGTCCACACGCTCGTCACCCGGGGACCGCCCAGGGAGATCGCTGTCCGCTGACAGCCGGCTCACGTCGGCCGTTCGACCGCCGCCGACGTGCGTCCGTGCACGAACCGCACGGGCGCGATTTCCCAACTCTCCGGACAGGGCACGCCCGTGCGCCGCGCCCTGTCCGGAAAAACCGGGTGTGCGGCTCGATCAGAGCTTCAAGCGCGGGCAGCAGACCGGGGTCGCTGACCGTCACCGGCTTACGGCCGGCTCCTGGAGCCCGGATCCGCCCGTCTGGCAAAGGGCGCCCGGAGAGCTCGACGATCCCGCGTGCGATGGTGGCCGTACTGGCGCCAGAAGCGGCCGCCACCAGCGTGATCCAGCCGTGGCCAAGCGCGGCGGCCTCGCTGGCCCGGTAGATCTGACGGCTCGCTCATCGAGATGAGGAAGGAACTGATCGAACTTCGCCCTCAAAGCCACAACTGAAACACGAGCGGCCGTATCCGCGGTCACACCTCATTGTCCCGCCAACACCCTTACGCCGAGCGGTAATTGAAATACGGGCCCCTGCGGTGCCGAAGTACTGGCGCTGGACTTCGGCGGAGGTGGTGCCCTTCTTCACGAAGCCTGTGTCGTCGATGATCAGCACGCCGTTGGCCGCACCGAGGTACTCGGCGACGTAGGCGTGCAGGTCATCGCGGACCTCGCCGGCCTCCCAGCGACTCCGGGAAAGCAGGTGCTGCAGCCCATCAGGGGTGGCGTGGCTGGCGTATTCGGCGAGCTGCCAGCCGTTCTTGCGGCCCACGGGGCCAAGGAGTCCACGGATGTAGTCCCGCACGCGGCGACGGGATTCCACGCGGGTGAAACGCCCTCCTATCCGCAAGAGCAGCTCAGCAAGCCCCTTTGCCCACAGGTCCGTTGGTCTATCACTCATGCGAGCGGGCTGCCCGGAACGTTGCCACTACAAGCAGCGCGGCCACACGTTCGTGGGACGGCCCGGCAGAGACCGCCCCACCCCGTCCCAGCCCGCTAAACTCTCCGCGCCCAAGCCGTTGACCAGCGCTGATGGAGAAGCCCGGCTGGAGTACCACTGCGTCACGAGTGGTAGAGCACCCGCACGACCATTGTGTCGCCGGGCAGGCCGTCCAGGCAGGCGTTGAACATCCGCTCGCAGTCGGGGCCGCCGCCCTCCACCCACCGCCTGTCGAGGGTGAGCAGGGCGAGGGTGGGCAGCACGGCGGCCACATGGCGGGTTACGTAGGTTTCCAGGTCCTCGTCGAGGCGGAGAGCGGGGTCGGAGGTGAACCGTTCCTCCAGGGCGGGGTCGGCCTCGATCGCCTGGATCAGGGGCTGTTCACGGAAGGTGGCGACGGCCGCCTCCCTGGCGTGTTCGGGCTCCAGGGTCCTGGCCCGCTCGGCGAAGTGGTGGAAGGGCAGCGCGGGCGGGTAGCGGTCAGCGAAGGCGTGGTACGCCGTCCAGGTGCTGGCCGCCCGGCGGGCCTCGGCGGCGCGGGGCGTGTCGAGGTAACGCGGCGGCTTCGGCAACCGCATCACGCGGTCCAGGCGGCCCATTCTCGAAACTGCTGTGCCCCGGAGCCGGAGGTGGTCCTCGGCGATCCGCTGTGGGGCGAGTGGTGTGGTGGCTGAGGGTGCGACGTCGAGGACGTGGGTGCGTCGTCCGGGTTTCACCGCTGAAGGGCAGGCATGTCAACTTCCTGGGCCGCTGCCAGTTCGACATCCATACCAGTGGACCCACCCCTGGCCTCTACAGCTGTAGCAATGGCGGTGTACTCTACTTCTGTAGAGGAAGTGAACGTGTGAACGGGAACAACTGTGACGGAAAGCTCGATACGACGGAAGCAGCCGGTCGACGCGGCGATCAAGACGCTGGCCGCGACGGGTCCGCGGGGGGGGCTGACCCACCGAGCCGTCGACCAGCGGGCGGGGCTGGCGGAAGGCTCCTGGTCCTACCACTTCACGATCTGGCAGGTGCTGCTACGAGCGGCCGCGGACCGGCTCGCTGAGGTGGACATCGCGGACGCCACCACGCTGCCGCTGACGGGTACCGCTTCAGCAGAGAAGCCGAGGTAGCAGTGGTCTTCCTGGAGCACTGGATGACCCAGGGCGCGTGCGCACGCTGGCACGTCGCAAACCCGCCCTTGAGACGACACACAGGCCCGAACTGCGGGCGGTACTCAAGACCGCAGCCGTACATGCGACGGCCGGTCGTCGACCTGCTTACGGCAGCCGACATCCCCAAGCCGGAGCAGCACGCGAAGACACCCATCGCCTCCATCGACGTCTGATCTTCGAGCACCTGGCCGGCCCGGACGGATTCGATCTCCACCCGCCCGAACCGCGCATCACGCTGCTGTACCTGATACGCACCTTCACCAACTGACCTCCGTTCCAGTGTTGATGGGGCGGAATCTGCCGCAAAACAGTTCCAAAACCTGGCAAGAACCCGAAAGAGAAAACACCTTATGGACCACGTACTCATTGCCGGAGCAGGCATCGGCGGACTCACCCTCGCGGCGGGGCTCGCCAACCGCGGCATCCCGGCCGTCGTCCTGGAGCAGGCCGAACAGCTCGCTCCTGTCGGGGCCGGCCTGACTGTGCAGCCCAACGCGCTGATCGCGCTGCGCCGCCTGGGTCTGGCCGCGCCTTTCGAAGCCGTCGGCGCGCGGCTGTCCACGGCCGCCGTCTACGATGCCCGCGGCCGCGTCCTGCTGCAGCCCAGCGCCGCCCAGGCCAGTGCCCTGCTGGCGGAGATCGGTGCCCCCACCCTGGGCCTGCACCGCGCCACCATCCACCAAGCACTGGTCGGCCAGCTCGGCACCAACGAACTGCGGCTCGCCTCGACCGTCACCGCCGTCGACCCAGATCAGGCCGCGGTCACGCTCGCCGACGGGCAGGAAGTGCACGGCTCCGTGCTGATCGGTGCGGACGGCCTGCGCTCCACCGTCCGAAGCGCACTGCTGGGCGCCCAGGCACCCGAATACAGCGGCTACTACTGCTGGCGCGGCGTCACCGATGCCAACCCTTTGCCCGGTGACTGGATTGGCGAGATGTGGGGAGCGGGCCGCCGCTTCGGCGGATGCGTCATCGACGGTGGCCACTTGTACTGGTTCCTGTGCGCCAAGGGCCCCGCCGATGGCAAGGACAGCGACACCCGTGCCGCGCTTACCCGGGCCACGGCTGAGTTCCCCGATTACGTCCGCCAAGCCGTCAAGGACACTCCCGTCAGCGCCATCCGCCGCGACGACATCCGCGACCGCCCGCCGGTCACGCAGTGGGGCAGGGGCCGCACCACTCTGCTCGGCGACGCCGCCCACCCCATGACCCCCAACCTGGGTCAGGGCGCGTGTCAGGCCATCGAGGACGCTCTCGCCCTCACCGACCTGATCACCGAGTACGGTCCCACCTCCGACGCCCTGCGCCGCTATGAACGCTTCCGCCAGCCCAGGGCCAACGCCGTCGTCAAGGCCGCTCATCAGATCGGACGCATTGCCCACTGGAGCACCCCCACAGGTACCCGGGTACGCAACACCCTTGTCCGCCTGACCCCGGCTTCCGTCCTGGTGCGCCAGCTGCGCGCCTCCTGGCGGCTGCCCCAGACCACGAGCTGACCCCCAAACACCCCTCCCACCACGCTGACTCACTGGAAGCGAGCACAAGATGCACGACCTCGACACCGACACCGGCCGTACCCCCCTCTCGGTCCTCGGGCTGGGCCTGATGGGCCAGGCCCTGGCCGCGGCCTTCCTGGCCCAAGGCCACCCCACCACTGTGTGGAACCGCACCCACACCAAGGCCGAACCCATCACCGCGCTGGGCGCACAGCTCGCCTGGACCGTCCGTGACGCCGTCACGGCCAGCCCGCTCGTGGTCATTTGTGTCTCCGACTACACCAGCGTGCGTGACATCCTCGAACCCGTGAGCCGGGACCTCGTCGGCCGCACCCTGGTCAACCTGACCTCGGGCACCTCACAAGCGGCCCGCGAGACGGCCAAGTGGGCGGTGGACCAAGGCGCCGCCTACCTCGGCGGCGCGATCATGGCCGTGCCCCCGGCCATCGGCACCGCGAACGCCACCATCCTCTACAGCGGTCCAACCACCGCATTCGACCAGCACCAACAGACACTCAGCAGCCTCGGCGGCCCCGTTTACGTCGGCGCAGACCATGGCCTGCCGTCCCTGTTCGACGCGGCCGCACTCAGTTTGGTGTGGAGCACCCTCAACGGCTTCCTGCACGGCGCCGCCCTGCTCGGCAACGCGGGAATCCCCGCAACCGCATTCGCACAGCTCGCCAAGACGGGCATAGAAACCGTGGCCGGTTGGGTGCCCGGCTATGCGCAGCAGATCGACGATGGCACCTACCCAGCCACCGAATCCACCGTCAACACGAACCTGGCCGGAATGAAACACCTCCTCCACGAAAGCCACGCCGCCGACATCAACACCGAACTACCCGAACTCCTCACGACCCTGGCCGAACGAGCAGTAGCCAAGGGACACGGCAACAACAGCTACGCAGCGATCATCGAGCAGCTCCGGCACCCCACGCCGTAACTCACGGGACTGTAAATCGTTCGGGTCCGGCCCGTAGTCGGTGGTGACGCCGCGTAGCCGTTTTTTGATCACGATCTTGTGGTGGATAGCAACTTCCTTGTGGGGACGGTGTTTTCCTGTCTGTCGGCGCTGGTCGTCGAGGACGTGGTGGACAGCGGTGACGCGGTGGTGGTCACGGCTCGCACTCGGGATGCGGCGGTGCCGTGTCCGGTGTGCCGGACGCCGACGGCGAAGGTGCACGGGTATCACCGCCGGTCAGTGACGGACGTGCCGGTCGACGGCCGCCGGGTCGTCGTCCACCTGCGCGTACGGCGGCTGGTGTGTCCGGTCCTGGGCTGTGGACTGCAGACCTTCCGCGAGCACGTTCCCGGACTGCTGGAGCGCCATCAGCGTCGCACGGTGCGGCTTGCCTGGCAGATAACGCAGGTGGCGCGGGAGTTATGCGGCCGGGCGGCCGCACGCCTCGCCGGCCTGCTGGCCGTGCCCGTTTCCCGCAGTACCGCACTGCGCCATCTGCGACGCCTGCCGCTGCCGCAGCAGGCGGTCCCCCGAGTGATCGGCGGGGACGATTTCGCCCTGCGCCGCCGCCACCGCTACGCCACGATCATCACGGATGCCGAGACCGGCCAACGCGTCGCGGTCCGGCCCGACCGCGAGAGGGCCACCCTGGAGTCCTGGCTGCGCGAACATCCTGGTGTCGAGGCCGCGTGCTGCGACGGCTCCGCCACCTACGCCGAGGCCATCCGCCGTGCCCTGCCCGACGCGGTGCAGGTCAGCGACCGATGGCACCTCTGGAGAAACTTCTGCGACAAAGTCCAGCTCGAGGTCCGCGCGCACACCGGCTGCTGGGCCACCATCAACCCGCCCCGGCGGAATACGCGAGCGGACCACCCGAGAACGCTGGAACAAAGTCCACGACCTCCTCGGCCAGGGCGTCGGCCTGCTCGAATGTTCCCGCCGCCTGGGCCTGGCCCTGAACACCGTCAAACGCTACGCCCGCATGCCCGAACCCCAGGCCGTGCGCATCGCCCCCGCCGGGACGGCACCTGGGACCGCATCCACGACGAACTCCGCCGCCAGGTCCGGACCGGGGCCGGACGCGATCCCGAGCCGTCGGCCGCCGCGATCGACGCCCAGTCCATCAAAACCAGCGAGGGCGGCGAGGCACGCGGATTCGACGCGGGCAAAGCGAACAGCAGGGCGGAAGAGACACATGTTCGTGGACACGATGGGCCTGCTGCTGGTCGTCGCGGTCACCTCCGCTTCCGTCCAGGACCGCGCCGGATTCCGCACTGTCAGCCTGGTGTGGGCCGACGGCGGATACGCCAACTCCGTTGATTCCACGCTGCATTCATGGGCCCGCGACGCGTTGAACATCGTCGTCGAGATCGTGAAGCGGACCGACGACGTCAAGGGATTCAAGGTCCTGCCCAGCCGCTGGGTGGTGGAGCGAAGTTTCGGCTGGCTGGTCCGAAACCGTCGGCTGGCCCGCGACTACGAATGGCTGACCGCGACCTTCGAGGCCATGATCAAGGTGGCGATGATCCGCCTGATGCTCGTCCGGCTCGCCGAGCAGCCAGGGCGGTGGAGCCATGAATCCCACCCAAGACCGCCCGGGCCAAGACCGCCGGGGACCTCATCGCAGTGTAATCAACCGGCCACCCGACCGATCTGAGGGCGGGCCTGCGTGCCGTGACCCCGGGCGGGGAGTCACCGGCTGGCCGACGCGTTCGAAACGGCATTCACGGCATCTCCGATACACAGCGTGGCACCGACGATGGTCCCTTCGGTCAACCTCGCCATGAGGTCCGCCGCTTATGGAGGTTGGGTCAGCGGCTGTGGGAGAACGCGATGCGCGGATCCACCTGCCGCTGCGGCCCAGCGCCGTTCCGTTACGCGGTTTGCGTCGGCGGCCGAGCGGATGCGACCATCGGTCCCGTGATCTTCGCTTCCCGCGACCGGAAGGGCGGCCACCGCCCTCACCGGTGAGCCTGCCAGGGCCGGCAGTGCTGTCGGCGATCCCAGACGCCTCCCGATCTGACACCCAGCTGCGCGATGGCCAGTGTGCCAGGGGCTCGTTGCTGTCGCTGCGGCTGACGTGCCAAAGCGCCGTTGGAAGCCCGGCATTGGAAGGTATCGGCCCACCCCTCCTGCCGCGTGCCCGTCCTCGTATGGGCTTCCGTCAGGAGCGCGTCCTCTCCGTGGCGCGCCACGGTCCGCCCCGCCGCCATGTACCGGGCAGGCAGACGGTCCGCGACGGCCGTCACCAGCCCCGAGACGCGGGTTGCGCGAAATGCGACGACCGGACCAGTCACCCGTGTCAGCACCGCCGTACGACGGCCACTTCCCCGGCTCTTCCCGGAGGAGACCGACCCGCAACGCGGCGCTGGCCCTTCCTCCGGTCTTAAGGAGATCCGGAATGACTCGCCCCTTGGTCGGACTACCAAGTCCTTTCAGCAGGAGGTCATGATGGAATCACCGGCCACCACCACCGCTTCGACCCCGGCCACCACAACGGGGACTGCTGCCCAAGTACCCTCCGGAGGCTGGTCGCGCACCGACCGGGCGGTGCAGCAGGCAACGGTGGACCGCGCCCTTGCCGCCAAAACCGTCGACCGGCTGCTGACCGACACCGGGTTCCTCGTCCATGCCCACCCGGACGTCGTTCGTCCTCTGCTTGACCGCGCGCGGAGCGAGACCGCGCTGCGGGCCTCCCGTATCTACCGTGCGGCCCTGCACGACCACCCGCATCCCCACCCGGCCCTTCGGGCTTGGCTGTTGGACGTCCACGCCCAACGCCTCGGCTCTGCCCACCTGACCTACTCCACGGCCCCAGGCACGACTAACCCGACCGATCGGCCCGCCTGGCAGACAGGGTGGTCCTGCGACGCCCTCGTGTACCACCGCTGCCTGTGGACCCTAACCGGCCACACCGACCGGGTGTTGTCGGTGGCGACCTCGGTGGTCGACGACCGCCCGGTCGCCGTCACCGGCAGCGCGGGCCGGACGGCACGGATCTGGGACCTGAGGACCGGACACCAGATCGGCCCACCACTCACCGGCACACCGGTCCTATGTCGGCCGTGGCCACCACCATGATCGGCGACCGCCCCGTCGCCGTCACCGGCAGCGCGGACCGGACGGTGCGTGTGTGGGACCTGAGGACCGGATACGAGACTGGCCTGCCCCTCACCGGCCACGTCGGCCCGGTGTTCAACCTGGCGACCACCATGATGTACGGCTGCCCCGTGGCCGTCGTTGTCAGCCGGCGCGATTGCGGCGACTGCTTCCTCCACATCGCCCACGTATGGGACCTCGAAACGGGAGAGCTGTTGGACGAGCTGGCCGGCGACGCCGAGTACACGGCGACCGCCCTAGTCGAAGGCCACCCCGTGGCCGTCGTAGGCGGCTGGACCGGGGTACGGCTGACCGACCTCATTACTGGCCGGGTGCGCCACTTTCACAGGTACGGTCCGGTCAGAGGACTGGCGACCATGATGATGGACGACCGCCCCGTCGCCGTTGTCCGCGGCGAGGAGACCATCTGGATCACAGACCTGACCACGGGACGGCTCGCGCCGGGCCCCCGCATCTCAAAGCTCGAACAGTGGGGGTGGACGGCGGCTACGGTGGTGGACGGCCGCCCGCTGGCCTTCACCGCTGATTTCTATCGCAATGTGCTGCGCGTGTGGGACGTGACCAGCCCCCAGGAATCCGAGAAGACTGAGGTGACCCCTGTGGTGTGGACACACCTGACAATGGATCTTGCTGATCCTGGAAGGTGTAGATCTACGTGGCACGGCCCTCGAAGTACAGTGC
>NZ_JBIURS010000045.1:36436-37297 GCF_044740965.1 Streptomyces sp. NPDC088252 | reverse complement strand
GTCAGGCCCCCGCCCTCTGGACAACGCATACCAACGGCGTACCGCAGGGATCAACAACCGTCACTACCCGACGACAACCCGAAATCCTCAGTAACGACGAATCTCCGGCGCCGGACACTAGGTGGTCACACAGGGTGGGTCGTACGGCAGTTCGGGAACGTATCGGCTCCATTGATGTCGGCTCAGGGCGCCGGAGCTTCCGGCGCAGATGCGGCTGATGGCGGTCTCGACCTTCAGGTCCCAGAGCGTGGCCACGCCGTCGTCGGTGCTGGCAGCCAGGGTGTGACCGTCCGGGCTGAACGCCACCGACATGACGGGCTGGGCGGGACCCGTCAGCGACTTGCCCAGGGGGGTGGGGTGGCCGGGGTCGGCGACCTTCCACAGGCGGACCTTGCTGTCGGTGGATCCGGCGGCCAGGGTGTGACCGTCGGGGCTGAACTCGACACTATGGGAGACGACGTCGGGGCAGTCGAGGTCAAGGGGCGCTTTCGCGGGCTTGACGTCGTCGGGGTGGGTGACGTTCCACAGGCTGACGAATCCGCCGTGCCATCCGGCGGCCAGGGTACGGCCGTCGGGACTGAACGCCAGCGATTCGACGGAGCGGACCGCCACAGCGCCAGGACCGAGGACTTGACCGCCCTCCAGCCGTCCGTCGCCAGCAGATCGATCAGACGCGCCGCGGCTGCCGATGCCAGCCCGGCGAGTTCCACACTCGTCTCCATGTCTTCTCCTTGTCCCTTACCGCCCGTGGGCCGCGATCGCGGCCCACCGGCGGGTGGGAGGCGATGTACCCCTGGGGCGCGCCCCCCCTCCCACGGAAAACCCCCTGCCGCTGCCCGGGGGTGCGGTTAGTTCCCCGGG
>NZ_JBIURS010000045.1:0-36426 GCF_044740965.1 Streptomyces sp. NPDC088252 | reverse complement strand
GGCCGCGCGCCGCAGGTGCCCCCCGGGTTTTTACCACCTTGCGACTCTTTTGTTCCCCGTGCCCCCTCCCCCCCGGGGGCCGCTAACCGCCCCCCACGGGCGGGTGGGAGGCGATGAACACGTGGTCGCCGCCCACCGTCCACGTGAAACCCACGTCCGGCTGCCCGGGGTCCCTGTATTTCCACCGGGCCCTGCCGGTGCCCGCGTCGATGACCCACAGCGTCTTGGCGCTGTCGGTGGCGAAGACGGTGTCGGCCGAACACTGCGCGCTCTTGCCGCCCAGCCTGAGGGAGGCGTTGAACAGGTTGGAACCGCCCATGTCGTTGGCGCCGTCGAGCGTCGCGACCCACTGGAGCGTGCCGTCGGCCACGGCCAGGGCGGCCAGGTCGCTGCCGACGGGTACGTAGACGGTCGCGCCGTCCAGGCTGGAGAACGGGGCGCCGATGCGGGCCTGGTCCCCGTTCTTCGCCTCGAAGCGTTGATGCCACTTCTCGCTGCCCGTGGCCGCGTCGACGGCGAACAGCGTGTCGCCGTTGCCGCCGGCGAACAGGAACGGCCCGGCTGCGTAACACGTCAGCGGCCAGCCGGTGGTGAAGTAGTACGAGGTGTACGGGATGGATACCTTCCAGCCGCGGGCACCCCTCCTGCCGGCGTCGATCATCTGGACGCGGCCGGGTTTCCTGGCCGGAACGGCCGAGGTGGCCAGCAGGTGGGAACCGGTGGGCGGCACGAGCACGTTGTTGACGTCCGTGCCCTTGACCTGCCACAGTCCCTTGCCGGTCGCGGCATTGAACGCACGGATGTAGCCGGTGGTCGGAGACTCGGCCGAGAACTTCCCGTCTGTCTGACGCACCTGTCCGCATACATAGACCATGTCCCCCGCGACTGCCACATAGTTGCTCGGGAACATCGACACAAACGTGGGGCCGCCGGGATCGTAGGCGGCAAGGTTGGTCGCCCACTTCGCCTTCCCACCGGCGGCGTCGAACGCCGCCAGTACGCCTGACTGACTCGGTGTGTCGCAGAGCAGGTAGAACACTCCGTCCGCGTACGCCGTCAGGTACTTGAAGCTGCTCGTGCGGAACTCGTTGGTCGCGTTCAGTGGGTGGAACACGGATTTTCCGGTCGCGGCGTCCAGGAACGACGTGGCCTTGGCCGTGACCACCATGACCACCTTGTCGGATGCTTCCAGGCAGGTGGGGGCGTGCTTTCCGGCTTCCGACCATGCCTTGACGGCGTCGGGTCCGGCCAGAACGGTCGGTTCCGGTCCGTCCGTCGAGGACGGCGACGCGGAGGGTGCGGACGTGGATCGCCCGCCTGACGGAGAGGCCGGCCGCGCGGTGGGCCCGGGCCCACCGGCCCGGCCGTCGGGTGCCGGTGACGAGTCGCCGGAGAAGGCGAGTGCCGCCGCGGCTCCGCCGAGTACGGCCACGCCCCCGGCCAGAGCGGTGATCAGCTTGCGGCGGCTGGCACCCGGGCCGGAAGCGATCTCCGGCGGCGGAGGAAGCGGGCCCCGGTCGCCGCCCCCGGCGGACTCCGATCCCACCGCCACGGTCGCGGCGGCTATGTCGGCGGTCACCGCCGGGGGCAGCCAACTGCCTTCTAGCGCAGGCAGGTTCTGATGCCTCAGGTAGTCGACGAGTTGCTCCGCGGTGGGACGGTCCGGCGGTTCCGGGTACAGGCAGCCGCCGATCACCTCGCGCAGCGACACGGGGAGGGCGCCCGTGTCAGGCTCGCCTCCGGAAGCCGCGAACAGGACGGTCGACCCGAGGTCGAACATGTCGCCCGTCGGCGAGAGTGCCGGACTCCCGGTGGCTCCCACCATCCCCACGGCTGTGATGCGGGGCCCGTCCATGGTCAGCAGCACCGAGTCCGGGCTCACCTCGCCGTGGACCGTCCCGGCCGCGTGGAGTGCGGCCAGCGCCCGGGCGAGGCCGTCGGCGAGCACCCGCAGAGCCGGTTCGGACAGCGGGCCGTGCCGGTCCACCGCCTGCCGGAGCGGCAGTCCGGCGGTGAACTGGGTCGCCAGCCAAGGAACCGGCGCGTTGGCGTCGGCATTCACCACCGGTACGAGGAAGACACCGGACAGCGTCCGTGCCGCCTCGACGGCGGCTCGGAACCGGTCCCGGAACCCCGGGTCCGCGGCGAGTTCGGGCCCCACGACCGTGACCGTGACGAGTAGCCCCTCATCCGTGCGTGCCTCGAAGACTTCGCTCCCGCCGACCGTGCTCTGTCTTCCGAGCAGCGCATACGGCCCGATCCGATGAGCACCGTCTGCTCCGGGATGATCCATCGTCCGCCCCTCACGCCAGCCTGATCGTCTGATCACGGGCCGCCTGGTAGGCGCTGCCGCCGCCGGACACATGGGCCGTCATGGTCATTGATGGCTCCGGATCGGCGGCTGGCGCCGTGCCGTGCCCGGGTTCGATAGCGGGGTCGGTATCGGTATCGGACAGGAGAGCGGTCACCGCGTCGCCCAAGTGCTCCAGCCCGTCCGGCAGATGGGTCTCGGGAACGCGGAGGAACTGCAGGCGCGCCAGCTCCGCGATCTCGGCCGGCAGCGCCGAGGCGTCGGGCAGCATCGTCGCGTCACCCAGAAGGACCGGGACGACGCGGTTTCCCGCCCGCAGAGCTGTCGCGATCTCCAGGCGGACCCAGTCGTGAGCCCGGTCCAGGAGCCGCACACCGTCCTCGCCCCGCACGTCGAGCCACCCTGGCCCGATCAGTACGCACATGAGCTCGCACTCGGCGGCCTGCCGCCGCAGGATCTCGGCGAAATCGGCCCCGGGCGGTATCGACTGGCCCGACTTGAAGATCTCGTTGGCACCTAACGACCTGGGGAGCAATTGGGCTCGACGTCGCGGCTGCCGTGCTGGACGACGTTCCTTCTGCTGAGCCCTATTGCTTCTTGGGTCGCGACTTCGAGGCCGCCCAGATCAGCTGCAGTTGCCCGATCTCAGCGACGTTCTTCATCAGCTCGGCGTTCAGCCAGGCGATCATGTGTCCGATGGTGTTGTCCGGAGGGGTCTGCCACGGCAGCGTGGAGGCTGCGTCCAGATCGGCGTCGGTGAGTTTGTCGAGGACCGCCAGCCACTGGGTACGCAGATCCTGTAGCCAGGCGACGGTCGCCGGTCCGTTGCCGGGCCAGGTGATGTCGGTACGCTCCCGGGGCGTACGTCCCTGTGCGTGATCGATGGCAGTGCTCCACCACCAGCCGATGTGCCAGCTCACCCAGCCGATGGTGGGAACGGGAACGGGGTCGGGCTCGGTGTTGGCCCAGTCCGGCAGCCAGTTCCCGGCGGCGTCCGGGCGCACTGTCCAGGTCAGGTCAGTGGGCTCCCACAGAAAGGCCTCGGGTGTGAGCCGCTCCAGGTGGTACTCGAACAGTGACCAGGTCATGTCGAACTGCCAGCGCAGTAACTCGCGGCGGGGATTCCTCATCGTTCGATCCTCGCATGGTGCCCTGGAGGGCAGCCGTCACGTCGCCTGGTGTGATGCATCAGGGTGTCACGGTGTAGCGCGCAGCAGGCCCATCCCGTCAGATGAATCCGCGCGAGCGTCGCGGGCGAATGCGAGCGGGTCAGATCAGGCCGTGACAGGGGAAGGGCCGTACGGGTTAGGTAAGTTGTGAAGCTGACCTGGGCCCGTACAGCCTGCTCCCATCCTGCCCTGTCCGGGGTCTCCCGCGCGCATTTCGGCGATTTGCTCCAAGAACTCGCGCCCAGGTGGACAGCGGCCCGCGAGTCCGCGTTGCATGAGCGGCGCGGGGGTGCCCGGCGCCGGGCGGCTGGGGCGGGCCGTAAGCAGAAGCTGGTCTTCCCCGACCGGCTGCTGGCCACCCTCGTCCACCTGCGGCTCGGGCTTTCGCATGCCGCCCTGGCCGAGCTGTTCGATGTCGATCGCTCCACCATCTCCACTGGATCCGCGAGGTCCGGCCGCTGCTCGCGGCCCGTGGCTTCGCCGTCCCCGACCGGCGCGGCCTGCGCCTGCGGACCTTGGAGGATGTCTTCGCCTACGCCGAAGCCGAAGGCGTCGACCTCCGCAGCGATGGCACGGAAGTCCAGGTCAGACGTCCCAAGGCCGGGCGCGCCGGACGTAAGGCGTTCGTCTCCGGCAAGAAGAAGCAGAACACCATCAAGACGACTACGTTCAGCGATCACCAAGGCCGTACCCTGTTCTCCGGCGTGACGCGGCCCGGCCGCGTGCACGACCAGACCGCCGTGCGCACCGAGGGCATCGCCGAGCAATTCCGCCTCCGCCCAAATGTGAAAGCCGAGGTGGACGAGGGCTACCGCGGCTTGGCCAACGAATTCCCACACCAGGTCAGCGCTCCGCCGAGGAAGCCGAAGGACGACGTGTGTGACGGCGAGAGGCGGGCCTGGCGCGAACAGCGACGCCGGCAGTCCTCGGCTCGGATCTGTGTGGAGCACACCAACGCCGAGTACAAGCAGTGGCGCCCGCTCCAGCGCTACACCGGACGGCGCGAGGACTACGACGAGACCCACCGCGCCATCGCCGGTCTGGTCTCCGACCGCTCAGCCCGCAGGGCAACCCGCCGCAGGACGAGTACCGAGCTGGTGCCCGTCCGCACGACGACCTGCTGATCACCCGACAGCCAAACCCCCAGGCCAGCACGTCCCGATCTCAATTGTCCCCGTGATCGTAAGCGGTCGGACAGCGCGCGGTAGACACGGTCTCGCATCCACCGGGAGTCCGGTTTGCGAAAGCTGAGGAAGATGCGCGGCACAATTGCCCCCTCTCTGGCAAGCCTTGACGTCAGGGATCGTGCTCACCCTAGGGGTGGAGTACACGCTCGGTGGCTATTCGCCGGGGATTGAATAGCGGCCGCAAGGCTCCGTACGCTGGCGGGTATGGATCCGGCGGACAGCGCGGCAGGGACGGTCTCGGCAGGGAGATCGACCAGCACGCGTCTGCCGCCGGGCGACATCGGCGTCGTCCTGGCCACACTCCGGGCACGTCGGGGGTGGAGCGTGCGCGAGTTCGCCCGGCGTGCGAACGTGTCCGAAGGGCAGATCTGCGATCTGGAGAGCGGGTTGCGCAACCCGACGCCCGCTGTGGCGGCGGCATGCGACGCGGCCTTCGGCACCGGCAGGGAACTCGTCCAGCTGGCCGGGCCCGGCCGCCGCGACGCCCGGGCCGAGGGCGTCGTCGAGGCCGGCCCCGTGGTCGCCGGATACGAGCGGGTCCTGTGGAGCTGAAGGACATCGGCAGATCCACCGGACCGAGGTTCGTCACCGCTTCGATGAAGTCGATCACGCGGATCCTGACGGACGCCGGTCCGCACGCCGTTGGCGAGCAGCGTGCCGAGATCTGGCTGCTGGCCTCGAGGTTCGCCGAGTACACGGGATGGATGGCACAAGAGGCGGGACATCCCGCGGAGGCGTTGCGCTGGACGAATCTCGCTGTCCGCTGGGGCGCACACGGCGGGGACGAAACGGTGGCCGCGTATGCCCTGGTCCGCAAGGCGTTCATCGCCCAGCACCGCGGTGACACCTATGCGGCGATCGGATTCGCTGACCAGGCGGCCGGGCACCCGGCGGCCAACCCGGTGATCCGCGCCCACGCCGCACGACGCGCGGCCCAGGGGCATGCGCGCCGTGGCGATGCGGGGGCCTGCCGGGAGGCACTGGAGCGGTTCAGAAGCCACGCCGCCGAGGTCATCGGCGACCGGACCCCTCACTGGGGCCCGCGCATCGAGAACGGCAACCCTCGGCTCATCGAGGCGTCCTGCATGTTCAGCCTCCGTCGCTTCGAGCTGGCCGCCGACCTTTTCGCCGCCGAGCGCCGGCGCCGGCCGGCCGTCCCGGCGGACAGCAACTCCCTGGCCCGCTTCGCGGTTCGGCAGGCGACAGCCCTGGCCGGTGGAGGCCGCCTCGACGACGCCTGTCAGATCGTCGAGGCCGCGCTGCCCGTGATCAAGCGCATCGACTCGGCCACCGTCCGCGCGGAGCTGGGCCGTTTCGTGGAACAGGCCCGAACCCGGAGAGCCAGCCCGGGCCAACTCGCCCTCATCGACACATCGGCCGCCCTCGCGATCGGCTGACAGTCGCGATCGGCAGTTCACCGATGCTGTACGGCGCCCGAGTGCTGGCCGCCGCATCCGAAGTGACGGCTCCGAGGTGTGAGAACGCGGCTTCGACGGTTCGTAGTGTGTTGCGGTCGCGAGCCAGGAGTGAGTGCACGTCGTCGACGTACTCCAGTGCTTCATCGAGCTGGCCGCCGGTGACGGCCTGCATGATGCGTCGGCTCGTCGAGTAGCCGAAGGCAGGGACGAGCGCCAGGTAGGCCGCGAGGCCGGCGGCATGCGTGGCGGTGTAGTCCCGGTACCCCGTCGGGCTGCGGTGGGCCGGCGGGATGATGCTGGCGTCTTCGTAGTTGCGGACCGCCTGTGTGGAAAGGCCATGGCGACGGGCCAGGTCCACGAGCCGCATGTGACGTCCGATTGAGGGTTCCGACGCAGGTGAGCGGAGGATTCGTCGCAAAGTCTCCATCGTGCGTTCAAGGATACGATTCAGAGGCATGACACAGAGCACGCACACCGTGTCCGGAGACTTCGATCTGACGATGGACGAGCTGCGCGTCGTGGCGCGTTACGTGGTTCGGCACGCAGAGGACGTCCTGTCGGTCTTTGAGCAGGCTGTTCCCGGTGATCCGCGCCCCCGCGCGGCGATCGACGCCGCCTGGGCCTTCATCAACGGTGCCAACAGGACGAAATTGCAGCGCGTCACTTCCCTGGACGCTCACCGAGCCGCCCGCTCCGCGCCCTCCGAAGCCGCGCGACTGGCCGCGCGATCCGCCGGTGACGCCGCCTCGGCCGCATACTTGCACCCCATCGCCCAGGCCGGTCAGGTCGGCCACATCCTGCGGGCCTGCGCGAGCGCTGCGCACATCGGGGAGGTGGAGGCGGGCGGTGATATCGCGATCGGGGATGCCCTACTGGAACGGTCGCGGCAGCGTGCGACACCGTTGCTCATCGATGTGCTGCGCCGCTACCCGCCCGTGACAATTGGCAGCAGTCGTGTCGCCCGGCTGATGAGCACTCTGGATCATTCCCTGCGTCGGGCGGCTGACCGGCCGCCAGGGCACACCGCGGCGAGCGGCGCCGAGGCGCGCAGGAGGGAGTGCACGTCATGATCCTCCCGAAGGTCCGCGACCCTCGCTTCGTGACGATCCGCCGTGGTGGGACTCTTACTGATGCGGATCACCGTCTCCTCGCTCTATGGGCTGCCGCCTGTGCAGAGCACGTCCTTGGCCTCTTCGAGTCGGCCCAGCCTGCGGACCCGCGACCGCGCCAGGCGATCGAGCATGCCCGGGCCTGGGTGCGCGGCGAGGTCAAGATGATGCAGGCTCGCGCGGCGGGCGGCCATGCGATGGGGGCAGCCAGAGACCTGCGTGGGGCAGCACGGCATGCCGCGTACGCCGCCGGCCAGGCCGGGGCCGTCGCCCACGTCGCCGCACACGAGCTCGGCGCGGCCGCCTACGCGATCAAGGCCGCACGAGCAGCGGCACCGGAAGGCGAGAGTAAGACCGCAGGACGACTCGAGTGCCAGTGGCAGCGCAATCAGCTCCCGGATGCGATCCGCGAGCTCGTACTTGATGACCAGCGCCTGCGCAACGACATCTGCTGGTCGGTGTTCGACTGCTGAAACCGAACCCCGGGCAGGGCCCCTCATGGTTGGCCCTGCGGGGATCACCGGGCACCTCCGTCCAGCTGTGTGGGAACGCGGGAGGCGCTGAGCTGTTTGAGGTCGTGGATGTGGTTGTAGAGGGTGCCGACCGAGACGCCGAGCAGTGCCGCGATGGTTGGTGCGGCCGCTGAGTGCACCGCACCCGGTGCACTCAGCGGCCGGCTTCTCGCCCGTGGTGCGGGTCCGGCTGCTGGGGGCGATGCGCCCGCTGGTCGTCCTCGCGCACCGGGGCCGCGTCGGCGTCCTCCTGGTCGGCTTATGCGACCGGGGCTCGTCCTCCATCTCCGGGCGGCTGGGGTCGGTGTCCTGGCGCGCGAGCAGGAGCTCGGGCATCGCCGCTTGCTGGTGCGCGGCGACGTCGTACGTCCGGCCCCGAACGGCGGTGGGAGTGGCGGTGCGCAGCTTCTCCCGCACCACCGTGCTGGCGAGGACCGCGTGGTCGTAGCTCAGCGGGATGCGGGGCATCTCCCACTCCCCCGGCTCCTGCTCCGGGGGCCGGGCGGCGCGCCGGGGCCGGCGGGGGTTGCCGTTCTGGTTCGGGGACGGCGGTGGGTGGGTGCCGGGCGGGTGCGAGGTCGGACAGCGCCCACCGGGCGGTGTAGAGGCGGTGGTCCGACAGCAGGCCGCGTGTGGTCTTCGGCCCGCTGATGTCCAGGCAGTGTGTCGCAAGCGCGGCGCCCACGATTCTCTCGTCCAGGCCGGGGTCGCGGCGGCGGCCGTGCAGGACCAGAGCGAGGTGACGGCGAGCTTCGGCGAGCAGGTGCCGGCGGTGGAACCGGCCGCCGCCGTTCCTCACGAACACCACCGCAGCGACGTCCACGGTCGCCAGGGCGACGTCGACCACGACGGCAACCTGCGCCCGGATCGCGTCCGCTGCGGCGCGGGCGCCCCCTCGACGAGGAGCGACTCGATGATGTCGACGGTCACCTTGGAGGTGTCGATCGCGCTCTTCTTCCAGTCGGCACGCAGTCGCGCGAGCGATCGGACCTATTTCTTGGGAGGGCGCATCTTCGCCGCGATCCGGTTCAGCTTGGCGCGGGCCCGCTCGGAGACCACGGGCAGAAAGCGGGGCTCGCCGCCGTCGTCGACGACGGTGACGTACTCGTGCTCCAGGTCTGCCAGGCAGTCGGCAATCTGGTCGCTGCGCCGTGAGGTCCAGCGGATCAGGTGCGGCACCCCGGCGATCTCCATCACTGGGCTGCGCCCGGTGGTGACGGTGCGCGGTTCGGAGGCCAGCCCCAGCGCCTCGCACACCTCAGCCATCACGATCTCGTTGTAGAGCGCGGGTGCAGCGACGGTGTTCTCGAACAAGGCCTCCGAGTGGACCGATCCGCATTTCCCGTCCAGGCGCTGCCCCTTCACGGACAGCATCAGCCCCTTGGCTCAGCCCAGCGCGTCCATCAGGGCTGTGACGTAGGCGTCCAGCCGCTCCTCCACGGCTCGCGTCGTCAGCTCTGTCCTCCCAGCCTCCCGCCATGGCTGCGCCACCAACCGCACTTCTTCTGAGCATGCCAGCCCGTCCCGCACCTGCCAGTACAGCCGCTCGCTCGCGGCCGCGGCCAGCACCCCGCCGGCTTCCTCATACGCCTCGGCGAACCGCAGGCCCCACGCCGGGCCGTGCAGTAGCGCGAGATTGGTGGAGCAGTGTGCCACATCGAGATCCGCCGGGCCCCAGGAGGTCGCCGCCCAGTCGACGACGCCGGTGATCCGGGGACCTGCCGGGCTTGGGGACGGCACGTCGAACAGCACGTTGCCGGGTTGGAAGTCCCGGTGCAGGAATCGCCCTTCATAGGGCGGCACGGGCTTGCGGATCACGTCGATTGCTGCGGCCCACGCCGCCGCGTCGGCGCCCTTCGGAACCACGACGGTGTCGGCGGTCGTCAACGCCACATACGCTCGGGGCCGCTCGGCGGGTCGCAACGCGTGGATCGCCACGAGTTGACAGGCCAGCAGAGGAACACGCACCTCCAATCCCTCATCGTCGAGGACCGTCCGGCCCGCCAGATGTGTCATAAGGAGCGATGGATACTCGCAATGCGCGGCGGTCGGATCGAACGCGACCAGACCAGGAGCCGGCACGCCGGTCCCCGCGAGCAGGGTCAGGGCGCCGGCCTCCCTGTTCAGCCACTCCTCAGCGTGCCCCACGGAGAACGGGTCGACGAAACTCCGCAGCACCAGGTGACGAGTGCCTCCGTCCCGCGTGCCGATGGTCAGCCTCCGCATTTCGGCAGTGATGCCGCCCTGCAGCGCCTCGGTTCTGACGATCCGTTCGCCGACATCCAGGTGCCGGCTCACCCAAGCCAGTGTCAACGGTCGAACAGCTGCCGCCTCATCATGGTTGGTCACCGTGCCAGCTCATCATCCGGACGACGGCACGCGCAAAAGCATTTCGTTGGTGGCGATATCGGCTGCCTCCCCCTGAGCGCCGCGCGGCGCAGGGGACTGTCGAACCCTGCCAACTTCGACTACGCCGCATGGGAGCTCCACCAACCGCTGACCCGCGAGATGCTGGACGTGGTCCGACCGGTCCCGGCACCTGGTCCGGTGCCGGATGTGGACTGGGTCGACCACGTAGACGCGGATCCGATCCGGGCTCTGGAGTCGTTCGTTCTCGATTGGTTCCCTGCCGAGCAGCCGGAGCCTGGCCGAGGAAGGGAACGCGTGGGCGAACTGGGCAACCTCCCGGAGGCGTTGGTCGCCTTCCACCGCTTGGCCCGCCTCCGCCCGGCACTCCACAGATTCCATGACCCGGTGCTGGAGCAGCCCAAGCATGCTTCCGGACCGTTCGGCGACCGGCTGGGCTTCGCCGTGCAGGACGAGGCCGGCATGGACTGGTCCATCCCGTGGCCGCTGGAGGGACCAGGCGCAGCCGATCCCCGCGTGTGGTACACCGATGATCCCTGCGCTACGGAGCCGGAGACGTTCATCGAAGATGATCCTCTGAGCCGCTTCCTGTTGCAGTTCACCCTCTACGAAGCCACGATTGCCGCCCCCTACCAGGCATGGACCTACTGCCTGCCGACCGCGCGTCTGGACACGTTGTGGAGCATGCTGCGGCCCATACCCAACCGGGTCTGGGGGCCGTGGTGGTTCCCCGATGAGGTCGGCTGGTGGAGACCGGCGACCGGTACGAGCCCTACCGGCTGATCGATCCCGACGGCGTGACCATCGAGGCGGTCGCCGTCTGCTGTCAGGAATTGCCGGCGGTCGGGAAAGCGCCGTCAACGGTTCGCTCCTACGGGATGGATCTGTTGCGGTGGTGGCGGTTCCTGCAGGCTGTGGACGTCTCCTGGGACCGAGCGACCCGTCTGGAAGCCCGGGGCTTCAGCTGCTGGATCCAAAAAGGCCGTCAAACCCAGGAAGGCCAAGGCCCCGAGCACGCGATCGGTTCGGGGCGCCGACACCCCGAACCCGGTGACTGGGAAGCCGTCGACCGGGCCGGGGCACGCTTCGACGACCGTCGCGCACAGCGAGACGGTGCCGCGCCGGTTCTACGACGTGCACCGCGACGCGGGGGCCGGCCCGCTACTCAACCCGTTCCCGTTGGATCCTTCCCGCCGCTCCGGGCGGGCTCACGCGCACCACAACCCGATGGACGGCTGGAAGCCTGAGCGGGTGGGCCGCTACCGGCCGAGCCTTCCGCGACGAATCCCGCGCTCGATTCCGGAGGCATGGTTCAACAAGCTGTTCGCGGCGCTGCCCTCCAACCGCGACCGGGCCCTGGTCGCCTCTTGGATCTCCACCGCGGTGCGGGCCTCGGAACTGATCAGCATGCGCCTGCGCGACGTCGACCCCGGCCAGCAGTTGATCAGGTGGTACGCAAGGGCTCGCGGGCGACCCAGCAGATGCCGGCGTCGGCGGACGCATTCGTATGGCTGCGCCTCTACCAGCAGGAGGTACACGGCCAGGTCCCGCGAGGCCGCACCCAGCCGGTGTGGTGGACACGGCGAGACCCGATCCGACCCCCCTGACCTACCACGGCGCCCACCGGATGTTCGAGCGCGTCATGCCTCGATCGGCGCCGACTGGGCCCTCCACGACCTGCGGCACAGCGCGGCCGCCCGCATAGTGCGCGACCCGAAGCTGACGCTGTCCGACGTGCAGTGGGTGCTCGGACACGCCCATCTGTCCGCCACAGAGGTATATCTGACGCCGCACAAGGACGAGGTCGTCCCGGCGTGCTGGCGCACCACGCACGCCACGCATGCGAGAACATCCAGCCGGCTCCTCCGCCGCCGGCACCGGGCTACGACCCGGCGTCGCTGGACGTCCTGTTCGGGCGCTCGTCATGACGGCTGTCGTCAAGCACGCGACGCGCAAGCCGTTGGAGATCACGAACGCGACTGCGGAGCAGGCCCAGGCGCGGAACAGTCGATTGCGGGAGCAGTTTCCGGCCCGGACCGCGGAACGGTGGTGGCCTCAGGCCGGGCAGTCGTCTGAGGAGACGCTGCCACGCCTGACGGCGCCGCCGTTCCTTCCGGCGGCGAACGGCACCCGAGCCGGACGCCGCCGCGGGGTGACCAAGGTGCTGCACTGGCTGTCGAGCCAGCCCGGGGAATACCTGGCAGCAGCGCTGGATGCCCAGATGGCCACGGGGGCCGAGGACTTGTCCGGAGCCGCCTGGGTGGAGCTCCCACAGCGATGGCTGAGCGAGCGCGGGGCCTCATCGTCGCATGACCGGGACGACCTGGCCTCCGGGCTGCTCATGCTGATCTACGGAGACGCCATCCGTCCCGCTCTGCCGTGGATGCTCACCCGCACGCACCGGCATCTCGCCTCGGTGATGGCCGAGGTCCGAGACCCTGACGGATTCGCGCGTCTGCACCAGTTGGCCGCCGCCGGGCCAGCGGGCTCGCGCAAGGACGCCCGGATCACCCCTGCCGTTGCTCAACACCCCACGCCAAGCCGGGCAGCAGCGGTCACAGGAGGGTGCCGTGCAGGGCGCGCTGGGACAGGCCGTAGTCGATCGCGGCGGCCGGGCCGGTGCCTCGCGTGCGAGACGTCTCGGGGCCGGTGGCGACCGCTTCGTGGGTCGCGGCCAGGGCGCGGGCGACGTCCGGGAGCCGCTACGCCTGCGCGCGGCTGATGCCGTAATCCGCCTGGCAGTACGACTCCCACGAGGCGTACCCCGGAGGAAGCCACACCCGGGCGGCGTGCGCGTCGCGGACCCGGGCGGCGAGCACCGCCGCGGAACGCCGGACGTCACCCCTCCATCGCCTCGCGCAGCCCGGCCGTCATCTCCCCGGCGCGGGCTGCGGTGAGCGGCGGCCCGCGCCGGGTCGGCGACGTCGTCCTGGTCCTGGTCGTGCTCGCCCATGGCTCTATCGTCCTCCGCGCCGACGGGTCGGGCCAGTGACCTCTGACGCGAGATCTTGATCGCTCGCCGAGTGATCTCGACGGCCAACGAAGTGTGCCTGCCGTATGTAGGCGATTCAGTGCATGGATCCATCCGTGCTTCCGTGCGCCCCACTGTGTGGCCTCACTGCGCGCCCGTCCTGGGGAAGTGGTGGAGGGCAGCGGGCCGATCGGCCGGGTCGGCCCGGCGGCGCCGGCCCACCTGGTGGGCCGCCTGGAAGCGAGGAGTTGGACATGAGCAATCCATCGGCCCGGGAGGTCGGAGAATGGTACGACCGCTTCGGAGGCCTGTACGGCCTGACCATGGGCGACAGCATGCACCTGGGCATGTGGACCGACGGCGTGCGGACGCAGACGGGGGAGCTGACGGCCGACGAAATGTGGGAGGAACTCACCCGGGCCCAGGACTCCTGGACCGGCACCCTCATCGACGTGGTCGGGCTGCTGCCGGGACAGCGGATGCTGGACGTCGGCTGCGGCACAGGCCGGCCCACTGTGCGAATCGGCACCGAGTCGGGCGCGAGCGTGCTCGGCGTGACGGTCAGCGCCGCGCAGGTCCGGGCCGGCCGCGACCGCGCCTCGAAGGCGGGACTGTCCGACCGCGTCACCTTCGAACAGGCGGACGCCATGGCCCTGCCCCAGGATTCCGAGACCTTCGACGCCGCGTGGGCCATCGAGTCCTTCGCTCACTTCTCCGACCGCCCCGCCGCGATCCGCGAGGTTCGACGGGTGCTGCGGCCCGGGGGCCGCTTCGTCCTCGCGGATTGCTACGAAGCCGTGCCCTTCACACCCGAGGAAGTCCAGCTCTTCCAGGCCGCGTTCGCCCTCTCCCGCCTCCCCGCCGGACCCGAGGACTACTCCCGCATGCTCGGCGAGGCCGGCTTCGCCATCCAAGGCACTCGCGACATGTCCCGGGATTTCAAGCCCACCTACGAGCTGATCCCGCGGCTTTTCGCCGCAAGGCGCGCCCAGATCGCGGAGCTGGTGGGCACCGACGCGATGGCGCAGCTCGACACCGTCTACCCGCACATCCTCGCCCTGTGCCGGGACAAGATGGGATACACCATGGTCAACGCCGTGAAGTCCCCCTGACGGCGGCCAGTCCCGCCCCGAATCCCGGGTTCCCGCCGCCGCCAGGCCAAAACCACCCGGCACAGCGCCCCATCGCCGGCTGCCACCTCGGGCCGGCCGGGCCGTCGCCTGCAGGGAAGAGCAGTTCAGCGTGGAACGGGCCGGTCAAACTAGCCTGGCAAACGGTCAAGATTGCTTGTCAGAGGACAGCCAGAGCGCGCGGAAGCACGGGCGCGAGCTCATCCCACACCCTCACAGCGTGACACCGGGTCCGTGACACCTGCCCGAGCCGGGAGCGGCAACGTCTCCTCGGAGTCGCAGCCGGTGGGCGGCTCCTGCTCGATCTCACGGGCCGTCCTCATCAGTTCCAGGGCCTCGCGGCGCAGGTCGCTGGCGCGCTCGCGCAACTGCCGGACGCGCCGGCGCTGCTGCGCGGGACTGTAGGCGTTGACGTACTGCCCGCGTGGCCCTGTCAGCAGCGCTTCGGCCATCAGCTGCCGCACGGCGGCTGCGGCCACCTTGGTGCCGATCCCGAACACCTGGGTGATCCGGTCGCGGGTCATGAACCGTTCGCCGGGCCCGTTGGTGCGGTGGATCGCGGTCCGCATCAGCCGGTAGGCGCGCTCGGTCGGGGTCGTGGTGCCGACGCTGTAGAGCCGGTAGCCGTCGTGGAGGGTCACCAACCCGTCGGCGGCAAGCTGCTCCAAGGCGGAGCGGACCACGAGCACGGACAGCCGGAGGTCTCCCGCGATCTCGGTCAGGGCGGGCAGGTGGGTGCCCGGCTCAGTGCACGAGAGCCGCACCCAGCGGCGCACCGCCTGCACGTCGTCATCGCTCACCGTCACGCTGTCCGCGTCATGCCTGACCCCCTGCTCTCTGGTGACGCGGTGCGGGAACCAGCCTGGTGGGCCGCACGGCGTGGGCGCCACGAACTTGCCACGACTTGCCAGAGCCCGGCCCGCACCGCCCGGATATGGGTTGGGCGGCCAGCGGCGACGTCGCCCGTGGCCCGGTAGGACGGCCGGGGGTCTTCTCACCCGCCGCGAACCGCCCGCCGTCCTCCAGCCGCACCTGGTCACGAAACGCCCCCGCTCAGCAGTCGGGCCCCCACCCTCCGCATACCCCATCCCACCGGCATACCGCAGGAATCACCAACAGTCGCCACACTGACCGGTATGTGAGGGGCACTCGTTTGAGGCTGCGGCGAGCGGACTTCGTGGACAGTCGCTGCGAGCTAAAACTCACCCGGAAAAGTCCCAACCCTTCTATCCGGCGCCATCCAGGGCCTGATCACGAATACGTACTTGTCGTCGGCCGAGTACGACGTGCTCGCCTCGCTCCCGGCCGCGCTGTTGTCCAAGACGCGTCTCAGCGTGCCTCCCTTGGGTGTTGGTCTTGGTCTCTTCGACGGCAGTCTTCAGGGCCTGGTACTCGCGAAAGCTGCGTTCACCACTGACCAGGTCATTCGTGCCACCTGTCGAATGCGTGGCAGAGGTCACCGACGACGCCCGCTTCACAGGAGGGCGCCTCGTCCAAGCCTCTCGCCAACTCGCACAGCGGGCCCTGCCGCGCCGCTTCCACCTGGGCGTGGTCCGCGCGCACCTGGAGCAGACCGAGCGGCACGGTCGCTGCCGCAGGCAGCCGTACGCCCGCGAGCTGGAGCACACGCACGGTGTCCACCGGTTCCAGCTGGAGTGCAGCGGCTGGCATGCGACCGGCAACTGGACGAAGGACGTCACGGCGTCCGAGGTGGCCGTGCTCGTGCGGGCCTTCATCGACGAGACGCTCGCCCCGCAGGGAGGCCGTCCTTCTCCCGGCACGGCCACGGGCGCAGGGTAACCACCGCGCGACGGTGTCGTTGAGCACGACATCGCGTGCATGAACATCCGATCCTCTCCGTGGATACGCGAGCGAGCCCCGGATGTGTCGGCGTGCCCGAGGGCCACAGTTGGCCAACCTGAGCACGCCTGTTGGTCAGCGCGCGCCTGGGGCTATCCGGGGATGGTGCCGATGTCGACGCCGGTCAGGTCGCAGCTGGCGTCCCACAACCGGGCCGCTACGGAGGTGTCGGTGAGGTGGTTCCATGCCCGTTGACGTTGGGGCTTGCCGCGCAGGCTGAAGACGCGCGGTCCCCACAGCTGCCCTCCGCGCGCGGTGGGGTCCAGCACCGCTCGGACCGCGGGCCATGCGCCGGCGTGCTTGCCCTGGACGAGGAGGGCGGCTGGAGCACCGCAGAGCCGCGCACCAGCGGTCCGCGCATGGACTGGCGGCCGTGACGGGGTCAGGGAGTCCAGCGCGCCGCCGGGATGGACCACCACGCTTGCCACCGTGCTTTCGGCGGCGCGCAGGCGGCGGTCGAGTTCGAGGCCGAAGTACATCTGCGCCAGCTTGGAGCGTCCGTAGGTGCGCTTGGGCCGGTAGTCCTTCCGGGACTGCAGGTCGTCGAGGTCGAGCCGCTCGGACTTCGCCGCGAAGCTGCCCATGGTCACGATGCGGGCCGCCGATGCGGCCGACAGCAGCGGCATCAGCCAGTGGGTCAGCGCGAAGTGCCCGAGGTGGTTCGTGCCGAACATGAACTCGTGACCGTCCCCGGTCTCCCGGCGCGGCAGGGCGTCGAGCGCGACGCCGGCGTTGTGGACCACCGCGTCGAGGTATTCCACATCCAGTGATTCCACCGCTGTTCTGAGCGTCGATAGGTCTGCGAGGTCCAGCTGTACGGCCCGCACCCGCGCGCCAGGGACACGGGAGCGGATCGAGGCCGCGGCGACTTCGGCCTTCGCGGGATTCCGGCTGCCCAGTACGACAGTGGCTCCGGTTGCGGACAACTGCTCCGCAACGAAGTACCCGATGCCGGCGTTGCCGCCGGTGACCAGGAAGACGCTGCCATCGGCACGCGGCAGTCGTTGAACATCCCAGGGCGAGGTGGAGGACGTGGACGACATGGCGGCGGGGCTCCCTTGCTGTTGAAGGCGGCTGCGGCTGCCCGCAGGACAGCTCGACGCCCACGGTTGCAGCTGCCCCCGACACATCGCCTACGGATCACCGACAGCCTCACCGGACGGGTGTCCTGACTTGTCGATGCCGGGGCCACCCGCAATTCAGGTTGTGTGGCAGGCTCGCCTCCAGGGCGCCCCGCGATGTAGCGGCGCTCCCTGGACTGCGTTCCCTGCCCCGGAACTCGGGCGATGCTCGCGCGCCGGGGCTGCGGTCTGTCAGGAGATGGTGCGGCCAAGGTAGGCGGCCAGACGGTCGAGAGCGCTCGCAGCTTCGGGAACCGACTGTGGCCGAGCGAAGGATCCGGCGGTGGTTCGGGGCAGGTCACCGTAGATCTCCCGTACGACCGGAAGGGCCGACTCGGCAAGATCCGGGACGAAGTCGTGGGGACGTCCGATGGCTCGGGCCAGGTCCCAGCCGTGGACCAGCATCTCGATCACCAGCTGCTCGACCGGCCGAATCCCCGGCGCCGGCCCGTACCTCTGCTTGAGCATGCCCGGCCGAAGGCGGTCAGCGCGCCCCGCGAGGCGGTACGGAACACCTCGACGTGGTCGTCGCCGAGGTGATCGGCGGTGAAGTCGGAGCAAGGGGCGCCATCGGCCAGTCCGGCCCACAGCAAGTTCTCCCAGACCAGATGGCTGAGCAAGGTACGTACGTCCCAGTCGGCACATGGCGTCGGTCGGCCGAACTGGCCCGGGGCCACGGCAGAGATGAGGCCGCTGACGGCATTCAGGACTTTTTCGCAGGCGTTGAGCACGCCCGCCGGTTCCCTCCCATGCGTCGTCCCCGGTGTCGTACATCTCGCCGAGATTCGCGGCACGCGCACCGGGCGAGGGGGTGGATCGCAGCGCCGTCTTCAGTCATTGACCGGCGACCGCCATGCTCGACCGCCTAAGCCAGCTGTTGATGACGCACAGGAGCTGCCAGTACCGCTCGACGTGTGTGTCGGAGGCGACTTCGAGCTGTTCCAGAAGAAGGTTCCGGGCCTGCGCGTCATCAACGAGCACCTTGCCCGTCGTAGATGCCTGTGTGGGAATCCAGGCTGTGACGATAGCGGCGACGGCAGGGTCGGCCGCCGGCGAGTCCGGAGCGATCCCCTCCTTCGTTGTGGTTTCCACCCGCCGCGGCCAGTCGTCGGTCGCGTGCTGTGCCTCCTGCAGCACGCCTTCGTCGTGCTCGCCTGGGTTGTGCTCGGCGGCATACCGGGCCATGCGGCGCATGCCAGCGCGCAGAGCGGGGTCCCTTACAAGTTCGCCCAGTTCGAGCCACGCGTCAACCTGCTCGTCGGTGGGGTCGGCAGGAAGCTCCGGGGTCGCCGCCAGCAGGCCCTGGCGGTAGGTCGGAACGTCCAGCTCCCCAAGGGCTTCCGTCACGAAGTCGTGGATGGTGGTGCGGCGTTCGGCGGCGGACATGCACGCCAGGTCGGTCATGATGGTGAGTCCCTCGGTGGTGGTGTCTCGGCGGGTGACGGAGCGCAGAACGGCCTGCTGCGATCGCAGCGTGGGGATCTGCGCCTCCAGCGCATCGACGTGGGTCGCGGCCACCTCCGCCAAGGTGTGTTCGCGCTCCAGTACGTCCCGGATCGTCGCCAGGCGCAGGCCGAGATTCCGCAGTGTGCGTGCCAGTTGCAGACGGACCAGAGCTTCGGTGCCGTAGACCCGGTAGCCGGCGGAAGTTCGCCGAGCCGGGTTCACTACCCCGATGTCGGACCAGTGCCGGATGAGTTTCACTGTCAGCCCGGTCTTCCGCGCGACCTCTCCAATGCTCCAGAATGTGTCGTCGCCGACGTGCATGCGTACCGCCCTTGGGTCTCCCACGGTGGGAGAGTCAACCAGCCGGACCCCCGGCCTCCGTCGCGGCTCTGAATCGTACTTTCGTGGCACCGGGTGGCCGATCCGCCAGCTGAAGCACAAAACCGGCACCTTCCTGCGCAGCAAGCGCGAGCAGGCCCGGCACTTTCAGCGCCCACGCTCGCACCGGGCGTGCCCCTGCCCGACGCCCCGCCTGCACTCTGCGTACGCGCACCACGGAAGCTGAGCCAGAACCCGAGAGCCGACAGCACCTGGACATGCGATTGGGCGCTGGGACGCATTCCGTGATGTCGGCGCTGGAGGTAAGCCAGCCAGGGGGGGCCGGCTCAGGGAATCGGCATGTCAGGGCCTGAAGCCACGGTCGCGGCAAAGACCGATCCATCAGCTCCACAGAAGTTGAGCCAGAACCCGAGAATGGGAGGCGTCTCGTCCCCGGCAGGCGTCGCTTGTAGGGACCGGCCCTGTTGGCGAGGGTGGGGCCCGGGCCGATGGGTTGATCGGTCCGCGAGCCTTGATCGCTGCCGAGCCTGCTGATTAGCTGGCCGGTATGACCGAGCTCGGACCCGTCGCATGGCCACCTGCCCCGATCAGGACCGAGAGGCTCGTGCTCCGTGAGCCTGAGGCCCGGGACCGTGCGGCGTTCATCGAGTTGCTCTCCTCGCCAGAGGTGCACACCTACCTCGGCGGCCCCCGTCCGCGTGACGAGCTTGAGCGCGAGACGCCTGAGGTGCCCGAGCGGTGGCCCGGGAGCTTCGTCGTTGATCTCGACGGATCGATGATCGGCCAGATCCTGCTCAGAAGAGCAACGGGGCACAGTCGCCCGGCTGCTGCGGGGAAGGCCGATCTCGGCTACCTGTTCCTGCCGCGGGCGTGGGGATTCGGGTACGCCGCCGAGGCGTGCGCGGCGGCACTCGGCTGGCTCGCCGACGTGCTTCCCGGTGAGCCGGTGGTGCTCACCACCCAGACCGCCAACGTCGGCTCGATGCGTCTCGCGGCGAAGCTGGGGTTCGCCGAGGTAGAGCGGTTCGAGGCGTGGGGTGCCGAGCAGTGGCTCGGCATGTGGTCCCCGGTCACGCCGTCCGATTGAACTCGTGCTCGACAGTGTGGATCCGGTGGTGGGGTCAGACGACGACAAGCTTGGGTGCAGCGTCCGCACGTCCGTGAGTGAGCACCTGGGCGAGGACTTCTCGGAACAGGATGATGTCTTCCCTCGGTGCTTCGATGACGGCCTCAATCTCGCTGTCGTTCAACCGCAGGTCGGGCCTCGACCCCGGATCTTGAACACGTCTATGCGGCTCGGGTCAGGGTAGTTGATGTTGAGTGGAAGGTGTTCTCGTAAGCGATCGGGGATCGCTGGCCGAGCCGGGAATGCCGGCGTCGGGTGCTGTAGCGGGACAGTCATCGTAAGGCGTCGAGTCGGGCCTCACGCTCGCTCGACCAGCCCTTTCGCCCCTTCAACGTCTCCCTTTGAAGGTCGCGTTGAACGATTCCGCGGCGGCTTTGTCCGCGCTGCTGCCCACTGCGCTCATGCTCTGGCGGACGCCGGCGAGGCGGCAGGCGTCGGCGAAGGCCCGGCTCGTGTACCGCCCGGGCTCAAGTGGTCGTCGCAACACCAAGTTCCTCCGGTGTCCAAAATCTGGGGTAAGGGCCCCGGATCCATGGCCGCCTCGCCCCCCGTTGTTGAAGATTGAACGCTACGTCTGAATACCGCCAGAACCGCAGGGAGTTCCGGTCGACGATTGAGTCGTGTCCAAGACCGGAACAAGGAGTTCTACGGAGATGACGATGAACGGTGCGACGACGCTCGACGGCAAGGTGGCGCTGGTGACCGGCGGCAGCCGAGGGATCGGGGCAGCGGTCGCGCTGCGGCTGGCCGAGGACGGCGCAGACGTGGCGCTGACCTACCAGGGCTCGGCCGAGTTGGCCGAAGAGGTGGTCGCCAAGATCACCGCGATAGGGCGGACCGGTTGGGCCGTCCGCGCGGACAGCGCCGACCCGGGGGCGGTGCGCGGCGCGGTGGCGGCGGTCGCCGAGCGGTTCGGGCGGCTGGACATCCTGGTGAACAACGCGGGCGTCGGCGCCGTCGGGCCGATCGAGGCGGTGGCACTCGACCAGATCGACCGGGTCCTTGCGGTGAACGTTCGCGCGCCCTACCTCTACGCCCAGGCGGCGGTGGAGCACCTGGCCGGGGGCGGACGGATCGTGAGCATCGGCAGCTGCATCGCCCAGCGCGTGGCCTTCGGCGGAAGCGCGCTCTACGCCACCAGCAAGGCCGCGATGAGCGGCTTCACCAAGGGCATGGCCCGGGAGCTCGGCCCGCGCGGGGTCACCGTCAACCTGGTCCACCCGGGCCCGATCGACACCGACATGAACCCGGGCGACGGCGATTCCGCCGACTTCCAGCGCGGCTTCACCGCGCTCGGCCGCTACGGCACGGCGGCGGAGGTCGCGGACGCCGTTTCGTACCTGGTCGGTGAGAGCGCCCGGTACGTCACGGGCGCGGAGCTGGCGGTGGACGGTGGCTTTGCGGTCTGAGTTTGCGCGGTCCGACGCCACAAGCGCCGCAACGGCGCCAGGCAACCGTGATCCTCGCCTCACTTCTCATGTGGGCGTGGCCCTTTGACGACAGTCCCTAGTCTTCTGAGCAGGGATTCTGTTCAGATGTGTAACAGGGGTGTGGGGTGGCGCTTGCTGGGCGGCCGAAGGCTGAGTCGATCTTGTCGGACGGGGAACGGGCTGCACTGGAGGGATGGGTGCGGCGCCGTTCCACCCCGCAGGCGTGGGCTCCGCGGTGCCGGATCACTCCGGCCTGCGCGAGTGGGGTGTCGAACAAGGATGTGGCCGCTCAGCTCGGTTCGACACCGCGCGGTGGGCCGGTGGCGGGCGCGATTCGTCGAGCACCGGATCGCGGGCCTGGGTGACATGCGGGGACCAGCATGCGCCATGCGTTGAGGGTGTAGCGGACCAGGATGCGGGTGGAGGAGTTCTCGCGCATCTCCGGGCCGCCGATGGCGCGGGCGGTGGTGGACTGCGCGACCAGGAGCACGTGCAGGCGGACCTGGCGGCCCATGAAACAGGATCTCGGCGAGCGCGTCGACGGCCGGGGATTCCTTGGGGCCGTCGCCACCCGATACGACGAACGCGGCTGCGCCTGCCTCGGAACCGCAACCGCGGCGGCCCTCATCATCTGGCTACGCACATGATCGACCGGACAAGTCCCGGCTAGCACGGCAATCGGCAACGACACATCTCACGTTCTGCGGGCGGCGCACGTCTACCAGCCAGGAGAAGGGAAACGCAGATGAGTACTCGACACATCGTGATCGAGACCCACCTTGGACCGATCACGCTCGTTGCTAAGGGCCAGACAATTGCTGGCCTGTACTTCAGACACCACGTCCGTCGGCCCTCGCAGGAGGCCTTCGGCCCCGAGGTGGCCGACTCGACGGACCCGCTGCTGAACGAAGCGGCCCGCCAGCTGCGCGACTACCTGGCGGGGCGACGTAGGCAGTTCGATCTCCCGCTCGCCGCCGAGGGCGACTCGTTCCAGCAGGCCGTCTGGGACATCGTGAAGAGCATCCAGTGCGGTGACACGACCACCTACGGCCGTATCGCCGAGCAGGTCAGAGACCGCAGCCTCGCGCAACAGGTCGGACAGGCCGTGGGCGCGAACCCGCTGTGCATCTTCGTGCCGTGCCACCGCGTCGTCGGCTCCAATGGTTCCCTCACCGGCTACGCCGGCGGGCTGAAGCGCAAGCAGGCACTGCTGGAGCTTGAGGAGCCGTCCGCGGTCAGCGCCGGACGGTTGTTCTGACCGGAAGACTCACGTTTGTCACCGCAAGTACGTCTTCAATGGGATGGACATGAAACAACCGTTCGAGAACGTAGTCGCGCAGCACGGCGCAACCGTGCTGCGCGTCTGCCGGGTCGTCCTCGGCCCGCACGACGCGGACGACGCATGGTCGGAGACCTTCCTCTCCGCCATGCGCGCCTATCCCGAACTGCCTGAGACGGCGAACGTGGAGGCATGGCTCGTGACGATCGCGCACCGCAAGGCGATCGACGTGCTGCGCGTCGCGAAGAGGAGCCCCCTACCGGTCGACGAGGTACCGGAAGCACCGACAGGGTGCGGCATCCCGGACTCTGGGGACTCTGACCTGTGGGCCGCAGTGAAAGGGCTCCCGAGCAAACAACGCCAAGCTGTCGCCTACCGCTATGTGGCGGGGCTGGCATACGCCGAGATCGCAGAGATCCTCGGCGGCACCGTTGAGGCGGCCAGAAGAGCCGCCGCAGACGGGCTCAAGAATCTCAGAAAGAAATATCCGGGCGCGAGCACGAGAGGAGCATCATCATGAACGACATTCGCAACGATGACGACGTGACGGCCCTGCTGTCGACGCCCGTGGACGCCGACACTCTCAGTCGGCTCCACCGCCGCCTGGAGCAGGCGGCAGAGCAAGCCGATCTCGTCGATGTCGCTTACACCACCATCGACTCACCTGTCGGCAAGCTGCTGCTCGCTGCCACCTCGAAGGGGCTGGTCCGCGTGGCGTACGCCAGCGAGGACCACGATCGAGTTCTGGAAGCCCTCGGCCAGAAGCTCAGCCCGCGCATCCTGCGCGCTCCGAAGCGGCTGGACGAAGTGGCTCGCGAGATCGACGAGTACTTCGCCAAGCACCGCCAGGTCTTCGACGTGACGCTGGACCTGTCCCTGTCTCGCGGATTCCGGCGCCTCGTGCAGACGCATCTGCCCGAGATCGGGTACGGCCAGACCCGCAGCTACCGAGACATGGCCGAGCTCGTCGGCAACCCCAAGGCCGTCCGCGCGGTGGGCACCGCCTGTGCAACCAACCCGCTGCCGATCGTCGTCCCGTGCCACCGCGTGCTGCGTACCGACGGCACGCTCGGCGGTTACATCGGCGGACTCGAAGCAAAAACCACGCTGCTGAACCTGGAGGCCGCGGCATGAACACCACGAAGGTGACCAGGAAGAAGACGGATCGGTGGTACAGCCGCGTCGAGTCCGGCGACTGGAAGGCGATCACCACGGAGGTCAACGAGTACGGCGGCGCACTGCTGCCACAACTGCTGACCCCGGAGGAGACCGTGGAGATCAGGGAGCTGTACGAACAGGACGACCTGTTCCGCAGCACCGTCAACATGGGCCGGCACCGCTTCGGTGAGGGCCAGTACCGATACTTCAACGCGCCGTACCCGGAACCGATCGAGCAGCTCAAGCAGGCGCTGTACCCGCGGCTGCTTCCCATCGCCCGCGACTGGTGGGCCAAGCTCGGACGGCCCGCATCGTGGCCGGACTCGCTTGATGAGTGGCTTCAGATGTGCCACGACGCCGGCCAGACGAAGTCCTCGGCGATCCTGCTCCACTACGGCGAGAAGGACTGGAACGCTCTGCACCGCGACCTGTACGGCGACCTCGTGTTCCCGTTGCAGGTCGTGATCAACCTCAACGAGCCCGGAGTGGATCACACGGGTGGCGAGTTCCTGCTGCTGGAACAGCGGCCGCGCGCACAGTCTCGGGGCACGGCCACATTGCTGCCGCACGGTCACGGATACCTCTTCACCACCCGCGACCGACCCGTCGAGTCCGCCCGCGGATGGTCCGCCGCGCCGGTTCGGCACGGCGTCTCCGCCATCCGGTCCGGCGAACGTCACACCCTCGCTCTCGTCTTCCATGACGCCGCATGAGCGACGCAACGAAGACGTACACCCTGCTGGGGGCAGACGGCCGTCCCTGTCGGTCTGCGGTCAAGGGGCTGTGGGGCGGTCACCGCGTCTCGCAGATCTACGGACGGCTCGACTGTCCCGCCGCGCTGTGCGCCATCGCTCACGGCGGCTACGTGAAGCACCGGGTCTTCTTCGCCGACGAGGCCACGGCGGTCGCCGCCGGGTTCCGCCCCTGCGGAACCTGCTGCAAGGACCGTTACCAGAAATGGAAGACCGCCCGAGAGAACGGCGAACGATGGAAGCCCTGACCAGCCCCTTGCTGAAGGCAGCAGCGAGTTATGACGCGGACCTGACGGCCACGGATGCCGAGGTCGCGACCATCATCAGAATTGCTCGCGACCGCCGTGCCCGCAATATCGTGATCGGCTCCGGCCGCACCCCTCACGCCCTTGCGACCTCACGCCTGATCAGATCGGCCTGGGATCGCATAGGAGGCGGAACCCTCGACGTGATCAACTGGCCCGAGACCGGGGCCTCCTGGCTGCGCCACGCGTCACGATTCGCCGCCGCCAACCCCGACCTGTGGGTGATGGTCGGGCCGGCAACCGGCTGGGCACAGATGACCCGGCGGCTGTTGTGGTCGACTCCCTGGAGCCCCGCACGCACCCTCGCGACTGCCGGAATCGGCGACCCGCGCACTCTCGCACTCGTCGGCCTGACCAATCTGGACGGCCTGACCGGTGCAAGCGCAGACGGCGCCTCCTGGCTCGTTGCGCACGATTCCCTCGTGCACCTCACACACACGGAGGGCAAGCGATGACAGCGCTGTTCACTCCGGAGATCCCTGAGCGTGACAAGGGAGAGGTCGCCCCGGGCGTCACCCTCGTCCCTGACTGGCTGACCGCGGAACAGCAGGAGTGGATCGTGGATCAGTTCCGCGAGTGGGTGCAAGGCCCTGTCCCCATCCGCTCCGTGAAGATCCGCGGACACGAGATATCGGTGCGCACCGTATGTCTGGGCCGGCACTGGCAACCGTACAAGTACACACGGGAGGCCACCGACGTGAACGGCGCCCGTGTCCTTCCGTTCCCTGAGTGGATGATCCGTCTGGGACGCTATGCCCTCAAGGTCACTGGCCACGACGCAGCCGCGATCAACTCCTGTACGCCCGACACCGCGCTGGTGAACTACTACGATGCGGAGGCCCGCTTGGGAATGGACCAGGACAAGGACGAGAGCTCCCGCGCCCCGGTCGTCTCTCTGTCCATCGGCGATAGCTGCACGTTCCGATTCGGCAACACGGAAAGCCGCGGAAAACCCTGTACCGACTTGCTGCTGGCCTCCGGTGACCTATTCGTCTTCGGCGGACCTGCCCGACTGGCCTACCACGGTGTCACCAAGGTGCACGAGGGCACCGCCCCCGAGGGGTGCGGCATCAGCCGCGGCCGGATCGACATCACGATGCGCATGACCGGGCTCGCTGGGTGATCGAATGACACAGGATGCAAGCAGCACCACCGCCGACCCCGGCGTCGTCGTCGGGGACGACGGGCTCGCCCGGCCCGCATGGGCAGCCGTTGCCCCTCTGCTGCGTGACTACTACGACACCGAGTGGGGCATGCCGGTCACGGACGAACGCGGCGTCTACGAGCGCGTCAGTCTCGAAGGATTTCAGGCGGGTCTGTCCTGGGCGACGATCCTCCGCAAGCGGCCCGCATTCCGTGCGGCGTTCGACGACTTCGTCCCGGACGCGATCGCTGCGTACACCGAGACCGATGTCGAGCGGTTGATGGCCGACGTCGGCATCGTGCGCAACCGGAGGAAGATCCAGGCGACCATCACCAACGCCCGCGCCACCATCGCGTTGCGTGAGGAAATGGGCCTGGCCGAGCTGGTGTGGTCCTTCCGACCCGAGAGCACTCCCCGCCCCCAGACCTTCGCAGAGATCCCCACGACGTCCGGCGAGTCCATCGCGTTGTCAAAGGAATTGCGCCGACGCGGATTCGCCTTCGTCGGCCCGACCACCATGTATGCGCTCATGGAGGCGATCGGCATCGTCGACACCCATCTGCTCGGCTCGCATCGACGGGGCAGCTCTGGAATCTGGACATCGTGACCCTCCCGCATCTGATCCCGAACGACCCCACTGACTTTGAGATCGCTCTACGGATGCTGGCCGCCCACGCGATCCCAGGAGCCGAAGAAGTCGACATCCCGAGCCGCACCTACACCCGGCTTCAGAACCACGCAGGCGGCCCTGCACGGGTGAAGATCACCTTCGCCGAGGATGGGGTCGTCGCCAACCTCCCTGCCCGGCATCCGGCTCATCGGCTACCCCGATGAGTTCGAGGCGGTGGCCGCGGCGGTCGTCGGCCAGCAGGACTCACTCGCCGCGGCCCGCACCTTCATGGGCAGGCTCGTGGCCGCCTATGGGACGCCGATAGCCGGGCTGCAAGCTCTCCCGGCACCACAGGATCTCTCGGCCATTCCCGACGCGGAACTCCAGGCAGCCGTCGGCCTCACCGGCGCGCGGACCCGCACACTTCGCGCCGTCGCCGAGAAGTGGGCGAACGGATTTACGTTCGCGCAGCTCACTGCGGACGAGGCCCGTCGCGCCCTGCTTGGACCACGGACTACCTCACAGTGTGCGCGATGCGGCATGCCGACACCTTCGCTCCCGGCGACTTGGTCGCCCGCAGGGGGCTTGGAGCCGTCACCGTCGACCAGGCGCGGACCATTGCCGCGGCCTGGGCGCCGTGGCGCTCCTACGCGCTCCTACGCGCTCGTGCGTCTGTGGGCGGACATCGCCTACGGCGCGGCCAGGACCGGACTGACGCGAGCCTGACACCAGGCTCCAATCTCACGTTCCTGTGCGACCCGGCGTCTTCCAAGTGCCGGGAGGCAATCGCCCGGCATCGCTGACATCAGTCGGCACAGCATGCCCGCGGCCGTCACGCGCCCGGCGGTCGCGGGCACCGCTGCTACAGATGAGCGTGCAGGGGGAATACGAATGACCAGTCGACAGGGCAAGCAATACGACCTGAGCGACTTCGACGCCGACCTCTACTGGATCGAGACGCAGCTCGCGACCGCTGCCACGTACTACTTCCCGAGTCTCGCGGAGAAGAGCGCCCAATCGGCTCAGCTCGGCATGGCAGTCGGAGACCTCCTCCAATCCGCCATGATCTGCGGTGGCATCGACGTGATGCCCTTCACGATCCGCGACGAGAGCCTCGTCGTCGTAGCGTGCAGAGGCTACGAGACCGTCGGCATCTCGGTCATCGACCCAACCGGCGATGTCGCTCGCGACGTCGTGACATGGATGGAGCCGACCCACGCAGCGTGGGTGGAGCAGGTACTCAAGATCGAACTTCTGCGCAACGCTCGCGAGGCGGGCATCGACCGAGTGGTCGTCCGAGACGGCACGGCGACAGAGGCCATCTACAAGGCCCTCGGCCTGCACCCCATCGAGGTGACCGCCTGACCGAGGCATCACGGACGCTCCACGCCCCCACCGGGTCCGACCGGGCACGTCTGGACATCGAAGAGGAGATTCCGGTCGCGGCAGGCTTCGACTTCCCCGATCCGTGATCGTTCAGCGGCCCTCCTCGCGAATGCTCGCCGACATGTGCGGCTCCCACCCGAGTCCCTCATCCTCACCAACTCGTCGTCGCATCGCGCGGTCAGGGGAGCATAGGCCTGTCGATCACCGACCCCGCCGACAGCATCGCGTTCGACACCCTGACGTGGATCAATCCGTGATGGCGTCACCGCGGCCCCTCGACTGCCATGAGAATCCATTCGATTCATGACGTGCGCAAAGCCGGAAACAATGCGCTCTGACTCCCTCGGAAAGTGTCGCTCGGTCATTCCACTAAGGGCTGTCCCGCAATCCCTGGCGGGCGCGCGACGACAGCCACGGCACCTCGCCGCGTTGTCGGGACGTCCGCCTACATCCAGTATGCGGACGTCCCTCCGCCTTGCGATGCACCGCATCCGACGCCGCGCACTGATCCACCACGGATTACGGGACAACCCTTAGGCACCCGGCCTGCCTTCCCCGTGAATCTTGACCTCCGATCTCACGTATTGGTTTCGACCAACGTCTTCGGAATGTCACCACGCCGGCCGGCGGACCGGTGGCGACCACCGATGGAAAGGACAATCCCATGTCGCTCAAGGAGAACAAGGCCATCGTCGGCCGATGGTTCACGGAGTTCTGGGGCACCCCCTTCAACCCCGACATCATCGACGAACTCGCCGCTCCGGACATCCGGTTCGAGTACTCGCTGCACAAGCCCATGCGCGGCCGCGACGAAGTGCGCGAGTTCGCGACCAATTTCCGCACCGCGTTCCCGGATCTCAACTTCTGGGGCACCGCGGACCTCATCGCCGAGGGCGACTACGTCGTCGGCCAGTGGGAGGGCGGCGGCACGCACACCGGGCCGATCATCTTCGATGACCTTCCCATCGGCTCCGCGCCGGCGGCGTCCGGCAAGACGCTCCGCTTCACCGGCACGACGGTGCTCAAGATCCAGGACGGTCTCATCGTCGAAGAACTCGGGCTCGACGACGGCGTGAAGGTCCTCCAGCAGCTCGGAATCATCCCTACCGCCTGAGCCGAGCGCCTGCATCTAGCGGCGAACTGGAGGGGGCCGGTCCGTGCGGGACCGGCCCCCTCCACCACGTCGAACCATGCATGACGGACAGGGCGACTCAGAGCGGCAGGCGCCGGGGAGGGCGTTGTCAACTTGTTCGGGGCGGGGATGTTGAGGGTGTGGTGGGGCCGGGTGGAGACCTGATGGTCGGGCTGCCGCGGGCAGGTCGGCGGTGCCACCGACCTGGTTCCGGACGGTGAAGCGGGTGGTCATCTCGGCGCGGTACTCGGACGCGGCCATCAGATGTCGGCGGGGTCGGAAGTGGGGCGAGATCTGGCTGAAGGCGGCGAGGAACTTCTGGGCGGCGCGGTGTGAACGGAAGTACTTCATCGCGCGTTCGCGCTGTCTCGTTGGCTGGTGGGAGTTCTCGGCCCGGTTGGTCAGGCCCTTGTGGGAGCGGGGCTTGTCGGGCACCAGCACCCGCGGGACGCGGCGCTGCTTCTTCATGAGCTTGGCCAGGGACCGCTTCGCGGCCTTCGCATCCCGCTTCGACTGCACGAGGATGTCCAGGACGTTGCCGTCCTGATCGACGGCACGCCACAGGTAGTACCGCACCCCCGTCGATCTTGATGAAGACCTCGTCGAGGTGCCATTCGTCCCCGGCCCGCGGCCGGCGGCGACGCAGCCCGGCCGCGTACTGGGGTCCAAAGTACGCGCACCACTGGCGGATCGTCTCGTAGGAGACGGTGATCCCGCGGGCGAGCAGCAGTTCCTCGACCTCGCGGTAGCTGAGGGGGAAGCGGTGGTACAGCCACACCGCATGCGCGATGACCTCCGCCGGGAACCGGAACCCCTCGTACGACGGCGCCGATCCGGCCTCCACGCTGCCCCTCCCCGACCTCGACAGGCCAACTCGAAGTTCACCCTACGAGGAGGGTCCACAACAACCTGACAACGCCCGGGCCGGTCCAGGGGATGCGGATCTTCTCCAGGACCGGGCTGAACTGGGTGCAGTCCGCCCGCTGTCCACCGGTGACCTCCAGGGACAGTGGGCGGCAGTGGCCGTCCGCACTCAGGTGGAGCTTGCTGGTGAACCCGCCCCGCGAGCGACCAGGCTCTCGCCTCCAGCACCACCTTCACCAGGCGGGCGACCAGGCTCTGCCACGGCGTTTCGCCCTGGTGTTCCCCCTCTTCGGCCCCCTTTGAGGCCGGTGTCGTCGGCGGCTGGGTCCGAGCGCCGGCAGCGTGCTGATGAGCACGCACCTGCTGGGCGTGCCCGAGCCCCGTACGACGCCTCGGCCTCAGTGGTGGATCGCCCCGTACGACCGTCTGGAGAGACGAGACATCAAGGCCCTGGATGTGTTCGCCCCCAGTCGGCCGCTTCTCGCGGACCTGCCATTCGCTGCTGATCGGCTGGAAGGAGTTACTGAAGGACGAGATGGGCGAGCCGGGTACGGAGACTCGCGAGCCATGACACAGCGGCGGGTCCGAGCCAACGGTCAGGCGGTTGGTGCGCTGCGGGCGTAGGGCGCGAACAGAAGCGACCAGTTGCCGACCGTGTTCAGGGTCAGTACCGTCCCCGGCTGCCCGTCCTCGCCTTCGAGGGTCACTTCGTCGGGCCGGAGGCCGGATTGCGTGGCCGACTCCTGGGATCCGGTCCCGGTGTGGACGGGGTCGTTGTCAACAGGGTCCTCCGTTGCGGCGTCGAGGAGGTAGAGCAGGTGCCCGTGTGCGGGGCCGGCGTCCCCTGTTTCCAGTGATTGCGTGGTGAAGGTGCGCTGCTCGTCGTGCCGCACCAGATATGAGTTCTCCGCGGCGGCCTGGACGAGCTGGGCCCAGTAGGACTCGTCGTGGGCACCTGTGCGCTGGCGCATGTGCCGCGCGGCGTACCGCGCCATGGCCCCTGCGTCGTCGATCAGAGGAGAGAGCACCTGGTCGGAGGTGAAATCGAAGCCGAACCACAGGCGGCGGCCGTCGAGGACCAGCGACTCGATACCGCCGACGACGCCGGTGCGGCCGGTCAGCCCGCGCGTCGTATCCGCCACGTCTTCTCCCGGTGCGGTATCTGAGATTGCGTTGTCTGCCATGGTGGGCCCTCTTCCGTACTCGCGTTCACGCTACTGCCGGAGTTTCTATCGCAGAGCACTGACATCCGCACCGGGCCTCGGCGCCCGCGCCCGTGCGGGCAAGGGCGGCCGAGATCCTGCCATGGGCGGTGGCGTCCCCACGGGGCCGGGGGCACCGTGGAAACATGAGCCCGTCCGTCATCGTCGACCACATCGGTGCCGACGGCGGCCGCCGCGTCTCCGTCCGCAGCGGCGGGAGGACGCACATCCTCGGGGTCGCGTACAGCGACGTCGACGTCATCGAGTGCCTGCGACGAGCCGGGCTTGATGACCCGGGTCCCCTTCTCGATGCCCCCTCATGGGTGGAGTGGCGCGGGGGCCGGCCACACGAGTGGGCCGCCACGTAGAGGGCTCGCCAGGGAAGTGGTCGGCGTCCGGCGAGCTCACCAAACGCCCCCTTGTCTCCCAGGTCAGGGCCGTGCGGAACCGTCCCCGGCGATGGCTTCCGGTGCGACCAGAGCCGTGACTGGAAGCAAGACGTGAGGCGCGACCAGAGGCGCGACCTCGGGCCCTTACGGTGATCATCATGGTCGCCCGCCGCACCCTTGGCTCGGGCCTCGAGGCTGCCGCTCATGGCGTCCGTGCCGCCGAGGCCGACCTTCTCGACGCACTGCCCGGCATCCATCTCCCAGACCTCAGTGAGCTGCGAGCCCGTGGAGTGCTTGGGCCCCCATCCCGGCCCGGCGGAGCCCACGACGACTCTCGGAACCGGCCGCCCGGACGACGCCTCATCCGATTCCTCGCCGTCATGAGTCGCAACGACTGCAGGCCCCGGTTGTCGAGCAGGGCCTGACGCCGGTCAACAAGGCACACGCGCGGACCGCTGTCGGCCCCGAACAGCTCCTCGCACGTCCGCAGCCAGCACCCGAGCCGGACCGGCGCGGACGCCCAGCGGGGTGTGCTTGCCCAGCTAGGATGCGACCGGACAGCGTAGAAAGAAAGGCTTGGTCCGAGCGCTGAATACCTCTGCGGGGAAGGTACTTTGCCCGCTTGGCTGGCTCCTGGCGAACCCTGCCTGAACTGGGCTCGTGGGCCGTCCAGAGGAATCCGGGGTCCCCGAATCTGGAGTTTCCCCGTAATCTCGGACACGTCATCGTTACACCGCGAGGCGGCCAGGAGGCGCTGAAGCGGGCGGCGGCGGCTGCGTACCGCGGCGCGGCACCCGCCGCGCAGTCAGGGCCGGTGATCCCTTCGCAGGACCGCCGCCAGGAGCAGCCCGCCGACGAGGGGCTCGCGCCGGAGGTGCGGCACGGTGTCCGGCTGATGAAGGCGGCCGGTGTCGCTCTCGCGGAGTTCGTGTGCCACCGCGACACGTGGGAGTACCTCACCGGCCTGAGCACCAACCAGACGCACTTCCGTACCCCGCCCAACGTCGATGACATCAAGGACGGGCGCGTACGCGTCGCTCTGTCCGGACGGTCGCTGATCGCTCTCCTGATCGCCCTGTGGACACCCGGGACAAGGCCGAATTCCTCACCGCCGACTGGGCCCTGGCGGCCACCGCGTACGACCGGTTCGCCAACGAGCTCGACACCGTCGACAGAGGAACCCAGCAGACAGTACGCATCACGCTCGACGACGGCGCACCTGTCGCACAGCCCGAACTGGCTGGGGCCGTCGCGGAGGCAGGCACACCAGACAAGTGACGGGGGCGGGGCGGTGATGGCGGGCGGTGGTGCCAGCCGCCGCCCCACGCCGGCCCGGTCCGGGCGCGGGCTCGGTATCAGGAGACGACACCAGCGACGAGTAGCCCAGACCACCACCAACGAGAGGACACCCCGACGTGAACGAGACAGACCCCGCTGAGGCCGTCACCGTCCACTGACCACACAAGGGCCGGGGCCACAGCAAGCAGACCGCTCCGCCCCGTCCCGTGCTCGTGGCACCGCCGGGCCCGTATGGCCCGGCGGTGGCGACCTTCTTACAGCACGATTGACTGGGCGGAACGACGGCCCGCCGCGGCGTTCGGCGTGTGCGATCACCGCATGTGCTGCCCTTCCCGATCCCGAACCACCGGTACCGCGGGTAGTCGGCGTCGACGAGTACGCGACGTGCAAAGGCCGGGCGGTTACGACCTGATCGTCTTCCGGCTGTCCATCGTTTTCATCCGCGATCGCGCCAGTGTCCTGCGCCGTCTGGCCGCGCGGCTACGGAAGGGCGGGGTGCTCGTCATCATCACGCCGGTCGTGGAGCACACCGCGGAAGAACGGCGCCACATCGCGCTGAACGAGAACGAACTCGTCACGCTCACCGACGGGTTCGGGCACGTCGAACGGTTCGACGCGGAGGGCCTGGCGGTGCTGGTCCTGCGCGGCCCGGCCGGGTCCTTCAGCGCGGAGGAGAAGCTACGGCCCGAGCCGCAGGCCGTTCTCGGTGCCGCGACGGTGGTCACCGACACGTTCGGCCGGGTGCTGCTGGGCCGCTCGACCCGGGGCATGTGGGAGTTGCCCGGGGGCTGGATCGAAACAGGTGAAGCCGCGCCGGCTGCCGCTGTGCGGGAGTTGGCGGAGGAGAGCGGGCTGACGGCGCGCGTGGAGGACGCTCACGTCATCACCGTGCTCCACGACGACCGGCTGGACGTGCGCCGCATCACCGCTGTAGTCCGCGTCACCAGCTGGGGTGGTGAACTCGGTCTGCCCGAGCCTCACCGCTTTGTGCGTTGGGAGTGGCACGACCTGTCCACCCTGGCCACCCTCGAGGTGATCTTTGCGCCCAGCGCCCAGGCCCTCACCGCTGTGTGGCCCGGTGTGCTGCCGGGGCTGCCGCCTGTCCACTCCTACGCGTGCGCCACCGCCGTCCCCTCGGTGCCCGGTGAGCGGGCCGAGGCAAGCCGGCTGCGCGAGCGGATGGCGGACATCGTGATCGGCAAGGGCTGGGCGCCCTCCCTGCGAGTCCAGGCCGCGCTGCGCGAGGTCCCCCGGCACCGGTTCGTCCCCGAGGCCCCGCTGGAGACGGCCTACCACGACGACCTCGCCGTGGTGACGGTCCGGGAGTCGCCCGAGACCGCACTCAGCTCCGCCTCAGCAGCCTGGCTGCAGACCGACATGATCGAGCAACTCCAACTGGCCCGGGCATGACCGTGCTGGAAGTGGTATCTGGCGGGTACAACGCAGAGCTCCTGGCGCACGTGCTCGGACCGCGCGGGCGCGTGGTGACCGTCGACGTCGACCCGTACGTGGTGCACCGCACGAAGCGGCTGTGCGCGGAAGCAGGGAGCGGCCGAGTCATCGCCGTCCTCGGCGACGGCGGCCTTGGCGCACCCGGCCACGTCACGGCGGACGGGTTCGACGGCGTGATCATCACCCACAACGCGGCGGACATCGCGCCGGCCTGGCGTGAGCAACTCTCCGACGGAGCACGGTTGGTGGTGCCGCTGGAGATGGGCGGCTACACCCGCTCCCTCACCCTGGTCCGGCGCGGTGACGTGTTGCACACCGAGCACTGGACGTACTGCGGTTTCGTGCGAGACCGCGTCGCCGCCGCCCGCACCGCCCCCGCCGTCCCTCTGGCCGACGGCGAAGTCACCGTGCGGTGGGAAGACGGTGCTCCCCCGGGCGCGTGCGGGACTGGGACCGGTACGTGCGCGAGACCGGCTACCCGCCGATGACCGTCTACCCGGCCGGTACCCCCGACGACCAGTTGCCGCCCGGCGACGTGCTCGACAAGCCCGCCTCCCGGCTGGTCTTCCAGTGGCCGGGCCGGCTGCATGTACAGATGCCGGCCGATCTCGCTGTCGCACCGTCTCGGAAGGACATCCTGTGCCCGCCCCTCCCGTGATCCTTGGTGCCACAGGCTCCGAAGCGGCTCAGATCCAGTGCAGCACCGACGGTGTCACCCTCCTCAACCGTTTCGCTGCCCGCTCTGCTTCCGCCGAGCGGCATCCCGGCCACTGCGACGACCAGAGCATCGACGAATTCCGCGAAGAACTGCTGGCCGGCCGCTACGAGCCCCTGGATCTGCCAGGGCCGGTACTGACCGTGGACACCACCCGCTTCGACCGGGTGGACATCGACGCTCTGTCCGCCCAGGTGTCCGCCCTGCTCCACCCTGACGCACCGTAAATCGGCCAGGATCACCGGCCTGGTTCGCGGCTCCCACTCTCCGCGAAAGGACCCCTCGTGCACGCCCAACGTCTGCGAGCCCCCAAACGACCGCTCGATCGCGCTGCGCGTGTGAGTGACGTCCTGCCCTCTGGAGCGGCTGCTCGGTTCAGTCCGAGTCGGGCGGCGACTCGGAGCTGTCCAGTCCCCCGGCTGCGATCACCGCCTCGTGGTAATTCGGCCGCTCGATCGGTGTACTTCTCTGGCCTGGTGTGCAGGGCTGGCGTGGCCGATGCATACACGCGTGACGAGCATTGTTATCCAGGACGACCGACTCCTTGTGCTGGATCAGGACACCTACGGGCCGACGCGCTGGTCCCTGCCTGGGGGAAAGGTCGAGAACGGCGAGGCTCTGCACAAGGCGCTGGTTCGGGAGATATGGGAAGAGACCGGCGCCAAGGCTCAAGTCGGCGGCTGCTGCGTGTGTGCGACAACACGGATGAATGTGTCGTGCATGTCACCTTCGAGGCACGCGTGATCGGCAGGGAGATCGGGGCTGTAGCGGAGGGTGCGGACGCGCGGCCGATCCGGGGAGTGGAGTTTGTCGCCCTGCGCGACCTGCCGGAGCTGGGCTTCAACGGCCCAGGCCGCGGTGGGCAGGCCGTGCCCGTCGGACGGCCACCGTTCACGCGACCTCCTGGGACCTACGACAGGCCACATGTCAAGCAGCGACTTGCCGACACTTTCCGGCGCCCCACCGCCACCTCGGGTGAGCAGACGTCAGAAGATCACCTGCAAGGACTAACGGCCTTTCAACTCCCCACATTCAGAACAGTTTTGATGGATGTTCAGTTTCTGTCGGAGCGTCGTGAAGGAGCCCTGCATACCCGATCGGCCCATCAGAACAGGGGGTCCCGATTTGCTCGATATGACAGCAATAGGGGGTGTTAGTACGTTCAATCACGCACCGGCTGTCACAGCGGGACTGTCTCTGAGTCCGAGAAGGAGAACAAGCGACATGATCATGACCCGTTCCC
>NZ_JBIURS010000044.1:0-38895 GCF_044740965.1 Streptomyces sp. NPDC088252 | reverse complement strand
TCCCGCAAGGGCTGACCCCTGCGTCCCCGACGCTGTCCCGACGGTCCGGGGCCGTGTGGTGTGTACTCACCACACGGCCCCGGACCGCTTTCGAGAGCCTTTCGGCCCACGGAAAGCGCACGGTGTCCGGGGGAACTCGCGCCGCCGACTCCACGACCACCTCATCGAAGTCGCGATCAGCGACTCGTTCCGAACGCGATGTCGAGGGTGGGATTGTGTTGAGCGGTCGTCGGACATGTGATGGCCTCGTCGTTCTGGGACTGCTCGCGGCAGCCTGCGGCCCGACCGGCTCCGGGGCCGATCCGGACGGCCGCGCGACGGGCTCGGCGGCCGGCTTCCCCGTGGTCGTCGAGGACTGCGCAGGGGTCCGTACCACCTTCGACGCGCCTGTACGCAGGATCCCAGTAACGCCTCCGGTCTGGAACTACTGCTTCGGCTCGGCGCGTCGGACAGGGTCATCGGGACGGGATTCCCTCCGGGCAGGGGCGCGCTGCCGAGGGGGCTGGCCGCGCAGGCCGCCGCGGTACCGGTGCTCGGCAGGACGGTGATTCCCAAGGAGAGACTGCTGGGTTCGGGTGCGGACGTCTATCTGGAGGCGTTCGCCTCGATAGGCGGCATGGGAGGCGACAACACGGTCCCCGGGCGTGAGGAGTACAGGGCCGCCGGAATCAAGGTGGTGCAACTCCGGTCGACCGCCTGCGCCTCGACGCGCGAAGGGCCCAGGAACGATCTGTCCGACGTGACGGACGACATCCGGCGGCTCGGGGCGCTCACGGACACCTCGGAACGGGCCGATGCCCTCGTCGACGGCATGGAGGGCAAGATCTCCGCGGTGCGCAGGGCCCTGGGCGATCTGCCGGAGTCCGGCGGCCGACGTACTTCGTCTTCGACTTCGACGGCGGGACCGAACAGCCGATGGCCGTGTGCGGGAAACAGGTGGCCAACGCGGTGATCAGGCTGGCCGGTGCGCGCAATGTCTTCGGCGACTGCGACAGCGACCACAAGCAGGTCGGCTGGGAGGACGTCGTCGAGAAGAACCCCGACTGGATCCAGCTGGCCGTAAGGAACCGGGGCAGTGCCGCGTCCGACGACAGGGCGTTCGACGAGGCGGAGAAGTTCCTCAAGTCGTTCCCGGCGAAACGCGGACTCACCGCGGTCGAGGAGGCCAGGTTTCTGCGCATTCGCTCGGAACGGACCACCATCGCCGGCGTCGGCAACGCGGACACGGTCGAGCAGATCGCTCGTACGGTGCACGCCGACCGGTTCGAGGGCGGACGGTAGATGGCCCTCGACAGCTCGGCCGACAAGGCGGCCGGTCGTCCTGGCCCGGTCGAGCCCGAAGCACCCGGCACCGAGGGATCCGCATACGTGCGGCGGCCCCTTCCCGCCCGGTGGGTGGCCGCCGCTCTCGCGGTGGCGCTGCTGCTGGGGCTCACGGCCGCCGTCTCCTGGGGTTCCTCGCACGTGGCGGTTTCCGAGGTGTGGTCGACGGTGGGGCACCGGCTGACCGGCGGGGCCGCGCGGCCGGGCACCTGGGACCTGATCGTGTGGCAGTTGCGGGTCCCCCGGGCCCTGCTCGCGGCCGTCGTGGGTGCCGGACTCGGCGTCGTCGGCACCGCCGTACAGGCCCTGGTGCGCAATCCGCTCGCCGATCCCCACCTTCTGGGTATCTCCAACGGTGCTTCTCTGGGAGCCGTGGCGGCGATCGTGCTCGGCGCGAGCACCGGGGGTCTGTTCGGGCCGGGCGTCTCCGGCGCGGCGTTCGCCGGAGCGCTGCTGTCGTTCGGTCTGGTCTGGACGGTGGCCCGGCGAGGCGGTGGCTTCTCGCCGCTGCGTCTCGTGCTGGCGGGGGTGGCGATCGGACAGTTCCTGGCGGGGTTCACCAGCTGTCTGGTGTTGCGGGCCGGTGACGAGCAGCAGACCCGGGGCGTGCTGTTCTGGCTGATGGGCAGCCTCGGCGGTGCGCAGTGGAGCTCGCTCGCCGTGCCCACGGCGGCCGTCGTGCTGGGCCTTGCCGTGTTCCAGGGCCGGGCCAGGGCGTTGAACGCCTTGCTGATGGGTGACGAGACGGCGGCCGGACTCGGTGTACCCGTGGTGCGGCTGCGGCGCGAGATGTTCGTGGTCACCAGTGTGCTGACCGGTGTGCTCGTGTCCGTCTCCGGCGCCATCGGATTCGTGGGGCTGCTGGTGCCGCATCTGTGCCGACTGCTGGTCGGAGGGGACCATCGCAGGCTGCTGCCCGTGTCCGCGCTGACCGGTGCGGTGCTCCTGGTCGTCGTCGACACCCTCTGCCGCACCGTGCTGCCGGATCAGGAGCTTCCCATCGGTGTGGTCACGGCGCTGCTGGGCGCCCCCGCCCTGCTGTTCCTGCTGGACCGGCGTTCCGAGCAGGGCCGATGAGAATCGACGTACACGACCTCCGGGTGGCCTACGACGGCCGTACCGTGGTCTCGGGGCTGCATCTCATCGCGTCCTCGGGCGAGATCACCGGGCTGGTCGGCCCCAACGGCGGCGGCAAGTCGACCGTGCTGCGTACCGTCTACCGGCATCTGCGCCCGGCCGCGGGCCGGGTGCTCCTGAACGGTACGGACATCGAGGCGCTTCCGCCCGCCGAGGCGGCCAGGCATGTCGCCGCTCTGCCGCAGGAGCGCGGTGGGGACTTCGATCTGACCGTCCACGAGATCGTGGTGATGGGCCGCACCCCGTACAAGCGGGCCTTCGGAGGTGAGGACGGGACGGACCGGGCCGTCGTCACCCGGGCCCTGGGGCAGGTCGGTCTCGCGGGGTACGGGAATCGCCGCTTCTCCGCGTTGTCTTGTCGGGTGGCAAACGCCAACGGGCCCTGCTGGCCAGGGCTTTCGCGCAGGACCCCGATGTCCTGGTGCTGGACGAGCCGACCAATCACCTCGATGTGCGCCACCAGGTGGAGCTGCTGTCACTGTTGCGGGCGCAGGGGCGCACCACACTGGTCTCGCTCCACGACCTGAACGCGGCGGCCTCGGTCTGCGACCGCCTGCATGTGCTGCACGAAGGAGCGCTGGTCGCGTCCGGCACTCCTCTGGAGGCGCTCACTCCGGCTCTGTTGGCGGAGGTGTTCGGCGTGCGGGCGGCGGTGGTCGAGCATCCGTTGACCGGTGATCCGCTGATCGCCTTCGATCACCGGTCGGCCATGTGAGCGTGCCCGTCCCACCGCGGGCCGGACCGGGCGGCTCGGACGGCGCGGGGCTCTCGGCGGTGCGCGATACGGCATCAGCCGCCGTCGGGAGCGCGGCCCGTCCAGCGTTCCTCGACCTTCGCGATCCTCCAGTAGGCCAGGGCCGCCGCCCACACCACCACGAAGAGTCCGACGATGATGTAGCCGACATTGCCCAGGTCCAGGCCGGAGATCCAGCCGGTGACCGGGTCCCGCAGACCGAGCTTGTCGTGGAATATGGTGACCAGCTCGATCGTGCCGATGAGGAAGGCGACGGCGATCGACAGGCCGGTGATGGCGAGGTTGTAGAAGACCTTGCGCACCGGGTTGGAGAAGGCCCACTGGTAGGCGAAGTTCATGAACGTCCCGTCGAGCGTGTCGAACAGACTCATTCCGGCGGCGAACAGCAGCGGCAGGCACAGGATCGCGTACCAGGGCAGGCCCGCCGCGGCGCCACTGCCCGCCATGACCATCAGGGTGACCTCCGTGGCGGTGTCGAAGCCGAGACCGAAGAGGAAGCCGAGCGGATACATCTGGCCCGGCCTGGTGATGGACCGGGTGAACCTGCCGAGGATCCGGTTCATGAACCCGCGCGAGTCCAGGTGCTGCTCCAGTTCGGCCTCGTCGAACCGGCCCGCCCGCATCGCCCGGAACACGCGCAGAATGCCGACGAGTGCGACCAGGTTCAACGCGGCGATGAGATAGAGGAAGGATCCGGAGACGGTCGTACCCACCACACCCAACACCTGGTGTGTGCCCGAGTTCTCGTTGATCAGCACCCCCGCCAGCCGTGCTCCCCCGGCGACCAGCGCGGCCATGGCGATGACCACGCTGGAGTGTCCGAGCGCGAACCAGAAGCCGACCGACACGGGGCGCTTGCCGTCGGCCATCAGTTTGCGGGTCGTGTTGTCGATGGCGGCGATGTGATCGGCGTCGAAGGCGTGCCGCATGCCGAGCGTGTACGCGGTGATCCCGAGCCCGATGCCGAACGCCTTGGAACCGACCTCGTAGTGCTGTGGCAGGACGAGCAGGAACAGCACGCCGAACGCCACCACGTGCAGGGCGGCTATCACCGCGAGCAGCCCCACGGTTCGAACGGTGTCCTCGCGCCGCCACGTGAACACGGCGGAATCGGGCAGGGTCATACGGTCACGCTCCAGCACCTCGTGGATGACTTCGTGAGATGCCGTGGCCGGTCTCCTGGCTGACGGGTTCGCTCGCGCTCGTGCCCGCCCCTGCCTTCCCAGCCGCGCTCTACGGCCAGTGGCAGTCGTTGGGACGGATACTCCCCGATCACAGTGGCGAGGGCCGCTCCGGCCTGAGACTCCTCGGAGTCTGTCACCGGTCTTCCCGAACACCACGGCGCACACACTCTAGCGTTGTGGTGAGCGGCGCCCACAAGCGGGCGGGCGGGCCGGGTGGAGCGATGACGGCCCCGGCTTCCGGCACGGCGTCGGACCGTGGTCCTCGTCCTCCACGATGCCCGGCGAAATTCCCTTCGCCGAGAGGCTGCCGTCCGTTAGCCTTCGGCACCCGGAGACCCTTGAGGAGCTGAGATGCCCGGTCACCCGAGCGCGCGTTGACCCCATAGGCCGCGACCGGCCCGTCATCGCGTGCTGCCCTCGATCCGCGGCACGGCGAACCCTCCCTCGCCCGAGCCGGCGCACCTGCCGTGCGTCGCGCGGCGGGCGCCGTTCTCAGCAGCTCAAGGGGGCCCTGTGCCGTCCGCTTCTCCTGCCGTGCCCGCACACCGTCGCACCGTCCGGCACACACTCGATCCCGCTTCCGATGGGGCCTTCGACGCGGCTCGGCCTTCGGGGCTCCGCGTGGCCTTGGCGCCCGGCAGGCCGGGTCTGCCCGGCGGTCCGCGGGCAGGAGGCCCGCGGTGAAGGCGGCCCGCTCCGGTCGGCCGGCCCTGCCGAGCCTGTGGCGGGACGGTGACTTCCGCAGGCTCTGGGCGGGGCAGACCGCCTCTCAACTCGGGGCACAGGCCGCCCAGGCAGCCCGACCATCCGTCGCAGCGCGGTCAGGTAGGGCCTGACGGTGGTGATCTGCGAGCCGATGCGGCACTGCAGGCCGACCGGTTCGAACCGCCGCTGGTCGAGTATCCGGGCGATGGCGTGCCGGGCGCTCCCGTGAAGGCCGACGCAGGAGACGGCTCGCGAGCCGGGTCCTCCGCCTGGAGACGGACACAGCGCCCCGGATCGTCGACGGACCGGGACGCACCGGTGACGCCATGTCCGCCCACCCGGGGGCGTGCCTCTCCGTCAGCGGCCTCTTGGCCCCGTACACCCGGCCTTTGACGTCGGCTTGACGACGCCGGCTCGCCCTGCGCTCCTCACCTGCGCAGCGGGCATCGTCCGGCGCAGCCCCCCGTGGCCACCCACGCCCCTCACCGCTGCGGAACCGGTTCCCTCGCCCGGCCGGCCCGGAACGGACCGAGTCTCCCGGTCCGCATCAAGGCGGCGACCGCGGCGGCGCACAGCAGGCCCACGCCGCACAACACCAGCCAGGGCAGACGCGGTTGCTCGACGGATGCATCCCACACGGCTCCGGTCGCGAGGTTGCCGACGGTGATCCCGACGCCCGAGATCGTGTTGTACAGACCGTAGTGGGTGGCGACCAGCCGGTCGCCGGAGAGCGTGACGACGGTGTCCATCTCGAACGGGTACACCAGGGCGGTACCGAGGGCGAGCAGGGCGGCCGCGAGGAACAGCGGTACCAGGGCCGCCGCCCGGATCAGCGGTCCCGCTCCCCCGGGCGGCGCCCCGGCGACCACGAGCGGTGCGAAGGCGCCGCCCATCAGCGCCAGGCCGTACACGACCGACCGGCCGGGCGACCAGCGCGCCCGCGCCCAGGCGGTGATGCGCAGTTGCCCGGCCGCGGCGACACCGGCGGACACGGCGAAGAGCGCGGTGGTGACGCCGTCCCCGCTCCCCGGAGCCACCCGCTGCGCCTGGAGCGGCAGCGCCAGATAGACCTGGAAGGACAGGACGTACGAGCCGATCATCGCCGCCGAGAAGAGCAGAAAGGGGCGGTTGGACGCCACGGCGCGCCAGTCGGCGAGCACTCCCTGGCGCCCCTCGCCCGCTTCGGACGGACGTCCTCGGTCGGGCAGGGCCCTGATCTGTACGAGAGTGAGCCCGAGGAAGAGGAGCGCCGCCACCGCGCACACCATCCGGAAGTTCAGCGCGATCAGGGAGAGACCGATCAAGGGACCGACGAACATGCCGACCTGGTAGAAGACGTTGAACAGTGCGAACGCTTCCACGCGGCGCTCCCCCGCCTCCCGTGCGAGATGCGCCCGCACGGCCGGGTTGAACAGCGCGCCCGCGAAGCCGGTCAGCGCCGACGCGAGGATCAGGGCGGGCAGCGAATCGACGAGGCCGAGCAGTCCGAAGCCGACGGTCCGCAGGACGCATCCGGTGATGATCACGTTCTTGCAACCGAGCCGGTCGGCGAGCGTGCCACCGATGAGGAACATGCCCTGTTGGCTGAAGTTTCTTACGCCGAGCACCAGTCCGACCGCCCAGGCGGCCATGCCCAGGCCGCCCGAGAGGTGGATCGCGAGGTACGGCATCAGCATGTAGAACGCCGTGTTGATGGTGAACTGCTGGACCATCAGCAGCCGGACGGGGCCGTCGAAGGAGCGGAACTGCCGGACGAATCCCCTCATCGCGCGGCCACCTCGTCCACGTGCGGCGCGGTGATGTTCACACAACGCGTCCAGCGCTCCACGGCGCGCTCACCGGGATGGCCGATCTCGTCGGGGTCGTCCGCGGGCGGGCGTGAGAGGAGGTCGTGCGCACGGCAGTAGTCGTCGCTGTAGACCGTGTCCCAGTAACGATGGACTCCGTCGGGGAAGATCGCCGCGATACGGGTGCCCGGGGCATGGGTGCGGGCGAGCCAGTCGGCCACCAGCGCGACGGCGCCGACGCTCCAGCCGCCACTCGCGTAGTGGTTTCTGGCCAGCCGCCGGGCCGCCCAGACCGCCTCGTCCGGTGCGACCCAGTGGGCCTCGTCGAACGCGGCGTGGTCGACGTTGCACGGATGGATGCTGCTGCCCAGGCCGCGCATCAGGCGGTCTCCGGCGGGCTGGCCGAAGATGGCGGAGCGCACCGAGTCGACACCGACCAGCCGCACGCCCGGTGAGATCGCGCGCAGCGCACGGGTGATCCCGGCGGAGTGTCCGCCCGTCCCGACGGCAGCCACCAGCACGTCCACCCGGCCGAGCTGTACGGCGAGTTCGAGGGCGAGGTTCGCGTACGCCGCCGGGTTGTCCGGGTTGTGGTACTGGTCGGGGCACCAGGAGCCGGGAGCCGCGGCGAGCAGGGAGCGGACGCGGTCCCTGCGCGCCTGCTGCCAGCCGCCGGCCGGGCTCGGTTCCTCGACGACCTCCACGCGAGCGCCGAGGGCCCGCAGCTGATGAACCATGAGGGGTTCCATGCCCGGGTCGGTGACCAGCGTGACCGGATGGCCGTAGGTGATGCCCGCGAGCGCGAGACCGAGTCCGAGGGTTCCGCTGGTGGACTCGATGACGGGCGCGTCGGGACGGAGCTCTCCGCGGGCTCGGGCCGCCGCGACCATGTGGAGGGCCGGACGGTCCTTGATGCCGCCGGGATTGGCGCCCTCCAGCTTGGCCCAGAAGCCGCGGCCGACGGGGCTGAAGGGGCTTCCGACCCAGAGGACCGGCGTGTTGCCCACCATTCCGGCGGGGGTACGGCGGGGGGCGCCCGCAGGTTCGGGGAGTTCGTGTGCCGCCACGAAGGCGTGCACGTCGTCGGGGGAAATGCTGCGCAGAGCAGTGGTCATGCCGACCTGGTCCTTCCACGGCCACGACGGGACGGGGCCGTTGCGTGAGAGCGGTACGGGAGAGGGCGCGGCTCGTGCGGGCGATCGGCGGAGCGACCGGGCGCACGGAGCCGTGTCACGTACGGCTGACGCAGACCAGGCGCAGCAGAGCGCATCCCGTGAAGGGCGACGCCCCCTCGGCTGCGAGACCGCGGGGGCGGTGCGCGAGACCCGAAAGGCCCGACTCCATGAGCCCCCACGCGGCCAGGGTGAGCAGCAGGGCCTCCAGGAGAGGGAGTACGGATCGCGTCGACACCTCGCCCAGGAGCGCGGCCGAATCGCAGCACCCGCCGGGAGCCGCCGGATGGTGCCCGGCCCCGGACGCGTCGCAGCCGGCGGGTTCCGGGGTGTCCCCCATGTGCTCCATGTCCCGCACATCTGGGGCGACCGCGGACAACGAGCCGCTGATCGGCGTCACATGGTGCCCGTCCTGCGCCTGCACACCACACATCAGCACGTGAGCCACGGCGACGGTCGCCAGGCTCAGAAGAAGAGTGATGACGAGGCGGCGGACTCCCGGCCCCGGGGCAACAGCTGACAGCACGTCGCCGACCGTATCGTCAAAAGTGGAGTGATACGCATTTATGCGGACGTACGGGTGAAATCCCTTGCCGCGACCGTACGAGCCCCGCGCGTCTGCTACGGAACTCGGCCGGCGAGGCGGTGAGACACACCCCAACTCCCCTTGTCGCCAGCGGAGTTCACCGGCACACCGACGGAGGGATCCGCCCCCGCACCTGCGGAGCGGGGGCGAGGGACGCCACTGGACGCGACCCGTCCGCACAGACGTGCGGCGACCCACGGAGCCCCGCGTGCGACCACCTCGACGGCGAACAGCGGGGCGCTCGCCCACGCGGTCGGCCATTGATACCCCTACGGGGTATATTCTTCAGTGCCGGCTGGATCGTGCTTGCCGCAGGCTCCCTGGCCGCGGGCCTCGCCGGTCAGGTCTGGACAGAGCTGGCCGGACGAGCACTGCAAGGCATAGGTGCGGCGCTGATCGCCCCGCCCGGCCGGCTTCTCGCCCCGGCCACCACCGCGGCACTTCATCCGCACCGCTGCTCCGCCTCCCTCACCCACACGGGCCGTACCCACCGATGCGCCGCCACGCAGAGCGTCCGGCTGCGATGCGCGGCGCGCCGCACGGTCATGAGGCCCGCCGTGAATGCGGCGTTCACCGGCTGAGCCGGTACGGGAGCATGCAGACGACGACATCGGTATGGGCCATGAGCGTGGCGGCCAGCAGGATGCCGCGCTGGTTCTGCAGGATCTGGTAGCGGCGGTGGAGCGGCTCGACCTCGGGGATGAGGACGGCGATCTGCCGCCCTTCCTCCGCCGCCCGCTCGACGTACTCGACGATCGGCTGCACCAGAGAGCGCTGCGGGCTGTCGATGATGTCCAGACGCACGCCCGGGTTCCAGCGTTCCCACCTGTCGCTCAGTTCCTGAGCCTTGACCGGGTCCGAGTGGACGGCGACCGCCACGACGTCGTGTCCGAGGGCGCTGGCGGCCGTCAGGGCGTGCTGGGCGAGCTTGCTGACTTCTCCGACCGGAACGATGACCAGGGACTCGGCGGGGCGCAGCGCCGGGGGGATCTCTCCGAGACCGAGCTCCTTTCCGACCGCCGTGTAGTAACGCTCGACACGGGCGAACAGCAGCATCAGCAGGGGAACGGTGACGACCACCACCCAGGCTCCTTCGAGGAACTTGGTGGCCAACAGGACCGCTCCGGCCACGGCGGTCAGTACCGCGCCCGAGCCATTGAGCGCCGCGCGCCGCAGCCATCCCGGCGACCGTTGCCCCGCCCAGTGCCGTACCAGCCCGATCTGGCTGATGGTGAAGCCGGTGAACACGCCGATCGCGAACAGCGGGATCATCCGGTGCGTGTCGCCGTCCACGGCGATCAGCAGCAGCGCCGCGAGCAGTGCCAGCGCCAGCACGCCCCAGCGGTAGACGGGACGTTCCCTGCGCAGCCCGAACAGATGGGGCAGGCGGTGGTCGCGCGCCAGCAGGCTCATCAGGACGGGCAGGCCGCCGAAGCTGGTGTTCGCCGCGAAGGCGAGGGCCAGGGTCACCACGAGGTTGGTCGCGTAGTAGGGCCATCCCGTTCCGTACGCGCCGGCGGTCAGCTGGGCGAGGACGGTCACACCCCCGCGTGGGGCCACGTGGTCGCGGCGGATCAGCACCGCCAGGCCGATCAGCATCAGCCCGAGCAGCGCGCCCAGCATCAGCTCGGTGCGCTGCGCCCGCTTGACACGGGGCTCGCGGAAGACGGGCACTCCGTTGGCGATCGCCTCCACGCCGGTCAGCGCGGAGCAACCGGAGGAGAACGCCTTCAGGAGCAGCAAAGGCCCCAACGCCTCGGTGACGTGGACGGGTTGAGCGCTTCCGACGACGGCTGCGGGATGGCCGCGCAGCAGCCCCAGGGCGATGATGCCGAAGATGCTCACGACGAAGAGCACGGTGGGCAGCATCAGCACCCGGGCGCTGTCGGCCACTCCCCGCAGGTTCACAGCGGTGAGCAGGACGAGTCCGATGAGACAGACGGCGAGCAGGTGCGAGCCGAGAGCGGGGAACGCGGAGGCGAGGCTGGCGGCGCCGGCGGCGAGGCTGACCGTCACGGTCAGCACGTAGTCGACGACCAGGCTGGCCGCTGCGAGCAGACTGGTCCTCGGCCCGAGGTCCTTCTTCGCCACCGCGTAGGCGCCACCGCCGTCGGGGTGCACGGCGATCACCTGGCCGTACGAGATCACCAGGACCGCCAGCAGCGCGGCGATGACCAGCGTCACCGGCAGCGTGGCGGTCAGCGCCCCGGTCCCGGCGGCGATCAGGACGAGCACGATGGCCTCGGGTCCGTACGCGACCGAACTCAGCGCGTCCAACGACAGCGCGGCAAGCCCCTCCAGGCTGGTCAAGTGGTACTTGCCACCCTCCCCGTGCTGGAGCGGAACTCTCGGCCGCAGTTCGCGGCGGGCCAGACCGTACGCCATGGGTGACCTCGCGGTGCAGGGTGCGGGGGGCTGTCCAGGGACAGTGTGACCGGACCACCGCGGTGTGGGCCCTCAAGGACGCGCCGGGCTTCGCCCAGGTGCCTCGGAGAACCGTCGGCGCATGGCCGGGGTGGTTCGGCACCCGTATGGGGCACCTGCCCCGTCCGGAGGCGGACGGCGCCCTTGTCCGGGACCGTCCGGGCCGGGACTTCGACCGTGTCGGGCTGCCGGGCGAGGAGCCCCGCCTTCCGGTCACACCAGCCCGGCCAGATCGTGGTTGAGCTCCACGACGTTGACGCGTTCCTGACCCAGGAAGCCCAGAACACGTCCTCGGACGTGCCGGGACACCAGAGTTCTGACCTCGGCGGGGGCGAGGTGGCGGGCCTTCGCGACGCGGTCGACCTGTTCGTAGGCGTACGCCGGGGAGATCTCCGGGTCGAGCCCGGAGCCGCCGGCGGTGACCGCGTCCGCGGGGACGGATTCGGGCGGGACCCCGTCGAAGGCGGCGACGGCGGCACGGCGTTCCCCGACGCTCCTGATCAGGTCGGTGCTGTTCGGGCCGAGGTTGGAGGCGCCGGAGTTCGTGGGGTCGTAGCCACCGGCGGACGGGCGGGGCTGGAACCACCCGGGGTCGGGGCGCAGCGGTTCCTGGGCGTCGTGGGGATTCTTCTTCGGCAGGGCGAAGTCCTGGCCGATCAGGCTGGAGGCCACCGGCCTGCCGTTCGTCGTCAGCATCGAGCCGTTGGCCCGGTGGGAGAGGCCGGCCTGGGCGATGCCGGTGACGAGCAGGGGATAGGCGATGCCGGTGATCACGGTGAACGCCAGCAGCATCCGCAGGGCCACCAGATGGTGCTGGAGTACGGGGGGAAGGTGGGTGCGCACGGTGGGATCGCCGTCTTCTCTCGTCGGACCGTCTGTCAGCGCAGGCCGGGGATGAACTGGATGCAGAGGTCGAGCAGCTTGATGCCCAGGAAGGGCAGTACCAGCCCGCCGAGTCCGTACATCCAGATGTTGCGGCCGAGCAGTTCGGCGGCGGAGGACGGCCGGTAGCGCACGCCACGCAGCGCGAGCGGGATCAGGGCGATGATGATCAGCGCGTTGAAGACGATCGCCGAGGCGATCGCCGAGGTCGGGCTGTGCAGGCGCATGATGTTCAGCTTGTCCAGGCCCGGGTAGACCATCGCGAACATCGCGGGAATGATCGCGAAGTACTTCGCCACGTCGTTGGCGATCGAGAACGTCGTCAGCGCGCCGCGCGTGATGAGGAGTTGCTTGCCGATCTCGACGATCTCGATCAGCTTGGTCGGGTTGGAGTCGAGGTCCACCATGTTCCCGGCCTCCTTGGCGGCCGAGGTGCCGGTGTTCATGGCCACACCGACGTCCGCCTGCGCGAGGGCGGGGGCGTCGTTCGTACCGTCGCCCGTCATCGCGACCAGCTTGCCGCCCTCCTGTTCACGCCGGATGAGGGCCATCTTGTCCTCGGGCGTGGCCTCCGCGAGGAAATCGTCCACGCCCGCCTCCTCGGCGATGGCGCGCGCGGTCAGCGGGTTGTCGCCGGTGATCATGACGGTACGGATGCCCATCCGGCGCAGTTCGTCGAACCGCTCCCGCATGCCCGCCTTGACGACGTCCTTGAGATGGATGACGCCCAGGACCCGGGCAGTGCGCGTATCACCGGTCCGGGACACCTCGCCGACGACCAACGGGGTGCCTCCGCTCGCCGAGATGCCGTCGACGATGCCGCCGACCTCCGCCGTGGGGTGACCGCCGTTGTCACGGACCCAGCGCATCACTGCCGTCGCCGCGCCCTTGCGCAGAGACCGGTTCTCCCGAGGATCGTCGAGGTCGACACCGCTCATTCTGCTCTGCGCGGTGAAGGGGACGAACCGCGCCCGGTCCAGCTCTCCTTCGCTGCGGGCGCGCAGCGCGTACTGCTGCTTGGCGAGGACGACGATCGAGCGGCCCTCGGGCGTCTCGTCGGCGAGGGACGAAAGCTGGGTGGCGTCCGCGAGTTCCTCGATGCCCACCCCGTCCACCGGCAGGAATTCGGCGGCCTGGCGGTTTCCGAGGGTGATGGTGCCGGTCTTGTCGAGCAGCAGCGTGTTGACGTCACCCGCGGCCTCCACCGCGCGACCGGACATCGCCAGCACGTTGCGCTGCACGAGCCGGTCCATACCCGCGATGCCGATCGCCGACAGCAGCGCGCCGATGGTCGTCGGGATCAGGGCCACGACGAGGGCGACCAGGACGACGATGGGCTGCTCGGCCCCCGCGAAGACGGCGAAGGGCTGCAGGGTCGCCACCGCGATCAGGAAGACGATCGTGAGGGACGCGAGCAGGATGTTGAGCGCGATCTCGTTCGGCGTCTTCTGCCGCGCCGCCCCCTCCACGAGTGCGATCATCCGGTCGATGAAGGTCTCCCCCGGCTTCGAGGTGATCCTCACGACGATCCGGTCCGAGAGCACCTTGGTGCCGCCCGTGACCGCCGACCGGTCGCCGCCCGACTCGCGGATCACCGGCGCCGACTCCCCCGTGATGGCCGATTCGTCGACGCTCGCGATCCCCTCGACCACGTCGCCGTCGCCGGGGATGATCTGCCCGGCCTCGACGACGACGTGATCGCCGAGCCGGAGGGCGACGCCCGGGACCTCCTCCTCCGCGGCATCGGCGGCGCCCGGCCGCCAGTCGACGAGGCGGCGGGCCGTCGCCATGGTCTTGGCGCGGCGCAGAGTCTCCGCCTGGGCCTTGCCACGCCCCTCGGCCACGGCTTCGGCGAGGTTGGCGAAGACGGATGTCAGCCAGAGCCACGCGGTGATCACCCAGGCGAAGACGCCGGGCGTCCTGATGGCCGACAGCGTGGTCAGGACCGCCCCGACCTCCACCACGAACATGACGGGGTTGTGGAGCATCAGGCGCGGGTCCAGCTTGCGGAGGGCGCCGGGGAAGGACGTCAGAAGCTGCTTGGGATCGAGCAGTCCGCCGGAGACCCGGTACTGCCGACTCCCGGCGCCGGGCGGAGTGGGGGCGGGGGCGGCGGTCGTGGACATCAGCGCAGACCCTCCGCGAGGGGTCCCAGCGCGAGCGCGGGGAAGTATGTGAGACCGACGACGATGAGGATCACCCCGGTCAGTAGTGCGACGAACTGCGGCCGGTGAGTGGGCAGGGTGCCCGCGGTGACCGGAATGGGCTGCTGCGCGGCGAGCGAGCCGGCGAGTGCCAGGACGAACACCATCGGCAGGAACCGGCTGACGAGCATGACGACTCCGAGCGCCGTGTTGTACCAGACGGTGTTCGCGCTCAGCCCGGCGAACGCCGAGCCGTTGTTGTTCGCGGCCGACGCGAAGGCGTACAGAACTTCGGAGAATCCGTGCGGTCCGGAGTTGAGCATGGCGGCCCTTTCGCCCGGGAACGCCATCGCCAGCCCCGCGCCGATCAACGCGATCGCGGGCGTGGTCAGGATGTAGAGCGAGGCGAACTTCATCTCCCGGCCCCGGAGCTTCTTGCCCAGGTATTCGGGTGTACGGCCGACCATCAGTCCGGCGACGAAGACCGCGACGACCGCCAGGACCAGGATCCCGTAGAGCCCGGAGCCGGTGCCGCCGGGCGCGATCTCCCCCAGCATCATGTTGAAGATCGTCATTCCGCCGCCGCCCGGTGTGTACGAGTCGTGGGAGGAGTCGACCGCTCCGCACGAGGTGAGGGTGGTGGACACGGCGAACAGGGCCGAGGCCCAGATTCCGAACCGGGTCTCCTTGCCCTCCATCATTCCGCCTGCGGCGTGACCGGCGGCGCTGCTGACGCTGTGCAGCTCGTTCGCGGTCACGATGGCGACCGACGCACCCCAGATCAATGCCATCACGGCGACGATCGCGTAGCCCTGACGGTTGTCGCCGACCATCGTGCCGAAGGTCCGCGGCAGCGAGAACGGGATGACCAGCATCAGGTAGATCTCGATCAGGTTGGTGAGGGCGTCGGGGTTCTCGAAGGGGTGCGCGGAGTTCGCGTTGTAGTAGCCACCGCCATTGGTGCCCAGCTCCTTGATGGCTTCCTGGGAGGCGACCGCACCGCCGGTCAGGCGCTGGTGCCCGCCCGCGATGGTGGTGATGTCGTGGATGCCGTGGAAGTTCTGGACGACACCGGCGGACACCAGCACGATCGCGAAGACGAACGCGAGGGGCAGCAGCACGCGCAGCACGATCCGCGTCAGGTCCACCCAGAAGTTTCCGACGCGATCGGTCCTCTTCCTCGTGAATCCGCGGATCAGTGCGGCGACCACGGCGATGCCCACGGCCGCGGAGACGAAGTTCTGCACGGCGAGGCCCGCCATCTGGACCAGATGCCCCATGGTCGACTCGCCGGAGTAGGACTGCCAGTTGGTATTGGTGACGAAGGACGCCGCGGTGTTGAACGACTGGTCCGCGGTGACCGGCTTCGTTCCCAGGGACAGCAGGAGGTGGTTCTGCAGGCGCAGGAACGCGTACAGGAAGAGCACCGACACCGCGGAGAAGGCGAGGACGCTGCGCAGATACACCGACCACTTCTGGTCCACGTCGCCGTTCACTCCGCCTGCCCGGTGGATCAGGCGTTCCACCCGCCCATGGTGATCGGTGGTCAGAACACGCGCCATGTAGCCGCCCAGCGGGCGGAACGTGAGGCACAACGCGCTCACCAGGGCGAGCACCTGGAGCCAGCCCGCGAGGGTCTCGTTCATCCGGGCCCGCTCCTAGAACTTCTCGGGGAAGATCAGGCAGACGATCAGGTAGGCCACGAGGCACACCGCGACGATGAGGCCGACGACGTTCTCCACGCTCACAGGCGTCCGACCCCCTTGGCGATCAGGCCGATGAGGGCGAACACCACGACCGTGAGGACGACGAACGAGACGTCCGGCATGCGCGAGGCACCTCGCAGTGCATCAGAGGCGGGACTGTTCACCTCGACTGGAACATGGTGGGATCATTCACTTCTGACGCTATATCAGTTCGCTTCGGGACTGCCCCGAAACTCCACGGGCCGATCGGGTGGCGGTGGGCTGCGGGGATTCACCGGGCGCGGTCGGACGTCGCGCTGCCGCCGGGCGCGGCGCTCGGAAGGGTGAGCGTCGCCGAGAAGGCCGCCCCGGACTCCTCGGCGGTCGTCTCCAGGACCCCGTCCATGGCTTCGGCCAGGTCGCGCGACAGCCGCAGAGCCAGACTGCCGGCCCCGGCACCCGATGCCCGGCAGACGGCTGCACCCGGTCCCTGGCCCCGGTCGGGCATCCCGTCCTGCACGCGGATCTCCAGGCGGTCGCCCCGGACTTCGGCGGTGAAGACGGGGGGCCGGTCCGGCGGGCTGTGACGCAGGGCGTCGGCCCCGAGGGCGGTCAGGGCGCGGGTGAGGAGGGCGGCGTCGGCGATCACGTCGGGCAGCTGTTCCGGCAGGCGCACATCGATGGAGTGGCCGCCGGGCCCGAGGTCGTCCAGAACGACGCCCAGTACCTCGTTGAGGTCGACCGGGCGCAGGTAGAGGTCGAGTGCACCGGCGTGCAGACGGCTCACGTCATGGAGATCGGTGACCAACTGCGCCGCGCGGTGCACGGCCGCGCGGGCCGTCTCCAGCAGTTGCTGCTCCTCCTGCGGGGCGGGCTCGTCGGCGCGTCGACGCCGCAGCCGCACGAGAGCCTCTTCTGCGGTGTGCAGCGGAGCAGGCAGATCGCGGCCCGCCGCGAGGAGCAGAGATGCCCGGGTGCGTTCGGCGGCGGCGAGGGTGTCCGAGCCACCGGAACCCCCGGCGATCCGCCCCCGGGCATGGGACAGCCCCAGTTCGGCGGCGCACGCGGCGAGGACGCGCTGGTCCTGAGTACTCAGTCCGGCGCCGCGACCGACCAGGGTGAGATCGTCATCGACCGGGCTCTCCACATCCGCCTCGTAGGGCCTTTCCGGCGGCCGTTCCCCGGCGCTGGCCACCACGTACCAACGGGGCACGGGAGAGGCGTCCGGATCTCTTTCGAGCAGGCTGATCGCGGCCAGGCCGAAGTACTCCCGGATCTGTTCGACGAGTGCCGGCAGATCCTGTCCACGCATCATGGCTGCGGCCAGGCGGCTCAACGCCCTCGCCTCCGACGTCGCACGCACAGCCTGGTGCGTGCGCTGCGCGGCCGCTCCCGCGGCCGTGCCGACGAGAGCCGCCGTGGCGACGAAGACCACGAGCGCGGCGATCTCGTCGGGGCGCTCCGTGACCAGCGAGTGCACCGGTGCCGTGAAGTAGTAGTCAGCGAGCAGCGCCGCGGCGAAGGCGGCGAACAGAGCGGGGTAGAGACCTCCGACCAGGGCGATCGCGACGACGGCGAGCAGATAGATCACCAAGTCGCTGGAGAGGCCGAGCCGACCGCGCAGCGCCGTCGACGTCAGCAGGAGAGTCAGTGCGGGCAGCAGCACCACGGCACCGGCCAACGCGGACCAGTACCGTCTCGGGCCCATGCCGCGGCTCGGATGCGGCAGCCTCAGCGCGGCAGGGCCGACTGCCTCCTCGTGCGTGACGATGTGCACGTCCACGGGACCGGACGCCTTGATCGTCCGCTCCCCCACACCCGCTCTCAGGAAGGAGGCGAGCCGGCCGTGCCGGCTCGCGCCCAGCACGATCTGGGTGACGTTCTCCGCCTCGGCGAACTGGAGCAGCGCATCGACGACGTCCTCGCCCGTGGTCTGGTGGTAACCGCCGCCCAGCGACTCCAGAAGAACGTGCTGGGCGTCCAGCACGGCCGGGTCGACCCCGGTGAGCCCGTCCTCGGGAACCACATGGAGTGCCAGCAACTCGGTGCCGGGGGTGCGGGCGCTGATCCGCGCGGCTCGGCGGATGAGGGTCTCGCCCTCCGGGCCGCCGCTGAGGGCGACCAGGATCCGCTCCCGGGTCTCCCAGGGGGCGGAGATGCCGTGTTCGGCCCGGTAGCGCTGCAGCCCCTCCTCCACCCGGTCGGCGAGCCACAGCAGGGCGAGTTCGCGCAGTGCCGTGAGGTTGCCGACCCGGAAGTAGTGGGTGAGCGCGGACTCGATGCGGTCCGAGGGGTAGATGTCTCCGTGCACCATGCGGCGGCGCAGGACCTCGGGCGACAGATCGACCAGTTCGATCTGGTCGGCGCGACGGGCCACCTCGTCGGGCAGGGTTTCACGCTGCCTGACCCCGGTGATCTGCCGGACCACGTCGTTGAGGGATTCCAGGTGCTGGACGTTGAGTGTGGTGACGACGTCGATCCCCGCGTCCAGAAGCTCCTCGACGTCCTGCCACCGCTTGGCGTTGCGGGCCCCCGGAACATTGGAGTGGGCGAGCTCGTCGACCAGCGCGACCTGGGGACGGCGGGCCAGCACCGCGTCGAGATCCATCTCGGTGAAGGCCACGCCGCGATGGGCCAGGGTGCGCCTGGCGATCGTCTTCAGACCGTCGGCCATGGCCGCGGTGGGCCGGCGTCCATGCGGCTCGACGAAGCCCACGACGACATCCGCGCCCAGTGAACGCAGCCGCTGGCCCTCCGCGAGCATGGCGTACGTCTTGCCGACCCCGGGGGCCGCCCCGAGGTAGATCCGCAACCGTCCACGTGCCACCGGCGGACTCCTGCCAGGTCACCCCCGCATCGTGCTCGCGCCCTTCCATGGTGCTCTTCTCCGGTCCGCTCCACCCGCCGGCACCGGCCCCGGACCGGGAGGGGGATCTCACGGTCCGGTCGGGAACGCTTCCGCACGGCGAGCACGGTCGCCCCGGACAGCGGACCCGTCGCCGTGAAGGGTACGGACTAAACCGTATGGTGGCGGTGTTGTGCCTGACCGGAGTGGAGGAGTCGGGCGGACGTGGTGGAGGCATGGCTGTGCACGGTGAGTACAAGGTCCCGGGCGGCAAGCTCGTCGTCGTGGATCTGGATGTCCGGGGCGGGGTGCTGCGCGACGTCCGGGTGGCCGGTGACTTCTTCCTGGAACCGGACGAGGCGATCCTCGCGATCGACGCGGCGCTCGAAGGCGCTCCGGCCAACACCGACACCGCCGGACTCGCCGCCCGGATCGACGCGGCTCTGCCCGCCTCGACCGTGATGCTCGGCCTCACCTCCGAGGGTGTGGCCGTCGCCGTCCGCCGGGCCCTCGCGCAGGCCACCGAGTGGAGCGACTACGACTGGCAGCTCATCCACGAGGCGCCGCAGTCCCCCGCGCTCCACATGGCGCTCGACGAGGTCATCACCGCGGAGGTCGCCGCGGGCCGGCGCCCGCCGACGCTCCGGGTCTGGGAGTGGGCCTCACCCGCCGTGATCATCGGCAGCTTCCAGTCGCTGCGCAACGAGGTGGACCCGGCGGGCGCCGAACGTCACGGCATCACGGTCGTGCGCCGCGTTTCCGGTGGCGGTGCCATGTTCGTGGAGCCCGGCAACACCATCACGTACTCGCTCTCGGTCCCGGACGCGCTCGTCTCGGGTCTCTCTTTCGCCGACAGTTACGCCTATCTCGACGACTGGGTGCTCGGCGCGCTCGGCGACATGGGCATCAAGGCCTGGTACCAGCCGCTCAACGACATCGCCACGGACGCCGGAAAGATCGCGGGCGCGGCCCAGAAGCGTGTGGTGGGCGGGGAGGGGGCCGTACTGCACCACGTGACCATGTCGTACGACATCGACGCCGACAAGATGCTGGAGGTCCTGCGGATCGGCAAGGAGAAGCTCTCCGACAAGGGCACCAGGAGCGCGAAGAAGCGCGTCGACCCGCTGCGACGTCAGACGGGGCTCGCGCGCGAGGCCGTCATCGAGCGGATGATCGACTCCTTCCGGACCCGGCACGGCCTCACGCGGGGCAAGGTGACGGACGAGGAGATGGAGCGGGCCGAGGAGCTCGTACGCACGAAGTTCGGCACCGAGGAATGGACCGCGCGGGTGCCGTGAAACGGCTGCCGTGAAGCGGGTCCGGCCGAGCCGGTCCCGCGAAGGCGGTTGCGCACAAGGCGACGGTGCGGAGCCGGTTGCGCGAGATCGCCCCGCACGGGCGGAGCCGCACGGCCGGGGCCATGGATCGCGTGCCCCGGTCGGACCGGCGTCCCGGAACGTCATCGGGCCGGCGTCGTCGGGATCTCCTGCTCCGTCCAGATGATCTTGCCTTCGGGCGTGTACCTGGTACCCCAGCGACGGGTGAGCTGGGCGACGAGGAAGAGGCCACGACCGCCCTCGTCGGTCGTCCTCGCGTGGCGCAGCCGGGGAGAAGTGCTGCTGGTGTCGGAGACCTCGCAGATCAGGACGGACTGGCGCAGCAGGCGCAGCCGGATCGGTCCCGTGGCGTAGCGCACCGCGTTGGTGACCAGTTCGCTGACGATCAGCTCGGTGGTCATCTCCAGCTCCTCCAGGCCCCACGTCCTCAGCAGACGGGCCGTCCGGGCCCGGACGCCCGCGACGGCGGCGGGGTCGGACGGCACGTCCCACGAGACGACGTGGTCGGGGCTCAGCTCGTGGGTGCGGGCGAGGAGCAGGGCGACGTCGTCCGGCTGCGGGACGGGGAGGAGCTGGTCCACGACCGTCGCGCACAGGGTGTCGAGGGAGAGTCCGCGCTGGGACAGGGCGCCGCCGAGCCGGGACATCCCGAGTTCGGCGTCCCGGTCCCTGCCTTCGATGAGGCCGTTGGTGTAGAGGCCGATCAGGCTGCCTTCCGGCAGCGCGATCTCCGCCGTCTCGAAAGGCATCCCGCCCAGTCCCAGCGGGGGGCCCGCGGGCAGTTCCGGAAAGCTGACGCGCCCGTCCTGGGAGACGACGACGGGGGGCGGGTGACCCGCGCGTGCCATCGTGCAGCGCTGGGTGACCGGGTCGTAGATCGCGTACAGGCAGGTGGCACCGAGCACGGTCGTGCCGCTCGCCTCGCCCTCGGGTTCCTCCTCGCTCAGGCGCAGTACGAGGTCGTCGAGGTGGGCCAGCAGTTCGTCGGGGGGAAGGTCCATGTCGGCGAGGGTGTGCACCGCGGTGCGGAGCCTGCCCATGGTCGCGGCGGCGCTTATGCCGTGGCCGACGACATCGCCGACGACCAGGGCGACCCGGGCGCCGGACAGCGGGATCACGTCGAACCAGTCGCCCCCGACACCGTCCTTGGCGTCCGCCGGAAGGTACGAGGAGGCCACGTCCAGGGCCATTCCGCCGGGCAGCGTGTGCGGGAGCAGACTGCGCTGGAGTGTCAGCGCCGCCGCGTGCTCACGGGTGTAGCGGCGGGCGTTGTCCACGCACACCGCCGCCCGTGCCACCAGTTCCCGGGCCGGCAGCACGTCCTCCGGTTCGAAGGGGACCAGGTTCACCGATCGTATGAAGGTGGTCAGGCCGAGCACCGTGTCCCGAGCCCGCATGGGCACGGAGATGAGGGAGTGGAGACCGAACTCCCGGATGCGCGCCGCCCTGGCGGGCTGTTCGACCGCCCACAGATGGCGCACGGAGTCGAGGACCGGGATCAGGACGGGTTCGCCGTCCACGAGGAAGCGGAAGTCGTTGGGCGGGGGCACGAAGTCCACCGGTTCGCCGATCCGGGCGATCGCCTCCGGGCAGCCCTCCCGTACGGAACGCAACCCGGCGCGGCGCATCCTCGGCCGGGACGACGACGCGCCGCTCGCGCCGGGACGCGCGGTGCCCGCGTCGGGGAACCCCGTACCGGAGAGCCCCGTGCCGGCGGGCCACGGTCCCGGCTCCTCGGGGCTGGCGACCGGCTCCAGCAGATCGACGAGGACGAGATCGGCGAACCGCGGTACCGCGAAGTCGGCCAGTTCCTGAGCCGTGCGCATCACGTCCAGCGTGGAGCCGATACTGACTCCTGCGTCATTGACCAGGGCAAGGCGCTGCTGGGCCTTCCACCGGTCGGTGACGTCCAGGACCATGTAGCAGATGCCGGTGATGGTGTCGTCGCCGTCGGTCAGAGGGAAGAACGACGTGGAGTAGGCGCGCTGACGGTGCGGATCGGCCCAGCTCCAGCCCCGGTACTCGTAGTCGATGACGGGGACGCCGGTCTCCAGCACGCTGCGCATCAGGGTCTCTATGGCGTCGGCCTCCAGTCCCGGGAGCACTTCGCTCATCCGGCGGCCCACGCGCTGCTCGCGCGGGACGCCGCCGAAGCGTTCCAGGGTGTCGTTCACCCATACGTAGCGCAGTTGCGGACTCAACACCGCCATCCCGATCGGCGAACTGGTCAGAAAGGCGTCCAGCACGGACTGTCCGAGCGTCCATTCCGGCCGTCGTTCGCGTCCCGAGACGAGGAAGCATTCCCGGCCGTCCAGGTGGAACGAGGCCGAGACCCGCAGATCCACATCGATCTCCCGGCCGTCGTGCCGCCGCACGGTTGCGGCGCCGCTCCACCCCACACCGGCGCGGCACCGCTCGGCGATCCCCGCCACGCGCACCGGGTCCTCGGGCATCGCGAGGAGAAAGCCGGCGGGCCGCCCGACCACCTCGGCGGCGCGGTACCCCAGCAGGTCCTGCGCGCTCTGCGTCCAGCCGACAACCGTTCCGGTCCCGGCGACCACCGCGGTCGCGTCGTTCGCCGTGTCGAAGGAGTGCGGGGCGGTGCCGGACCGCGGTGGTTCGGCTCCGGGCGTCGACGGCGGGCCTGCGGACGCCATACTGGTCACCACCCATCCACTCCGGTCCCAGTCCATGATCCCGCCTGCGGCGCTCCGGTGCGAATGTCCGCGAGCGCTGTTCCAGGGGCGGAACCACCGGGGCGGATCATCCGGGGCGGGGTTCCCCCGGACCCCGGTGCCCTCCTTCGGATCACGTCGGACCACCGAGCCTGACGCGGCACCGTCCGGACGGGAGGCCCTGGATCAGCCACGGCTCGGACGCGGGGACGACGGGCTGTACCCGGTCGCGGGCAACCCGGCTGCGTCATGGCGCGGCTGACGCGGGCCTTCGCACGAAACCGGCCGATCACTCTGTGTGCGCCGCTCTCCTCGCAATCGGGACCGCGGGCGGCGGGCGGCGATCCGGAGCCCCGGGCGGACGGGGTGCTCGAAACCGGGCGCGGTGCTCCAGTCGGGTGGTGTCCGTGTGACGCATGCGTCACACGGCGCGCGGCCTCCGGCCCGTCCCCGGCCGACCGCGCGGTGCGCAGCACGGGGACGTCAGCGCCCGCCTACCGGCCTGACGTAGGGGGACGGCTCGGGGGGCCGGTGCTCGTACCAGCGCCGGTCGGCCTCCAGTTGGGCGGCGAGGGAGATCAGCCGTTCCTCGCTGCGGGAGGGACCGAGCAACTGGGCGCCGACGGGCAGCCCGTCGGCGGTGAACCCGGCCGGTACGTTGATGCCGGGCCAGCCCAGTACGTTCCAGGGCCATGCGTACGGGCAGGCCTCGGCCATCGTCACATCGGTGCGCCAGGCGCTCAGCCCGTCGAACCTGCCGATCGGGGGCGGCGGCAGGGCGGTCGTCGGGGTGAGCAGCACGTCGTATCCGGCGCGGGTCCCGGACGTGTGGAAGAACGCACCGATCCTGCGGTGCTGACGCACCTCCCGCTCCCTGGCCGCCCGCACCACCCGGCCGCCGAGCCGGGTGCCGGTGCGCAGGGCGCTGCGGGTGCGCGGGTCGAGGAGGGCGGGGTCGGGATGGCGGGCGGCGAGTTCGGCGATGCCGGCGGTGGCGCGGGGGACGAAGCCGAGGCCGATCAGCCCGTAGCGGGGCCTGGCTTCCTCCACCTCGTGGCCGAGCCGGGCGAGGGCCTCGGCCAGCGCGGTGACGGCCCGTCGCACCTCGGGGTGGGGCGCGGAGCCCGTGAGCGTGAGCGGGGGACGCCAGGCGAGGGCGATACGCAGTCGGCCGGGGTCGCGGCGGGCGGCGGCCGAGGCCTCGACGGGGGGCGGCCGGTGCGGATCGTCGGGGTGCGGTCCGGCGACCGCGTCGAGGAGCAGGGCGGCATCGGCGACGGTCCTGGCCAGCGGCCCGTTGACGGTCAGGCCCTGGAAGGCGTCGCTCTGCGGGTGGACGGAGATCCGGCCCCGCTGCGGTTTGATGCCGACGAGGTGGGTCCAGGCCGCGGGGATACGGACGGATCCGGCACCGTCCGAGCCGAGTGCGGCGGGGACGAGCCCGGCCGCCACGGCGGCCGCGGAGCCGCCGGACGAGCCGCCGGGGGTGTGTCCGGTGTTCCAGGGGTTGCGGGTGGCGCCGAAGGCGGGGCCCTCGGTGAAGGGCCACTGGCCCAGCTCGCAGGAGTTGGTCTTCCCGACGATCACCGCCCCGGCGGCCCGCAGTCTGCGCACGACCTCGCTGTCGGCGGTGGCGGCGGGCAGGTCGCCGTCGCAGCCGAAGTAGGTCGGCATCCCGAGGACATCCGTGTCGTCCTTGACGGCGACAGGCACGCCGAGCAGGGGCAGCCGCTCCCCCGCGGCGAGCCGGCGATCGGCCTCGGCGGCCTCGGCGAGCGCGGCCTCGGCCCGCAGGTGCCGGAAGGCGTTGAGGACGCCCTGACTGGTTTCGATCCGGCCCAGGGCGGCACGTACCTGTTCGACAGAGGTGGTTCGGCCCTCGGCCAGCTCACGTGCGCTCTCGGTCAGCCCGATCGCGGCGGCCGGTTCGCCGGTTTCCACGGCTTCCGTTGAGGACATGGGCTGCCCGCCTTCCTCGAATGGCAGGTGCGCGCCCGCACCTGTACGCGGGAACGAACTTACCGGAGGGTAACGAGTTACGGGCGGTCCGCTCAACCGTTCGGAGGAGGGCGGCCGGGGGCGACCGCACGACCCATGACGCAAACAGGGCAGAACATCACACTGTGTATGCGCTTCACCGGTGGTCCTCCGTCGCGCGGCCCACCACGCCCCGACGTACGCTCAAGGGGATCGGATCGCACACCTGGGCAGGCCCGACGGGCCCTTCGAGGGAGGCACCGTGACCGGCCAACTCATCGACACACGCGGGACCGCCCTGGCGGCGGTGTTCGTGCTGGGAGTCACGAGCGGCGGCCTCGTCGGCGGCGGTGTGGCGCACGCGGACAACGGCATCGACACGCTCTCCGCCCAGCAGATCGCCGACCGCTCGCGCGACGCCCTCCTGAGCGCCCGGTCCCTGCACCTCGGCGCGCGTGGCGACCCGGACGGCGGCAACCCGTCGATGGTCCTGAGTCTCACGCTGGACCGGGACGGCAACTGCAACGGTTCGGTGGATCTCGGCGACCAACAGGGATCGGTCCGGATCGTGAAGCGCGGCGACGACATCTGGGTCAAGCCGGACGCGGACTTCTGGAAGAGCCAGGTCCCCAACGGCGGCTCGGCCTTCGCCGCGATCCTCAACGGGCGTTACATGAAGGGCTCGGCCGCCGACCCGAGGCTGCGCGACGTGGCCGCCGGATGCGATCTGACCACCTTCCAGAAGCTGGTCGGCGACAACGCGAACAACGACCGGGGAACGCTGAACAAGGGCAGGAAGACCACGCTGGACGGGGCTCCGGTGGTGCCCCTGACCAGGATCAGGGACGGCCGGACACTGACGATGTACGTCGCGGACACGGGTAAGCCCTACCCGCTGAGGATCACGGTGCGGGGCGGCGGGGCGAACGCGGCGGTGGACCTCTCGGCCTTCGACAAGCCGGTGCCCACGGCCACGCCGCCGCCTGATCAGACGTACGACATCAGTGCTCTGCTGAACCGTACGACGTCGGCGCCGCTGTGACGTCGGCCCGTCCGCTGAGCACCACGTACAGCACCAGCGAGGAGGCCAGCCCGACCGCCCAGCCGTAGTCCGAAAGCGGCTTCAGGAACGGGATCAGTCCGCCGGACGGGAACGGGCCCGTGCCCGGGGCCGAGTGCGAGCCACCGATCGCCAGGACACCGCCGACGGCGAACGCGAGGACCGCCCGCCAGTTCCAGCCGTTGGCGTACCAGTACCGGCCGCCGGGACGGTAGAGGTCCGCGAGGTCGAGCACGGTGCGGCGGACGATCCAGTAGTCGGCGATGAGAATGCCCGCAACCGTACCGAGCAGCCCGCCGACCAGGCCGAGCCAGGTGAAGATGTACAGCTCGGGGGTCCCGGTGAGTTTCCACGGCATGATGACGACGCCGACGACACCCGTGATCAGTGCTCCGGTACGGAAGTTGATCAGCTTGGGGGCGAGGTTCGCCAGGTCGTACGCGGGTGACACGACGTTCGCCGCGATGTTCACGGAGACCGTCGCGACGAGCACGGTCACCAGGGCGTACAGCAGCCCGAAGACGCTGTCGGTCCTGGCGACGAGCTGGACCGGGTCCCAGATCGCCTCCCCGTACACGGCCTGCGAGCCGGAGGTGACCAGGACCGAGAGCAGCGCGAAGAGCGTCATCGTGGTCGGCAGGCCGAGCGACTGACCCCGGATCTGGGCGCGCTGGCCGGCCCCGAAGCGGGTGAAGTCGGGGATGTTCAGCGAGAGCGTGGCCCAGAAGGCGATCATGCCCATCAGGGAGGGGAAGAAGACCGGCCAGAACTCCTTGCCCCAGCCGAGCCGGGAGGGCTGGTCGAGCAGCGGGCCGAACCCGCCCGCCTTGACCGCGACCCAGACCAGCAGAACCACCGCGCCGACGATGACGAAGGGGGCCGCCCAGTTCTCGAACCGGCGCAGGGCGTCCATCCCTCGGTAGATGATGGCGAGTTCGAGCGCCCAGAAGAGGACGAAGCAGAGCCAGAGCGTCCACGGCTGACCGCCGATCCCGGACGCCGTCGCCCAGCCCCCGAAGACCTTCCCGAGCAGGGTGAAGATGCCGACGCCGCCGATCCAGGTCTGGATGCCGAACCAGGCACAGGCCACCGCAGCCCGGATCAGCGCGGGCAGGTTGGCTCCGCGCAGACCGAAGGAGGCGCGGGCCAGCACGGGGAAAGGGATGCCGTACTTGGGTCCCGCGTGCCCGGTGAGGAGCATCGGGCCGAGCACGATCAGGTTGGCGAGGGCGATGGTGAAGACGGCCTGCTTCCAGTCCATGCCGAGCGCCACCAGACCGGAGGCGAGCAGCCACGACGGGATGTTGTGGGCCATACCGACCCAGAGCGCGGCGAAGTTGTACGTCGTCCAGCGGCGCCGTTCCAGCGGAACGGGCAGCAGGTCCTCGTTGACGAAACGGTTGTCGGTGGGCACGGCGCCGGGAGCGAGTCCGATGCGGCCCGACGGATCGGATATCGGGTCCTGCGGTGGAAGCGGTGGAGTGGGCGGGACGGTCGATGTCATGGCGGCTGGACCCTTCGCTCGGGAACGGTGCCGTGCGGGGCGGGAGGCGCGGGGCATACGTACAGCCGTGGGGGGGCGGTCGGGTCTGACGGTCAGGTGGACAGGGCGGGGATGACCCGGGAGCCGTAGGCGTCGATCGTCGCCTCGCGCGCGTCGTGCATGTCGTACACGGCGAACTGGTCGACACCCAGGTCACGCAGGACCCGGAGCTTCTCGATGTGGGCCTCGGCCGGGCCCAGCAGACAGAACCGGTCGACGATCTCGTCCGGCACGAAGGTCGTGTCGGGGTTCCCGGCACGGCCGTGATGGCTGTAGTCGTAGCCGGACCGCCCGGCGATGTACGCGGTCAGGGCCTCGGGGACGAGACCGGAGTGCTCGCCGTACCGGGAGACCAGATCCGCGACGTGGTTGCCGACCATGCCGCCGAACCAGCGGCACTGCTCGCGGGCGTGGTCGAGGTCGTCGCCCACATAGGCGGGGGCGGCGACGCAGATGGTCACGGAGGCCGGGTCGCGGCCCGCCTGCGTCGCCGCGTCCCGTACCGCCTTGACCATCCACTCGGTGAGGAACGGATCGGCGAGCTGGAGGATGAAGCCGTCGGCCTTCTGCCCGGCGAGGGCGAGCGCCTTCGGACCGTACGCCGCCATCCAGACGGGCAGTCTGCCGTCCTTGATCCAGGGGATCCGGACCGGCTGCCCGTCGACGGTGGCCTCCCGCCCCTCGGCGAGGTCGCGGATGACGTCGATGGCCTCGCCGAGGCGGGCCAGGGTGTTGGGCCTGCGGCCGGCGACACGCATCGCCGAGTCGCCGCGCCCGATGCCGCAGACCGTGCGGTTGCCGTACATGTCGTTGAGGGTGGCGAAGGTCGAGGCGGTGACCTCCCAGGTGCGGGTGCCCGGATTGGTGACCATGGGGCCGACGACGAGGTTTTCGGTGTGTTCGAGGATCTGGCTGTAGATGACGAAGGGCTCCTGCCAGAGCACCGCCGAGTCGAAGGTCCAGCCGTAGCGGAAGCCGTTGCGTTCGGCGCGGCGCATCAGACCGACGACGGACGAGGCGGGCGGGTCGGTCTGGAGAACGAGTCCGAAGTCCATGACGGGTGCTCCTAGTCCAGGTACTGACAGGTGGCGCGCGGGGGGTACATGCCGCGGCCGGCCCGGCCGGTGAACTTCCTTTTGTCGATGACGACTTCGCCGCGCGAGAGGACCGTCTCGACCTGGCCGGTGATCCGCTTTCCCTCGTACGCCGAGTAGTCGACGTTCATGTGGTGGGTCTCGGCGGAGACGGCCTGTACGGCCGCCGGGTCGTGGATGACGACATCGGCGTCGGCGCCCGGGGCGATGGTGCCCTTCTTCGGGTGGAGGCCGAACATCCGGGCCGGGGACGCGCAGGCGATCTCGATCCAGCGACGCCGCGAGAGGTGTCCGTCCACGACCGCCTGATGGAGGAGGTCCATCCGGTTCTCCACGCCGGGCACGCCGTCGGGGATCTTCGAGAAGTCGCCCCGGCCCATCTCCTTCCGGCCGGAGAAGCAGAAGGGGCAGTGATCGGTGGAGACGACCTGGAGTTCGTTGTTCCTGAGGCCCCGCCAGAGTGCTTCCCGGTGCTCCTTGGCGCGCAGAGGGGTGGAGCAGACGTACTTCGCGCCCTCGGAGTCGGGCTCGGCGAGGTTGTCGGTGGAGAGGAAGAGGTACTGCGGGCAGGTCTCGCCGAAGACCGGAAGCCCCTTGTGGCGGGCGGCGGCCACCTCGGCGACGGCCTCGTCGGCGGAGACGTGCACGACGTACAGCGGGGATCCGGCGACGCGGGCGAGCCGGACGGCTCGGTGCGTGGCCCCGGCCTCCAGCGCCACCTTGCGGACATCGTCGTGGTGGCGCGGGTCGGTGCGCCCCTCGGCGAGGGCCTGTTCGACGAGGACGTCGATGGCGATGCCGTTCTCCGCGTGCATCATGATCAGGCCGCCGTTGTGGGAGGCCCGCTGCATGGCGCGCAGGATCTGGCCGTCGTCGCTGTAGAAGACGCCCCGGTAGGCCATGAACAGCTTGAAACGTGTGCGGGCGCGCCCTCGGACATCGTGACGTCTCCCCCGGCCACACCGCGCTTCGCGGGGCCGCCCAGGCGCGGGTCGAAGGTACCTGTGACGCAAAGGTCCGGCAGACCGTAAAGGGGCGGAACCGGTGTGCCGTCGTAGTCGCCCAGTGCGCATACCGCCCTCTCCCAAGCTCCGGTCTTCAGGTACTCAAGGGCACGCTGGTAGAGGCTCTGTGGGCGCCGCCCTTGAGTGACGTGCTCCGGCAGATCTTTCCACATGAGGCCGTGCCGAACCTGGTACAACGACGCCTCGAACGCGAGTCGCGGGGGGACAATCCTGGACTGCTTCTCGGGTCTTGGGAAGAGGTCCTCCACAGATGCCCACTGCTCGTCCGTGAGCGTCGGCGGCACCATGCGCGTGTGCTCCTGGAACCAGGCTTCGAAGGGGCAGCCGGCGTTACGGAGGGCTCCTGGAACGCTACTGGTCACAAGCACTCGGAGATCGAGGAGTTCCAGTGGCCCTGCTCGAATCGTTGGCCGGGTATCGGACCTCGCTGGGATTCCGATCCGCCGGACCCTGCGGAGAAATGCCACGACAGTTCTTGCGGGTCCTGTCAGTGTGAGGGCGTGGCAAAGATCGAGATGGCAGATGTGTTCGCGACCGGACGCCGCGGTGGAGGTGGGAGTCTCTATGCGTACCGGGTGCGTGGGCGCGGACGCAGTGCCGTAGTTCTGTGGATCGGTGGGCGGGGCGACGAACCCGACCAGGTGTTCGCGGTGCCAGAAGCCGGCCGCTGGCAAGTGCCGGTGTTTGTGACTGCTCGGCAGGCGCGGGTGTATGTGCGCCGACGAGGCCGGAAGCTCGCCACTTCTGAGGCCGACACGCTGGAGCTCTCCCGTGTCCAGCATTGGCTGGAGGATCCGGTGCGCCGAAAGATCCCGCCAGGCGCGGTGCTGGAGGCTTGGAACTTTTTGGAGGATCTGGCCCGAGGCCTCGACGCGGTCCACCTGCCGCAGCAGGGAACAGTACAGAACAGCGCATACGAGAAGCTGTTCGAAGGCGAGTGCGCCACGTGGACTCCGGACGAACAACGCGCGGTACTGGAGTTGATCAAGGCCGGGATGGAGCTGTGGAACTCTTGCCCAGTGATCGTTAGTCCCTGCTCGGGGATCGTCTTGGAGGCTGAACCGGCCGCCCGGGCCTTGTGATCCGTGCCCCGGTCGGCTCGCTGCGGTCCTCTCATGCTGCCTTCGTCGGGTAGTCGGTCCAGGTGCGGATCGGTGAGTCGCGGGCGAAGTTGCTCTTCGGCTCGGCGCGGGAATTGCGCCAACGCGCGTGGGCGCCGATGGCGGCGTTCTGTTCGCCGTGGCTGCGGTGGTCGGTGCCGTTGAGGGCGAAGTGGCGCAGGGCGGCGAACTCGGACTCGATCCAGTTCAGCCACGATCCGTAGGTCGGCAGGAAGACCAGTTCGATGTCGTTCGCCGCCGCCCAGGCTCGCACGTTGGGGTGCTTGTGCGGGGAGAAGTTGTCCAGGACGACGTGCAGCTTCTCGCCGGGCCAGCGGGCACGCAGGGCCTTGAGCAGCGCCAGGAACTCGCGCCGCCGTGCGCGGTAGTACACCTTGCCGGTGGCCAGGTCGAGGGCGGCGAGCATGTGCATCACGCCGTCATAGCGGTTGCAGGTGGCCCGCAGCCGGCGCGGTGAGTGCAGTGGTCGCCAGGCCTTGCCTTTGCGGGGCATGCGGTTGAGCGGCCCGAACTCGTCCACGCAGACCACCCGGCCGTCGTTCGGCGGGGAGTCGTAGAGCGCCAGGATCCGGTGCGTCTTGGCGATGAAGTCCGGGTCGTTCGAGGACTTCCAGGTCGTGGTCGTCTGCCAGGAGACCTTGCCCTCGCACAGTATCCGCCGCAGAGTCTCGCGACTGACGGCGGGGACCACGTTCTGCTTGACCAGGTGCTCAGCGAGCTTGGTCAGGCTCCAGGTTGAGAATGCGGCGATCTTCCGGTCGGCGGGGGACGTTCGGGCGATCAGGCAGATGTGCTCACGCACCTGGCTGCTGATCGTCCTGGGGCGTCCCCCGCTCCATTTGGGTCCAGCGCGTCGAACCCCCGCTCGTTGAACGCGTGGATGACGCCGCGCACGTAGTCGGCGCTGACCTGCTTCAGCGAGGTGGCATCCGGCACCGTTATGCGCAGTGGCGGGCAGCCCGGCGGGCCTCGCGACCCTTGTCCTGGATCACGATGCGAGGACGCGGCCGACGGCGACGGCTGACGCCACGGTGCCGCCGATGACGACGGCCCAGGCGGCGACGATCGGGACGCGGGTGCTCCAGGTGCGCAGCGCGGGCGAGGTCGTGGCTCGGGCGAGGAACGCGTCGCGACCGCGTAGTACCGCAAGGCCGACGCCTGTCAGGGTCAGCGCCATGCCGGCACCGAACGCCGCCACCATCGCGATTGCCGCGCCGACCCGGCCGGTCAGCAGTCCGCTGAGGAGGACGAGGAACGCCGACGGGGAGGGAAGCAGGCCGCCGGATGTGCCGAGCAGCAGGATGCCGCGCCAGGTGAGCAGGGACTTGGACGTCGGGATGTGGTGACTGTGGCCGTGGTGGTGTTCATGGCCATGCCCGTGTTCGTGGTCATGCCCGTGTTCGTGGTCATGCGCGTGGTGGTGACCATGGCTGTGACCGTGCTTGCGGACGGTCAGGTGGCGTCGGAGCAGGCCGATGCCCACGGCGACCACGACCAGGGCCGCGATCAACTGCAGCCAGTTCGTGACCGCGGCGACGTCCGGTGCATGCTGGGCTGCGAGCCAGAAGGCCACGGCGAGTACGGCGACCGATGCGGTGTGCATGAGGGCCACGACGGCGCCGAGCCACACCGCGTCCCGCGCCCTGCCCTGGCCGCCGACGAGGTACCCGGCCGCGAGCGACTTCCCGTGGCCGGGGGCGCAGGCGTGGAAGGCGCCCACCGCTGCCGAGACGAGAAGGGCCAGTGGCAGGACGACACCGTGGTCCAGTAGTGCGGCAAGGTCTGTGGTCCATACGGTTGCCGGACCCGTGGATACGGTGGCGGTGGAGTTGCCGGCTCCGCCGAGGGCGAGGATACGGGTGGGGTCGCTCACTGTGTGCAGGCCGCCGCCACCCTTCTGTGTCACGGAGATCGTGCGATAGGCCGGATCGACGTCGGTCAGCGCGGTGATGGTCACAGCGACCGTGTCCACGGCGTGCGGGCAGGTGTAATGGATCAGGGCGCCCCTGCTCGCGAGCTGCGGGGTGTCCACGGCGCCCAGTCGGCACTCACGTCCGTCCTGGCGCACGGTGATGTGCGAGCCGAGGTAAGTCGCGTCGTCCCCTTTGGCCGCCTGGTGCAGGACGTCCAGGTCGTTCTGCGGGGCCGACCAGGTGATCTCGACGCTGCGGCCTTCGGCCCTGACCTGGGCGACCGGTGGTGCGCCGAAGGGGTGCGCCTCGGCCGTGCCCGTGGTGCCGAGCAACGTCAGTGTGGCCAGGCCGATCAGGAGGAGACGGGCGGCGTGGGCGCGGAGGGCGCGGAGGATATGCACAGTGGTGGTCCCGTCGGGAGTGGAGCGCCGCGAGTTGCCTCCCCTGGCGAGGGAGGCAACTCGCGGACGGTTGATCAGTGCTCGCGCAAGTGGCGGGCGGCCAGTGCGTGGAGCGTGCCGTCGTCGGTGAGGGCGAAGACGTAGTCACCGCTGACGGAGAGCGCCGAGGTCACGGCGGCGCCGAGGTTGTACTCGGACAGCAGCTTGCCGGTGGCGCGGTCCAGGACGACCAGGCGGCCGTCGCGGGTGCCCGCGTAGACCAGGTCCTTGGTGACCAGGGCGTGCATCGCGGGCGAGTTGAGGTCCCCGCTGCACCCCACGGGGGTCCTGCCGGGCTGGTAGCCGACCTCGGTCTCCCAGATCGGCTTGGACGCGTCGGCCGCGCTGGTGTCGTAGGCGCGGATGACGCCGTCACGGCCGGCGATGTAGGCGGTGGTGCCCCAGATCGCGGGGCTGGTCAGCGGGGCGGGGCCGCTCTCGCCGCAGCCGCTGCCGCCGCCCAGCGGGGACTGCCACAGCACCGCACCGGTGCTGAGGTCGTGCCCGCGGGCGCCGCTGTTCGTCATCGTCACCAGCTGCGGGTCCCCCTTGGCCGGGTCGGTCAGGGCTGGGGAGGAGTGGCTGGCGATGTCGCCATTGGTGTCCTTCGCCCACAGCTGGCGGCAGCCGACGAGGTCCATGGCGACCACCGTGTTGCTGGAACCGGTGTGCAGGTAGGCGATGTCGGAGCCGGGCCGGCGGACCGCCGTGCTGTGGAACTGGCCCCAGCTCGTCGCGCCGTTGAAGCCGCCCAGCAGGTCGCCGGTCTTGGCGTCACGGCACTCGACCTTGCTCCAGTTCTGGTAGACAGCGACGGTGCGCGGCTCGGCGTCAAGGTCGAAGACGGTGACCGGACCACCGGCCCGGCCGTACCGGCGGGCGGTGTCGCCGTACTGCTTCTCGTCCTCGATCTTCTGCCAGACGACGTGGCCGTTCTCGGCGTCCAGAGCGTAGATCCGGCCGACAGCGGTGGTCAGGTAGACCTTGCCGTCGTGGTAGGTCGGCACCGACTCGGCGTCACCGTCCAGATAGGTGCGCCAGATCTCGCGGCCGGACTTGATGTCGTAGGCCAGCATCATGTGGTGCGGCGAGTCGAACGCCCGGGAGGAGACGATCACCTTGCCGTCCGCCACGACCGACCCGTTGAGGTTGAACTGCTCGCCGGTGTTGGCCGCCCACTGCAGGTCGAGCTCGGTGCCCGGGTCGTCGGCGCCGGCGGAGCGGCCCGCCTCGTCGCGGCCCTGACGCAGCCAGTCCTGGCCGGTCTTCGGCTCGGCTATCCTGCCCTCGGGCACCACCGTGAAGGTGTTGGTGACGGTGGGCCACGCCTTGCCGCGGGTGTCGACCGCGGTCATCTCGGCCGTGTAGGTGTCCGGCTGCATGCCGGGGAGGTTGTCGCTGATCCGGGTCCAGGAGGTCCGGGCGGCCGGGCAGGGCTCCGGGGTGCCACCGGGGGCCGTGTAGCAGTTCTCGATACCGGTTTTGCGGACCTTGGTGCCGAACTCCATCCGCTCCTTGTGCCAGCGGACGTGGCCGCGCGAGTCGCGGATGGTCAGCGAGGCCGTGGCCGGGGTGCGACCGGCGTCCTCGGTGTACAGCTCGATCGGGATTCCGGCGCTGTTGCCGTGCACACTGCCCTGGGCTGGGCTGACCAGCCCCACCGCGTTGCGGACGTCGAACTGACGGTGGGTGCCCATCACATAGCCGGTGTCCTCGTTGCGCTTGGTGCTCGGGTCGTCGTAGATGCCCTTGAAGTCGAGGATCTTGAAGTCCGCGCGGGCACCGTCGATGCCGTACTCGCCCTGGTTGTTGATCTCAACCGAGCGGTCGAAGGCGCCACGGCGGTACTCGGCCTGCTGGTTGTGGCCCGCGGCGAACATCCGCACGTCATACTTCGACAGCTCGTCGACGGTCGGCTGCATGCCGGCCCCCGGACCCCACTGGGTGAACAGCGAGCGGTGAGCGAAGACCAGCACCTGCTTGCCGACGGCATGGCGCTTGAGGTCCTCGCGCAGCCACTCCAACTGCGGCTTCAGGCCACTGGAGTCGTAGTTGTCCTCAAGGACGACGATGTGACGGCCGTTGCGGTCGAAGCTGTACCACTCCGGGCCGAGGTTGCGGCGGTAGTACTCCATGCTGCCGCCATAGCCCTTGGAGGTGGCGGTGCCGCCGACGTCGTGGTTGCCGACCACGGGGTAGAAGGGCATGCCGAGCTTGCCCTCGGTCAGGCCCTTGCGCAAGACGTCGTAGCCGCCCTGGCGGCGCGGCTCCGCCGCGTAGTCGGTCACGGTGTTGTCACCGGTCGCGATCGTCATGGTGGCGCCGTCGACCTCGGCCATCGCCTCGACCTGCTTGGGCCACCACTTCGAAGCGCTCTCGGCGGCGCCGTCCGTGGTGTTGCTGACCTCGATGTCGGAGTTCATCACCCACTTTTCGGTGGGGTTGGCAGCGTTCCTGTCCTTGACGAGGGCGAAGTCGATGCCGGAGCCGCCCTCCTCCGGGACCCTGCGGAAGAACTGCGGGATGTAGTCCTCGCGCAGTGCGGGGGTGTAGCCGTTCGGGGAGACGATGTTGATGAGGTCGGTCTCCCGGCGGGTCGGGTCCATCTCCAGGCTGTACGAGCCGTCGCGGCCGGTCGTCGTCCAGACGGCGCCGTCGGTGACGTCGACGCCGGGCATCGGAGCCTCGCCGGCGTCGCGCTTGCCGTTGCCGTTGGTGTCCTCGAAGATCGTGCCGGTGACGGTGACCGTGTCGGCGGTCGTCGCTGCCTCCTCGACGAGCGGCGCTGCCGCGGCCACCTGGGGAACCAGGCAGGACAGCGCGACCGCGCCGACGGTGGCCAGCTTGACCCGCTCGCGGTTGGCGCCGACCTTGGCGGCCAACTGGGCGAGCTGGAGCCGCCCGGTGCGGATCTGCCACACCGCGAGCAGCAGCGCGGCGGCCAGCACAATGCCGAGCGCCACCACTGCCCACGGGAAGGTGGGGAGCGCGTGGGCGCCCGATGTGTCGACGACGGGGGTCTGAGCGTTGGCGTTGGACGTGGTGCCGTCGAACTCGGCGACGACCTGGGTCAGCCCGCCCTGCTTCAGCATGGCGCTCAGGTCGAGGTTGTCGACGTGGCAGTTCCACGCGAGCTCGACCACGACACCGCCAGGGACGCCGCCGAAGTCTCCGGCCACGCCGGAGCCGGTGGCGGGGCAGCTCGACGTGCTCAGCAGCCGCGAGGCCCAGGCGCCCGCGTTCTGCGGTGACACCACGTCACGGTGGACGATCAGCCGCCCGCTGGTGACGTCGTCCTTGGTGGAGATGACGATTTCGCCGTGCTGCGGCGACACATGCGCCGCGGCGGGCTGCACACAGAAGCCCAGGATGGAATAGAGCAGCGCAAGGCCAAGCCCTGCTGCTCTGCGTAGAAATCTCATGCGCCAGGACGCTAGCTTGACTGGACAAGTTACGGATCCCGGAGAGGGCGATCTTCATCGAACGGTCCCGGGGAATTCATGCGAGGACGCGTGAGGTCTCGACCTCGCCCCGCAGTCCGGCCCGCAAACCGCCGCACGAACAGACCGATGAACGCCGTTCGGCCCTCCACTGCCAGATCGGTCGGACGCCTGTGGTACCGCCCGAGCGGGTCGAGGGTCCGGCAGCAGCGGATCCACGTCCCGAACGCCAGCGGCACCGTGACCCTGGACACCTCCGGCCTGCCGGCCGGCGGGGCGAACAGCCCCTGCTGAGCTGCGCTGAGCGCGAACGACTGGCCCGGGTCCACCACGTCCGGGGCACGGTCCTGGCCCGTGCGCGAGGTGATGGCATTGATCTCGTCCTGGCTGGCGCCGTCCGGGTTCCCGTCGTTGACCTCGATGCCGTACTTCTTGGCGAATCCGTCGATCAATGCGCCGTAGTTGGCCCAGTCGCGAGGCAGGGCGATCGCGTTGAGCACGCTCCCCCCTTCTTGGCCGCCGCGACCAGTGCGTCCATACCACCGAGGTCCTGCGCCGAGGTGGCGGTGGCGGCGTGCGGGCCGCCCGTGCTGCCGGACGCGACGGAGTCGGGTGCCGAGCCGCAGGCGCTGAGCGCGAGCGTGGCTGCGGTCAGCATGCCGGCGAGGCCGGCCGTTCACGCAGAGAACAGGTTCACAAGGTCTCCTGAGGGTGCATGAGCTGCCCGGATAACAGTGATCGTGTACTGCGCAGACTCAGGCAACTTGTCCAAACAAGATCCCCCAAGTGCCTTGGAGCGCAATGACCTTTCGGTGAACGGAGAACAGATGCTCGCTCTCGGTTTGAAGGCCCCTTGAGACGATGCGGGCCGCGTGGGGGCGCGGTCTGCGCTGTGCGCAGGACGAGCGTGCCCGATGCAGCGGGATCGCCTACCCTGTGTGCACAGGCCGGTGGCGCGCGGAGCGGAGCCGGTATCGCGGATGAGAGGGCTGGGTGTGGCGGCACGGCACGAGCACATCGCCGGCGAACTGCGGGTTGCGGTCGACCGCGGCGACTACCCGGTGGGGAGCCGACTCCCGACCGAGGGCGAACTCGCCGAGCGGTACCAGGTGTCCCGCGGCACCGTCCGCCAGGCGCTCGCCGCTCTGGTGGCCGAGGGACTGGTCGGCTCACGACAGGGCACCCGACGGGTGGTGCTCGGTACCCGCCGAAGCCAGAGCTTCACCGAACTGCGCAGCTTCGCCCAGTGGGCGCGGGCAGCCGGACACAAGGCCACCGGCAGCGTCGTCGAGGCCGCCCGGCGCCCGGCCTCCACCGAGGACACGCTGCGCCTCCAACTTCCTGAGGGCGCAGAGGTGTTGTACGTCCTACGGGTGCGAGGTCTGGGCGGACAGCCGACCCTGCTGGAGCGCACCGTCTACGCCGGCTGGATCGCGGACGCGGTCGAGCGCATCGAGCCCGACTGCGAGTCGGTCACCCAGCGACTGCTCGACGAGGTGGGCGTGGTCTTCGCGCACGGCGAGCACGTCATCGACGCACTTGCGGCGGGCACCCGCGATGCGAAACTGCTCGGCGTGCGCCGCGGCACCTCGCTGCTGCGGGTCCGCCGGGTGACCACCACCCACGCCGGCCGCCCCGTGGAGTGGTCCGACGACCGCTACCGGCCGGGAACGGTCACCTTCCGCATCCACAACTCCATCGGTGCCAACCCGCTCGTCCGCCAGCCCGGCGAATGACCGCAGCGTGGTCCTTCAGAGGCGGATGGGCGTTCGCCCGCCGGCGACCTCGTCCGGTAACCGTGCACCACGCAGCCGCCCAGCGCCGGCAGATCCGCATGATCCGGCCTCATGCACGCAGGTCAGTGACCTTCCACACCCCGCGTGCGCGCTGAACGATCGAGTCCGCCCTGAGATGCCCGCCGGGGCCATGAGTTCTCGGAGGGGGAGACCTCCGAGCGAACCGAGATCGCGGGCGACATCGCGTCGCGCTTCGGCGAGTACCGGAAGGCCGGCATCCTGGACGGCGAGCCGTTCGAGGGCGGCGGGACCAAGACCATCCAGTTCGTCCGCACCCCGGTGGGCTGGCGGATCGCGGCGTTCTCCTCGTACGACCAGCCCTGAGGGTCCGCAGGTCGCGGCGGTCCAAGGAGCGCGGGCTGGGCCGTCACGCACGCAGCGAAGCTCTGGTTGAACGGGGTGACCTTCCCAAGTCGCCTCGCACCACCGGAGCTTCGATGTGTCGTCTGTCTGCCACCGTCTGACTGATCAAGTCACCCGCTCTGCCAACGCGCCGCAGCACGCCCTGGCCCGCCTGGTAGCGGTGCTCGGCAATGCTGGCGATGGACTTCGCGGCGCGCCGGTAGCGCTCGTACGCCCCGGCCGTGTCGCCGGTCTTCTCCAGCGGATGCGCCCGCACAGACAGCAGCCGGTGATGCCCGGCCACCCGCTCGTCACCGTCCGAGGCGGACAGCAGCCAGCATCGCGGACAGCCCCGAAGACGCCCTCGACATCTGAGCAGGCACCACCCACGACATCGGCGGCTTCACCGCCCCCGTTATCTTTTTCGCGGTCCTGCAACGGGACCGCCGGCCTCCGGGCCCGGTATGACTGTGTCCCCCTGTCGAACGGATGGCCTGGGGGGTG
>NZ_JBIURS010000043.1:0-39678 GCF_044740965.1 Streptomyces sp. NPDC088252 | reverse complement strand
GCACTGTACTTCGAGGGCCGTGCCACGTAGATCTACACCTTCCAGGATCAGCAAGATCCATTGTCAGGTGTGTCCACACCACAGGGGTCACCTCAATACGAAGACCGGGCTGTCGTCATCCGCATTGCCGGGTGCCGGAAAGCGGTCGCGGGGGCCGTCTGCCGTACTCGGTGGATGAGTGGGCGCGTCTGGGCGGTCATCATGATGAGCCGGTGGCGGTCTTGGCGTTTCTGAGGTCCGCGGGAAGCAGGAGAGGGAGGCGCGGATGCTCGGGGCCGTGACCGAGGTGTTCGACAGGGCCGTGGATGTGCTCGTCGTGGCCTTGGGGCTGGACTGCGTGTGGCTGGGGTGGCGGGCCGTGTTCCGGCCCCGCCGGCCACCGGAGCCGATCCAGGGGCCAGTGTGGGTGGTCCGCGCCTGGGGGCTCGGCTTTGTTCTGCTGGGGATCTCCCTCGTCGTCGAGACGATGACCCTGATGGCCGGCGGAGAGCCGGGGTGGCCGGCGAACGTGATGCGCTGGGTCGCCGGGCCGCTCGTGGTCGGCTCAATCGTGGCGGCCTGCGCCGCCCGGTGGCGGGAACGCCGTCGGACCCGGGCCGTGAATGAGCGGCGGCGGTAGTGGACCGGGCCATCTCCTGGAACGAGGCGACCTTCGTGGTCGCGGTCTGCTGGGCGGTCAGCGGCCTGGGATACACCGCGAGCGCCGCCCTCGACGAGCCGCAACTGTCCGTGGCTCCCCTCATCGGGCTGGGGCTTGTGCAGTGGTTCTGGGCGCGCCACCGCTCCTGGCCGGCAGCGGTCGCGGCGGGCCCCGCGGGGGCTGTCGTGCTGTTCGCCCTTGTCGACGTCCTGCGGCCGGAGCTGGGCCGGTACGTCGCGGACGCCCTGTCCGCGGGGGCCGCGGCCACCGTCTCCGTGGCCGTGCTCACGCTGGTGGGGCGTGGAAGGGGACGCCTTCATGACGCCGCAGGCTGATCCGCGCGTTGGCCACCGCCTCAGCCTGCCGCCCGAGCCGGGTGCCGTGCGGCGCCGTACCGTCTGGCACCGGGTGTGGGGACTGTGCGCGGCTCTGCTCGGCATCACGATGCTCCTCCTCGGCGCCACGGGGCTGGCCGCCATACCCGACCTGATCGAGGACGAGAAAGCGTTTCGCACCGCGACCCCGTGCACTGCCCTGTCCTCTCCCCACGACGACTGCTTGCGCTCGTACGACGCGACAGTGACCCGCACAGTGATCAAGGAGCAAGCCAGGTCATCGCAGTACACGCTGTACCTGAACGGCCCGACGCAGGTGCCCCACAGCATCGACATGGGCGCCTCGGAATCGCTGCTCAAGCGCCTGCTCCCCGGTGACAACGTGACGGTCACCCTCTGGCGGGACTACGCGACCGCGGTACGGCAGGGCAAGATCTCCCAGGAGACCGCCGACACCCCGCAGGGGGAGCCGGCGTTCGTGTGCGCGCTCGCCCTGGCGGTGCTCTCCGGCGGCGCGTACGGCCTGTACGCGGGAGGCACAGCCCTGACCCGAGCCCGGCGCCACGCCGGGCAGGGCCTGCCCGCCACGCTCGTGACGCGGGGCAAGGACGTGGTCGGAGCAGCCCTGTGCACGCTTCCGGCCCTGGTTGTGGGCGACTTCACGAACGTTCCGGTCATGCTGGTGGTGTGGCTGGGGCTGCTGCCGCTGGTCCGATGGGTCGTGCACCGGCAGCAGCAGCGCAGTACGGGACGGCACGCCCGGCCGCCTGTGTCCACAGCCTGACGGATCCACAGGCCCTGAATACCCCCGGGCCGTCTATCGCGCAGGCAGTGAGCGAACGCGGGCTGATCGTGGTCGAGGTCGGTCCGGCAAACGCACTGTTCCAGACGCTGAGTCAGTGCCCGGCCTGCGACAGGGAAGCGGCCGCTATGTTCCTGGCCGTGGACGCGGACTCCTTGCTGTTCGAAATGGAACTCACGGCCGAAGGTCTCCTATGTGTGCTATGCGGGTTCCATCTCTCCAGCACGGAAGAGGTCGAGGCCGCTGGCTTGCCGACGACCGCCCAGTACTCCGTTGAGGACCTGACGAGACTCGTAGCCGCAGGCCCGGAACCGGCGGAGCGCCTTGCGGCACTCAAGCTTGTTCTGCCGACCGTGAGATCCGTGAACGCGCACGACAGTTTCTGATGTGATCGACGGGGCGAGATCGTGAGCCTCGTAGCCTTACGGCCCTCATCAGGGGCAGCAGGTGTTGTCCCAAGTCGCCCGCCTGCTCGCCTGTGCACCCGATCCCATGGCGCACATCGCCATCCGTGCGGCCCTGCCCGGGGCGGTTCGTAGGCACGTGACCATCCAGATTGTTGCGGACGCCGGGCTCGTCGTCGGCTGGCGCTGCTTCGGCGTGGTTGGTCAGCGCCAGCCCATCTCCTCCTCCCAGTCGAGGAAGTCGGCGCCTTTCTCCTTTTGGCGCTGGTAGTCGTCGGCGGCCTGACGGTTCACTGCGCGTTCGGCCGCGTTCTTCGGGGCCGCGAACGGGTAATTGATGTTCGCCATAAAAGGGCTCCGAATTCAGTAGTCGAGATCCAGGTAATCGATGTCGTTAATGGTCACGTCGGACAGTCCCATGGCCCGGCCACCACCGTCCTGGAAATACACGTCTTTAAATCCTTCGGCGATGATCCCATGCATCTGCTGGTCGCTGGCCCCGGCGTCGCGGGCGTCGAACAGGCGCTGCGCATACGCCGGAGGCAGGTGCACGGTGAGTCGCCGGAACCGCCCGTCATCGGTCGTGCCGACCGGCGCGGTGTACCCGAACCGGGCCCGGGTCTCGGTGCGGTCACGTTGACTGAGCGGGTGGGATGATCTTCGGGTTGATCACGGTGGAGGGGGAGTCGTCCGTGGGGAGCGCGTCGCCGTCGTACAGGGGTCACCGGTACCCGGTCGAGGTGATCTCCCACTGCGTGTGGCTGTACTTCCGGTTCCCGCTCAGCTTCCGTGAGGTCGAGGAGCTGATGCTTGAGCGCGGCGTGGTCGTCTCCTGCGAGACCATCCGCCGCTGGTGCCTGAAGTTCGGGCAGCAGTACGCCAATTCGCTGCGCCGCCGCCGGCCCCGGCATGGTGACAAGTGGCACCTGGACGAGGTGTTCGTCAAGATCAACGGCGAGCAGAAGTACCTCTGGCGGGCTGTCGACCAGGACGGCATGGTGCTGGACCTCCTCGTACAGAACCGACGGGACAAGACCGCGGCCAGGCGATTCTTCCGTCGTCTGGTGAAGACGACCCGTACGGTGCCGCGGGTGGTCGTCACGGACAGGCTCCGCTCCTACGGCGCCGCTCACCGCGAGGTCATGCCCTCGGTCGAGCACCGCTCGCACAAGGTGCTGAACAACCGGGCGGAGAACAGCCACCAGCCCACCCGGCAGCGTGAACGTGCGATGAAAGGCTTCCGCTCCGCTGGCGGGGCGCAGCGGTTCCTGTCCGCGTTCAGCGGTATCTCACCGCACTTCCCGCCCCGCCGCCATCTGATGACCGCCCCCGCCTACCGCACCGAGATGCAGCACCGCTTCACCACCTGGGAGCAGGTCACCGGCACCGCCGGTCTGTCCACCACGGCCTGAGCACAGGCCCCACCATGCCACGACACACCATCAGACACCCACACACCCAACAACGTGACAGCGCCCGCCGCAGGCCTTCCTCGTGGCCTCCCGGCCAGCTTTCGCAGACCGGCCCAGGAGTTGTCGGATCACCCGAAAGGATGACCCGAGTACGCACCGCTTCCGGCCCAGATCCGCCAGGTTCGAGCCGGTGTCTCTTTGAGAGACGTAAAACGCCGGTTCCTCGCGTACTCCTCTCCATCACGCTTGCCGGACCCGCCCCATTTGGCAGTACTGGACACGTCCCGGCGTTGTCAGGGCCGCTCTCGCCCTCCCCGGCATCACCCGGTTCAGGCTGCCCTCAGCTTCAACCCAATTGCTGCGACGGCGGGTTGGTGCAGGTCTTCCACATCCACTCGAACCAGCAGCGCCTCGCGGCGCAAACGGAACCTGGGCCAGAACCCAGGTCGTGACAGCGGTTGTCCACGAGATTGAGAGGCACCCGGCTGGGCGGGAGATTAATGTTCACAGTCTTTGACAGTGCGTCGGTCCTTGCGCGGCCAGCATCGTTGTGCTGCTGGTGAAAGGTGCTGGTCTTGCCACACGTATCGAAAGTGCCGCCATGCGCGGCGATCCGGCGTGACGCCCGCTGGAGTCGGGGAGAGGTGCGGGGCGGCGTTGGGGCTCGTGGACGGGTGCCGGGGGAGGGGTTGACCACTGCTGCACTCGCTCTTATCGTTCTTCGATAACATCGATATTCGATATGGGGGCGGTTGCTCATGTCCGCTGAGATACAGAGCTCCAATGGAGCCGAGTTGCCGGATGAACCACCGTCACATGACGACCACGCCGAAGTCAGGCTGCTGGAGCCGGTCGCCACTGTGGTCCGGGGTGCCTACCGACTGCTTCTCGTGGGCCTCGTCGTCGGCGCGGTGGGACCCCTGGTCGGCACCAAGCTGAGCCTGATGTGGGGTGGCCCGAACGTGTGTGCCGAGTCCCGCTCGGACTTCAGTACGGCCGGGTTTACCGGCAGGTTCCGGCCCCATGCGGGGGTCGAGGTCATGACCAGCCCGTCCTACTGCACTGATCACGCCGACGGCGCTCAGCGGCTGTTCGACTTCCTCGGCGGCTTCCCCTCGTGGCTGCTGGCCCTGGGCATCCTGTTCCTGCTCAACCGCTTGATACAGGGCGCGTCCCGCGAGGGCGTCTTCACCGGACGGACCGCCAAGCACCTGCGGATCGCAGGCTGGTGGCTGCTTCTCGGCTGCCTGGTCGCAGAGGTGGTGGAAGCCGGCGCGCACGCGGCGCTACTGGCGACCCTGGCCAAGGACTACACCTTCACTGCGGGCAGCTGGCTGGGGACCTGCCAGCCGCCCTACGCACTCGCCTTCACGGCCCTGGCCATCCTCACGTTCGCCCGTATCATGCGCGCTGGGGTAGCCATGCGGGAGGATCTGGAAGGGACGGTGTGATGGCGCCGGACGACAACGACAGCCATGGGATCGAGGTCCATCTCGACCGCCTGCTCAGCGAGCGCGGCATGACCCTCGCGGAACTTGCTTCCCGGGTCGGCGTGACCAATGTGAACCTGTCCATCCTGAAGAACGGCCGGGCCCGCGCGATCCGCTTCACCACGCTGACCCGCATATGCGAGGTCCTCGACTGCCAGCCAGGCGACCTGCTTACGTACCGAGGCGCCGAAGACAAGCGCCAGCGGTAGACGGCACCCACCGGCCGCCGTCTGCGGCGAGCCGGGGCGACGCCGTGATCTGCTCCATGTGCCGAAACGAGGTGATGGCCCCGCTCGTGATCCACCATGATCGGCCAGCTCTACCACTGCCTCCAGCACAGCCGTCGCTTCGACGAAGCTGTCGCTTTCCCCACGGCAACCGAGGCTCTCGCGGCATGAGCTCCATCAGCCGCCGACTGCGCGGGACCACCGCTCTTGGATGACGGCCAGCTTCTGCTCGAACTCGGCATCCCGCATCCGGTTGGTGAAGGCCCCGGGAATCGTGAGCGAACGCCCCCGAACCCGGACGGCCCGCACGTTCCACCAGAACCCGCTGCGCGTCTGGTGCTGCCGTTTCTCGATCCGGGTGATCTCGCTCCACGGAATCGAGCGTCGGCTGACGAAGGTGCGGAACTCCATCCCGCTCGCGGTGAGGAGCGTTCGGCCGCAGCCACGGTTGATCATGTAGAAGAGCGAGGCCAACCAAGCGACACCGACGCCACCGCCCCACCACCATCGGCTCGACGTCGGCGCCCTCAATGCCACCGCCACCGCCACCGCCATCCCAGCAAACACAAGCGTCAGGAAACCGGTCCACCACCAGTTCCTCCGCCGAGCAACAGCGCTGAGACCGATCCACACATCGGGCATGTCCATGATGCTACCGACGCACACTCGAACAACGAGCCACCCAACTTGACGAGTTAGACGCCTGAGGTGTCTTTCCGGTGCGGCGTTGGGTGGGGATGAGGGTGCCGTCGATCAGGACGACCTCCCCGCCCTGCTTGGTGGGGAAGAACGAAGACGCGTCCGGCGACGGCAGAAACTCCGGCTGAAGGCCGCCCTCCTGGGACGCTCCAGGGGCGGGCAGACCAGCAAGGTCCACCTCGCCACGGATGTCCGCTCCGGCCTTCGTCGCCGCGGCCTTCCGGGCCCGGGACGCTTCTCCAGGTACATCAGTACTGGGAGAAGAGGAGTTGCAACCGGCCCAGGCGGGCGAATCAGGGGCCTGATCAGCAACAGCGCTCAGGCGGCGGCCGAGAGCTGCGGGGCTGGGAGCGGGGCTCGCAGCAGGGCTCGCCGTCGCAGCGGTGTCCGCCGGGGCCGGCGGCGTGTGCGGGGTGGAGGCGGTGGTCATCGCGTCCTCGGGATTCTCCGGCCGCACGCGGCTGGATCGGTGACAGGTCCGGCCCGCACACGAAGTGGTGCGGGCCGTAGCCACCGTGCGAAGCCACCCCTTGGCCGCGATCTGACGGCCGCCACCGATCAGCGTCCGCTTTCACCCAGTTGACCCGGTAGACCAGCGGCTCTGTCCGTGACTGACGTCACAGGTAGTGCCCCGCCTCGGAGGCCGACCTCTCTGTGCACCGGTCAAGGAACGATGCAGCGGCCCGGCCACGGCGGTGCGCATCGGATGCTGTGCACTCTCCACTCCGATGTCGTGCACTGAGCCGCCGCCAACTTGAAACCGCAGGTCAAAGGGCTGGTGTGACCGGCTCTCGGGGTACTCACGCTGGTCGTCGGCGGTTGTCTGCGGAGCAGATCGTCTGACGGATCCTGACCGTTCGCTGGTTCCTGCTCGCCGGTGCCGGGCGGCCATCTACGATCCGGTGTATGGATCCCGAGCTGCTGGAACGGATCACCGCGCGGCGCGCGGAACTGGACGAACTTGAAGAACAGCTGGCCAAGCAGTTGGCGGAGGTGCGGGCCGAGCGGGACGAGCTGGCCGTCGCCGAGCGGGTCCTTGAGCGGGTGAGCGAACAGCTCGCCGACGAGCGCGCCTCGGCCGCGCCGGCGCCGGGGCAGGGTGGGCGGCCGGGCGGTGGTGCTGATCCCGCACCGCACGCCGGACATGGAGGAGACCATGCTCCCGCCGGACTACCAGCGCATCCTCGCCGCCGTGCGGCAGGCCGCCGGACCGGTCAGGACCCGCCCGCCAGGTCGGCGAGATGTTGGGAGTCGACGTCACCGTGCGGTCCAAGCTGGAACTGCTGCGCGGGAGACTGGTCAGACTCGTCGACCGCGGCTGGCTGCGCAAACCGCCCGACGGCCGGTTCACCACCCGCCTGTGACCAGGGACGCTATCGCCCGCACCGGTGCGCCTCGGGCGTAACCGGGGTGTCCCCGGCGGCCGTTGGGATTGTGTGACGAACGCCAGAGAACGCGCCGAGGGCACCTGCCCGCTTGTCTACCAGTGCCGTCTGCCGCTGTCCACGCGGACCGTCAACCACCTCGCCGATCTGCTGCGTCGCCGCCTGAAGGCGATACGGTCCCGGTGGCGGATCCTGCCGCCCGGGCGGATCGCGGTGATCGTCCTGGCCGTGCTGCGTCACGACCAGCGCCTGGCCGACATGGCCGGCGGCGACGACGTGTCCGAGTCCACCGTCCGCCGCTGGCGCGACGAACTGATCACCCTGCTCGCCGCCCAGGCACCACGCCTGGACCGCGCCCTGAAGGAGATCGCCAAGCAGGGCGGGGAGGTCGTCCTGATCGACGGCACCCTCATCCCCACCCAACGCCGCACCGGGAAGGCCGACCAACGCAACTACTCCGGCAAACACCGCAGACACGGCCTGCACTTCCTAGCCCTGACTGACGAAGAGGGCCGCCTGATCTGGATCTCCGCCGCCCGGCCTGGCCGCACCCACGACAACACCGCCGCCCGCCACGACCACACCCTGGCCCACCTCCGCGCTGCCGACCTCGGGGCGCTGGCGGACCTCGGCTTCCGCGACGTGGACAACGACGTACGCGACCTCGCGATCGTCATCGGCTTCCACGCCACCCGCACCCGCAAGCTCACACCAGGCCAGAAGGAAGCCAACCGCGTCCTCGCCGTCGGACGGGCACCGGTCGAGCATGGCTTCGCCCACCTCAAGAACTGGCGCGTACTGACCAAGCTCCGCACCGACCCCGCCCGAGCCACCCAACTCCTGCGCGGTCTACTCGTCCTGACAAATCTCGAAGTCAACCGCTGAGGCAACGTCTTACCGGGTTCGGCGGCGGGGCCGCCAGCGCTGTCTCGTCCAAGTGCGCGCCTCCGCTGCGGTCGTCGACCGCAGCGGCAACCTGCGAGCACCACTCCGGTGACCCGACCCATGCCTTCCGGACGACGACGTAGGGGACCCTCGTGAGCTCGGGCGGCTCCGCGGGCAGCGGCACGGCGAACAGCCCCGTTCTTTACGTGCCCTGCGTGTCGTGGGAAGTTGGAGGGCCTGCAGTGCTTGGGCGGCGGGCCCTCCAACTGCTGCAGAGAGGATCGAACATGACCTCGGGCCACGACATGCTGTGGCGTCGCTGCGCGTACCTGGGTCGTGTCCTGCTGCCACTACTGGACCAGGAGCTGTGGCGTCAGGATCGCCGCCAAGAGCGGCTGCAGTCCTGGGGCATCGACACGGCGGTGGGGGAACGACTCATTGAGGTCTTCGCGGCCTTAGCCGCCCACGCTGTCGCGGTGGACGCTTCCTTGTCCGCAGCAGAGTTCGAGATCCTGCCCCTCAGCGCCGTGGCCGACGCGGCGACCGGCAAGCAAGACTTCGAACTCCTCGCCGGGCTCCCAGACACTTTCGCCGACGACCGCGACGAAATTGCTGTCAAAATCTTCCGGCTGTACGCCTACATCCCGGCCGACGCCATTGCGGAGATGGAGCGATGCGAGCGCCCCGTGACTGTCGACGACCTCGTAGCGATCGCCTATGCGCTCAACACGACCCCGCGGTGCTGCTGGCGCACATCCCCATCGACATGCCGGAACCCGAGGGGCCTCTCGGCACAGGACTTCCCGGTGACGTCGACCAGGCCGAGCTCCGCGCCTGGATCGAGGGAAAGACCGCGCTCGACCGCGAGTCGCGGGTGCGCTGGTGGGAAGAGCGGGCCAGCCGACTGAGAGTCCGGTCGGCACACCATGAAGAGCAACTGCAGGGCGCGTACGCAGAGCTGCACGAGCTCGGTGAACTGGCGCTCCAAGAGGCGGACGCCCCGCCCGTGCAGCGCCTGCAGTGGCGCATCAAGGACGGCGAGCACGCGCTCAACCAGTCCGAGGTTGCACTGGCGGTGACAGAGCACCAACTCGACAACCTCCGAGAAGACGCCTGACAGCCTGTCCCGGCCAGCCCAAATCGCCTATGGCTGGGAAGCAATGTTCACCACATGGGGCCACTGGCGGGAGCACAAGGTGTCTTCGCGGCCGTGATCTGGGCCGGGTCCAACAACCGGGAAGATCGCCAAGCAGGTGGCCCCGCTTGACGACTTGGGCCGCGACTACGGCGAGCGCCACAGCACCCTGCACCCGGAGGTCTGGCAGGCGCTGCGCGCCTCGCCGCTCCCGGCCGCCGCGCTGCCCCTGCCCTTCGGCGGACTCCAGTGGCCGGCCGGGCAGATCATCGACGCGGTCCGTCAGCTCGCGCTCGCCGCCCCGTCCGCCGGGTGGGCGGAAGCCATCCACGCCCCGGCCGGGGCGTTCACAGCCCGCCTGGACACCCAGACCGCCGCCGAGCTGGGCCTGGGCCCCGGCAAGCCGCCGCCGCTGATCGCCGGATCCTCCATCCCCGCCGGGACGGCCGAACCGGCCCAGGAGCACGTGCGGTTGCGGGGAACCTGGCCGCCGGTCACCTCCGCCCCGCAGATGACCCTCGCCGTCCTGGCCGCGCCTGACCCCGAGGACCACGCCACCCGCTGGTGGTGGGTGGCGCAGGACAACGTCCACGTCCTTCAGGACTGGGACGCCGTCGGGCTCCGGGGCGGCGCCTCTTGCTCGGTCACCTGCGACACCCTCGTCCCCCCGCGACCACACCGTCCGCCTCACCGAGCCCGCCGCGTTCGACGAACCGCTCTACCGCTTCTCCCTGTACGGGCTGATGGCCGTCTGCATCGCCGCCGTCGCCCAGGCCACACTCGTCAGTCGACAGAGCCCCCGTACATTGCGGCCGCTCCTGCCCCCACAGGTCCGAAACTGGGCGTACTAAGGGCTGTCCCGCAATCCCTGGCGGGCGCGCGACGACAGCTACGGCACCTCGCCGCGTTGTCGGAACGTCCGCATACATCCGGTATGCGGATGTCTCTCCGCCTTGCGATGCACCGCATCCGACGCCGCGCACTGATCCACCACGGATTACGGGACAACCCTTAGGCAAGCCCGCACCGGCCGCCGCTCACCTCGAGGGGGGCGGTACAAGCACCCACGCCTGCGGTTGTCGCACAGCGGGGTGCGGCAGCTTCTACCAGTAGTGCCGTCGTCCGCCGACCGCGTGGCCCAGGCTTCCCAGCAGGAACAGGATCGCTCCGATCACGATCAGAATGATCCCGACCGTCCACAGAATGGTGATCTTGGCCAAGAACGCCACAATCAGCAGAACGACTCCGATGACGATCACGGTTTTCTCCGATCACGCATGAGCCCGAGCCCCGACCAATCGTCCTCCCTGCCTGCCTCACTGGCAAATTGACCAGCAAGGTCAAGCAAGGTCCTGTCGTACCGCAGGCCGGACGCGTGCTCACCTGTGCAGCCGCAGTCCCCCCTGTCTCCACCTCGACGCCCTGGCGCCACCAGGTCGCACGACGAGCGCGCCCTTCCCAGGGGAGTGGCACGGGCGAGGACCGGAAGACTGCCAGACTGCCTGCACGGCGGTGCCCGCCCTACCGTCCGCGAGGGTGACCCCGGCTGGACTGCTTGTACAGGGTTGCAGGCTGCCAGACCCGACGACTACGCGTCCCGCCCTGGCGCCTAGTGAAGATCGGCGTCCGCCCAGGCGCCCACAGAGCGGGGCGGGGCGGCATATCGAGTGTGACGGCGATGATGCGGCCTTCGGTCAACCGTGACAGCTGAGGGCGAGCGGTGCAGTGTCGACGCGCTCTGCTGTCGGCTGAACGAGCTACCTCTCGCGATCAGGCGATGAGTCTGATCGCCGAGGACGCCGCCCTGGCCCAAGCCTGACGTCATGGATCTGACGCTTCGCACTTTCTAAACGGACTTATTCTGGATACACGCCGCAATTCCCGGAGTACGTCATGATCGTCATCCTGGGGCTCATCATCCTGATCGCCGCGGCAGTCGTCGCCGTGGCCGGCATTCTCACCAACGATGGCAGCGCTCACCACCTCACCGACGACTTCTCGGTATTCGGATATCATGCGACCGGTTCCACCGGCACGCTGTTCCTCTACGGCATCGCCGTCGGGGCACTGGCGTTGTTCGGACTGAGCCTGCTCGTGGCCGCTGCGCGCTGCCCGTCCCACCATTTCAGAACCTCGCGCCGGGGCCTCAGAGAGCCCGGTCGCGAGCCAGCCGCGGATCGCGAAGACACGATAAGTCAACGCGAGACCCCCCGTGCGGAGACTGCGCATGCGCGGGAAAACGAGCGGCCCCACGACGACCGCCCTGTCTCCCCGGACAATGGTGGGCGGGGCAGGTGGCATTTCTTCGGGCACCGATCCGCCCCTCAATAACGTGGCTGCTGCACCGATAGTCGTGCACCGGTCGTCGCCGTCGGGCGGCCGCCGCGTTACCGCGTACGGCCACATCCTCGGCGTCGCCCACGACGATCACGACCTGATTGAGTTCCTCCGCCGTGCCGGTCTCCCGGACCCAGAGACCCTGATCGACGATCCCCAGATGGTGGAGTGGCGGGGCAGCCGCGCCCACCAATGGGACGCGGCCTGACCTTCGCCCCTCAGAAACCGAGGATTCTGCCGAAGGGCCCCTTCCGGCCTTTCGGCGGGCCCCACCTCGATTCGCGCCCACCAGCCATCACCTCCGTCCGAGTCCCGGGGGAACAGGACGCTGCCGGACGGGGCGGTTGCTGGGGTTGCGGTACTGCGCTGCGGTACCACCCCAACCAGGGTCAGGGTTGACGGCGTGATTGTGCTCGGCATCCTGCTGCGTCGTGGCCTGGTTGCTCTGTCAGCATCCGCCTATAGGGCGAATGCGCCGCCACCGCAACTCCTTTGGCTCCGATAGAGCCCTCCTTGCGTGTATATAGGTAATTTCTGTAGGTGAGTGACGGTTCATCACGAGTCTGTGAGATCTCGCCGCTAGTGCGGCGGCCTGTGACCTGACCGGAGCTCACCTCAGACGCCAGGAAGCCTGGTGACTGAGGTCAACGGTGACAAGAAAGGACTCATCCATGGCAGTGGATGCCATCCCCTCCGCCCCTCCTGGCAGACGGCGAACATGGAGATTCAAAGCAACTGTCGCCATGCTGCCCGCGGCCGCGCTGCTGCTGACGATGACTTTGATCTCGAACCTCGCGCGCGCAGCTGACGCTCCTGTGGGATTGGGGACCGCCACGAGTTACGCGGTCCTGGCCGGTCAAACGATCACGAATACAGGTCCTACGGTCGTCAACGGCGACCTGGGAGTCAGTCCTGGTAGCTCGGTGACGGGCTTTCCGCCCGGAATCGTCAACGGAGTGCAGCACGTCGCCGATGCCGCCGCCGGTCAGGCTCAGTCCGACCTGACCACCGCCTACAACGACGCGGCCGGCAGAGCATCGACAGCCACCCTGACCTCCCCGGGCAACATCGGCGGACTCACGCTGACGCCCGGCGTCTACAGCGCTTCGTCGTCGCTGAATCTCACCGGGACTGTCACTCTCGACGCCCAGGGTGACCCCAACGCCGTCTTCATCTTCCAGATCGCCTCCACACTGATCACGGCCCCGGCGAGCAACGTCCTGCTCGTCAACGGAGCGCAGGCCTGCAACGTGTTCTGGCAGGTGGGGAGCTCCGCCACCCTCGACACCAATTCCTTCTTCAAGGGCAACATCCTGGCCCTGACGTCCATCGCGGTGAACACCAACGCGGCGATCGAGGGCCGGGCGCTGGCGCGCAATGGTGCGGTCACGCTGGACGACAACGTCATCACGAGGGCGGTCTGCATGACAGGGCCGCCCGGGCCTCCCGGCCCGACCGGGCCTCCCGGACCGACCGGATCCACCGGCCCCTCTGGGCCTCCCGGACCGACCGGATCCACCGGCCCCTCTGGGCCTCCCGGACCGACCGGATCCACCGGCCCCTCTGGGCCTCCCGGACCGACCGGATCCACCGGTCCCGCAGGGCCTCCCGGACCGAGCGGGCCTCCCGGACCGAAGGGACCGAAGGGAGACAGGGGACCGAAGGGCCACAAGGGAGACAGGGGACCTAGGGGAGATAAGGGTCATAAGGGAGACAAGGGTCCGAAGGGAGACAGGGGTCACAAGGGAGACAGGGGACCGAAGGGCAGCGGCCACAAGGGCGACAGTCACAAGGGTCGATAGCATCCGCTCGTCCTCATGGCTGTGTTGCAGCGTCGACGGCTTCTGAGAAGCAAAGTCTCACGTTCATGAGGAAACTGCGCCCCTGGATGCACCCTCCAGGGGCGCACGACCCACCCGCAGATCACGCGAGAGGGCAACCGGCGGCTGCGCGAGGATTCGAACACCTCAAGGCCACCCTGCGCCGCGCCCTGGGTCAGCAGATCGGCCAGGTCGGCGCCGCCGACTTCGGCGCCCGCGTCGACGAACTCACCGTCGCCAACAAGCGCTTCGAAGACGCCCTCGCCCAGGAATGGGTGCGCAACGAACTGCAGGGCCGGCTGATTGCGACGGAAGACGATCTCGCCGCGACGCGGACCAGCCTGCGCCGCGTGATCCGATCGGAGGACCAGCAACCCGCGTCATGCGGCACGTGCCGGCCGCCGCTCACCCCGTGTGACGGTCGGGCCGCCCCTACGGGAACAGGCGCGACCTGAGCAGGGTCCTGGTTGTCTCAGGCGGCTGTCGCGTCTCTCGGGGTGTGTCGGTCCTTCACCAGGGGCGGGCGATTGTGTTGGTGTCCATGGATACGGCCCCGTCACGGGCCAGGGTCTGGCCGTTGACGGTTGCACCGGTGTTCACAGTGATCGAGATCGCGGCCAGGATTCTGCCTACGAAGGCGGTGTCGGTGCCTAGGGTTGCTGAACTTCCAATCTGCCAGATGACGTTGCGGGCCGTGGCGCCGTTGGTGAGGAGCACGCTGCTTGCAGTTGCAGTCGTCAGGGTCGATCCGATTTGGAAGATCCATTCGGCGTTGTGGTTGCCCTGGGCATCCAGCGTGAGCGTGCCGGTGAGCCCGATGGAAGAGGCCGCGTTGTAGACGCCGGGGGTCAGCGTCAGACCGCCGAGGTCTCCGGAGATGCCGGCGTCCGGGATCTGGCCGGCGGCGTTGTCGTACGTCGCGATCAGATCGGCGTGGGCCAAAGCGGCGTCCGCGTCCGCGTTGTGGATGGTTCCGTTCACCTGGCCGGGCGGGAATCCGGTAATGGACACTCCTGGCCTGACTCCTAGGTCTCCGGTGACGCTTGAGGGGCCCGTGTTGGTGACCGACTGTCCACCCAGGACCGCGTAGCGTCCCAGATAGGTATAGGCGGACGAGGCGGTTGTGGTGCCACCGAGGGTGGTGACCGCGACATCGGCCGAGCCGAGCACGCCGGCTGGTACCACGGCGTCGATCTCGGTGTCCGAGGCGATCCGGTAGGAGAGGGCGGCCGTGCCACCGAAGGCGACGCCGGTGGTGTAGGAGAACGCGGTCCCGGTGATGACGACGAGATTGCCGCCGTCCACCGGTCCTGAGTCGAGGGTGACGACGGTGATGGAAGGTGAGTCGAGGTAGGTGTAGGTGACCCCGTCGGCGATTCCGCCCCTGCTGCGTACGGTGACCGTCACCGGGCCCGCGGAGACCGACGCGGGAACGGTCACGGTGAGTTGGCCGTCGGAGTCCACAGTGAATTCGGCGGCCTGCGTACCGAATCGGACCTCGCTCGTGGTGTAGAGGCCAAGGCCGGTGAGAATCACCGTGTTGCCACCTGCCAGGGGGCCCGCGGGAGGCGGGGCGAGGCGGAAGGAGGGCGGCGGCAGGTAGAAGAACTCGCCGACAACTCCCGTTCCTCCGGGGGTTGTCACGGAGACGGGCACAGGGCCATGCCCGGAAGGGGTGATGGTGGCGGTGGTGGTGTCGCTGACGGCCGTGAAGCTTGGAGCCAGGCTGGAGCCGTAGCGCACGCCGGTGGTGCCGGTGAAGTGGCTGCCGGTGAGGGTCACCGCGTCGCCGCCGCCGGTGGATCCCTGGTTCGGTGAGACCGCCATAAGGGACTCCTTGAATCCTAGGGTCGACGATGGGAGCACAGTAGGGCCGGCCTGTCGTCGACCGCCACAACTGTTCGTTACGCGAAGTAGCCCACCGACAAGAGACTGCGTCAACGGCCAGGGCGTCATTTCACCCGAAAGGGGCAACGCGGTCCTGACCTGTGACGACTAAGTTCGTTGACACCGAACACCACTCGACTGAGAGGACGTTAAGTCCGTTTCTGGTAGCGGCCGCGTCCGGGTTGGTCGAGGAGTCCCTGACGGAGGATTCGTCCCAGTCGGGAGCGGGTGACGTTGATCGAGGGCTCGTCGGTAGGCAGACCGAGGAGTTCGTGTAGGTCGCGAACCCGGAAGACCCGTCCGGGATGTTCGTTGAAGGCGGTCACGATGCGCTGGCAGACGGTGGCGGTCTGCGCGGGGGTCGGTTCGTGGTCGGGCAGGGTGAGGCTGTCGATGACCTTGCCGGTGGTGATGATCTCAGCGAGGCGGGCCTCGACCTCGGCCAGGGCGCCGGCGAGTTGGACGATCTGTTCGCGCAGGTGGTCGGCGCGTGCGGCGGTCTCGTCGTGTTCGGCCTGCAGCAGCCGCAGGAGTTCGGTGACGTTCACACGGCCAGCTCGATCTCGTCGCGCCAGGCGGGGCTGGAGGTGGTGAGGCGGCGGAGCATGCCCGCGGTGGAGGCCCAGTAGACGCGGGAGGCGGCGTTGTCGGGCCGGTGGTCGTAGTCGCGGGCGAGGCGCCGGTGGAGCATGAGGGTGCCGTTGACCTGCTCGACCACCCACCGCTTCGGCTGCGGAACGAAGCCCTTGCCCTGGGTGTCGGGGTTGCGGCGGACCACCTCGACGGTGATGTCGTTCACCGCCCCGTGGATGATCACGGCGTCCTTGAAGCCCTGGTCGGCCAGGGCCTTCTCCAGGCGCATCCCGCACCGTTCGGCCGCCTGGTCCAGCAGGGCGATGCCGGCCTCGTTGTCGTGCGCGCTCGCGGCGAGGACCACCACGCCGATGACCAGGCCCAGCACGTCGACGGCGAGTCCCCGCTTCCTGCCCGGCGTCTTCTTGTTCGCGTCCAGTCCCGTCGTCTCCTTCGGCACCCCCGCCGCCACGCGGACGGACTGGGTGTCGATGATCACCAGGGACGGGTCCTCTAATCGCCGGGCCCGCTCCCGTACCTGGCATCGCAGGATCTCCTGGATCCGCTGGTCAAGGCCGTCCTGGCGCCACAGGGTGAAGTAGTAGAACACCGCCGACCAGGCCGGTAGGTCGTGCGGCAGGAGCCGCCACTGACACCCTGTCCGGTTCTGGTACAGCAGGGCGTTCACGACCTCGCGCAGGTCGCAGGAGCCCGGGTCCCCGGTCGCCGAGCGCGACACCCGCTCCTGCTTCCAGGCGGTGACCAGCGGCTCGATCAAGGCCCACTGCCCGTCGGACAAGTCCGTTGAGTACGGCATCCGTTCCATACCTCGACCCCATCATGCTCACGACACGCGGGTCAGCCCAAGCGACTCCGTACCCACGAACGGGCGACGCCAGATCATCTAGAAACGGACTTAACGTCCTCTCAAAGCTGCGCGGACGCTCGGGTTGCCATCAAGAAGCGCGAGGTTCGTCGTCAGGACCATCTCCGGATAGGACGAGTTGCGCATCCATACCTCGGCGCTGCGAATGAGCACCGACACGAGAGCGAGCTGGTCGGCCGGGTCAGCGGCGGCAAACGATCGCAGCTGGGCAAGGTGCAGGATCTTGTCGAGCTCAGCTGTCGCCCCAGCGATGTACCGGCTCATTTCCTGAACCCCGGCCCCAGCAGGCACGCTCGCCCGCGTCTGGTGCTGGATAGCGTGAGCGACAAGTGTCAGCAGTTCCAGGTGCGGGGTGTTCGCCTCAGCGGAGCTCGGAGCAACCCCTTGGGGCCCGAACGGCAAGAACCGCTGACGAGCCACTTCGATCAGCCGGAGCGGATCGAACCGCCGAACGTCGTCGACGAACTCCTCGACAGCCGTGGTCAACGCCGCATCGGCTGCCGCCGCAGGATCGTTCCCATCGAGGGTGGCCATGAGCGCAGTCAACGCGGTCACGGAATCCATCAGCCTCTGCGCGTGCGGGTCGGTCACCGGCGACACGGAGCTGGAACGGCGACGCTGCTTCTTGTTGCGCACCTCGCGGCGCTTCGACCGAGATCCCATGGGCCAACCTCACCACACCGCACCACTGGCCGCTGCCCGCTTCGGATCACTGTCCGCGCAACCAATCAGCCCCCGGGTGCGGCGGCCGGCAGCCCTTCGAGGAGCCGGCCGCGCTCCGCACGCCGCGACGTCAGGGGCATCAGCGGCAGGCGCACTCGCAGCGCCGCCCAGAAAGGAACCCTTCGTGAGAAGGGCCAGGCCGATGGTCAGGTCTGGCCCTTCTCGTATGCGCAGGTGAAGCCGATGGCCTGCCGCTGGAGCATGGCGATCGGCTTCACGCGGGGGCAGGCGCGCCAACCCTTGCCCGGATTCCCTGTGCGCCGGTTGGAGCCAGTAGCAATCAGGGGCCGGTCCCGATCCGTGCGGATCGGTGTCCGTGGTTACGAGGGTGACCTAGCCCCCTCCTCCCATCATCGCCCCATCTCAGACGGAGGCCGATCCTTGGCTGTACTGGTATGCGGGAGCGGTGCAGGGGCACACGAATGGCACCCTTTTCGAAAGGAGCCCCGCCCATGCTCGACATAGCAGCCGCCGTACTGTTCTTCATCTCTTTCCTGATCAACGCCGCGGACATCGGCACCAACGACGTGTTCTCCTCGACGAACGTCATGCTCCTCGGGGTCACGGCCCTGGCCCTGCACCTCGCAGGCATCGGAGCCGGCCGGAGCACCCACACCACCAGCAGACGCTGGGCCCTGGTCCCGCTCCTGACCTTGTCCCGTGACCGGCATGACCGGCGCGAAGAGAAGAGCCGATGACACCGGCCGGTGGCCGGGACAGCCGGTGTGGTTCACGCTTCTGCAGCAATGCTGATCACGACAACCATGGAGCGGCCAGGCTGCTGCCCGTATGCACCCTCCCGAGAACCGGCCGATCGGCACGGGCGCAACAGCCCACAGCGAGCATCGGCCACAGCGCAACACCCCAATACGCGCAGGGGTGTTGCGCCAATTTGCTACCGAGGACCTCGCACGACTTGCCCGCCCCTTCCGCCCACATGCGCAAGTCCCTGCCTCCAGCCGCATACGGCCCGAAGCCCGGGCACGTCCTCGGAGCCCGCACACCCCCCTTCCGCCCGGCCCTCATGGACCTACGGCAACCCCCTGCCGTTCCCGCCGAACTCGTTTACCTGCGAGGGCCTTTGGCAAGCCCCCCCTCGCGCATGGGTGCCGAGGCCCGGTGTCACAGGCCGGGGCTAAGGGTTGTCCCGTAATCCGTGGTGGGTCAGTGCGCGGCGTCGGATGCGGTGCATCGCAAGGCGGAGGGACGTCCGCATACTGGATGTATGCGGACGTCCCGACAACGCGGCGAGGTGCCGTGGCTGTCGTCGCGCGCCCGCCAGGGATTGCGGGACAGCCCTTAGGCTCCATGTGTGACGATTCCAGCTCCTTCTCCCGCCGACATCGACGCAGCGATAGCCCGTGCTTCACGCAGCGGCCGGCCTGCAGACGCTCAAAGCAATGGTGTGCCGCAGTTGGCTGCAGCCCTGGGAGTGCTGCGCCGAGCCGATGAAGGGCAGATGCTTTCCGTCGAGGTGCTGCTGGCTGCTCATGACCTGCTGTACGAGCAGGTGCCTTTCCCGCTCGGTGAGAGCAGTCTGCGCCGCCTGGCCGAGGTGCTCGTCGGCAGGGGAGTGGTGCCCAAGAGCAGCGACTACGAAGGCCGCTGGTACCTGTGGTGGCCCAAGAACGGGCGCGGTCCTTGCCGCGACTGCGGCAAGACGCGTGCGCTGACCCGTTTTTCAGGGCGTTACGGTGACGACTACCGCTACCTGTGTGCTCGGTGCCGGGCCACGGAACGAAGCATGATCGCCGAACGAGCAGAGCAACTGCGCACCAAACCCGGCATGGCGGGCGCGCCGTCCGCCTCGGTGGCCAGTCCTGGTCCGGCGGGGACGAGGAGCGCAGGGCGCTCCGAGAGGGACGTGCCTTCTTCGCAGGAGTGGAGCAAGTGCGCGACGCGGCTGTACGAGATGCTTGCTCCGCTGGAATGGGCAGGATTTGAACTGCCGGAACAATGGGACACAGACTTCGACCGCCACCACGGCGCACTGCTCTTCGAGACGCTGTGGCGCGGTGACGGCGGTGTGGACGTCAGCTACCACCCGCACGAGGACAAGGTGGTGCTGGGGCCCTTCGAGGACGTCACAGGGGAGTGGCCTTACTCCTACTCCTTGCTGGAAGACAGTCTGGAGATCCCGGTACCCAGGCCCGGCCGGGAGGCTGCTGCCGCTGTCGAAGCCGTGGCCGGCCAGGCCGGGCTGCTGGACGCCGCGCACGTATATGTCGCCGAATCGGCCCCCGCGGAAGCCAAGCAGGACTTCGCTCTGCGTAGAATCCGCCGCATCTTCCAGCCGGCCGCCGAGTTCCGCCGGCTGCCGCCGACCGAAGTGCTGCGTGAGATCACCGAGGACCAGTGGCTGAGCAGCTACCTGGACTGGGTGGTCGGCATGACCGGGCAGGATGTCGCACCCGACATCGTCCCGGACGCGGCCGCACGGGGCGTGGCCGCCTGGTGCTGGCGCAACAACACCGCGGTCGAAGACCACCATGTGGAGACGGACGTGCTGATGGCGCGCGTCAACATCGCCGTCACCCGCCTGACCCAGCAGCACATCTGCCCCGTCGAAGGCATCGACTGGGACGGCATCAAAGACGCGCTGATGGACCCCGATTGGGCCCTTCCCGATGCCACCCCCATCCGCTCCCTGTTCGGGGAGGGATGGACGGAAGTGGCCGCCACCGTCTGTACGGAGCTCGACCGCTGGCGCCGACTCGACCATGAACGGCTCGGCCCACAGACCACACTGATCCTCATGACCATCGGCGGATCCACCGGCTACACAGACTCCTGGTGGGGGCAGGGACGCTGGCACAGCATCTGCCGTCACATCCTCGACGAAGCCATTGCCGCAGACCTGGCCCTGCCTGCCCCCTACGACCGGGAAGGCCCCGATGTCTTCCTGGCCGACCTCCAGAACCCCGATCGTCTCCCCTACACCGTCCTCGACTGGTTCATCGACCTACCGGACGCCGGAATCAAAGGACCTCGCGGCCTACGCATGAACAGCATCACCCGGCCGCTCCGGCACTGCTGGGACCCCTTCTGGCTCACCGACACCGGGGCCTGACCTCGTCCGGCCGCCCCACCATCCGCGAAGGGACACCCAGGCCAGGGAAGGAGGACCGCGGTGCTCGCCGCGGCAGACCAGCCACTGCCCTGGCCTGCCGAGTAGGTGCGGGTCCTGCTCCCGCTCATGAGGACCCCCGGATCAGGGTCAGCGGCCCGGCGTCCGCGCCCCTGACCGGCTGCATCCCGTGCCCGGCCCAGTGGGCCGGGCCGCCGCAACATCGCATCACGCAGCGACCACCGCGCAACACTGGGGCAGGACCGCGACAGCACCTGACTCACCGTCAGGCGCGGTTCCGCAGTTCGGCGCGCAGACGGATGACGGCCTGCCGCCAACGGTGGGCCTGCCCCGGGGAGGGAAGCCATGCCCGCTCAGTCTGAGCATCCAGGGTGCTGAGCTCGTCGAGTCGGCTCAAGTACCTCTCCACATCGACCCTGCCGGAGCCAGCAGCCGAGTTCTGGATGAGGTGGTGCAGCCGGTGTGCTGCCCGGTAGTAGGCGACCTGGGTATCACTGAGCCGGCGCACTGCGTACCCGCCGCACTTGCTGCACGGATCGAAGCTCTTGTTGTGCAGCAGTTCCGCGATGGTCACCTTCTCGTCCTGGCGGTCGACCCCGGCGTAAGGGCGCCGGTGCGCACAGCCGGGGGAGTGGGTCCGGCCCTGGAAGCGACCTGACGCATCCGTGGTGTACGCCTGTACGGAGGCGAGCACTCCCAGAGGAAGGCCAGAGCCGTCGGCCCAGTACTCGTCACCCACTGACGCGAAGGGTTCCAGGTCCAACTGCTCCATCGCCAGCACACCGTTCCACACAGCCGCAGCGAACGGCCTGAGCGGATAGCCCTGCTCGTCTTCCGCGACGGCCTCGAGGTCCCGCAGATCCGGCAACGAACGCGCCAGAGCCAGAGATTTCAGAGCCTGACGGATCTCTCGCTTCTCCCTGCACAGCCGCACCACAACCCGTCCGCCCTCCGCTGCGCTCAGACCCCGTCCGAACGCATCCTCCTCCGGGTCGTACGCAGGACGGACCCACACGTCGTCGTTCTCGGCCGGGTCTCCGGCGTACGGCTGCAAGGCGGTATCGATCAGGGCGTCGGGAAGGTCACTGGCGGCGGCGAGGATCACACCCTGCCACCCGGCCGCACAGCGCTGTTCCAGAGCACCCAGCGTCACCACTTCGACACCGGCGCCCAGGCCCAGGACCACGTACAGCTGCTCCGCGCCGCCCGCTGTGTCGCGCAAGGCCCGCAGGTGCTCCTGCCGCAGCAGTTGGCGGCCATGCACCGGCGTGTCGTCAAACACCCCAGGCCCAAGACCGGCATCCGCCTCCAGAACCGACGTCCTGTCCCCGGCCGGAGGCTTTCCCTCGGTCTGGGTTTCGTACACGAGCGGGGAACGCTGCGACAACAGGCGCGCCGCAACCAGTTTCGGCACCCGCAGCGAGATGACCGGCTCAGCCGACCCCGCCCAGTCCACCGAGACCGTGTACGAGGCGAGCACGCCCCGTTCCCACTGACTGAGCCGGTCGAGCGCAGACGCGCTCCGGCTTGCTGCCGACAGGGAACCGCCAAGACGTACGGACAGGACCTGCCCCCCGCAGTCGGCTGTGACCGACCGGGTCGCTTCCTCCGCCCAGGCACTCAGCAGCTCCTGGGCCCGCTCCAGCATCTGCTCAAGCCCCTTGCGCCGGCTGCTCATCCCGCGGGACAGCCGGTAGGCGAGGTACTCCTGCTCACGCGGATGATCCCAGCTGTCCTCCACCGCGTCGCGCCACTGCCGCCACAGTGACGTCAGTGCGTTCCGCACGTCGTCGCGTGCACCCAGCAGGGCGAAAGCGGGATCATCGACAGGGAAGTCCGGTTCCTTCATGCCCGACACCGCTGCCGCCAAGGCCAGCGCATCCGGGGCGATCAGCCGTCCGGCCCGGGTGCGCAAGACCTGCAGGCGGTCCAACTTCCGCTGCACCCGCGGCTCAGCCCAGGACCTCAGCCAGGGAAACAGAGCCAGGACACGGTGCACGCGGTGCAGGCTGACCAGTGCGTCGAGCCACTCGCCCACGACGGCTTCACGCACGTGCCGGGCTTCCCGCACCTCCTCCCAGCAATCGTCCTCCGCGCCCTCCTCTTCCCCTTCGTCGGTCTGCGCTCTCTCCTTGCTGCTCGCAGAGGCAGGAAAGAGCAGCGAGGCAGCCTCGTCCAGCTCCATGTCATCGAAGCTGTCTTCATCGGCATCGCAGCAACGCCCGAGTTCATACAGCAGACCCAGGCCTGTGACCGCGTCCAGGAAGACGGCCAGCCCCGTCCCGGGACGTGCCCACGATCCGTACGACGCGCACTGGGTACACAGCCGGCCGACTGCCGAAGCGTCCAGCTGCACCTTCCGCTCGGCGACACGAGCGGAACGCACATAAGAACAGGAGGACGTGAAGTGCAGCTTCGCATCCCTCGCCTGCGTCGACCACAGAGTGACAACAGCGCCTTCGAATGGACCGAGCGGTACGTCCGGCGTCAGCAGACCGTACGACATACAACCTCCCCCTAGCGGTGGCGTGAGCATAGCGACGGCCACGGACACCGACGTCCTGCCGCCGGTCCTTACCCGTTGCTCCCATCCCCCAGGACTGGAAAGTGCGCCAACGCCTTGGCCGGCCGGAAGGCCCTCTGTAGCCACTCGGGCCCTGCCGCCAAGGGCAGCGAGACACAAACGAGGCGCCGGCCTACCGCGGCGGCACCCCAGGAAGCAGAGCCGAGGCGCCGTACTGGGCCAGTGCCTCCCGCCCGCGCCGCTGTGATCATGCGGTTCAAGCACTGCTTGAGCTCCATCAGCTCCGGGGGAGCGCTGACCGTCTCGCCGTCAGCGGCGAACTCGGCCAGAATGTCGCTCTCTACAACGGAGTGCAGCCGAGCGTGCATGGCAGAGAAAAGATCCATAACCCTGTCAGCCGCCTCAACGACCTTCTCAGGGCCCTCCAGAGCCACCTGAGCTCTCACTTGCTCCAACTCGTCGACGAACTGCTCGTCCTCCAGGACGAGCAGCATGCGGCCGTACCCGTCGCCAGGCCCACTGCCCCACGCCTCATACAGCCTGGAACGCATCCGGTAGACCAGAGCCACAAAGTCCCTGTAGACACGCCGCCGCGGCTCCACAGCCTGCAGCAGATGAGTCGACTGCAGCTGGCCTGCCATCAGAACCTGCTGGCTCTGGATCTGCTCCCGCTGGCTCCTGCGGCTCCACCAGCCACTCAGCAGCGCCGGCACGCCGGCCAGCACCCCGCCCGCCACCGCGGCCGCCACTACGGCCCACTGCTCATCCATGCCAGCCATCATCGCGCAGACGAACTCGGCCCCTATCCCCGCCCTTCTTGCGATCCTGCCTGACGGGGTCACGCTCGCCCACTGCGTCATGGGCAAGGCGGATGGTTGGGACGAGTTCACGCAGACGAGAGTGCCTCCGGGCCACCTCGGATAGCGGCCGAACGGAACGCCCGTAGGCTCGGCTGCTCCGCGCAGATCGGCCAGAGCGCACCCTGGGGCAGCCGGGAGCCGAGGCCCTCGAGCGCGGGATCACCTGAGGCACGCGCTTCCGTAACGGTGATGGGCCTCGCGCTCGCGTGCCCGGCGCGCACGCCAAAGCAGCATCGCCCAGGCGCTGCGGCCTCCCAGTTCCAGCGACCAGTCCTTCGCGTACCCGGACACGGCCTCCCAGCCCTCTTCGGGTTCCGGGTGGAGCAGGTACGCCGCCAGCGGGGTGAGGGACGCCTCGAGGACGGCGTCGAACAAGGGCTGCGGCACCGGCGGGGGCGGCGCGGCTCCTTCCTTGCGGGTGTACCGGTCGGGGTCCCAGTCCTCCACGACCCGCTCCAACTCGTGGTCGGCGAGGCGTGGCAGGAGCGCGACCGCCGCCTCAACCTGCTCGGGGCGCCGGGCCAGGGCGGAGACCAGCCCGGCCCACAGGCGACGGTGGCGCAGGATGGCCGGCACGTCGTCGGCGGTCACCGTGCCCTCGGCCGCCAGGGCGGCGAGCAGCTTCTCGTCGCCGTGGACCAGGAGCCGGCCCCGCAACCGCTTGGCCGACGTCCGCGCCAGCAGCGCGGGAAGCGCCGCCTTGAGGGCTTCCTCCCGCCACTGGTCACCCCGGGCATCGAACCCGGCCGGGCACTTCGCCGGGGCGCACAGGGCCTCGATCACCGTCTTGAGGGCCTCTTTAGGGAGGTCCTCGCTCATCGCGAGGTCCCGCCACAGCGGATACGTACGGGCATTGACCATCCCCGGATCCCCTCTCACGCCTGACCCGGCGCCACCGCCCGGTCGCCATCCGTTCCGACGACCGTACGGCGTACCCGGGCCGGAGCGGGGCGCGATCCACGAAGTGCAACCGTGACGGTGCAGACGTCAACCACGGTGCCACGCCACACCCGTTCCGGTGATCTCCGAGTGAGAGCCGCCTTCTTGATCAGGGCCGACGCCAGACTCACGGTCGTGCCCGATCCCCATGCCCATCTCCCCTCCGCCGACGATCCCGACGGGGCACGCCCGACAACGGCCGGCATTGGGAAGGTCCGCTTCCCGCTCGCGCGGTGGATCCTCGCCCCGCGTACGACGTGGCAGGCGCGCCGCCTGGCCGCCGACTTCGGCGAGAGGATGGACGCCCGGACCGCGTGAGTGATGGCCCGCCTGGCCCGCCACCCTGACGAGCGCGGCTACGCCATGGGCCACCTGGACGACGACCGACGGGCCGTGGACTGAGCAGAGCTCAGGCGCCGGCCTTCGGCTCGCGCAGAGCGGTTCCCTTGCCGGGCACAGCCTCGCCGGTCTCGTCATCGGCGGACCACAGGGCACGGGCGAGGAAGTGCAGGGCGACCATCCCGGCGTAGATGAACACGCCCCAGCCGAAGGTCAGCACGAAGACGTTCGCGTCGCTGCGCGGGGAGCTGTAAGCGACGCCCTGCATGGTCGTGAACAGCCACGGGAACCACACCGGCCGGACAAAGCCCGGGTCCGCGTACCGGCCGCCGCCCCGGCGCCACGACAGCAGCGGGACCGACGCGAAGCCGACGCTGGCCAGGCAGTACATGAAGGCGAAGAAGTCGTTGGCGATGAACTGGTGGCCGTTGGTGATCCCGAGGTAGGCGACCCCGGGCAGGAAGAGCGCGGCCGGAACTCCGAAGCCCAGCACCTCGCCACGGTCTCGGATCTTCGCCACGCTCTCCCCTGCTGTCGACGTCTCACCCGGCACCGTACCGGCCGCGCACGGCCGGATCCGCCAATCGGCAGGAAGGGCCAGGAGGGCGGGGCCGGCTACTCGCGGCGCGCGAGCTCCTCAGGGGTGGGCACGTGCCGGGTGACGTACGAGGCGCCGCTGAAGTCGACGGTGACCTTGTGCCGCAGCACGTCGCCCTCGGCGTCGTATCCGCAAGATGGAAATCCCGGTGACCTCTCGTAGGGAAGGTTGAGCATTCTCCGAATCAGCTGGCTCTGGCAAGGCAGTGCATGTAGATGTCACTGGGCCGCGGACGGAGCTGAAGATCGCGACTCGGCTACGTGAACAGCATGCTGCCGCCCAACGCCGCGACGGCCGCCCTGACCTTTGCCTGGCGCTTGTCGTTCGGCCAGCTCCAGGACACCCGAGGATTAGCTGTCGCCGGGAACCAGCCGGAGTAATGACTCTTTCCGGCGTACCGTGAGCGCTTTCGACGCCGCGCCCGGGCTGACCGTGTCCGCAGCAACCGGACGTGACACCCCGTCGGTCCGGACGCCCTACTCAGGAGATCCGACCGTGACCGAAGTCGCGCTGAACGAGTCCCCCTACGAGAGGCGATACGAGTGGCCGACCACTTGTGGGCACGCCGCATCTCCTCAATGCGTGTGACCACGCCGACTGATGTCGCACTCGGCTGATGGTGCGGCGCCGAGCTTCGATCAACCAACCCGAGTTCGCCGCGTCGCCGGTGCCGGTTCACCCACTTCGACGCCGTTGCTCGGGAAATCCCCATCTCTGCAGCGACATGCGCGATCGGACGAGTCTTGCAACGTTCGATCAATCGGCGGCGACCCTCCACGGACAATGGTGCGTTCGCGGGGGTCATGGTGTCGTCGAGGCCGTACGGGACGCGTGGTGCCGTGCGCCGGTGACGATGAGTGAGACGTTCTGTCCGCCGAAGCCGAAGGAATTGCTGAGCACGGCCTCCTGGGGAACGTCTCGTCGCTCTGCGACGACATCGAGATCGATGTCGGGCCCCACGCCGGCCGCGGTGAGGTTGCGGGTCGGCGGGATGACGCCGTGCTCCACACTGAGGACGGCGACGAGCGCCTCGATCGCACCAGCCGCGCCAAAGAGATGACCGAGTGCCGCCTTGGGGGCTGTCACGGTGGCGCGGCCGAAGACCTCTCCGATCGCGCGTGCCTCGGCGACGTCGCCGACCGGAGTTCCGGTGGCGTGGGCGTTGATGTGGCTGATCTGCTCGGGAGCCAAACCAGCTTGCGCAAGGGCCTTCCGCATAGCGGAGATCTGACCGGAGCCGTCGGGAGCGGGTGCCGTGATGTGGTGAGCGTCGGCGGCGATGCCGGCTCCCGCGAGCACCGCGTGGACGCGCGCGCGCCGGCCGCTGGCATGCTCAGCGCTTTCGAGCACCACGACAGCGGCACCTTCACTGAGGACGAATCCGCTGCGGTCCGCGGCGAACGGCCTGGACGCTGAAGCGGGTTCGGCGGTGTACCGCGACAGTGCCTGTGCCTGGACGAAGCCAGCGACGGTGATCGGAGTGATCGCGGCCTCGGTCCCGCCCGCGATGACCACGTCCGCCTCGCCGGCACGGATGAGCCTGGCCCCCAGGGCGATAGCCTCGGCACCGGAAGAGCACGCCGAGACAGGCGTGTAGACCCCGGCCCGTGCGCCGTATTCGATACTGATCAGCGCCGCCGCCGCATTGGGCATGAGCATCGGTACCGTGCGCGGCGAGACGCGCCGTGTCCCGGCCGCCTCCAGTACGTCGTCCTCCTTCAGCAGCGTCCGTACACCCCCGATGCCCGTGCCGATCGCTGATGCAAGCCGGCCCGGGTCCACCCGCGGGGGACCGGCATCGGCCCAGGCTTCGGCCGCCGCGGCCAAGGCCGCCTGCTGCGAGCGGTCGAGCCGCCTGGCCTGCACCGGCAGCAGCGACTCGGCGGGGTCGATCGCCATCGTCCCCGCGACGGTGTCGGGAAGGCCAGCATCCTCGTGGCCGCGCAGGACGCCGCCGCGGATGCCCGACTTACCGGCAAGCAGGGCTTTCCAGGTGGACTCCACGTCTCTACCGAGTGGTGTGATCGCGCCGAGTCCGGTCACGACGACTTCAGTCCGGTGCATGCTCTTCAACCTTTCTTGTATGCGATACAAGTGAACAGCCTTGTTGTATCACATACAATTCAGGTGTGGAGAAGAAGCGAACCGAAGCTCGATCAACGTCGGCTCGGTCGCGTGACCGCGGTCGCGCGACGAGGCTCCGGCTGATCGAGGCAACTGCACGGCTCTGCAAGGAGCGGCCCGGCGCCGAAGTGAGCGTCGCGGAGATCGCGAACGCGGCAGGCGCCTTCCCCAATCAGGTCACCTACTACTTCGGCTCCAAGGACTCGCTGCTCGTGCACGCCGCCTTTCTCGGCTTGCTGCACGACGCCCGACGGATTGAGCGCCTCGGTCGCCAAGCCCCCGATGCCGCGACATTCAGGCGCAACATCGCCCGCGCCGTACTGGCCATGCCCTCGCTCCCATCGGTCGCGCGAGCACTCGCCGCCGGGATCTCCAAGCCCGAACTCGCCCCCGTGGTCGACCGGCACCTCCAGTTGCTATTCCGGCAATCCGAGCACTTCGTGAGCCAGCTCATCGACAGTCGCGGCTGGAGGGCCCGTCGACCGCTCAACATGGAGGTCAGGACGTTCTGGAGCACCGCGCTCGGCGCAGTGCTGCTCGTCCGGGCCGGGGCACACGGCACTGTCGCCGACCTCGACCTCGCCGGAGCATTGACCATCCACGACGAACCCGAGCGCGGCTAGCTCGGTCGAACGGGCCTGCGGCGACGACGAACGCGGTTCCCGCGCGACGGTGGCCTTGTCGCGGTCGGCATGTTCGATCGGGTTATAAGGGGTAAATGCAGGGCTAAAGGCTGCCCGGTCAAGGGCTGATCCGGTTGGCGCCCGCTGGCCAGAGGGTCGGTTGTCTGTGTGCCCTGGTCTTGTCTCAGCAGGCGGGGTGGCGGTTGTCCCAGTCGGCCAGTACGGCACGGACGGTGACGGCGAGCTCATGACGCACTCCACGCCCGGTGGCGACGTTGCGGAGGTGGGGCTCGGCACCCTGCAGCAGTGCCGCCTCCGGGCAGCTCAGCACCATCGCGCGGTGGGTGCCGTGGCGGCCGACGTGGCTCCAGGCGTCGAAGCAGTTTCCCCTGGCCGTGGGGATGTGTCCGTCGACGTACGTCCTCGTGCCGGGCTTCTGACAGATCCATGGGGTGCGGAGCGCGCAGCGCACGCAGGCGAGATTCCCCACCATGTCGGGCTGGCACGCCCAACCAAGCCGGGGCACCGTCGACGCCTCCTGGTCGGACGGCCCGCACCAGTCCCGTCGGAGGGTGACCCCGTGAGGGCCGTGATTGCCCTCACGGGGATGGGGACTCGCTTGCAACTCGGCGGAGCACACCAGCTGCGCGGCCGCGCCGGCGGGCCGCTGGTGGTGGCGGCTTCGTCGTCGGCGGGACCGCCCACGCGTCGCAGGGACAGGACAGCAGCCCAAGCGGTCGCGGGGGAAGGCGGCGCTGCGTACGGGTACGTACCCGTACCCTTGAGGGATGGGAAGGAGTGCGACGATGTCCGATGCCAATGTTCGTATCCCCGAAGAGGCCAAGGACCGGCTTGCAGCGATCGCGGCCGCTGAGGGTCTGTCGCTGCGTGCCTATCTAGCGCGCCTGGCTGAGACGATGCTGACCCCGGCCGAGCGTGCGGAGCGTGCCGAGAAGGCCCGTGCTGCGTTGAAGGAGTGGAACGGCTACGCCCCCACTGCTGCCGAGCAGGATGACCTGGACAGTGAGCTGGACCGGCGCCTGGCACAGGTGACGGCCCGGTGAGCGACGCCATGCGAATCGTTCTGGACGACACGGCGATGGCCGCAGCCGGCCAGGGCAACGTCCTCGCATCCCGCCTCATCCACCGGGCTCATGCCGAGCCCGGCTGGTTCCTCTACGCCCCGGCCTGTGCGCTCGTCGAAGCCGACCGCGCACGTCCCGGCACGGCAGAACACCTGGTGTCTCTGCCCGGCATCACTGTCCTGGACCTGGACCTGCCGGCCGCTCTCGCGATCGCGCAGCAGGAGACATGGGCCGCGGCGCACAGCCAGTACGCGGCGCAGCCCACCGCGGACCGTCCCGACGGTGCGATCGTCGCGACCACCGCCCCGAACCGGTGGGAGGGAGAGCCGGTCCGCGTCCTGGACCTGACGCCCTGACCGGTCGGTGATGTGAGGCCGGGCCGCTCTGCCGGTCCGGCCTCACGCCTGGACGGGTCAGCCCCGAACAGCACCGGCCGGGTGTCGGTCGGCGCAGAAGCGCTGTGGTCAGGCCGATGGCTGGCTGGCGATCCCGCCGCGGCGCCTGGCGGAACTGTCCCGGTACGGCGTGGACGGCAAGGCGTCGCTGCTGCGCCGGCGGCTCCCGACGGCTGGCGACGTTGCTGGCCACCACCGTCTACCTGACGACCCGGGCCGTCGACGACGCGCTCGACCTCCTGGAGGTGCTGATCGCGACGAAGCTGCTGGCCAAGGCCGAGCGCGAGACGGTCAAGGAGAAGATGAAGACGCTGCCGAAGATCGAGCGGGCGTCGGCGAAGCCCCTGAGCGCCTGAAGACCCTGAAGGAGGAACTGGCGATGTGCGCCGCCGATCTGCAGGCGCTTCAGGACGCCGGCCCGGAGGAAGTGGCCAAGATCGCGGCCCGCTACGGGGCCCGTTCCCAGGAGCTGGGCGGCCAGTGGCCGGAATTCCGTTGAAGGACGGGCAGCGGCGCTGCGGTGATCGTGGAGGCGAGGGTGCGTGGCTGCAGGTGGGCGGGCATCAAGGGCCAGGCCAGCGTGGCGATCTCGACGAGAACCGACCGGTACTGCGGCAGTTCGCCCCGCAGGCGCTGAAGGGTGGCGAGGAGCTGGGCTGCTTCGGCCTGCGTGTACGGGCGGCTCTGCTCGGCCTCCACTACGTGCGCGCCCCGGGGCGACCTGCTCCAGGCTCCGTCCGGGGTGCGCTCGTTGCGGTACACCGCGGTCAGGTCTCTGCGGATGACCGAGACGCAGTGCACGTACGGTGACTGTTCGGCGGCGTCGACCACGTTCGGGACGACGTTGAAGGTCGCCGCGTGCGCGGCAGCCGCGGTGAACCTGGGGGCGCCGCCCAGGCGGGCCACCTCGGCGCACCGGGTCGCAGTGCCCAGCCGGCTGTCCGCGGCGCGCGCCCCGATCACGACCAGCTCCACGCGGTGGCCCGCCTGGTGATGGCGGCGCGCACCGTCGAGGAAGTGACTGACGCTGTCGGGGGCGATCTCCATCAGAAGGTCGCCACGGCGCGCCCGTACGTACACTTCGGCCATCTCCTGCCAGGCCCGGTAGTCGGCCCTGATGCGGGCGGAGGCCGGGCGCGGCTGTTCTGCGAGGAGCTGGCGGTAGTCGGGGTGCGTCGCTTTGAAGATGCCGCCCTCGATCCGGGTGGGCCTGCGCCGGCGCAGCGCGCGACGCAGAGCGCGCGCCGCGTGGGTCTTTCCCGCTCCTTGCGGGCCCATCACGTACAGGGTGACGGGGTCGTCCTGCGGGGTGATGGCACTCAGGTGCATCGGGACGATCAGCTCGTTGAAGATCCACGCGTGCTCGCTGGTGGACAGGCGGTGGTAGTCGACACCGGGCGGCACCGTGAGGGGCTGGGCAATCCGGCGCACCGGCTCGGCCAGCGCGAAGGCGCGCTCCAGGCCGCTGGCCACCGCCAGACGGCGCTCCGGGGTGATTACCGACAGGTGCGACAGCTGTTCTGTGCTGGCCAGGTGGTGCCGGAAGTGCCACGTTTCCGGTGCTGTCCACGGCCGGGCCCAGTTGGCGGTCAGTGCCTGGGTGCGGCCGGTGCACTGAGCCAGTGGACATCACTGCGGTGGTTGCCATTCTCTCGCTGGGGTGCCGGTGTCCGCACGGATGTGCGGACACCGGGAGTGGGGTGGTCAGGTGGGCTGGGGGCGGCCGAAGAGCAGGTCGTAGCCTGCGGGGAGCTGAAGCAGGATCTGCTTGAGGAGGCCATCACCGGCAGCGTCGGCGACCGTACTGAGGACGGCGCTGACGTCCCAGGTTGCGGTCTGCTCGGTGGCCCCCTCGATCCAGGCCGCCGTCGCCCGCACGAACCGCTCCGGTGGCAGCGGCTCGGCGCTTTGCAGCGGGTTGAGCAGGATCAGGGCGAAGCCCTCCGGCAGACGCGCCGCCAGCTGGGCGCGTACCTCGCCGACCAGGTGCGCGCCGAGCAGGGCGAGGACCACGCGGGCCGCACGTTCTGCTTCCTGCTCGCTTTCGTACTCGCCGCGTTCCTTCACATGGTCGAGAAACGCTTCGATTCGCAGGGTCACGTCGGCCGCCGCCCTTCTTCGACTTCTGTGCTCCGGTGGGTGCGGAGGGCGGGTGAGGGGGAGATGCCCACCCTCCGCTGCTGATCGGCCCCTGTCGCCTGCGATCAGCCGGAGATCTCCTTGCGGCCGGATCCGACGCCGATGGAGATCTTGCGGGGCTTGGCACGCTCGGCGATCGGGATGTGCAGGGTGAGCACCCCGGCGTCGTAGTCGGCCTTGATGTGCTCGGTGTCGAGGGTGTCGGCGAGCACGATCTGGCGGGAGAAGACGCCCAGGGGCCGCTCGGAGAGTTCCATCTGCACGTTGTCGCCCTTCGCCACGGGTCGGCGCTCGGCCTTGACGGTCAGCATGTTCCGCTCGACGTCGATGTCGATCGCCTCCGGACTGACGCCCGGCAGGTCGAAGGCCACCACGTACTCGTCACCCTCGCGGTAGGCGTCCATTGCCATCGCGGACGGCCGCGACCAGGTGCCCGGACCCATCAGCTGCTGAGCCAGCCGGTCGAGCTCACGGAAGGGGTCGGTGCGCATCAACATCGTGAAACACCTCCAGAAGGTTCGGGCAGTTGCTGCCAATGCGCCTCACAGAAGCCGTTGTAACATGTCATCCAATGGACGACAAGCACGATGTCATCGAATGGACGACACGATGGCAGGAGGTGCCCATGGCAGCAGCCGACCGCCCGGCCTTTTCCAGCACCGACGGCCGCAGCCCGGCCTCGTTCCTCGCCGCCGCCGCGGCCTTGCGCGCCATAGACGACGCTCTGCATGCTGCCCGGCAAGAGACCTCCGATGCCCCTGATACCGGCCCCGACCCGGAGCAGGCCCTGGCCTCGCTGCTGCTGCTGCGGCAGGTTCGCGAGCAGCTCGCCGGCTGGGAGAGCGGCCTGATCGAAACAGCCCGCGCCGCGGGCGCCAGCTGGGCCGACCTCGCCCACCCGCTCGGCGTCGCCAGCCGCCAGGCCGCCGAACGCCGCTACCTGCGAGGCCAGCCCGGCCCCACCGGCACCACCGGCACCACCGGTGAACAACGCGTCCAGGCGACCCGCGAACGCCGCGCCGCCGACCGCGCCCTCACCGCCTGGGCCCGCCGCAACGCCGCCGACCTGCGCCGCATCGCCGGTCAGATCACCGCCCTCACCGAACTCCCCGCCACCGCCCGCGGCCCCGTCAGCCAGCTCGACGCGGCCCTCGCCCAGGACGATCCCGCCGCCCTCGTCCGCCCCCTGAACGCCACTCGCCCCTACCTGACACACCTCCACCCCGGCCTCGCTGCCCGACTCGACGCCCTCACTGACACCACCACCTCCGCCGCCTCGGACTGAGTCGGTGCTTCCTTGACTGGACAGCTGTCGGCGCCGAGAGGGATCTGCTGCCGGAAGGCGCTGTCAGGATGTCCGGGCACGGCGCGGGTGACGATGGCCGGCTGGCTGCGGCACGCCAGCTCCGCACTACCAGTTCTCCAAACAGCTCATGGACGCTCACCTGGGCAGGTCGCGTACCACGGTGGCCACCGCGATGGCGGCTATCACCGCGCGTCCGTTCCACGACGCCGGCCGCTGCGCCGTGCGTTCATGCACGTCGGCATCGTTGGGACTATCCGACTCGGGCGGCAGCCGGTGCGCCCCCAGCTGTCGGCGCCGGCCGCCTAATGATCAGCCTCAACGAGCGCAGGTCCGTGCCTGTGACGTTGCCGACGCCGCCTCGCGCGGCCCGGATGGTCACGACGACGGCGAGGAGCTGAGCACCGATGGGTAGTTCGGTGATCAGATGCGTCGGGTAATTGCCGGTCATGGAGAATTGGTCGGCTGAGGTGGCTCAAGTCACTGCGTGGGACGCCCAGTTGCAGGAGCTATTGCTGCAGATTGCTGATGTCTTCCCGCGGGCGGATCTGCGACGGCGGGCTACGGCGTGCGTGTGTGGGTTGTTGGGTCCGGTCTCCCGGAAGAACGGCTGGCAGCTGGCGGAGTACGCCGGCTGGCGGCGTCCCGACGGACAGCAGCACCTGCTCGACCGGGCGAGGTGGGACGTTGACGAGCTGCGCGAGCGGATCTGCCGTTACTGACTTCGGCTCGTTGGGGTGAACCTTCTCGAAGTCCCTGACGCGTTCGCCGTGGTGGCTGTAATCCGTGGTGTGTGAGGTATGCGGATGGGGGCGGGCTGACCGCTGCGGGACGGCTGCGCCGGGAGACGGTGCGGATGCAGGCGGCCGAGTTGTTCGAGCAGGGAACCAAGCCGTCGGAAGTGGCACGGAGCCTGCGGGTGAGTGTGAAGTCGGCCTACCAGTGGCAGCAGCTGTGGCGGGACGGCGGTGCTCAGGCTCTGGCTCCCGTGGCCCGGGCGGGTCGCGGTGCCGTCTGTCCCCGCGCTGTCTGGAGAAGCTGGCAGCGTATCTGGAGCAGGGGCCGGCCGCGCATGGCTGGGTGGAGGACCAGGTGTGGACCGCGGCGAGGGTGGCCACGCTGATCGGCCGGAAGTTCCACGTCTCCTACAGCGTCTCCGGGGCGACGAGGCTGATGCACCGGCTCGGCTTCAGCCCGCAGGTCCCCGCGCGGCGGGTGGCCGAGCGGGACGAGCCGGCCGTCACCGCATGGAAGGAGGCGACCTGGGCGGAGGTAAAAGAACCCGGGCGGCCTGTGGGGGCTACATCTGCTTCGAGGACGAGGCAGGCTTCACCCGACGGCCGCCCAAGGACGCACCTGGGGCCGGCGCGGAGTGACCCCGCAGGTGACGGTGAGCGGACGACGCTCGGGACGTTTGTCGGTGGCAGGACTGATCGCCATGCGGCCCGGCTCCCGGACCCGGCTGTGCCACCGCCTGCGCACCCACCGCTCCGGCAAGGGCAAGCGCCGCAGCATGGGCGAACGTGATTTCATCGCACTGATCGACGGCGCCCACCAACTCGTCAAGGCACCGATCGTGCTGGTCTGGGACCGGCTGAACACCCACGTCTCGCACGCCATGCGCGGGCTGATCGCCGAGCGTGCCTGGCTGACGGTGTTCCTGCTTCCGGCCTACTTGCCCGACCTCAACCCCGTGGAGTGGGTCTGGGCACACGTCAAGCGCAGCCTGGCCAACCTCGCCGTGGTCGCCCTCGACCGGCTCGCGGCCCTCGTACGCAACCGGCTCAAACGACTTCAGTACCGGCCCGAAACCCTCGACGGCTTCATAGCCGGCACCGGCCTGGCCATCGACACCCCAACATCACCCTGACGAGCCGAAGTCAGTACACGCTGGAGGGGCTGGCCGACGGGGCGGGCGGGGTGCTGGTCATCGATGAGACCGGGTTCGCGAAGAAGGGCGAGACGTCCGTCGGTGTCGCCGGCAGTTCTCCGGCAGCCTCGGCGGTGTCTTCCCCTGCCAGATCGGTGTGTTCGCGGCCTGGGCCACCAGCCGTGGGACGGCGCTGGTCGACCGGGAGATCTACCTGCCCCGCACGTGGGCCGACGACCGTGAGCGGCGTGTGACCGCGCAGGTGCCCGAGACCGTCGGGTTCGCCACCAAGCCCCGCCTCGCCGAGAAGATGATCGACCGGATCCGTCCCCTGCTCCCTGAGGGCACCTGGCTGGCGGCGGATCGACAAGCTGGCCGCCGCGGCGGACGAGAGCGAGTGGCAGCTGATCGAGGCAGGCCCCACCGGAGCGGCTCCCGCTGGTGGCAGTGGTGGATCCGCCCGGTCATCGACCCGGAGGAACCCATAGGCGCCGCGGCACCAGGGCAGCCCTGGTCCAGCCGCTGGATGATCGCCCGTCGCCGTCCGGAGCATCCCGACAAACGCGACTACTACCTGGCCTGGGGGCCCTCCGGTACCCCGCCACAGCACCTGGCCCAGGTCGCCGGCGCGCTGGAGGGTGGAGGACGCGATCAAACTCGCCAAGCACGAGTGCGGACTGGCCGACTACGAAGTACGCCACTGGCACGGCTGGTACCGCCACATCACACTCTCCATGCTGGCCGCCGCCTTCCTGGCAGTCCAGGCCGCCCACGCCTCAGACGACTCCCACACCCCCGTACCCCCGCGGCAGACCGCCGCCAACGAAGACAAAACAGCTCCCGGAACGAAAAAGGGGAACGTCAGGACACCACCCGTCCCGCGCGACTCAGCTCCTGCACTGCGGCCGAGATCCGCAAGCTCCTCACCCTCGTCCACCCACCAGCCCCACCGCGCAACGGCAGAGTTGCGCACGGCCTGCACTGGTCACACTGGAGACGGCAGCACCAGGCCATCGCCAACGAACACCACCGCAGACGCCGCAACCTCGAACTCGCCCTGAACTACAACTGAAGGGCCAGTGCCAGATCTGTCCACCGTCCGTCCCTGGGAGACCTCGTGCGGGCGGTTCGTGGCGGCCTACTGTGGCGGGGTGAGCGAAGAGATGAACGGGTGTACTGGGCGGGTGCTGGTACTGGTGCTGCCCGAGGTGAATCTGCTGGACCTCGGCGGTCCCGTGCAGGTGTTCGACGCTGCTGCGCATCTCGGCGGCGGCTACCAGCTGGAGTACGTCGCCGAGACGGACGGTCTGCGGTCCGCACAAGGCCTGCGGCTGGCGGGGCTGGCACCGCTGCCGACGAGCCGGGCGGCAGCCGGTGATCTGGTGCTCGTGCCGGGCCCCCGGCTGACCGGATCCGACCGGCTGGTGGCGCCCGCCGTGGTGCGCTGGGTGCGCGAGGCCCACGACGCGGGTGCCCGGGTGGCGTCCGTGTGCAGCGGTGCAGTCGTTCTGGGGGAGGCGGGGCTGCTGGACGGCAGGGCGTGCACGACCCACTGGTCGCTTACCTCGGCGATGCGCGACCGGTACCCGCGGGCCCGGGTGCGTGAGGCCGCGCTCTACGTGCACGACGGGCGGATCAGTACCAGTGCGGGTATCTCGTCGGGGATCGATCTCGCGTTGTCCCTGGTCGAGCGGGAGCGCGGCCCGGAACTGGCCGCAGGAGTCGCGCGTGAACTGGTGCTGTATCTGCGGCGGGACGGGGACGCGGCACAGATCAGTCCGTTCCTGCGGCACCGCGACCATGTCCAGCCCGCGGTGCACCGGGTGCAGGACCATCTGGCGCAGCATCTGGACGCCACCTTCACCCTGCTCGAACTCGCTGGCATCGCCGGGCTGTCCCCGCGCGGTCTGACGCGGGCCTTCACCACGGCCACCGGCGTTACCCCGTTCGCCTACCAGCGGCAACTGCGGCTGGAGCGGGCCCGCACCCTGCTGTCCGGTACCGATCTGACGGTGGAGGCGGTCGCGCTCCGGTGCGGATTCCGTGACGCTCGGCAGCTGCGCCGGGTGGTCGCCGACGCCTTCGGAGCCCCGCCCTCGCTGCTGCGCGCACCGCTGCGGCCGACTGCCTGACGGACCCGTCCTCCTCAGCGAAGGGTCTCTTTCCGACCGCTTTCCCCGCTTCTTCCCCTTTTTCCGTTTCCATGAGGGCTGACGGCACAGTGCTGCCACAATGTGCCCAGATTGTTGAGGTATGTCTTGCTTGAGATGAGTTCCGGGGCCCGCAAGGGGCACCGGGCGCTGCGCCGTATCGGCTGGGTACTGCTGGGCACGGCTCTGGCGGCTGCGTCCTTCGCGGGGATCGCCTTCGCGGGGGTGAGCGCGTCGATGGCCGACAGCTTCGCCGCCGCCCCCCGCGGATCCGATGCCAGGGTGTGGCCGGCCGCCCGGCCAGTGCCGGAGGGCAGGATCACGGTGGCGGTCGCGGTCAGCAACGAGGGCTCCGTGGCCACCGATGTACTCGCGCCCTACCAGGTGTTCGCCGAGTCGCGGAGAATGTTCGTCTACACGGTGGCCGCCGAACGCCGTGTCTCCCCGCTGTCCGGCGGCGCCCATCTGCTGCCCGACCACACGCTGGCCGAGGTGGCGGACGGCACTCTGCCGGAACCCGACGTGGTGGTCGTGCCCGCCGTGGCCGACCCCACCGGCGCGGGCGAGGAGCGCTTGCGTCGGTGGATCGTCGAACGCCATCGCAAGGGCGCCCGGATCCTCGGGGTGTGCGCGGGCTCCGAACTGCTGGCCGCCTCCGGTCTGCTCGACGACCGCGACGCCACGTCGTTCTGGTCCAACATCGGCTCCCTGGAACGCAGCTACCCCAAGGTCGACTGGAAGCGCGGGCGGCGCTACGTCGAGGACGGGCGGGTGACCACCACCGCAGGCGTCACCTCCGGCACCGTGGGTGCGCTGCGGTCGGTCGAGGAACTGGCCGGCAAGGCGGAGGCGACCCGTATCGGCACCGGTCTGTCCTACCCCGGCTGGACTCCGGACGGACCGACCACGATACCGGCCAACCATCTCGCCCTCGGCGACCTCCCGTACGCTCTCAACGCCGCGTTCCCGTGGCTGCGCCCCACCACGGCCATCGGCCTGGTCGACGGCGTTGAGGAGATCGACGCGGCCGCCGCCTTCGAGGGATACGGCGGAGTCTCCTTCGCCACCCGCACGCTGGTGATCGGCGCCGGTGACACCGTCACCACCCGCCACGGCCTGGTCCTCGCCACCCGGCCGGCGGAGGGAGGCGCCCACGGGGCAGATCGCTTCGTGGTGCCCGGCGTCAACAACGCCTCCGGCCTCGGCAGTGCGCTGGGCGGCTGGGCCCGCCGCAACGGGCTCGCCGCCGAACTGCCCGGCGGAGGGCGGCGGTCCGGGGAGTTCGGCTTCGATCCGGTGCTGCGGGACCTTGCCGAGCACAGCGACCGTCGTACGGCGCTGGTCACCGCGAAGTTCTCCGAGTACCCCTCGGCCCACCTGGAGCTGACCGGCGCGTCCTGGCCCTGGCGGTCCACTCTGCTGGCCGCGGCAGCGCTCGTCGTGAGCGTGGGGGTGGGGCTGGCACCGACGGCGATCCGACACACGGTTCGACGGCGGCGCCCCACAGCGTAGCTCCCCTGAGCTATGAGCGCGCTGGCGTCGGCGCGCGGGGGGGGGTGCCTCTATGTCTTTCGTCAAGACGCCCTTGTTGGGTTTGGGGTGGTTTGGGTGTGGTGGGGTTATGCGGCGAGTTCGAGGTTCTTGGGGGTGCGGGGTTCGTAGAAGGTGCCGTCTCGGAGCATGGCGAACAGGACGCTGATGCGCTGGCGGGCGAGGCGGAGGAGGGCTTGGGTGTGGGTTTTGCCGCGGGCTCGTTGCCTGTCGTAGGAGGTGCGGGAGGCGGGATCGGCGTTCATGCAGGCGAAGGCGGAGAGGAACATGGCGCGTTTGAGCTGCCGGTTTCCGCCTCGGGGTGCGTGTTCGCCGTGGATCGGGGTGCCGGACTGCCGGGTGGTGGGGGCGAGGTCGGCGTAGGAGGCGAGGTGAGCGGCGGTGGGGAAGCCGGTGCCGTCGCCGGCAGTGACCAGCAGGACTGCGGCGGTCCTGACACCGACGCCGGGC
>NZ_JBIURS010000042.1:0-41106 GCF_044740965.1 Streptomyces sp. NPDC088252 | reverse complement strand
TACTTCATGAAGTCCCCGCCGGTCCAGTACTTCGACGACGAGGCCCGCGAGAACGTCGAGAAGTTCATCAGGGGCGACGTCGAGCGCTAAGAGTCACACCTCTGACCTGCACTGATGCCAAAGCTGTGCATCCATGCGAAGTCACAGCAAGGCGCCGCCCGCACTGGTTCAGTGCAGGCGGCGCCTTGGTTTGCGTTGGTATTCGATGGGCTGGGACGGGGTCGCGAGCTTGATCATCTCCCAGATTTCTCCCAGATTCCCCTCTCACTGAGGCGCCCTGCCAATCCGTCCTGGCACATACGGCCCCGCCGCATCAGCGGCTCGGAGCATCCGCTGCTCCTCCTCGCGCAGTACGCAGCTGCCGCACATCAGGAGTTCGACGGACGACCCATCACGGTCCGGGAGGATGGCGATCCTAGTGACGAACCGCTGGTCGTCATGACACCGAAAACAGCGGCCTGGACGCCAGACGTACGCTGCGAGGATGGTGACGGGCGACAGCTCTGCCGGCTCTTCCTCGGTGAGGTCGTTTGCCGCTCGGCGGGAGTGTGGCGTCTCAGGTAGCCACGGAGGCCGCGACGGGTCGGTTGCCCCATCGCGGGACGCTCGCCCGATCCAGTCGGGCCGGTCGTTCACAGCTGGCTCTTTCGGTCGAGATTCGGCCATGTGACCGAACCTCATTATCGAACCTTCATGCGAAGGCGCAAGATCCATATTTTTGCCTGGCCAGGCAATGACAATGGGTGACGATCGGGATTCCTTGGCGTAATGCCGATCAAGCCCCAACCAGACTGGGTGATCGCCCGGCGCCAGGCGGTCGGCGAGCGCATCCGGCACGCGCGTGTGAACGCCAATCTCACGCAAATGAGACTGGCTGAGCACGTCGGAGTGGAACACCGAACCATCCACCGGATCGAGCACGGAACCAGCGATCCGGGGCTCGGCCTGTTGATCATGGTCGCTGCCGCTGTGCAGGTTCCGCTCGCCGACCTCGTACAGGACTAAGCCCCGGCCGGCCGACGGGGGCGGTCGACCGGGGCGGTTTCGGGGACTACAGCGCGGGCTGTCCGCTGCCGGGGCAGGTCTCCGTGCCGGTGCCGTTGACCTGGTGCATGGTGGTCGGCTGTCCCGGCTCGGAGCCGACACCGGCGCCGCAGACGGGACAGGCGCCCGCACACTGGCCGGGGTCGAAGCGGTGGTTGGTCGTGTCGCACATATCAGTTCCTCCTTGATGGGGGTGGTGCTGATAGGTGGTGCACTCCGCCCCGGCCGACGGGCCGGGCGGAGGTCTAGGAGATCTTCCGGACGAACGCCTTGGCTGTGTTGTGGAAGATCACAGTGAGGCCGTAATTGCCGTCTTCGCCTTCGCGGGTCGACCAGCGGGTGATGCTCGCGATCTCAGGGCATTCGGCGTGCGCGATGACGGCGGCCAACCACGCTTCGGGGTGATCTCCGGGTTTCGGGGCCTCACCGGTGGGCGGCGGGGTGTCCTTCACGCCGACGTCGGCCTGGTCGTGCTTCTCGCCCTCCGCGAGTTGGCCGATGATCTGCCAGCGGGCCTCGCCGGAGCTGGTGACGATGGCAAGTCCGTAAGGGTGCGTGTTGTCACCGGCCTCGGTCAGAGTCTGGACGCGGGTGGTGCCGGGGGTGTTCTTGACCAGGTCGAGCACGTAATCCTGAAATCGCGCAGGTCGCATTTGTGATCATTCCTTCCATGGCGGCCGAGCCAGTCTAGGCGGGGCGCGGCCCGCGATTCCGGCGCACCAACGGAGCGGGCCCGCCCGCGGCTGGTCGGCGCGATCAGCAGCCGCGAGCGGGAGTCATGACTGGTGCGGTGCGGCCTCGGCGGGCCACGAGACGCAGGGGCGGTCCCATGACGGGCGGGTGAAACGGTCGTAGTGGTCGCCCGTGTGGCCGGGCTCTAGGGTGCAGCGCGCGTTGGTCTTGGGGTCCATGTCCCAGCAGTAGCAGGGGATGAGGTTGGTCGATTCGGTCTTCATCGGCGGCGGGTCTTCCGCCAGACCCGGCCGAGCCGGACAGCCGTGAGGCACAGGGCCCCGGCGCGACAGGTGGCGCACGCCGTGGTGTGGTCGATCCAAGTGCGGTACGCGGCGTCCGGCGAGGGCGGTCGCTTCGTCTGGGCGGTCATGTGCGGTCCTTCCAGCAGGAGCGGCAGCAGCGGGGGAACCAGCGCGCCGAGCAGCCGTGGGCGTCGACCGGACGCGACCCGAGGTCATGAGCCGCGCCGATGGCCAGAGGAGCGGCGCACCAGACGCAGTTCGCGCCGCGCTGCTGCGCGTCGGACAGTGTCACCGGGTCAGGCAGAGGTAACGCAGCAGCAGATGGGGGCATGGTCGGCTCCATGTCGGTGGCTGGTGACCACACCGTACGAGCGGGAAATGCAAACGAGGGGCAGGAATCCTGCCCCTCGCTCAAGGGTTCGGACTAAGCGGCCAGCAGACCCAGTTGGTCAGCCAGTGCCGCGGCTCGCTGCCGCCGCGCTGGGCTCCGGGCCTCGGTCTCCTCCAGCACGATCCGGCGTGCGTAGCCGTTGTACTTGATCGTTTCAGGGGCGGCTTCGTGCGCCTTCTCCAGCGTGGCGAGTGCGGTTTCCGCCTGGCCGTCGAGCTGGTACGCGCGCGCCTCCTCGATCCGGTGCCGAGCCAGCCGAGGCCGGGACGGAATCGCGAGCGCATCCGCCGCAATGACCTGGCGCACTGACTCCCCGCCGGCACGGAGCTCAACAGCAATGGTGACGGCATGCGCGCCCATGATGGCCTGCGAGAACGACGTCACCGGGTGGTAGTAGCCGGGGGTGAGCTTCTTGGATGTGGCCTTGGCCTTGTCCCACCATCCCAGGGCGTCCCCGGTCGCGCCGCGGCGCGCGGCCGTGTATCCGGCTTCGAACTGAAGGGCTCCAGCGATTGCCATCGTTCGGTCGTCGGCGCCGGGCAGGAACCTCTCCAGGTAGCCGAGCGCCTCCAGAGTCATGGCGTCCGCAGCGTCGAAGTGGCTCGGGCCGGTGTCGCGGTGCGCCTGCGCGGCCAGCCACGCGGCTACCCCGATCGCGTGCGGGTCCTCGGACTCCTGCGCGGCGACCAAGCCGCGCTCGGCCACTCGCCAGAGCAGGGCACTGTCGGGCTGGTAAGCCACGAAGAACTGGCTGAGGCTGTACACCTCGGAGAGTACGGCCTGAGCCGCACGCCGGTCCGCCGCTGAATCGGACTGCCGTACAGCCAGTTGGCCATCGCGGATCAGGCCGGGCAGCAGCTCGCCGATGACCTCGCGGTGGTTCGGTGCCTGGTGCCGGGCGTCCCAAGCCTTCGCGAGCCGGGCCGCCAGGTGCTCCGCCGACGGCGCCTCGCGGTCGCCGCTCAGGGTCAGGGCGTTGACCGCGTCCCGAACAGCCGGCAGTCGGGAATGCCCCGGACCGATGAACAGGTCAACGGGCGCGCTCTGGTCGCCGGTCAGGTCGGAGAGGTCCCGGACCCGCAGCAACTCGGCGATCCGCAGGACCACCGGGAGCTTCGGCATGCCGATCTCTCCTCGCTCCACCTGCTTCACCCACGAGGGGGACATACCCAGCAGCCCAGCCATGATCGGGCGGGACATGCCGCGCTTCGTGCGGAGGATCTGCATGCGTTGCCCGAATCCCAGCGGGTCGGCGTACGGGTCCGGGGTAGCATCAACAGGCATGGCCTTGCCCCTCTCTGAACAGCTCGTCACTGCCAGAGTATGGGCAAGGCCCTTTTTCGTGGGGTGCGTCACTTGATTCCGGACGCACGATGCCGCCCCCTGCACCGACCGTAGCCGGAACAGGGGGCGTGGTTCATGAGCGGCGGCGGTCTGGTGGGAGGCCAGCCATGGTAGGGCTCGGCGGCGGAGCAGGGTCTGGGCTGGATGGTGCGGTGCGGCGGCAGACCAGTGCATCCGGGTCGCCTGGTGGGGGCTGGAGGCTGTACCCGGCCGGGCATGTCTGACCGTCGCGACCAGCCGCGCCGTCCTTCCCGTCACGGCCATCCTTGCCTGCGGCGCCGGGCGGGCCGGCAGGTCCCGCGTCGCCCTTCGGTCCGGCCGGGCCGGGCACGGTGGAGTCAGTGCCGTCACGGCCGGCAGCACCCGACGGGCCAGGAGACGGCGTTGCCGCCGGGCCGGTCGGCCCGGCCGGGCCGCGGTCGCCCTTCACGCCCTGCGGTCCCGGCGGGCCAGGAATTGGTACCGGGACCTCAGCACGGGCCGGGAGGTCGTCGATTGCCTGAGACGGGTCAGGTGCGGCCGGCGTTTCTCCCTTGGCCCTGATCTGGGCTCGCAGCGTCCGTACATCGGTCGCGAGCGTTGTCACGGCGTCGCCGCGGCGGTCCGCCTCCGCGGCAAGATCGGTTGCGCGTGCCTCAGCTTGGTTGATCTGGAGGAAGGCCAGCGCCAGGCCGCCGCCGAGGAAGAGGAGCGCGGCAGCGATCCACAGCAAGTAGCGGCGCCTGTAGAAGAGACGCTCTGCCCGTGTCACGGCGTCCCTCCCAACTGGGTGACGAGCAGCCGAAGCCGCGCGCTCTCCGCCCGCTCCGCCGCCAAGTCACTGCGCAGCGTGGCCAGCTCGGAGCGCAGTTCTTTCCGTTCCTCCTGTAGCTGGTCGGTCAAGCTGTTGAAGCCTGTCAATGCTCCGCCCTCCCGGGTCGCCCTCGATGCGCCCCGGGATCCGTACATGGCCGCTGCCGCTGCTACCGGCGAGGCCAGCAGTGCACCCAGCGCGGTCAGCATGGCAGCGTCCACACGGTCCTCCAGTGCGCTCGTGGCAGCTCAGACGCCCTTGGCGAGCGAAGCCGAGTTCGTGACGTCCCGCCACCGAGCGAGCAGCCCCTTCAGCAGCGACCCGCCGGCGGCGATACCGGCGATCCCGGCGTTGTGCCACATGGACAGGTCGAACGGCTGGGTGAGGACGAGGCCGCCAACGAAGGCCTGGAGGCCCGTAGACAGGACCCGCTCGGCCAAGTCGCGGGCGTAAGTCTTGGCGCCCTTGATGACGGTCTGCGTCGCGGGCAGGGGGAACGGAGTCTCGCCCATGTCAGGCCTTCTTCTTCCAGTTCGGGCCCCGGAATGCCGCCGGGAGGTCGGGGGTTTTGTGAGCGAGCGCGGCAAGGTACCGCCTGATCGTCTTCTGCGCTCTTGGGTCAAGAAGTCGATGATTGAGGCTCGGGTGAACGCCAGCGTCGACCGACATGGATCAGTCCTCCTTGGGGGAATCGGTGTCGTGCCAGACGATGCGGGTGTAGCCGCCGTGCCCGTGGATTGCTTCGGCATCCTCGATGCGGTCCCAGTTGACCGTGGACGCCCGCTCACCCCGCCAGCGCAGTGTTGCGGTTCCGTCGGGCCAGAGAACGCCGTCGGCGACCCGGCCGGTGCCGGAAGCGCCAGTGACGTCGTGGTCACGCTGGAGGTGGAAAAGGCGGGGCTCGGCCATGGTCACTTCCCCTTGGTCAGGGCGGTCAGGGTCTTGTCGATGCGGCGGACCCGGGTCACCAGGTCGGCGAACACCGACCGCCCGGTCCAGTAGTGGCGGGGGCTCTTCGGGTCGTCGCTGTAGTCCGCGGCGTCCTTCGGTGCGTCGAAGCGGTCCGCGGACAGCAGCCGTTCGACGACCGCGTCCGCGACCTTCTTCACGTCGGCATCGGTCAGGGCCATGGGGTCCTCCTTGCTCGGGGTGGTGGAGCCGCCGGGTGACCAACTGGCGGGGTGGGTGAGGCGCTCGGCCACGTCGGCGCGCAGGGTGGCCATCGAAATCCCTCGGGGGTCGACCTTGTCGCTCGACCACTCCAGGTGGCCGATCACAGACTTCGCCGTCCAGCCGTGCGCCCGGCACAGGGCGGCCTGGACGCGGACGATCGCGTCGTACTGAGCGGCCGGCCACGGGTCCTTGCCGTCGCCGAGGTTCTCGCACTCCCAGCCGTAGAAGTGCCGGTTCCCGTCAGTCCCGTTCGCGTTGCCCTTGGTCGGCGGGGTGGGACGGGTGCCGTAGGACTCAGCGATGACCTGCGCGAGGACGGCCGGGTCACCGCCTCCAGCGTGGTTCGTGCGACCCCATCCGACCAGGTGCACCTGGCCGTCCTTCGCGATCATCCCGTGGCACAGCGGGCCCGGCAGGGACGCGTAGCCGTCGCGGACCATGGCGACAGTGGACGAGGTGCCCTTCGTGACTGTGTGGTGGACGATCGACCCGTTGAGCGGGCCCCACGGGCCTTTCTGATTGCGGTTGTGGGTGCGCCAGTTGCCGACTTCGACGACGCGCACGCCCTCGGCGCGCAGAGCCGCTAGTACAGCAGTAGCGGACAGAGGAGCGGCCATTCAGGCCTCCAGACATGCGAGGAGCCCCGGCCGTGGTGGCGCGGGGCTCGGAGTGGGACGGGGTCAGGGGGTACTGATGCTGACGATGTTGATCAGGCCGGTGGCGCTGGCGTTGTAGTTGCGGCCGACGAACACCGACCAGGGCACCCGGTACGTGCTGTCTGTGACCGTGGTGGTCAGCCCGGACACTTCGGGTATCGACACGGTGATCTGCGTCGCTGTGATGACGCACCGCAGGGTGTAGACGGTGTTCGCCGCCAAGTCCGCGCCTGCCGTGGTGTTCGCCAGCTGAGTGGACGTTCCGGCCGCCTTGTCGTCCCGGTAGATGCGCAAGCTGCGGTTGTTGCTGACCTGGACCGTGTAGCCGTTGTGGCGGATGTCCGAGCCGGACAGCACGGTGGCGTCGTCGTCGGCACCGAGGTGGAGCGACAGCAGCGACCAGCCAGCCGAACCGGCTGTCGGCACGCTGAACTTCACGTCGAACGTGCCGGTCGCGGGCGCGGGTGAGACTTCCCCGGCCAGGATGACTTGCGCGTCCGACGCGGCCGAGCTGGCCGGCGGCGGAAGCGGTATCCGGCCGGACGCGTCCAGGACCGGTCGGGCCGCGCCGGACGGCACGTAGCCGGGCCCCCACGTCCCCACCCCAAACGTCGAGGCGGTGCGCCTCGGGACGGCTCCGGAGACGTAGGCCGGGTAGTCGGCGATGATGCCGCGCATCCCCAGTGCGAGAGCGCGGTCGCGCTGGACCCGTCGGGCCAGGGTGTGCGCCCAGACGCCGAGCGGGTAGTTCTGTGCGATCGCCGCGGTGATCTGGGCGTCCGTGCCTGCGATGTCGAGGTCCAGGAGGTCCGCGCCACTGTTCTTGATCGTGGCCGGGTTGTCGGTGGCCATCTGTGCGGCGGACCGCCACAGATGGGCGAGGCATCCGTTGTTCTTGATCGTGGTCATGACGCTCGGCGTGTTGCTGTTGATCAGTACGCTGCGTTCCAGGCGCCGGGCCTTGATCATGGCGGCCAGCACCGGGACCGATGCTGCGTCCTTGGCTTCCACCGTGAGGACGTACCGGCCGCCGAACTCGTTCAGCAGGTCCTCGACGGTCGGCACGACCAGGTCGGGGTATCCGGCCGCGAACCAGGTCGACGGGTCCAGGCGGGCGGAGGCCAGTTGCGCGGCCGTGATTTGTGCGGCGGTGCCGGACTTGTTGGTGACGCGGTCGATCGTTGCGTCGTGCATTGAGACCAGGGTGCCGTCGGCCAGGAGGCGGGCGTCGATGTCGAGGACCTGGGAGTACGCCCGTGCCGTCCTGAGCGCGTCGATGGAGTTCTCGGGGCTTTCGCCTGCGCCGCCTCGGTGGGCGTCGTAGACGATCGCGGGCAGGGTGTCGACGGTGGCGGCCTCGCCGAGTCGGGACTGAACGGCGGTGATTGCCGCGGAGGCATCGGCGGAGGCGGCATCGGCTTTCGTGGACGCGGTGGTGGCAAGGGACGCAGCGTTGGCGGATGCGGTGAGTGCGGTGGCGGCCTGATCGGCGGCGGTCGCGGCCTGGGCGGCGGCGCCGGTCGCGGCCTGGAGCGCTTCGGTGGCTACCTCGCGACCGGAGACGTACCAGCGGACAGTTCGGCCGCCGGACGCGTTGTACTCGTATTCGATCTGCGGCCATTCGCACATCCACTGCCGGATCGCGCCCGGCGCGGTGGAGTTGGCGGGGTTGGAGCGGAGCTGCCCGATCGGGGTGGTGCCGTCCGCCTCGTACAGGGCGGTGATCAGCTCACCGGACCCGGCAATGCGGACGTTGAGCGGGTAGTCGGGGACGACGTCGCCGTGCGGGTCGGTGAGGACTTCAGCGGGGGTACCGCCGTAGGTGTACAGGGGCATGAGGTGTGCCTTCCTAGTCGAGCCAGTAGTAGCCGGACAGGTCCACCCACGGCACGCCGGTGCCGTCCTGGGAGTACCAGATGATGTCGCCGACCGTGCCGGAGCTGGTGGACGATGCGTTGCCGAGGCATTCGAGGCGGCCCAGGCCGACGACAGGATCGCCGGAGAGGCTGGACCCGCCCGCCCAGGAGCCGTACTTGGCGGGGCGGCAGTCGGCGGGGACGGACGCGATCTTGATGCCGGAGATGGGGAAGACGCCGCCGTCGACGCGGACCAGGCGCCCGCGGAGGTGGACTTGCTTGCCGATGATGCGGCACTCGGGCGCGAACTCACCGGACTGGTAACCCGATGCGGGGGTGACTGCGCGCCATGCCGGCAGCGGCTCGGCGATCGTTGCCCAGGTGTTGGCGGTGGCTGATGTCTTCAGCCACACCGATCCGTCGGCCGCCGACACGAGCGTGTGCAGCGGGGCGCCGGAGTACAGGCTGTCGCGCTGGGCTTTGTTGGTGACGTGCTGGACCAGGTGTGGGTCCACGGCTCCGGCGAGCGTGGCGAGCGCGGCCGGGCCGAGAGGGGCGTCGCCGCCGTCGGGCACGGGGAGTTGGGCGTATCCGATGGTCGCCATGTGGCTCCTTACGCAGAGAACTTGATGGTGAGCTGGCCGCCGCTGACGGCCATGTAGTCGGTGCTGCCGCGGGCGTAGATGGCCAGGCCCCGGGCTGTGCCGGTGGCCAGGGCGGTACACCAGGAAGCGGGCAGCGTGGCCGTTCCGCGGGCGCCGACGGACAGGCGCAGCAGCTCTTCCGGGCCGGTGCCGAGGTTGAGCTGTCCGGAGGGTTCGTTCTGGTAGCTGTGCAGGTAGAGATGCATGGGGCGCTTGGCGTTGGTGCCGGAGCCGCGTGCCCGGGTGAATGAGACGGACATCGAGGAGACGGTCTTGCCCGCGCAGGCGTTGGCGATCTTCGCGCCGTAGAACCAGGCGCCGCGGCGGTCGCCGCCGCCGGTCCAGTCGCCTTGCATGGGCCCGGATGCGTAGTCGTCGGGGCGGCCGTTGCGCCAGGACCCGGAACTGTTCGGGGTGACGGTGACGGGGCTCGGCGCGCGTCCGGGTGGTACTGGCGGGGACGGGTCGGTGACCGTAGTGAGCTGTACGTACAACTCCACCTTCCCGGCCGCGTTCTTCCGGGCGTAGACGGTGGTGCCTGCCTGCCAGCCGGTGCCCGTGGGGGCGGCGGTGCCCCAGGTGACCGCGCGCACGACCTGCATGTCGGCGGCGGTGTCGGCGGCGATCTCCCGGATCTCGTCCTCGGTGGCTTCCCCGGGGTCGTCGCCGAGCCGCCACACGACGACGGGGCGGGCGCCCTTGGTGACGGCCACCCAGTCCCCGGCCTGGCGGTTGCGGTAGCCCTCGGAGCACGGGATGTCGAGCAGCAGCTCGTCGCCGATGCGCAGGTTGACGCCGCGGTCGGTGACGCCGTCGACCTGTGCCGAGCGGGTCTGGAGTCCGGCCGGCGCACGTGGTGCGAGGAGCTCGCCGAGTTCGGCGGCGGGGTCGCTCATGTCAGCCTCCTCGTGGTGGTGCGGGTGGTGCAGGACTGGGAGGCGGAGCCGAGGGTGTAAGGGCAGGAGTCGACGATGTGGGCCTGCCACTCACCCGGGCGTACCTCGACCTCGACGACGTCCCCGGGCTCCAACCCCGGATTGCAGGCGGCGGTGAAGGACAGCGATGCCTGGATGCCGAGGGAATCGGCGAGGCGGGCGCGGCCGACGTCGTAGCCCTGGCCGATCGTGGTGATCAGCGGGGAGGCGTAGCGGGCGGACCGGATCCGGACCCCGGTCAGGCCCAGGCGCTGCGGAGCGAGGGGATCGCCGACGGGATCCGGGCCCGCGTAGGTGAGCGACCCGGGGTCGTCGTCCCACACGTACACCGGGCCGATCGCCGGTGAACCGTCCCCGCCGTCCCCGGACACCGACCACAGGTTCACCAGGCCCTCGGCTGATTCCTGCTCGGCGGGCTGCACCAGGGCCTGGCCGTAGGGGATCCGCCAGACCACCGGGTCGTCCAGGGTCGGGACCGGGGCGAACGTCATGATCCCGGCGGCGTCGGCGTACAGCTCGGCGGCGAGGGCGGCTGCGATCCCCGTGTCCGTACCGCTGGTGTCCGTGCCGCCGGACAGGGCGGCCCACCGGTCCTCGTCGACCACCCAGGCCGGCATCGGTGTGTCCGCGACGACTCCGTCCAGCCATGCGACCGGTATCCCGGGCAGGGCCTCCCCGATCAGGGTCTGGGCCAGGGCGCGGGCGGAGTCCGGGCCGACCGTGCGCGGGGTGGGCAGGTGGGCCTCTCGGATCATCTGCTCCCGGCCGAGGAGCTCCACCGAGGCGCCGTGCCGGGTGCGGGTGAGCCGGTCGATGACGTACACCCCGGCGGGGATCCACTCCACGTCCATGCGCGGTGCCTGGATCCCCTGGAACAGCCGCACTTGCGTGACGACGGTGTTGATCCCGGAGACTCCGAGGGGGACGCCGACGAGGTCGGCGGTGCCGGAGTACCGGCATTCCGCGGTACGGTCCGGCCGCACCTCGGCCGAGCCCAGCTTCGGCACCGGGGTCCAGGTGGCGCCGCCGTCGTTGGACCAGTCCGCGCGGATCGGCCGGCGCGCGGCCTGGGTGAGAGCGGCCAGCGCCCGCGCGGAGATCGGCAGCATCTACAGGACTCCGTTCGTCGAGAGCGACGCCCAGCTGCTGTAGCTCGCGGCGACCGCGTCCCAGGTGGCGAAGCGGCGGGCGACCTCGTCCCAGGACCAGCCGGGCATTCGCATCGGCGCGTCGGCCGTGGCCGGGCGGTCCACCGGCTCGACGGTCCACGTGAACTGGTAGCCGCCCGAGGCGCCGAGGCGGCCGGTGGGTGTGGGGCCGGTGATGTCCGCGGGCACGTGGTAGGCGTCCGGCATCGCGACGTAGCCGGGCCGGGTCTGCGCGAGGAGAACCCCGGACCGCAGGAGCGCGCGGACCTGGTCGACCTGCTCGGGCGGTACGTCGACCGTCACCGTGTACGTCTCGGCGGCGTGCTCGTCGAACGCGACCACGCGGTAGGGACTGCCGGGGATGTCGGCGGTGTCCTGCCGCCCGGCGCTGGTCGGCTCCGGACGGCCCACGATCATCGCCCGTAGCGACAGCGACGGCTGGTCGACGGACTTCAGCCACAGGTCCCGCACCTGCCCCGGGACCGGGGCGGGTACCGTCACCGCGAGCGACGAGGAGGGCCCGGTGGTGCCGTCCTCGTACACCGGAACGGCCGTGTACACCACGGGCACGCCGAGCGGGGCTTCGTGGTCGTACGCAGTCCCGACGCCGCCCAGCGCCCACGCCGGGTCAGCGGACCGGACAGGCACCGGCCCGGCCGCCCCTGGATCGGTGCGGGTGATCCGCACACGGCGCACCTGGGACGCGGCCGGCAGGGGCGTGCCCGCCCGATAGTCGAGGGCAAGCACCACCCCTGCCCACTCAGGCTGGACCACGGCGGCCAGCCACCGGTCCGGGCTGGTCACCCGGGCCGGTGGCTCCACCAGCGGTGCGGACGGATCTACGATCAGCGGCATTCCCTACCTCCCTTTCGTGCCCGCCCGCGCGCTGCGGCGGACTGTGGTCAGCCGCGCATCCACGCGGGTATCGAAATGGGCGGCGAGCGCCGTCCCGTCCTCCAGGACCAGGGCGACGCCGAGCCCGTCCAGTGCGGCGAGCGGGTTGTCACCTGTGCGCTGGGACGTCACCGGGACGACCGGAGCGGCCGGCACCGCGCCCTCGCCCAGGCGCTCGGCCTGTGCGGCGACCGCGGGCGCCATGGCCGCCATACCGGCGACGACCCCGGCCCCGACATCTGCACCGGCCTGCGCGCCCTTCCTGCTCGGCGAGTGGGCGTCGATTCCCTTCTTCGACCGAATGGCCTTGATCGCGTTCGCGCCGAGCTTGGCCATCGCGTTCTGGATGTCCTTCTGCTGGCCGAGCAGCCCGGCAAGGAACCCCTTGCTGGCGTCCTTGCCCGCGTCGTACATCAGATCCGCCATCGACCGGCCGTAGGACGTCGACAGCTTCGAGCCGCTGGCAACCAGTGAGTTGAGCTGCTTCATGTCCGCGCCGGTGGCCCGGGACACGAGTCCGGCCAGCTGGCTGTCCGGTCCCATCTCGACGAGCTGCGCGATCAAGTCCTTGGACGCGCCGCGCTTCTGGGCCGTCAGCAGCGCGTTCTGGAACCCGCGCGCGATGTCCTGCCGGTCCTTCATCCCGGCAATCAGATCGCCGACGCTCGTAACGTCGGCGAAGTTGGAGACGCCGAGGAAGTCCGCCATGGACTTGGACTTGTCGGCGCCGTACTCCTTCGCGGCGGTGATCTTCGCGGTGATGGCGTCGCGCTGCTTCGCCATCGTCTGCAGCTTGGCCGCGGCCTTCTCAGTCGACTTGGCCAGCTTCGCCCCGGCCCCGCCCGCCGCCTTCAGGTCCTTCGTCAGCTTCTCGGCCGCCTTGCCGATGGCGGCGGCCGTCCCGGTCAGGCTCTTACGGAACGCGTCGAGATCGTCCGGGATCTTGCTCTTGGGCTTCGCCTTCGCCTTCGCTGTGCCCTTCGCGAACCCGCGCACCGGGCCGAGGCCGGCCGCCATCCGCATGGACTCGGCGTTGGAGTAGATCACCTCCCCACCCCGGAACTCCATGAGCTCCGGGCCGTTCTCCCCGACCCAGGCGATCTCTCCCGGACGGGGCGACCCGCCGTCGGCGAACCCGCGCAGGCCGTACCGGTGGGTGAACAGCGGGTCCATGTAGCTGCGGGCCCGCGAGCCGACCATCACACCGTCGCCGCCGCGCGATTCCACGTTGACGCCGTTGATGGTGCCCGCCGTGTGACCGACACCCGCGTTGGTGATGCCGATCATGTACGGGCTCTTGGCGCCGAGGACCCAGCCGGGCGGGGCCGTGGCACCGGAGAACGCCCCTGTCGCCCACCTGCGGTGCGGCTTCTGGCCCCGGATGACGGACTCGATCGCGGATACGAACCCGCTGCAGTCCCAGCTGGGGTTCCCATTGCCGCCCCACTGGTACGCCTTGCCCGCCTGCGTGCGCGCCCAGGCCAGCGCCCCCTTGAACCCCTTGCCGCCGACTCCGGCCTTCTCCAGCTCCGAATCTGCCTTGCCGGAGTACCCGATGATCTCCTTGATCATCCGTTTCGGGATGCCGGTGATCATGTCCCGGTACAGCGACGCCGAGCCGCTGATCTTCGAGATCAACGGCTTCACGACCGAGTTCAGCCCGGCCTCGGCGGACGCCTTGACGCCGTCCTTCAGCCACGACACACCGGATTTGGCGAGGTCGAACCCCTTGGACGCGGTGTTCTTCACCCAGCCGAAGATCCCGCCCTTTGCGAACCCCTCGCCACGGAACGCCGACAGGGAACGTCCTTGCATGGCGGCCTTGTTGACCGCGTGCAGCCGGGCCCGCTCATACGGGTCGCGCATCGCCTCGGAGACGTAGACGCCTTCACCGCGGCGCATCGGGACGAGCTGGTCGTCACCCTGCCGGTAGGTCGACTGGCCGGGCAGGACACCACCGCGGGCGAAGCCCTTGAACGCGGGCAGCTTCGGGGCACCGAAAGCTCCGGCCACGGTGTTCCAGACGCCCCGAATAGCCTTGTTGTAGACAACGTCGATGACGAATGCGATCGGTTTCTTCGCCAGATCGGCGATCTTGCTGAACTGGTCGCCGATCACGTCCTTCGCCGCGGTGAACGCCTTCCCGAACAGAGCGGCTCCGGCCTTGCCCTTGTCGAACACCGGCTTGAGCGCCTTGGTCCACAGCCACGATGCTTTGTCACCGATGGCCTGGAACGCTGGCTGAACGTAGGCGGACCACAGGGCCCTGATCTGGGCGCCCACGAGACCGATACCGATCTTCATCAGGTCGAACGCTGGCTTGACCTTCGCGGACCACAGCCAGGCGACCTTGCCACCGATCCACCCCATCACTGGGGAGACCACCGATTTCCACAGCCAGGACATGACTGCTGCCACGGCCCGCACCTGAGCGACGATGCTGTTGAACGCGGGCTTGATCCCGTTGTTCCACAGCCACATGGCGCCTGCGGCGATCGCCGAGAACACCGGCTTCAGCGCGACATTCCACAGCCAGGAGGCAGTGGCGGCCAGCAGCTTGAACGTGGCGATGATCGGCAGGAGCGCGACGACGACCACGGCGGTGACGAGGATCCGTGCAGCCATACCGATCGCCGAGAACACCGGGGACAGCACGGTCGACCAGAGCCACAACGCCGCTGCACCCACGGCCTTGAGCCCGGTCATGAACGCGTCCACGCCCGGCTTCAGGAACGACCACAGGGCCTGCCACCCTGCCTGGATCGCCCGCCACGTCCCCTGGACGATGTTCCGGAACGTCTCGCTCTTCTTGTACGCGACGACCAAGGCGGCGCCGAGCGCCACCACACCAATGACGATCAAGGTGATCGGGTTGAGGGCCATGACGCCGTTGAAAATCGCCTGCGCGGCGGCCCAAGCCCGGGTAACAGCGGTGATCCCGCGCACGGCGATCGAGTAGGCACCCAGCACACCGAGGCTGACGCCGGTCGCAATCGCGTTCGCGGACATTGCCAGCGTCACACCGCCAATGGCGACGGCGAGCGGGGCGAACCACAGCCCGTACTCCTTGACCCACCGGGCACCGGCCATGAACGCCTCGCCGAGGGCCCGCACGACCGGCACCACGCGGGTGTCCACGAACCCGGCGAACGACTTGACCTTGGGCAACACGTCGGAGTTCAGGACCTTGCCGAACTGCATCAGACGCGGCAGGACGTACTTGGCCGTCGTGTCGCCGATCACCATCAGCGCCTTGCGCTTGAACTGCTCGAACTTGACCCCGGCGTTGCTCCGCAGGTCGTCCCCGGCCTTCTTTGCCGCGCCCCCTACCTTGCCGAGGTCGGCGACCGCCTTCGACGGGTCCAGGGCGAACAGTGCCTGCCCCATGTCTTCGGCCTTGGTGCCGAACAACTCGACGGCGGCGGCGTTGCGGTCGATCGGGTCCTTCACCTTGCGCAACGCGTCCAGCGTCATGGTGAAGGCGGTGCGGGCGGAATCGCCGCCCTTCCCGATCATTTTGAACATCTTGTCGGCGTCCAGGCCGACCAGCTTGTAGCCGCCCCGGATCTTGTCCGACCCCGCGACAGCCTCGATCGTGAACTCCTTGACCGAGTCCGCGACGACGTCCGTGTCCCGGGCACCGGCCTTCATGCCCTGAGAGATCAGCCCAGTGGCAGTCTTCGCATCCAGGCCCATCGACCGAAAGATGGTGCCGTACTCGTTGAACGTGTCCATCAGGTCATCGGCGCGCGGACCCATGACCTGGAAGCCACGGGTGAACACGTCGAACGCCTCGTCCGCGTTCTTCGCCAGTCCGGTCTTCACCGCCTGCCCGGCCGCGTTGGCGGCCTGCGGCATGTCGACCTCGAACAGCGAGGCGAGATCCTCCGCCTTGGTGGCAATCGCTGCCAGCTGCTTCGTGGTGGCCTTCTCCGGCGCCAGCCCGGCGGACATGACCGCGCGCACCGCTGCGGCCCCGTCCTCCACCGACCCAGTCACCGCGTCCGCGTACAGCTTGCCCGCGGCCTGGCCGGCCTTCTGCGCGTCCTTCGCGGACATGCCCAGCTGGGCCTTGAGCTTGCCGGTGGCCTTCTGCTTCTCCATCGACTGCTCAAGGCCCTTGACGACCAGCGCCCCGGCCCCAACTCCGACGGCCAGGGCGCCGGCCGTCATCTTGGCCTTCATGCCGGACATGAGGCTCTCGCCGCCCTGCGCCCCGGCGCGGTTGCTGGCCCGTGCGACCGGTTCCCCGATCTCACGGTCCAGCTGGCGCCCGAAGCCGCTCATGTTCGGCAGGACGTCGACCCACACAGCACCAGCGCGGGGCATCGGCGATCACCCCTTCTCTGTGTGCTGCGGGGTCGCGATCGCGACGATCCGCTGATATCCCTGCCGGGCCTCACGGGCGGCCTTGGCCTCGGCCTTGGCCTTCTGCGCCGGGGTCGGATCGCCCGGCCGCCACACCGGATCCGGGTACGGCTGCGCGGCCGTCTTCTCGGACCGGTTCGCGTTCCGGAAGTCCGTCTCCAGACGGCCGATCCGGTCGATGAGTTCGGCGAGCAGGTATTCGGTGGTGCCCCACGGCGACCTGGACGCGGCCCGGCCCAGCGCCCCGCCGGGCGGCAGACCTTCCACCAGGACCCGCAGATGCCGCAACGTGATCCGGCCCTGGAAGAAAGCCCGCACGGGGCCGCCCTCGCCGTACTGCGGGTACTGATGACATAGGTCCGCCTCGACGGCCTCGGAGTGGTGCCCGAGGACGTCTAGGACCGTGTAGGGCGCTTCTTCACCTGGTCCTGCATGTCCTGCTGCACAGCCAGGAACAGCAGCCCGATGTCACCGTCACTGTGTCCGGCGGCCCGATACTTCTCGTACTGCTCCTCACCGAGGATCGCGATGGCCTTGTCCTTCGACGACTCGGCGCCGTCGACCTTCTCGGACCAGTCGTCATCCGCGAACAGCGGGTGCGGGAACGTCAGGACGTCGCCCTTGTCGGTCTCGAACTCCACGTCGGTGCCACCGACGGCCTCGGTGAACTGGGCCTTGACCTCGGACAGCTTGTAGCGGCGCTTGTTGGGCTTGCTCATGGTCTTCTGCTCTTTCTGGGTGGGCTGCGGGTGAGCGGGTGAAGGGTGCGGGGCGGCAGGGCTCACCCGTGCCTGCCTCCCCGCACCCGGCTTGCGGGCGGTCACGAACCGGCGCCGCCCGGACCGTCGCCCTGAGCGGCGAAGTCACGCCAGCCGGGGCCGTCGATCCACGTCGCGGAGTCCGTGCCGTACGTCTCGTCCTGGTAGGCCTGGTACGTGACGCCCCGGGAGATCTCAGCGGTGCGGGTCCACTGCTCGTCCTCGCGCCCGGACCGCAGCGCGGACGGGAAGTGGCGGACGATGTACAGCGGCTGACCTGTGATCTTGTTGAGGTCCTCGGCGATGAAGACCAGGCGCCGGTAGCGGGTCGGCGGGACCAGGGGACGCTTCCACGTCCAGGCCGCCGTACCGATGTCCGGGAGCGCCTCGGCCCCGTCCAACGGGAGGTTCTCGTACAGGGCGACCGCCGCGGCGTTCGTCTCCTGCGGCACCCACTGCGCGGTCTGCACGTCCGTCTCGACGTCGGACCGGGTCGGGGAGGCGGACTGTCCGGACTCGACGTCGTTCGTCGACAGATCACCGGAGAAAGTCACGCCGTCCGTGGTCGTGTACCCCACCGGGAGGTACCCGGCGGGCAGGGCCTGGAGCACCCCGGCCTTATCGAAGGGATCACCGACCGCGTCGGCGGTGGTGTCGGCGGCGAAGATCGCGTACCTGAGCGCCTTGCGGATCAGAGACGTCCGCAGATCGGCCATGGCAGTGAAGTCAGCGGCGGGCACGGTGGCCCCCTTTCATGACAAAGCCCCGGCAGGGTGCCGGGGCCGGTGGTGTGTGAGTGGTCAGGTGGTCGCTCGTACGCGCGTGGCGACCGTGTAGGTGGCGACCGCGCGCCGCAACGCGGGGTTTCCGTAAGGGACTTCGGCCGGGCGTGCGGCGGTGGTGACGGTGTCGATCACGGCGGCCTGTCCGGGTACGTGCGTGGCGGCCAGGGCGTGCATTGCGGTGCGGGCCTGCTCGGCCAGCTCCCACATGCGCGCCCGCGTCGAAGCGAACGCCTGCACATCGACGGTGGCGGTGTCGGTCACCTCGTCATCGCCGCCGCCCACGACCCGCACCTGCACAAGCGGCAGGAACTTCTCCAGCTGGTCCGGCAGTTCGTCGGTGACCCGCACCCCGGGAAGGTGCGGACGCAGACCGGTGATGACGGCCAGCTCGGTGTCCGCCCACATCAGGTGATCTCAACTCGGGTATGTGCGGCCCGGCCGAGGATCCGGCGACGTGGTGTGCTCACCGAGCCGTGCTCGTGCGAGGCGGCATCAGCCCGGTCGGCGACCACGGCCGCGGTCGGCCGGCCTCGGGGGCGGATCTCCTCCACGACCTCGATCGAGTCGGCGAACTCCGGCCCGATTTCGGAGCGGGCAAGGCTGCGGGCGATCGGCGCGATACGGTTCGCCTCCGCCTTGAGCGATGCCCGCACCTCGGGCAGCACCATGACCTCGGGCAGGCACCGCGGGTCGAACTCGAAACGAATCCCGGACATCAGCCCGTCACCACCTTCAGGAATGCTTCGGTGTGGTCCATCAGGCCGCCGAACGAGCCGTGTTCGCCGGCCTCGCCGTCGACCTCGAAGCGCTGGCCGCGCCACTCCACGCGGGAGATCGGGGTCAGGCCCATGTGGGGTGGTCCGGCGAGACGCCACCGGGTGACGACCTGCGTGCGGTTGTCGTTCGCCTCGGTGCTGCTGACGGGTTGCATGTTGCAGTGGTCGACGTCGCGGCGCCGGTCCTCGTACACGTCCTGCCCGCGCTCGTCCTGCCCGATCAGCACCCGGTCCACCACGGTCACCGTGTCCCGCCGCAAAGGGTTGGCCAGGACCATCAGGCACCGTCCCCGCGATTGAGGCGGTGGGCTTCGACAGCGGCCTGCCACTGCGACGTGATCCCGACGGCGGCCGTCGCCGCGAAGCTGACGGACTCGGTGCCCGTGGTGATCTGCTGAATCGCCGGGTCGAGCCGGTAGATCGCCCGCGCCTGGTCGATCACGGCTTCCGACACCTCCTCGGGCACTGGGTCCTGGCCGTGGTCGTAGGAAACGGTGACCTCGGCCCAGTCCGGCCACCCCGCGCACCGGTACAACTGTCCGGAGCGGCGCTTTGCCTGGTAGTCAGTGACGGCCTGGCCATCGATGGCGACCTGGTGCAGGACCACGATCGGGGCGGCGGGAAGCTGGAGCAGCTGCCGGCCGGACCCGTCGAGGAACACGGTGTCGCCTTTGACCAGGGATACGGGGTGGCGGACCGCGCCACGAAACCGCCGGGTGGCGGCCCGTAGCGCTGCCAGCAGGCGCGGATCGTCCTCAGGTACCTGGAGCCACACCGCCAGTTCGGCGGGGTCCGCCAGATACGGCGATGCGGCCTCCACGTCAGGCCCCCGTGATGATGCCGCGGGACCGCAGCGCGGCCAGCAGCGCGTTGAGGTCAGCGACGACTCCGGCCGCGTCGGTGGCGGTGGAGTTGTTCACCGCCGTGGCCGAGCCGGTCAGCAGCCCGGTGTGAGTGTGGTTCCCGGCCGCCGCCGATGTTGCAGCGGTGCCCAGGGTGCGGATGGACGCGGTACCGGCTGCGGCGTCGGCGGTCAGACCGGCGTGGGTGTGGTCGCCGGCCGCTGCCGTGGTGGCGGCCGTGCCGAGTGCCCGCACGGTGGCCGTACCGGCGGCGCCGGCCGTCAGCCGGGAGTCGTTGCCCGCGACCGCGGTGGTTGCCGTGGCGCCGATCGTCGGGGCGAACGTCGCGGGCTTGCCGGTGATGGCGGCCCAGTCGACGGACCCGCCACCACCGCCGCTGCCGAGGCCGACCGTGCGCAGCGGTGCGACCCGGATCACGGTGCCGGGCGTGGCTCCGGCCGGGGCGGTCCCGGCGTCCAGGGCCACCGCGACGGCGTAGGGGTCACCGGCCGCCACGGGGACGGCTCGGCCCTCGGCTCCGGCCGCGACGAACACGCCCGGTGCGATCGCGGCCCCGGCTTCCACCTGCCAGGCCGCCCGGTTCCCGACCACGAACCGGATCTCTGCGGCGTCGGCCAGGTCGACGGCGTCCGTGACCCCGACCGGGATCTCTCCGGCCACGGCCAGGCGCACGACCGCCACGCCACCGACCGCGTCATCGGTGGTCAGGAACCGTCGCTTCGGCGCGGCCCCGTCCACCGTCACCATGAACGCGTCGCTCATGCTGCTGCCTCCAGGATCGTCTTGCGGTTCTTCCCGGCAGCTTCGGCGGCCAGGACCCGCGCGGTCTCGTCCTCGTCGGCCTCGGCGAGGTACGCCAGGACCGCGGGTACGTCGTGTTCCGACGGATCGAACACCTCGGCCGGGGTGCGGGGCTCGGCCTGCGCCATGCCGAGCGGTCCGGTGGGAGCCTGGCGGGCGCGTGCCCGCGCGGCGTCCTCGGGCCGGTACCGGATCCCGTCGATCGTGAGCATCTTGTGGGCGGGCATCAGCTACCAGCCCCCGACGGCTTCACCACGATCAGCCGGTTCGGCTTCCAGATGACCTGGGCCGCGCGGAGCTCGGCGCGGACGTAGACCAGGTTCCGCTGGGCGTAGTCCTTGTGCTGGTTGAACGCGAGCACGCTCAGGCCCTCGCGGTCGAGGAGGGCGACCTGGCGCCAGTCACCGAGGATCACCGTGCCGGGGGCGAGGCGCTGCGACAGCGCCCGTGCCCGGCCCCAGGACGTATTGGGGCCCTGCCCGAACGGTCCCTGGCCCATGAACCGGTCCGTGGTGTCCTGCAGGAGGTCCCACGCCTCGTCGTCCTCGGGCGACATCAGGCACGCGGTCACGTTCCCGCCGGGCAGCGTGGTGATCTTCGTGATCGCCTTCCGGATCGCCTTGACCTGCTCCATGGCGTCCGAGCCCGGGGTGTACGTGAGTTCCTGAACCCCGGTGGTGTGCAGGATGCCCTTCGGCTCCCCGTTGGTCCCGGTGCCGTTCAGGATCTTGTCCTCGATCACCCAGTCCAGCGAGTACTCCAGCTCCTGGTTCATGTAGGTGGCGAGCGCCGGGGCGTCGGACAGAAGCGAGTTGGTGACGTCGTAACCGTCCGCGTAGGTGTACGGCTTGGCGTCGGCCAGTGCCGTCTGCATGGTCGAGGTCGGCTTGACGACGGTGTCGTCCGGCAGGATCTCGTCGGGGACGATCGCCGCGTTGCGGGTGACTCCGGTGACCTGCAGGTACTCGAATGCTCCGGCCGTCTCACCGCGGCTGATCAGGTCGAGGATCGTCAGGTTGTCGCGGTCGACCTGGTCGATCATCGGCATCCGGATCGGCTCGACGTGCCCCAGGGCTACCTGGAGCGGCGCCGCAGTGGCCTTGCGACCGCCAAGCCACTCCTTCATCGAGCCGACACGGACCCGGCCGATGTCGACCGGGGACCCCTGGCCGACACCGGACGGGTTGGACTTACGGAACTCGGCGTACAGAGCAGACTTGGTGAAGCGCTCCCCGAACGTGACCGCGTCGCCGTCCTCCTGGCGGTCCTTGACCTGGATACCGGGCGGCTTCGGGGTCTTGGCGGCCTTGCCCGCCATCTCCGCAGCGGCGGCCTGGGCGGCGTCGGCCGCCTTCACCTTCGCGCCAAGGTCGTCGGCCTTCGCCTTCAGCTCGGTGATCTCAGTGATCTCGGCCTCGGTGAACTCGCGGTCCTCGGCCTTGGCCGTGTCGACGATCTCCGTCGCACGGGCCAGCGTCGCCTGGAGCTGCTCGCGCAGCGTCATGATGTCCTCCTGCTGATCATGTCGGTTGTGGTGACCCATGCGGCTACCTGGGCGGGCGACAGGCTGGTCGACTTCGCGGGCGCCTCAGAGGCGGCGGCGGTCGGCTCGGCCGGCGGCTGGCCGGTCTCCGGTACGGGGGTGTTCCGGCCCGCGGGCCGGGTGGACTTCTGGGATTCGGCGGCGGCGAGGACGTCGCCGATCGCGGCATGAGCCGAGACCAGCCGGTCATAGTGCGCCCCGGCGAGGACCCTGCCCTCCTTCACGCCGCGCGTGAGGTCGGCGGCCTTCGCGGCCAGTAGCTCCGTCTGCTGGTTCGCACCGACGAGACACGGCCCAACCTCGAAGAGGGACGAGAACCGCTTGATCTCGTAGTACTCACCCCACGGGTGCTTGGCCGTGTCGTCGGTCTCGACCCACCCGCCCTCGCCGACCTCGTACGCGAAGCTGAACTGCTTGATGCGGCGCCCCTTGAGCAGGCCGTGCACGTGCTTCGCGGTGGGGTTGGTGTCCATGTCCTCGATCTGCGCAAGCACTTCGAGGCCGTCGGCTGTCTCCGTGGCTTCCAGGACCGAGCCGATGTGGGCGAAGGGGTCGGCCCACCTGTGGGCCCAGACGACCGGGATGGGGTCGCCGCTGGCCTTCCACTCGGCGAGGACCTGGGCGAACGCGCCCGGGGCGATGACGTCGCCCATGCTGTCCTCGTTCCCGAACACGCTGACCAGGGCCCGGAACTGCCCGGCGCCGAGCCCGTCATCGGGGCCCGCGGCCTTGATCCGGGCCTTGCATTCCTTCGTGCGGGGCACGTCAGACCCCCCTCTCATAGTCGAGTCGGCAGTTACAGTTCGCGGTCTCAGCCGCACGCCCACGCATGTCACCGGGCCACCTCAGCCCGTTCGCGAACGTCTCGCCCAGGGCGACGCTGTCACCGTCCAGGCGGGCGTGCTCGGGACGAGGACTTGACCCGGTCCGCCACACCTTGCGCGTCAACCCCGAGGCGCCAGCCGCGTCGTGGCTGCCGAAGCTGCGGGCCTCGGTCGCCGAGGTGACTGCCCGGACCGCTGCGGCAGTCACCCAGGACGCCAGCCCCGCTCGGAGGTTGTCGCGCCAGTCGCCCTCGTCCGTCACCGCCGACGTCGCCGCTGCGTAGGCGGCCTGCTCGTACTCGACCGCGTGCGACTCGGCCGCTTTCGCCAGCCACGCCTCCATCACGGCCGCGTCCCACCCGTCCGCCTCCGGATTCCAGACGTCCAGCACCGACCAGGCACCGATCTGCGCCAGGCGGAAGCCGTACCCCTGGATCAGCGCGGCCAGTTGGGCCTGCCGCTCAGGCGAAGATGCGGCCCACAGGTCGTAGAAGTCCGGCGGACCGTCCGACTTCGCGTCAGCTGCGGACAGCAGCCCGTCGGCCTGGCGCTGGGCCCAGTCCGTGAGCGCCTCGGTATACGCGTCCCGCTCGACAGCGAACGTCCCCAGATCCTCCGGCCGCCCGGCCTTCACGCGGGGCGGCCCTGACCTTTTGGGAGCGACGGCGGCGGGGCGGTGTCCGTCGGCGACGCAAGACCACCGACCAGGACATTGAGCGGGGTGATCAGCTCGTCCGTACCGTCCACGCGCGGCAGGTTCTGCACCGCACGGGCCTCACTGCGAAGCATGTACGGGGCTCCGACGGCGGTCTGCAGCAGCGTCGCCTGCTCCGTGAACGAGCCCCGCAGCTTGGCCTCCACGTTCGCTTCCACGTACAGGTTCGAGCCCGGGGCCACCAGCGGCACCAGCATCGTGTTGATGACGTCCTGGAGCATCGTGATGTCCGGGCCCACCGAGTGGGTGTAGAGCATCTGCCGGAACGCGTCGATGTTGGAGAACGTCCCCTCGCGGGCGCCGACCAGCTCGGGCGGGATGTGGTACGCCGAGGCGACCTCGGCGTCCGTCAGTCGACGCCCCTCGATGTCCTGCGTCTCCATCGGCTTGAACGCGCCGACCGTGACCAGCTTCATGCCGTCTTCGAGAATCGGTGTCCCGCCGGCCGCCGAGCCGCGGCCAATGAACGCGTTGAACGCGGCGGTGAACCGGTCCTTCGCCGCCGGCGACCATGCCGGAGCATCGACGGGACGTTCAATGACGGCTGGCACCCGGGCGCCGTTCTTCCACACGGAGCGCCGCCACTCAACAGCCTCGGCCTGCTCGGCGAGGATCTGCCGCAGCGTGTCCATCGGCGACGTGCCGTCCGCACCGACCTGCGCGTACCCGTGATCAAACAGGTACGGCGCGGGCAGCGGCACGGTCTGCGCCGGGCCCTCGGAAGAGATCAGGTACAGGGCGCGCGGCTGGTCGTCGTCGTCCGACAGGATGTGAAACCTGCGGGACGGCTTCCGTCGCATCTCAAACCCGCTGGTCGTGTCGGCCGAGGGGAGGATCTGAATGCACCACCGGTCGTAGATCAGCCAGTCGACAATCACCGAGTGCCACAGCCGGGAAGGGCTCTGTCCCGGTCCTGGGCTGCTGAGTAGCTGCGCGAGTGGGTGATCCGTCACCCGGCGCCGGTCAGTGTCTGAGACCCGCTCGTACACGTGCCACGGGATCGTGGCGAGCGCGCGGGCGATGTAGTCGACCACCTTCCGCACGCTGGGCTGTGTCCGCCACACGTCAAGCGCCGATGCACTGTCGGCGTACTCCGACAGCGGGATGCCCGGGTCAACGACCCTGATCCCGTTCTGCGCCACGTAGGCGCTGAGCCCTGCCAGATCATCGAACTGGGTGGACTTGATGGGAATGAGCGCACCGGACTGGTCAATGACCTGACCGGAGGCCCCCTTACTGCGGCGCCACCACGGCATACCGCACCTCCTCTCAGATCGCTTCGAAATCGCCGTCCTCGTACGCGGACCGGCGTACAGGCGCGCGGGCCAGCACCTCGGACATCGCGTCACAGAGCGCGGAAACGCCGTCGATCTTGTCGGCGGCCGATGCTTTGTCCGGCTTCACGTTCCCGGCCGTGTCCATCGCTACGGCAAGGTTGTCGACCATCCACGTCATGACCGGGTTGCCGTCGTGCCGCAGCATCGGCCGGCCCTTTGCCCCGAGCAACAGCAGCCGCTTGACGGCCTTCAGCGCGGGCGACATCGTCTTGTAGCCCTGGCCCACCCCGACCATGGGCGCGCGTTCGCCCTCGAGGTCGTTCGTGAGAGACGTGCTGCTCCACCGGTCGAACCCGAGCGCCTTCACGTCGAAGGCATCCAGGTCCTTGCGGATGACGTCGCCGATCGCGGTGTAGTCGGTGACATTGCCCGAGGTGGTGCGTAGCCACCCTTCCTTGACCCACCGGGAGGCGGCGTCTGCTGTGCGCTTGTCCAGGGAGGCCAGGTTGTCCTCCGGAGTCCAGAACCGGAGCACCAGGTCGAGGCTGCCGTCCGTGTCGTCGGGGAGCAGCCACGCCAGCGCGTTCAGGTCGCTGACAGATCCGAGGTCCAGGCCGCCGTATGCCTCGCGGCCGCGGAGTTTCGCTTCATCGACCAGGGCCTGATTGGCACGCCAGGCGTCCAGGTCCAGGTACTTGGTGACCTGCTTGGTCCGGATGCCCAGGTGCAGGCGCTGGAACGCGGCCAGCTCTGCCGGTGACTGCTGGGCAGCCCGCGCCTTGCGGGCCAGGTACGCCCGGGTCGGGGACACGCCGAACCCCGGGTTCGCTGCCCGCCACGTCTCCTCGACGAACGGGTCGGCGTCTTTCGGCACGGCGAAAATGACGCCGTACACCGATGGGTCCTCGAGGACGCCGCGGGCCAGCTGCTCGATGCGCGTGCGCTTGCGGCTGTAGATCGTCTCTGGCTTCCCGGAGTCCGCCGTGGTGATGATGACGATCAGAGGCTGGCGCCTAGAGCCGGTACCGGACTCGATGACTTCCACCATGTCCGGGCTCTTGTGAACGTGCAGCTCATCGATCACGCCACCGTGCAGGTTCGCCCCGTGCTGGGCGTCTGCCACGCTGGCGATGACCTCGAAGTAGCTGCCGGTCTTGGGGTGGAGGATCTTCCCCTGGTACGCCTTGACGTGCCCCTTGAGTGCCGGGGCTCGCTCGGCCAGCTGCTTGATCGGCGTGAAAACGAACCCGGCCTGCGTCTTGGTGGTCGCCGCGGCGATGACCTGCGCGCCCGGTTCGCCGTCCGCGCACGTCAGGTAGATCGCGATGCCGCCCGACAGCGTGGACTTGCCGTTCTTCCTGGGAACGTCGACGTACAGCTCGGAGATGATCCGGACGTACATGTCCGCGTCTTCGTCCCAGCGCACCCACCCGAAGACGGGGGCGAGGATCCAAGCGACCTGCCACGGGTCGGGCACCAGCGGCTGCCCGGCCCACTGGCCCTGCGTGTGACGCAGCAGGCTGAATGAGCGGATGACCTTGTCGACACGCTCGGGGTCGAACCGTGCGCCAGGGACGTTCCGAGGCTCCGGAGTTTTGATCAGTGGCGGGCTGTCCGGAAGCGCGATGCCGCGCGAGACGAGGTACCAGCCGACCTCGGGCGAGAGCTTGAGCCGCTCGAGCTCGTCATCGTCCAGGAAGGCGCCAGGCACGGGCGCCGTCTCGTCCGGCTCGGCAGCCTTCCTACGCGAACGGGTTGTCGTCCTCGGGGTCATCATCGGCCCCTCTCGACAGGGCCTGCTCGGTCGACGGGGACAGGCCGAACTGGGCGGCGAAGCCGCGGAGCTCACGGCCGGCGTTGCGGGCGATCGCGACGGCCGGGTTCGGCACGGTCTTCTCGGTGGACGACCCGTCCGGCCGGTTCGTGATCTGCAGAACGGTCAGGCCGTCCAGGGTCACCGACCGGGTCGCGGTGACGAACACGGACCAGGTCTCGCAGTACGCGGCGAGCATCGCCCGATCCTCCTCCTTCAAGAGGTCCAGGCGCTGCAGCCCGGGCGTGACACGGCGCCACTCGGCCGCAGCCTCCCGCGACAGCCACGTCGGAGGCTTCGGAGCGATCCGCCGGAACGCTGGCCCCGGGGCCACCTTCCGGCCGCCGGAGTCCCGCCCCTCACCCCTACCGGTCAGCAACTTCAGCGCTGCAGGCTGCGCGGTGCGCCCCATGCCAACCCCCTGACCTGCGCAATCACTGGTGACACTGCGTCATTTCCCCAGTTTCGAGTTCACAATTCTGAGCGTGTATGTGCCGAGCTGACGGCGCCGGGGCCCCAGAAAAAGATCCTGGAAATCTGGACTCCCCTACCCGGGGGAGGGCTGGGAAAGCTGGCCTCCGGCCTTGAGGTACTGGCCTGCGGCTTCCAGGAGTTCGCCGAGGCGAACGCGGAGCTCGGTCTCATCGATGTGCTTGCCGTCCCAGGGCACGGTGAGTGTGCCGATCTGGCCCGTGACGGGCTCGTGCGGGGTGGGCACGGTGAGCAGCACAGCGGTGGTCAGTTCGGCCGTCGGCGGAGCGGTGATCGGTTTGGCCATGGGTGAGCCTCCTGGTGGTCAGTGTGGTTTGCGTCGGGCTCTGTTGGCGCGTGTGGCCTCGGCCTTGGACTTGGCTTCGTGGCACTCGGCACAGATCAAGCCGAGGTTGTCCATGTCCTCGACTGCTCCGCCTTCGAAGATCGGCGTGATGTGGTCAAGTTGCAGGGCGTGCTCGCCGTCCGGATCGTCGGCCGCCTCGGGCTGTTCGATGCCGCAGCGGTAGCAGCACCAGTTGTCGCGCTGGCCGGCCATGCGCTTGAGGGTTCGCCATCGTCCCGAGCTGATGCCGTATCGCCGGGCTTTGTCGTCCCGGCCTGCCCATGGGATGGGCTGGTGATCGGGGCAGCGACCTTTCTTCGTGGCGAACTCGGCGCACTGTGGATCGGCGCAGCGTGTGGGGGGACGGGTGGGCATGGGGGCCTCCCGGGGGAGGTGGGGATGGGGGTGCCCGGGGGTCTGGGGCTGGGGGTGCCCGGGGGGTCTGGGTATGCGGAAGGCCCCGACCGGGGACGGGGCCTTGGGTACGGCTGGGTCAGTCTGTGGGCACCTCGGCGGGATACCTGGCGTGCACGAGCATGGCGAACTTGCGGGCACCTGCTTCTCTCTTGGCCGGACATTCGAGGAGCATCGCGGACCCGTCGGCGCCTTCGATGGTGACGAACAACTTAGTGGAGTCCTTCTTCAACGCGAGCGCGAAGATCCCTGTGAGCGCGACTCTGGTTGCGGTGATGCGCTTCGCTGCTTCGCCGCGGTCGATGGTGATGGTGGCGCCAGCCACTGGTACGTCCATCTGGCCGGGCGACGTGAAACGCAGTGGGTCCTTACGGACGAGGATGCTGCCAACTGCGGATGTGGCGAGCCGGAGTTCGCGGAGCGCTTTGGAAGCGGCCTTCTCGTCGTCGGTCTTCTTGCTGCCGAACATGGGATCCCCCCAAGGGATGAGCGTGACGAAGGGGGAATGGTGTCATGCGTGTGGGGGAATCGTGAAGGCCTCGGCCTGGTGCATGCCGATGCCGACCAGACGTAGGGCGCGGGCGCGGGTGGTGGCCTCGGCGCGGGCGACGTCGGCGAGGCGGTAGAGAGCGTGGTTGTTCTCGGAGAGCCCAGCGGGCTGCAGGTGACCACGCCGCGCCCACTGCCGAATGGTGGCGGGTTTGATGCTGGCCGCGCCTGCGGTGACGAACTGGCGTGCACGGTCGGCGTGGGCGGCCGCCTCGGCGGCTGTGAGCCAGGTGGTTGCCATGGTGCCTCCCCGGACACAAAAGAACCCCTGCCGGTGAGGTCAGGGGTTCGTTGGACACACGTGTGGTGGTGTCAGAAGTGTGACGCTAAATCGTGATCATGTCCAGCAGGATCGATTCGCGGGGGTGGTGTGCCCCGTCAGGCGCTGTCCTGACGGGGCACAGGCTCCCGTGTAGCGGCGCAGCAGCCAGCAGCGCGTATGGGATGTCCTGACGGTACGGCGGGGGTGTGACAGCGGGCCTCTGCCGGAGCTGGGCGGGGGCGCAGTGCTGTGCGATGCAGGTTATGCCGCGGTGGTCAGGCGGTCCCGGGCGCTGCGGGCGTAGGTGGCGGACTGCTCGATGCCGATGAAGCGTCGGCCCTCTTTGAGGGCGGCGACGCCGGTGGTGCCGGAGCCGGTGAAGGGGTCGAGGATGGTTCCGTCGGGCGGGACGATGCGGACCAGTTGGCGCATGACGTCTTCTGGTTTCTGAGTGATGTGGGTGCGGGCGTTGCCTCGGGGCTGGCTGCCGGTGAAGTGTCCGGGGAGGTAGACGGGTTCGTTGCCCGGGATCATGGCGCCGTTGCTGCCCCAGATGATGAACTCGCAGTCCTGCTTGAGGCGTCCGGGCTGGGGTCTGGCGATGGGCTTCTGCCAGACGGCGATGCCGCGCCAGGTGTACCCGGCGGCCTGGAGGGCGTCGGTCGTGACGGGGAGCTGTCTCCAGTCGCTGAAGACGAGGGCTGCGCCGCCCGGGCGGGTCAGGCGGTAGCACTGGGCGAGGACGAGGGATAGCCAGGCGAGGTAGCTGCGCTGGTCGCGGTTGTCGCCGGTGAAGTCGCCGAGGTCGTGGCCGTGGTTGCGGCCTGCCTCGGTGAGGTACTTCTCGCGGGCGGTGCGGCTGGTGCGTTCGGTCATGGTGCGGCCGCCCGAGTTGTACGGGGGGTCGCAGATGACGGCGTCGACGGGGGTGTCGAGGGTGGGGAGGAGCGTGAGGGCGTCGCCGTGATGCAGGGTCCAATCGGGCATGTGTGTCTCCTATGCGGGTCGCGTACGCCTGGCGGCGAGCGAGTCAGTGCATATGCCATCGACAGTTACCGTACACACGTTCGAATTCGATGCTGGGGAACGCGCCGGGGCATCAGGCCGCCTTCTGGCCGGCCGCAGCCATTCGTACGGCCAGAGCAGCCAGCGCGGGCATGACGCGGGTCCGATGCTCGGTGTACTCGTCGGGGGTGAGGCGCACGGCGCAGGCCTCGCACACGATGTACCACTCGTCATCCGCGCCGACCAGCGCGAATGCCTGGCAGCCGGGGCAGGGGGCGTCTTTGACGTGGCGGCGCGGGGTCGTCCGGGTGATGCCGCGGATCCTGTGCATCAGGTCGTCGATCTGTTCGTACATGTCGGCCGCCCACGACCGGGTCGCGGCGTAGGGGAGATAGGCGGTCAGCCACGAGCACCAGGCCGGAATCCCTGCCCCACCGCGGGGCACTGCTCCGTCGCACGGCTCGATGCGCTGCGTACCGTGCCGGTCGTGACGCACGGCCGGGTACTCGCTGGCGATGTAGCGGGCCCACCCGGCCAGCAGGGCGGTAATGGGAACGCCGGCGGACTGGTCGCCGTGCGGGTCCTCGAGCGGCACGGCGTGCCCGGGCCCGAGGAGGTCCAGGACGTCCGCGCGTACGGGGAGCGGCGAGTGGGCGCGGCCGCTGCTCCCGCGTCGGGCCGGGCCGGTGTCGGGCTGCAGGCTGTCCTGCAGGAGTGGCAGGGTGCGTGGGATCTCCTGCAGCCAGGTGTGCAGCCGGTACTGGCAGGCGTCGCACAGGTAGCGGCCCTCGGGCAGATGACCGTGGCAGATCAGGCAGGTGGTGTCCATGGGCGTGCTCCGGGTGGTGCGGTGGGTCAGAGGATGGGGTGGGTGGGCAGGGGCTGCGCCTGGTCGGCCCACTCGATGCGGGCGTCGTGGTACCCACCGCGCAGCAGCTCCTCGATGGACGTGGCGGCGGTGACCAAGCCGTGCTCCGGGTCGTCCAGGACGAAGACCTGGCCGGAGGGGAAGGCGGCGCCGTCCAAGGCAGGTCCGGAGCGGGGGTGGAGGCGGAACCCTCGGGTGAACTCGGGCATCAGGTGCTCCTCGTGGGGCGTAGCCGGGTTGGCGGCGCCGGTGGTTGAGTGCGGGGGGCGTGGACTGGGCAGAGATCCGGGGTGCCGTTGACGTCCCATCCGGCGCGCTCGGCGGCCGCGTAGGCGTCGGCCTCCGTGCTGGCCCCGGTGTGCAGCTGCGCTGCGCAGGTGCCGTACTGGCCTGAGCGGTCGCAGTGGACGACGATGCCGATGCTCATCAGGAAGCCTCCTGGGCGGCACGTCGGGCACGGCGCCAACGGGTGACCGTGCGGGGCGTGACATGGGTGATGCGGGCGACCTCGGCGGCCGGCAGGCCCCGGTCGGTCAGCGCCAGGCCGAGCAGGATCCGCTCGCGGCGGGTCATGCCAGGCAGCAGCGCCCGAACCGAGGCCGCAGTCTCCACGTCGCCCAGGTCCGCGGTGGTCCACTCGTTGTGGTCGAAGTCGCCGTGGTGGCGCCAGCGTTCGCGGTGGGTCCAGCACAGCCGGCCCCGGCCGACCGGCCGGGAGCAGCGGAGAACGCGGCACCGCGCGGCCGCGGTCACAGCCGGACCTGCCAGGGCGCCGGCCGAACTCCGGAGCTCCGACGCTGCGTGCTGCTGCGCCTGGGCGGCGGTGCGGTGCAGGTGGCGTGGTGCGGCATGGCTTGCCACTCACCCGGTCGCGGCTCCGGGTGGGTCTTGGTCAGGCTCCGCACGTACAGCAGGCCGTCCACGCCGGAGGTGACGGCGAGGTTGCCCTTCTCGTCCGGGGCCGCGTCGATCGGCTGGCGCCGCCCGTTGGCGGTCGTCAAGGCCCAGCAGATCAGGGCGCGGCAGCGCTTGCAGGCGGTGATGTGGTGGCTGGCTGGCTTCATGCCGGATTCCCTTCGTGGGTGGCGAGGTGGGGCAGGACCAGGGCGTGGCCGTACAGGTAGAGGGCCCCGGCCCGCCCGTACCGGCCGATTGCCTCACGCACGGACCCAGGCGTCGCGGCCGCGCGGAGCTCCTGCAGCTGCTCGCGGGTCAGGCCCGGGCGCTGTTCCTGGACGTCGCTGGCAGGGGCTGCGGGCGGCCACGGCACCGTCGGCACCTTCACTGGCTCCACCGCCCGTAGCGGCCGGACCGGCTGCTCCTCGGACACCGGCCGCTGCTGCTGCGCCCTGGTGGCTTCCTGGAGGCGGTGCATGGCGTTGTCGTGGCAGACGGGGCAGGACTGGCCGGTGTGCCAGGTGATGCCGGACTCGCAGGCATTGAGACCGCAGCCGCGCCGCACGAGTCCGGAGCCGAGGATCCACCGGCCCACGTCGCCTCGGCGGGGCGCCTCGGTGGACGCCCAGCGGGCTGTCAGCCGGGCCGTCAGGCGCTCAGTGCCGACCCCGGCGGCCAGTTGGCGGCCGATCTCGTGGGCGATGCGGCGCAGCACGTACGTCCGGATCCCGGGCAGTTCGTGGCGTACGGGCTCGAGGACCTGCCACACCCGGGGCGAGAGCTGCAGCCCGGGACCGGTGTAACCCCGGTCCGCGGCCCCGTCGTTGTTGCTGCGCTTTTCGTCTTGACCCGCACGTCGGAACGCAGCCGGTGCCGGGTTTTCCACAGGGCGAGCGGCCTTACTACCTGTATCTCGCCTACGGCGGATCCCACCACCAACCCCCGTCCTCGTCACCGGTCGGTCAGTCCTGTGGTCTTCCCTAGACGCGAGGGATCCGTCATGGTCGTCCGGACCGGATCCGTCATGAATGTCAGGGGCGGCGGCTTCGAGCTGGACGGCCTGCAGCGGGTGGCGGTGCGCCTCGTAGGCGTGGCGGCCCTGCAGCCCTGCCCGCTGGTGCACGGTGATCCAGCCGGTGACGGCCAGCTCCTCGAGGAGCCGGGCGGCCTGCCGCTCGCCGAGGTGCTGGCCGGCCCTCTGCCCGGTGTGGTGATAGAGCATGGCGCCGAGGTCCCCGACGGCCAGCGGCACGGTGCGGGCGCCCGCGTAAGCGATCAGGGCGTACAGGCGCAGCAGGCGCGGGGACAGGGCGTCAGCGGCCCGCACGGGTATCCATATGAAGTGCTCGCCCAGGGCGGCCTGGCGGACGATGCGGTGGGCGGACTGGCCGCGGCCGCCGGGCAGGGTGCGCCGGGTCGTGACGACCTCCACCAGGCCGTCCACATCGTCCGGGGTGGTGAGGTCGCGGAGACCGCGCTCCGTCTCGGACTTGGACAGGCCGAGGTACTCGGCGATCACGGCGACCTTGGCGGTGCAGCCGTCGGCGCGCATGGCGAGCGCTGCGACCTTGACGTAGGTGCTCAGGGCCGAGTCTCGGTACTGAGCACCTACGACGATGCGCAGAGGCACACGAACGCGGAGACCACCGCCGGACCGCGGCCGTGCCTCGGCGGCCGCGCGGGGCGGCTGCGGGCACGGCGCAGCAGCAGCCGGGGCTGCTGCGTACGCGGCGGCGGTGGTCACCGGGGAATCTCCAGAGGTGGGGCAGGGGTGGGTCAGGGCGTGGGCTGGATGCTCTGCTGCGCGGTGGCCCGGGCGGCGGCGAGCTCGCTGTGCCAGGCACGGCGCGGCTCCAGGAGCACGAAGTTCACGGCGCGTTGGGCGAGGAGGCCGTAAGCGAACGCGGCATCGGCCAGGCCCAGGGCGGCGTTGCCCGCACGGAACATCTCTCCGGCCTCGTGATCGGTGACGTAGTCCCGGCCGGCCAAGTCCTCGGCGTACTCGGCGGCGCCCATGCAGTCCCGGACCGCGTTGTACGCCGCGTCCAGGGCGGGCCCCTCGGCGTAGGTGTCGAGGCCGGGGATGTGCAGGCGGTGCGGCACAGCGTCGCCGTTGTCGTCGGTGTTGAACTCGACCACGGCCGGGGTGTGGCCGTCCTGGACCGTCGCTATCGACCATGCCGCGCCGGACGCGTACAGGAGAGCCGCTTCCTCGTAGCAGCGGTGCAGTTTGGACTCGGCCTGGCGGTACAGAGTGCCGAGGTCGTAGATCGCCTTCTCGTGGGGCTCCCGGGTGCGAGTGCGGCCGTAGGCGTTGACCCGCCCTTGCAGGGCGATGCGGCCCTCGTGGATCTGTCGGCGGTCCATGCCCACCATCTGCTCGGCGACCTGGGCGGCGCGGTGGGCGGTCCGGTACTCGTGGGCCGTCTCGTAGAGGGCGTACACGCTGTCGAACAGCGACTCAGTCCAATGCTGCTGGGCGGGCTTCTCAGGCATCGGTGGGACCTTCCGTGATCGTGGCGGTGGTGGTGAGGGTGAGGGTCCGCAGGCGGGGCATGACGTGGGCGGGGATGCTGGGCTGCAGCACGGCGTCCTCGTACCGGGCGGGGCCGGTGTGCTGGACCCAGCCGCGGGTCTCGAGGGCCCGCAGCGCGACGACGACCTGACCGACCGCCAGTCCGGTGCCGGCCGCGAGGCGGTGCAGGCCCGGCTGCTCGGCCACACGGCCGGTGCGGGAGTTGCCGTACGTGGCCAGGACCAAGGCGACGAGCCGGGTGTTGGGGTTCATCCCGGACTCACGGATCGCCGCGTTGTACAGCGGACGGAAACGCTCGCCCCGGTTGAGGACGGCCGGGGCCAGGAGCTCGGCGAGCCGGGCGGCTGCCCGGCGACGGGCGGGCGCGTTCGCTGCGAGGTCGGCCGGGGACGGGCGGCGGTGCTCGGCGGTGGTGGTCATGACGACGGCTCCTGTCCTGCAGGTGGTTCGGGTGTGTCAGGGGACTGATGGATGTAGGCGCCGGGCGGCCAGCCGGGCCCCGGTACGGGTTCTGGCCGGCCTGCCCAGGCGGCGGGGGTATGGCGGTCGCATTTCCAGCCGGTCAGGTACCGGCGGGCGTACGTGAGGCCATGTGCCGGGTCGATGTCCGAGCACGGCCACGGCCTCTTACGACTGGACGACATGGCCGCAGCGGCAGCAGACGAGCCCGCGGTCCGTCACGTCGTGGCACCGCTCGAGGTGACCGCAGACAGGCGTGTGACACGGGATCCGGACGAACGTCTCCAACGGCACCTGTTCGGCGGCCGCCGAACGGCGCTGCACGAGACGGGCCGCGCGGTGGGCGGCCCGGGCGGCCAGGACGACCACGGTGTCCGCCCAGACCAGGAGACCCGCAACCGCGGCAACGCCCAGGGCGCCGAGCGCCCACTCACGCACGGGTGCTCACCTGCCGTTCGACACGGAGCTCGGCCAGTGCGATGCCGTACGTGGCGCACAGGCCGGAGCACCACACGCGGTCCGGGTCCGTGGATCCGTACACGCCGGCCCGCACCCACCCCTTCTGCAGGTCTGCCTCGTCCTGCAGGTCTGCGACGGCGCCGCACCGGGGCGACGTGCACGTGCCGGGTATCTCCGGGTGCAGGCCGGGCCGCGGCATGCCGTACGCCGTATCGCTCTCGTCCTTCTTCTTTGTGGCCCGTTTCTTCGGCGGGACATTGAATTGCGTCATGGTTCCCCTCTTGCGGGTGGGTACGGGTGGTGACGCGGTGGTCGGCCAGGCGGCGGCGAAGATGCCGACGGCCTGGCCGACGACCGGTCAGGGCGAGGGGTGGGTGGCCGTCAGGTCGGGGTTCAGCCACATGGCGGCCACGTCGAACGCCTGACCGTCGTGCAACAGGCCCCGGGCCCGGGCGTGGCGGTAGGCGCAGGCCAGCCGGTCAACCGCGAAGTTCACGACGTCCTGTGCAGTGGCCCCTCCGGTGCACCGCAACAGATCGAGGTCCTCGGCCAGCCCCGGATAGCGGTCGAGGTCGATCACCAGCAGCGACCCGGGCAGCCCTCCATCGGCCACCTGGTCGGCCACGGCGGTCGGCCGGACGGCCACCAGAGCAGCCGCATGGTCGGCCGGTTCAGCCACCGGCCGCGCCTGGTCGGCCACCGGCCCGGCCACCGGCCGCGCCTGGTCGGCCAGCAGCCGGCCGACCCTGTACCGGCTGACGCCAAGCCGCTTTGCGATCTGCCGCTGGCTCAGGCCGTCCTCGTCGGCCAGGCGGCGCGCCTCGGCCCCTTCGTCGACGGCGCTCACTCGGCAGCGCCCTCGGCGGTCGCCCGCTCCCCGGCAACCGCTGGCCGGGACCGGCGAGAGGCGCACGCATCGGTGATGCCGACGACGGCCCACAGCACGGCTACAGCTGCGGCGAGGATGAACAGCAGCTCGATGGCGGTCACTCGGCCACCTCCGCGTACTCAGTGGCCACGTCCAGCTGGGTCACGGTGTACCCGGTCGTGAACTCGTCGCCGGTCAGCGCGATGTGGATGTGCTCGGCCAGGTACTGGCGGATCTGCGCGTTGCCCAGGCCGGTCAGCTGCGCCGTGCCTTGAAAACGAGTGATCGCCTCGTACAGCAGCCCCTGCAGCTCAAGGGCGCTGCGCTCAGCAGTGAACGCCGCCCCGGCCGGAGCCAGGGTGTCCTTCTGCTGCTCGGCGGCCGTGTCCTTCTCCTCGGCGTACGCGGCCTGTTCGTCGCTGGCGTGCTCCGCGAGTACCCGACGAACCTCGCCCATGTCGCCGTGCTTCGCGACGACCTGCATCACTCCGAGGAGTCCACGCAGCATGGAGAGCTCGCCGGGGTACGTCTCGGCGTGGTGGTGAGTGGTCATGACGTCCTCCGGTCACGCTGGCCCGGCAGAGAGAAGAGGCCGGATCGGCTGGGGTGCAGCAGCCCGTACGACATGGCGATGGCGACCGCTTCGGCGGCGGTACCGGCGCCGAGGGCGCGGTACACGCGGCGGCGGTGCGTCTTCACGGTCGATTCCGTGATGCACATGCGCCGGGCTGTCGCGCGCTCGGTGTCGCCGAGCGCCATGGCGACGAGGACGCCGAGCATCTGGTTCGTGAGCTTGACCGGTGCGTCGGGCACCGGGGCCTCGAGCGCGGCCGTGACTGCGGCCTCGGTCAGCGCGTCAACGTCCGGCACACTGATCTCGATGTCGCGTTCCTCGGCGACGGCCAGGAGCCGCGCACGGATCACGGCCTGCAGGGGGTGCGTCATGACGGCCCCTCACCGGTCGAAGCGGCCGATGCGGCGATCCACTTCGCGGCCGCGGCCACCGTCTTGAACCCCTCCTGCACCCGGTTCCACCGGATGCGGCCGAGGCCGTGGCCGTAGGGGCCGTGGGGGTCGGGCAACGCGGACGCCGTCCAGATCACACCGCCGCGCTTGCCGTGCCACTGGGTGATCTGACCGACCACCGCACCCTGAGTGACCCGGTCGACGCGGGTGGCGGTGACGAGGAAGTCGTGCGGCTCGTCGCTGCCGGCGCGGCCCACAGTCAGGTAGGGCTCCCCCGCCCACAGGAACAGGCCGGCCACCTTCCGGGGCGCCAGGCCGTAGCCGAGCTGCGTGGTGCTGGTGATGCTGTGGCCTGTGTCCGTGGTGTGCTCACCGGTGACGAGCTCGGCCACCCCGCAGGAGCGGCACACGATCCTCACCGTGACCCGCGTGAACGAGTTGGCGTGGTCGCAGCACTCCTCCGGGCACGAGTGGGCCAGCCGAGGCTCGCTGTGCCCGTGGTAGCGGTAGGCGCCGTCCTCCCGGCGGACGTCGATGTCCCACACCGGGCGCTTGCAGCCCGTCCGGTGGAGCGGCTGCTCCCACCCCAGGTAGGTGCTCTGCACAGTGGTCATGCCAGGTCACCCGCCTCGGCGGACGGCACGAACGCCCAGGCGATCACGGGGATGTTGTCGACGAGCGCGGTGGCCTGGTACCGGATCCCGCCGCTGGCCGACGGGCCGGAGTCCAGCTCGGCCCCGAACTCGGCCGCGAACGCCTTCACCGACTTCAGCTCCAGGTAGTGGAGCTGGCCGATGTAGCCGCCGTCCCGTTTGTCCTGCGTAACGGAGAACGGCGCGGCGGAAATACGTCCGGAGGCCTGCCACGTCGCGTTGGTCGCCAACTGCAGCGCGGTGCGCCAGGTCGGCGTCTCGGCCTGCTGGCCGAGCTCAGTAGTCTGGGTCACGGTGACCTCGATTTCTGTCAGTAGTTGAGGTGTGCCGAGGGGCTGTCACGGACCGGGCGTGGTCCGGGCGGCCCCGCTTGCTGTGGTCAGGAGTTGGCGACGCGTCGCGGGAGCTTCGCGACCAGTTGGAGTGGGGCGGCGGTGCCGTTCGATCGGCTGCGCCGGGGGATGGTGGTTGCGGCCTGGTCGACCGCTGGCATGGTGTGGAGCTGCACGAGCTGGGCGTACTGCTCGTCGGTGAACCGCCATGCGCCCCCGACTTTCACCGCGTCGACGCGGCTTTTCCGGGCCTGTTCTTTGACCCACCAGGTCGAAACCTGGAGCGAGTCAGCTACGGCCTTGGGCGTGTGCAGGGTCGGCAGTGAGCTCATCGGACGGCCCGCCCGGGCTCCCCCTGCTCCAGGGCCCTGAGGTACTCATCGACGGCTTCAATGCGCGCAGCCACTCGGCCGGCGAGCATGAACGTCCTGGGCCCTCGCTGCTTCATGCGCCATTTCCGGACAGTTCCCGGGGTGATGCCGAGGCGTGAGGCGATTCCAGGTCCGGACGGGCTGTCTGCGATATAGATCAGACCGGCTGGCGGGCACGGGCGTGTTCGCACGGCTCCTCCACGTGATTTGTCAGGATGGCATGGCGCACATCTGAATCCGATTCGTTCGTTTCCGGAGACGCAGGAGGCGCGAAAAGGACGAGCACGGCGACGCCGAGCGCCTCCGACAGCGCATGAGCGGTGGCCATCTCGCAGGCGGTTGCGCGCCCGCTGACCAGGTGCCCCACGGTCGACGGGGCTACACCGGCAGCCTCTGCCAGCGCGCGGACGCTGTACGGGGCGCCTCGACCAGGGTGTTCCATGATCCAGCGGAGCACCTGCAGGCTCCGGAGGCGATAGCGGACTCTCACGGCGTCTTCCAATCCGAACGACCTAGCTACGTTCGGGAACAGTGAAGCACAGGCATATTCGATTCGTCTACGAATCCGAACGGCCGGTTGTGGGGTTTCCGTGAAACTTGGCGCGGCGGTACCGTGGGCTGTAGACGATTCGTCTGCGGATTGGAATGGTTGTACGCCGTGACCAGCCAGTTTCCGAAGAAGCGGCGGTTAAACGTGAGACGCAGGACGCCGAGAGGCGGAGAGAGGCAGCCATGGCAGCGGAGCCAACGCGGCGGCGCGACGAGACCGAGATCCCTGCACGGCTAGCACGAGAGATGGACGCCGACGACCTGAGCCAGTTGGTACGAGACATCAACGACGAAGGGGTTTCGTACCAGGACATGGCCGACCGGTCAGCCGCAGCGGGCCACCCGGTCTCGAAGCCGTACTTCCAGAAGATCGCGACCAACTCTGTCACTACAGCCCCGAACCCGGAGCGCCTAGCTGGAATCGCGGCAGGTCTGCAGCGGCCGCTGCAGCTGGTGAAGCGCGCAGCTGCCCGCCAGTTCCTGAACTACGAGGCGCGGGAACTGTCCGGTTTCAGCGACGAGGTACGGATCATCGTTTCGCACCTGGCCGGGATGAACGACGACGATGCGCGCAGGTGGCGGGCCATGATCGAAGCGGATGAGCGCGCGCGCCACCAGGAATGACTTTGCATTCCCTATACACGATCACGCCCAGTGTCTGTATCGTTACCGAACGCGTGTACGAATAGTGCGCGTGGCATTTGCGTCAACGCGAGGACAGGCGAGGCAGTGATCAGCTTCAGGCTTGCAGAAAGTGATATCCCGGGACCGGCCTTCATCAAGGTCCATCGGGGCGGCATGACGTACGTGCTCAACCGGGGGCTGTTCCTGCCCGAGCAGGCGACGGCTCTCACCACAGCAAGCACGGCGGCGCTCGAATCGGTCGCGATGTTCCAGATGTGGAACGGCGAGATAGTCGAGCTCGGTCCCCACATCGAGGAGCCGTCGGCGCTGCGCGGGGTAAGACAGCGCTAAGGGTCCACCTGGCGCTGCGGGGGCGCCAAGGAGGGCGATGTGGGGTACGCAGAGAATCGCGGCACGTACTACCGCGGGCGGTACAAGCTCGAGGACGGGACGTACGGCACCGTCAAGGACAGCCAGGGCCGGACCATCCGTTTTCAGAAGAAGCGGGACGCCAAGCAGGCCGCTGACGCCGCCGAGGTGGAGGTACGGGCCGGCACACACGTCGACCCGACCGCCATCCCCACGTTCGCCGAGTACGTCAACAAGCAGTGGTGGCCCGCGCAGGACCTGGCCGCGTCCACCATGCAGAACTACCCCAGCCACATTCAGGGGCACCTGCTGCCGTACTTCGGTGCCTCGCTGATCACGTCCATCACCCGGACTGACGTCGAGGCATGGGAGAAGTCGCAGCGCACGCTGTATGCCGCGTCCAGCGTGACCACGTATCGCAGCGTCCTGCATCTGATCCTGCAGGACGCTGTCGAGGACGTGCCCGCCATGCTGGTCAATCCGGCAGCGCGCCGTCGTGGGCGGGGGAAGCGCGCGGGAAGGTCGAAGAACCGCGGGCCCGAGAAGGTCGTGACCACACCCATGGGGGCCCTTTTGGTTGCCGAGCGGGCAGCAATCCTGTCCGGCCGAGACGACGAGTTCATAGAGACCATCAGCACCGCGTACACCGGTATGCGGTGGGGCGAAACCGTCGGCCTGGACCGCGACCACGTCAAAAAACAGAGCATCCAGATCGAGTGGCAGCTGTACGAGCTCAATGATGGGACGTTCGTCAAGTGCCCACCTAAGGACGACAGTTACCGAGAGATCGACACTCCCGAGTTCCTGTCTGCCCTCCTCTCTGAACAGAAGCGCCGGCAGGTAGCGACCTGCCCCTGCCACCGCCTGCAAACGATCTTCCGCGCCGCTTCCCTACGCCAAGAGCTACGGGTGCCCCGAGCCCGGATCGCGGAACTCGCCGGTGTCTCCCCGGCCACCGTGTCCCGCGTCCGGAATCGGCCGGACACCGTTACCCAGCTCACAGCGGAACGCGTACTGGCGGCCATGGCGCAGCTGGGGGTGATCGAGCAGGCCGGCGCCGAGGACCTGGTGCCGCACTGGGGGCGGGACGACCACCGATCCCAGGTGATTGAACCCGCCTCGTCAGGCTGGTACCCGAAGCGAGGATCTGCTGACCCTGCCCGCCCTGTGTGCGTGGTGGCAGGAGAGCACTGGCCCGGGACGGTCATCCGCGGCCGATGGTCGGCCACACAGGCTGACGCATGTTGGGCGCCGGTGGCCCCCGGGCTCACCAACCACGGGCTGCGGCACTGCCACTCAACATGGTTGGAGGACCTCGGCACTCCGTCGGTGCTCATCGATGAGCGGATGGGGCACATCGACGGATCGGTCTCGGCCCGCTACAAGCACGTCACCGACGGCATGCGCGACCGGATGCTGGCCGGGCTGACGGGGCTGTGGGTAGAGTCCTTGACCGCGCGTGCGGCGCTGTCTCCCAGCTCCCCTGTTGGGGTGCTCAACCGCCTTCTGCAGGAGCACGCCGGGCACTTGCTCTCCCAGAATTCTCCCCAGCGAGTGATCTCCCAGGCCATTCGCAGCATGGATAGCGCACCTGACCTGCACGTTTCCAAGTGGGTCGCATAGTTCCCGACTTACTACTTCATGAAGTCCCCGCCGGTCCAGTACTTCGACGACGAGGCCCGCGAGAACGTCGAGAAGTTCATCAGGGGCGACGTCGAGCGCTAAGAGTC
>NZ_JBIURS010000041.1:0-41685 GCF_044740965.1 Streptomyces sp. NPDC088252 | reverse complement strand
TACTGCAGGGGGGACCCTGTGGGAGAGTAGGACGCCGCCGAACTCCTTTTACGGGAAGCCCCGTGTCCTTGTGGCACGGGGCTTTTCCGCGTTCACGAGATGCCTGCGTTACCCCCGTGTGTCTGCTGGCGGCGGCTGACGGTAGGGTCAGGGGGCATCATTGGCACGTTCTTCACACAGGAGGCCCCCGGGTGGAGGTCCAGGAGACTCGGGTTCAGACGGACCGGGTACTCACCATCCCCAACATCCTCAGCATGGCGCGCCTTGTCGGGGTTCCGCTCTTCCTGTGGTTGATTCTTCGCCCCGAGTTCGGCGGGCCGAAAAGCGATGGCTGGGCCCTGTTGGTGCTGATGCTGAGCGGTATCAGCGACTACCTCGACGGTAAGCTCGCCCGCCGGTGGAACCAGATCAGCAGCCTCGGCCGGCTTCTGGACCCTGCTGCGGACCGCCTCTACATCCTTTCCACCCTCGTCGGGCTGACCTGGCGGGAGATTCTGCCGCTGTGGCTCACCGCAGCCCTTCTGGCACGCGAACTCATGCTCCTCGTGATGGTGGGAATTCTCCGACGGCACGGCTATCCGCCCCCCCAGGTGAACTTCCTGGGGAAGGCTGCCACGTTCAACCTGATGTACGCGTTCCCCTTGTTGCTGCTCAGTGACGGAAGTGGTTGGCTGGCTTCGCTGGCCGCCATTTTCGGATGGGCGTTCGCAGGTTGGGGTACAACGCTCTATTGGTGGGCAGGGATCCTCTACGTGGTTCAGGTCCGCCGACTCGTCAAGGCGGATGCAGTAGCCGATTGAGCTCGTTGACGCGGTGTCGCGCAGTGTGGCCGACCCGCCGCTGATGACCCGGATGGCGCCCCGGCGGGCGAAGTCGGCTTGACCGTCGTCTCTTCAAGGAGGACGTTTCCGACATGAAGGCCGTCGTGATGGCTGGCGGCGAAGGCACTCGTCTTCGCCCCATGACCTCAAGCATGCCCAAGCCGCTTCTGCCCGTCGCCAATCGGCCGATCATGGAGCATGTGCTTCGGCTGCTCAAGCGGCACGGGCTCAACGAGACCGTCGTGACGGTCCAATTTCTCGCCTCGCTGGTCAAGAACTACTTCGGGGACGGCGAAGAGCTCGGGATGGAGCTCAGTTACGCCAACGAGGAGAAGCCGCTCGGCACCGCGGGGAGCGTGAAGAATGCCGAAGAAGCACTGAAGGACGACACCTTCCTCGTTATTTCGGGCGACGCGCTCACCGACTTCGATCTCACCGACCTCATCGCCTTCCACAAGGAAAAAGGCGGTCTGGTGACGGTGTGCCTGACCCGCGTGCCGAATCCTCTCGAATTCGGCATCACCATCGTGGACGAGGCGGGCCAGGTCGAGCGCTTCCTGGAGAAGCCCACCTGGGGTCAGGTCTTCTCGGACACGGTCAACACGGGCATCTATGTGATGGAACCCGAGGTGTTCGACTACGTCGAAGCCGATGTCTCGGTGGACTGGTCCGGTGATGTCTTCCCGCAGCTCATGAAGGAAGGCAAGCCGATCTACGGCTATGTCGCCGAGGGTTACTGGGAGGATGTCGGCACCCACGAGAGCTATGTGAAGGCCCAGGCCGACGTCCTTGAGCGGAAGGTCGACGTCGAGATCGACGGCTTCGAGATCTCGCCGGGTGTGTGGGTCGCAGAAGGGGCGGAGGTACATCCCGACGCGGTACTGCGGGGTCCCCTGTACATCGGGGACTACGCGAAAGTCGAAGCCGGGGTGGAGATTCGTGAGCACACGGTCATCGGGTCGAATGTGGTCGTCAAGAGCGGCGCCTTCCTGCACAAAGCCGTGGTGCACGACAACGTCTATATCGGCCAGCACAGCAATCTGCGCGGATGCGTGATCGGTAAGAACACCGACGTGATGCGGGCCGCCCGCATCGAGGACGGCGCGGTCATCGGGGACGAGTGTCTGATCGGTGAGGAATCGATCATTCAGGGAAATGTTCGCGTGTACCCGTTCAAGACCATCGAGGCCGGAGCTTTCGTCAACACCTCGGTGATCTGGGAATCGCGTGGACAGGCCCATCTCTTCGGAGCCCGCGGGGTGTCCGGGATTCTGAACGTCGAGATCACGCCGGAGCTGGCGGTCCGGCTTGCGGGAGCGTATGCCACGACCCTGAAGAAGGGTTCGACGGTCACCACCGCGCGTGACCACTCCCGTGGTGCGCGTGCGCTGAAGAGAGCGGTGATCTCTGCGCTTCAGGCCAGTGCCATCGACGTACGGGACCTGGAGAACGTACCGATGCCCGTCGCGCGCCAGCAGACGGCACGGGGCAGCGCCGGCGGCATCATGATCCGTACGTCTCCCGGTGTGCCCGATTCGGTCGACATCATGTTCTTCGACGAGCGGGGCGCCGATCTCTCCCAGGCACGGCAGCGGAAGCTGGACCGGGTATACGCACGTCAGGAGTACCGCAGGGCCTTCCCCGGAGAGATCGGGGATCTGCACTTCCCGTCCAGCGTCTTCGACTCGTACACGGGGTCGCTGCTGCGCAACGTGGACACCGCCGGGATCGCCGACGCGGGTCTCAAGGTGGTCGTCGACGCCTCCAACGGCAGTGCGGGCCTTGTTCTGCCCAGCCTGCTGGGACGGCTCGGTGTGGACTCGTTGACGATCAACCCAGGGCTCGACGAGTCGCGGCCCACCGAGTCCGCCGAAACCCGGCGGTCGGGGCTGGTGCGGCTGGGCGAGATCGTTTCCTCGGCGCGAGCCGCGTTCGGTGTGCGCTTCGATCCGGTCGGCGAGCGGCTCTCCCTGGTCGACGAACGGGGCAGGATCGTGGAGGACGACCGGGCGCTCCTGGTGATGCTGGACCTCGTGGCGGCCGAGCGACGCAGCGGGCGGGTGGCGCTGCCGGTGACCACGACCCGGGTCGCCGAGCAGGTCGCGGCGTACCACGGCACGCAGGTCGAGTGGACGACGACGTCGCCCGACGATCTGACGCGCGTGGGACGTGAGGAGGGCATCATCTTCGGTGGAGACGGCCGCGGCGGCTTCATCGTTCCGGAATTCAGCAGTGTCTTCGACGGATCCGCCGCCTTCGTGAGGCTTCTCGGGCTCGTCGCCAGGACCCAGCTCACTCTGAGCCAGATCGATGCCCGTATTCCCCGTGCCCACGTACTACGCCGTGATCTGGCCACACCCTGGGCGGTGAAGGGCATGGTCATGCGGCGGGTCGTCGAGGCTGCCGGGGACCGCAGCGTCGATACGACCGACGGTGTGCGGGTCGTCGAGGCCGACGGGCGATGGGTGATGGTGCTGCCGGACCCGGCCGAGGCTGTCACCCATTTGTGGGCCGAGGGCCCGGATGACGCCTCCGCGCAGGCATTGCTGGACGAATGGGCTGGAGTCGTGGACAGCGCAGGTCAGTGAAGGTTTCATCGGTGAGCCCGGTGGCGCTCCATGGCGTCTCCGGGCGCACCGGTGGGGCCATTCGGCGGTAGCGGTGGCGACGTGCGACGATGTGCGGCATGTCGCAGCAGACCCCCGATCGGAGTACCGCCCCGCCACGAGCGCGCCCCGACGCGTCCATGTCGCTGCTGACCAACGTGATGGACCACAGCCTGGACGACGGATACGCCGAGGCGTCGGCACGTCGCAAGGCCGACGGAAGCGCGGGTTTGCCCCGCACGCTCAAGTCGAAACTCGGTCTCGCGGCATGTCTGGTTCTCGCTGCCCTCGTCGTCACGCTCGGGGCTGCGCAGGCACGCGTCTCCGCGCCGGTCCTCGCCAAGGAACGCGAGGAACTGATCGACCGTATCGACGGAGAGACGTCGGCGGCCGACACCCTTGAGGCGCAGGTCGACAAGCTCCGCGACGATGTGGGCAGACGTCAGCGCAAGGCCCTGGAGAAGCACGGCGGGGACCAGGGAGAGCTGGTGGCGCTGCTCGCCGGGGCGACGCCGGTGGTAGGGCCCGGCGTGAAACTCGTGGTCGACGATGCCGAGGGCACCGATCAAGGTGGTGGCGGGCCCAGAGAGACCAGCGGATTCACCGACACCGGTCGGGTTCGCGACCGGGACCTGCAGCGGGTCGTCAACGGCCTGTGGCAGTCCGGCGCGGAAGCGATTTCGATCAATGGGCAGCGGCTGACGGCACTGTCGGCGATCCGCGCGGCCGGCGACGCCATACTGGTCGACAACAGACCGCTCGTGCCGCCGTACACGGTGCTGGCGGCGGGGGACGGAAAGCCGCTCAGCAGCGCATTCCAGGCCAGTGCCGACGGCCAGTACCTGCAGGCGCTCAAGGACACCTTCGACATCCGGACGAGCATGTCCGTGCAGCAGAAGGTGAGCCTCCCGGTCGCGCCGAGCCTGATCGTACGAACAGCAGAGCCTCATAAGGCCGCAGACACCGGCAGTGGTGCGGCAGACACAAGGAAGGGCACATCGTGATCGCCGTACTGGGCCTCGTCGTGGGAGTCGTGGTCGGACTGTTGGTCCGACCCGAGGTGCCGGCTGTGGTCGAGCCCTATCTCCCGATCGCCGTCGTGGCTGCCCTGGACGCAGTCTTCGGCGGTCTGCGGGCCATGCTCGACGGAATCTTTGTCGACAAGGTCTTCGTCGTGTCGTTCCTGTCGAACGTCGTGGTGGCCGCGCTGATCGTCTTCCTGGGCGACAAGCTGGGCGTCGGAGCGCAGCTCTCGACCGGTGTGGTGGTCGTGCTCGGGATCCGGATCTTCTCCAACGCCGCGGCCATCCGACGGCACGTCTTCCGGGCTTGAGGCCGATGAGCAACGAAGAACTTCCCAGCGCCAAGGAGCGCACCGGCGAGCAGTCGGCCGGTGCCGCCAAGGAGCTCACCGGGCGTCAGAGGCTGATCGCCGGGCTGTGGCCGCCACGGGTGACACGGGCCCAACTCATCGTCGCGCTACTGCTGTTCGTCCTCGGTCTCGGGCTGGCCATTCAGGTGCGCTCGAACAGCGACAACAGCGCTCTGCGTGGTGCCCGTCAGGAGGACCTGGTCCGCATCCTCGACGAGCTGGACGACCGTACGCAGCGTCTGGAGGACGAGAAGCAGCGCCTCGACGCCCAGCGCACGGAGTTGGAGAACAGCTCCGACCAGGCCGAGGAGGCGCGCAAGCAGACGGTCGAGAAGGAGCGGCAACTCGGTATCCTCGCGGGCACCGTCGCAGCGCACGGTCCCGGGATCACGCTCACGGTCAATGACCCCGGGGAGGGGGTCAAGGCGGACATGCTGCTCGATGCGCTCCAGGAGTTGCGCGCGGCGGGCGCCGAGGCGATCGAGGTCAACGGGGTGAGGGTGGTGGCCAATACCTACTTTTCTGGTGACGGCGGCCATGTCAAGGTTGACGATCGTAAGATCACCGCGCCGTATGTGTTCAAGGTGATCGGCAAGCCCCAGGATCTGGAGCCGGCTCTGAACATCCCCGGGGGTGTGGTGCAGACACTGGAGAAGGAGCAGGCCACCGTGCATGTGGAGCAGGCCGACGACATCGTCGTGGATGTCTTGCGACCGGCGAAGCGGCCTGACTACGCTCGGTCGTCGACACGGTGAGGCGGCGACGCGGAGGGGTCGAAGGACACGGGCGGGAGGTTGCGGGGGGTCGGCGCATCGTAAAGGTGGTGCGTGGTGGAAACTGTCGAGTGGATACGGACGTTGTGAAGATGTCCGGGTCGGCAGGTGTGTTCATTCAGGGTTCGTCCTGCCCCACGGGCGGGTCTATTTCGGTCAAGGGGAATCGCCCGTGAAGTTGTTTGGGAAGTTGTTCGGCAAGAGCGCTCGCGATGAGGCTGCCCGCCATCGCGCACCGCGCCATGGACAGGCGGATGAGCAGGGCTCGCAGCGCCCGCTCTACCGCGATCAGGTATCCGGTTCGAGCGGTGACAATTCGGGAGTTTCCGGCGCGTCGTCCGTTGACCCTGCCGGTGCCGGCCGCATAGGTTTCGGGGAACCGTCAACCTCAAGTACGGGTGGAGGGTTCAGCCCGGGGCAGGAGGGTTCGTCCATGCCGGTCTGTACGAGGTGCGGACATCGCAACGCCGAGGCCAGTCGTTTCTGCTCCAACTGCGGTGCGCCGCTGAGGGGCGGAATTCCCGAGCGTGCCTCGGAGACGACCTCGACCATCTCCATCTCCGGTCTGGAGGCGTACGAGGCGGAGGCCACCGGGCAGACGCCTGTACCTTCCCTCTCGCCCGAGGCGCAGGCAGCTGTCGACGCTCTTCCGCTCGGCTCGGCGCTCCTGGTGGTGCGACGTGGTCCGAACTCGGGCAGCCGTTTCCTGCTCGACGGGGAGCTGACCACGGCCGGCCGCCACCCGCAGAGCGACATCTTCCTCGACGACGTGACGGTGTCGCGGCGGCATGTGGAGTTCCACAGGATGCCTGACGGCAGCTTCACGGTCGGGGACGTCGGCAGCCTGAACGGCACCTATGTCAACCGCGAGCGCATCGACTCCGTCGCACTGTCGAACGGCGACGAAGTGCAGATCGGCAAGTACCGGCTGGTCTTCTACGCGAGCCAGCGGGGCATCTGACCCGTCAGGGAAGGTCCATGCTGAGAACACCGACGGGCGGTGCCGGTAACGGCACCGCCACCGCCGACGACCGCCCGATGAGCATCGGCACGGTGCTCCTGCAGCTGCGGGACGAGTTTCCCGAGGTGACGATCTCCAAGATCCGCTTTCTGGAGGCCGAAGGGCTCGTCGAGCCGCAGCGGACCCCCTCCGGCTACCGCAAGTTCCGTGGGGCCGACGTGGAGCGGCTGGCTCAGGTGCTGCGTATGCAGCGGGACCACTATCTGCCGCTGAAGGTCATCCGGGAACATCTGGAGGCCCTTGCCCGCGGTGAGAAGTCCGCCCTGCCGTCCGGAGGCGGTCCCCGGGATCTGACCGACGGCGGCTGGGAGGCGGAGCCCGGACGGGCTACCGCAGCCCGGATCGGCAGAACCGAACTGCTCGCAGCCGCCGAGGTCACCGAGAGTGACCTCGCCGAGTGGGAGTCGTACGGTCTGGTCGTTCCGACCTCCGAAGGTGGGTACGACGCCGAGATGGTCACGGTGGCCAAGCTTGTGGCGGATCTGGGCCGATTCGGTCTGGAACCGCGTCACCTGCGCGCCATGCGAGCGGCCGCGGACCGTGAGGCCGGACTCGTCGAGCAGGTGGTCGCGCCCCTGCGCCGACACCGGAATCCGCAGACCAGGGCACACGCGGAGGCCACCGCGCGGGAGCTCGGAGAGCTGTCAGTACGGCTTCATTCGGCCTTGGTGCAGGCGGCTCTGCGGGTCCGGTTCCACTGATCACGTCGGTGCCCGACTACCCAAACCTGCCGAGCACGTCCTAGGGTTGCTGTGTGAACGAGCTCGACGTTGTGGGTGTCCGGGTGGAAATGCCCTCCAATCAACCGATCGTGCTCCTGCGTGAAGTGGGAGGCGACCGGTACCTCCCCATTTGGATCGGTCCTGGTGAGGCGACCGCGATCGCCTTTGCCCAGCAGGGCATGGCACCGGCCAGGCCGCTGACCCATGACCTCTTCAAGGATGTGCTCGAGGCCGTCGGCCAGGAGCTCACCGAGGTCCGTATCACGGACCTGCGGGAAGGGGTCTTCTACGCGGAGCTGGTCTTCGCCAGCGGGGTCGAGGTGAGCGCGCGGCCGTCCGACGCCATAGCGCTCGCCCTGCGCACCGGAACGCCCATCTACGGCAGTGACGGGGTGCTGGACGACGCGGGTATCGCCATCCCGGACGAGCAGGAGGACGAAGTGGAGAAGTTCCGCGAGTTCCTCGACCAGATCTCACCGGAGGACTTCGGTACCAACAGTCAGTGACCGTTCTGCGGGGCTGCCGTCAGCGCATCCGACAAGCCTTTCCCGCTCGCACGTCACGTGAAACCACCCTCAGGGTGATTATCACTCGGCGTGCCGAGTGTGGCGATCGTTGACGCACCCCGAGTGACTGCCTACCTTCGAGATGGCAGGACAAGGACGGAGGTCGGCGTGAGAAGCAGCGGCGACGGTACGGCAGCGGGTGGGCCGTATCCGCAGCAGGGGAGTACAGCCGGCCACACCATCAGGCAACCGGTTCAACCGGCGGCGGTGGCGGGGGGCGGCGTGGCATCGGCCGACGACATCGGATATCGCGGGCCGACGGCTTGCGCAGCTGCGGGGATCACCTATCGGCAGCTCGACTACTGGGCCCGTACGGGGCTGGTCGAGCCGAGTGTGCGCCCGGCATACGGCTCGGGCACGCAGCGGCTCTACAGCTTCAGGGACGTCGTCCTGCTGAAGATCGTGAAGCGTTTCCTGGACACGGGCGTCGCCCTGCAGAACATCCGCACCACGGTTCAACACCTGCGGGCCCGCGGATTCCAGGATCTTGAGCGGATGACGCTGATGAGCGACGGCGCGACGGTCTACGAGTGCTCTTCGCCGGACGAGGTCGTCAGTCTGCTCCAGGGTGGCCAGGGGGTCTTCGGTATCGCTGTGGGCGTGGTGTGGCAGGACGTGGATGCGGCGCTGTCACAGCTGCACGGTGAGCGGGTGGACACCGGCGAGACACTGATCGGGAACAATCCCACCGATGAACTCGCGCGGCGACGCAACCGCGCCGGCTGACCCCGTACCGGAATCGGGCGCGGCGATTGTCAGTGCCGTAGGGCAGCATCGATTGATGTGAGAGCCGCGCCCACCATCCTGCATCTCGACATGGATGCCTTCTACGCCTCCGCCGAGCAGGCATCGAAGCCCAGCCTGCGCGGCAAACCGGTCGTGGTGGGTGGGCTGGGGCCCCGCGGAGTCGTCGCCACCGCCTCGTACGAGGCGCGGCGCTTCGGGGTGCACTCGGCGATGCCCATGGCGCAGGCGCGGAGGCTGGCCCCCAACGCGGCCTATCTGGTGCCGCGCTTCCTCCTGTACCGGACGGTCAGCGACCAGGTGATGGAGCTGCTGGGGCGGCTCTCCCCGCTGGTGGAGCCGCTCAGTCTCGACGAGGCCTTCGTGGACCTGGAGGCAGGCGGGGCGGCCGACGACTCGGCCTCCGCGCGGGAGGTCGGCGAGCAGCTGCGTACGGCCATCAAAGCGGTCACCGGGCTCACCGGTTCGGTCGGGCTCGCCGGTTCCAAGATGCTTGCCAAGATCGCTTCGGAGGAGGCGAAGCCGAACGGGCTGCTGCTCATCGAACCGGGCACGGAGCGGGAGCTGCTCGCACCCATGCCGGTACGGATCCTCCCCGGCGTCGGACCCGCGACGGCGGACCATCTGCGCCGCGCCGGGATGACGACGGTGGACGACCTCGTCGAGGCGGGTGAGGCGGAGCTCGTACGCCTGTTGGGGAGGGCGCACGGAGGCTCGCTCCATCGCATGGCGCTCGGGTACGACGACCGGCCCGTGGTCGCGGAGCGGGACGCCAAATCGGTGTCGGTGGAGGACACCTTCGACGCGGACCTGCACGACCGGGTGCGGGTCAGGACGGAGGTGGAGCGGTTGGCCGACCGATGTGTCCAGCGGCTGCGGGGGGCGGGGCGGTCCGGTCGGACGGTGGTGCTGAAGGTGCGCCGGTACGACTTCTCCACGCTCACACGGTCGGAGACGCTGCGTGGGCCCACGGACGACCCCACGGTGGTCCGGGAGGCCGCCGCACGGCTTCTGGAGGCTGTGGACACCACCGGAGGCGTGCGGCTCCTCGGTGTGGGCGTCACGGGGCTCGCCGACTACACCCAGGAGGATCTCTTCGCACAGGCCGCCGGTGAGCGGGCCGCGACCGGGGAAGCGGCCGAGAAGGAGACGGCAGCAGGAGGCCGTGGGCAGGAGCCGGGGAGCGGTGCGCCGGAGGAGCCCCCAGGGAGCGCAGAGCAGCCGGCCGCACGGCGCTGGACCGCCGGACACGACGTACGCCATGACACATACGGCCATGGCTGGGTGCAGGGCAGCGGCATCGGCCGGGTGACGGTGCGGTTCGAGGAACCGGAGTCGGCACCCGGCCGGGTGCGGACGTTCCGGATCGACGATCCGGCCCTGCAGCCGGCCGAGCCGTTGCCGTTGGTCCGGAACCCGGTGGACTACTCGTCCTGGCCGGCCAGTCTGCCGAAGTCCCTGTCCGGGCCGGTCTCCTCGAACGGGGAGTCCAGGCCGTAGTGCCGGTAGAGCTGGAGCTCCTGTTCGGGCGAGAGATGGCGGCCGACGCCGAAGTCCGGTGCGTCCTTGATCAGCGCACGGTCGAAGGGGACGCGGAGCGAGTCCTCCACGAATTCGCTGGGTTCCAGCGGGACGAACGCGTCCCGGCTGAAGAGTCCGGTGCGTACGGCCGCCCACTCGGGGACACCGGTCGCGTCGTCGAGGTACACCTCGTCCACGGTTCCGATCTTGGTGCCCTTGCGGTCGAACGCCTTGCGGCCGATCAGGCTGCGCGGATCGATGTCGGTCTGCACGGTCCCTCCCATTGGTCGCGGCTACTCCACAAGCACTACAAAAGTGCAGATCCGGGGGGTTGGCCACTCGAGAATGGCGCCACTGACCCCGCTGGTAGGCTGGCATTGGCCGCTGACCCCGTGCGGGAGAGTCCTCCGGAGCTGATCCGAAGGCGCCGAAGGAGCAAATCCTCCCCGGAATCTCTCAGGCCCCCGTACCGCACGGACGAGGTCACTCTGGAAAGCAGGGCGGGTTCCGTGCGGCCGAGTGCCGATGCGGCTCCTTCCCTCACCGACGGTGAAAGCCGGTGCGCCGCAGGGTGCGCCGGTGAAGCTCTCAGGTTGAGATGACAGAGGGGGAGGCCGTTCGGGCACCCGCGCCGTGGTGCCCCTCGCAGGTCGTGACAGACCAGGAGGCCTCCACCATGACCCCCCGCCGCACTCCGCTCTGCCAGCTGGAGCAGGGCATTCCGTTCGAGCAGCGCCACATCGGTCCCGATGCCGAGGCACAGTCGAAGATGCTCGCCCAGGTCGGCTACGGCTCGCTGGACGAGCTCACCGCGGCAGCCGTGCCCGATGTCATCAAGAGCGCGGAGGCACTCCGGCTGCCGACCGCTCGCACCGAGGCCGAGGTCCTCGCGGAGCTGCGCGCCCTCGCCGACCGCAACCAGGTGCTGGCCCCGATGATCGGGCTCGGCTACTACGGCACCTTCACCCCGCCGGTGATCCTCCGCAACGTCATGGAGAACCCCGCCTGGTACACGGCCTACACGCCGTACCAGCCGGAGATCTCGCAGGGCCGCCTGGAGGCGCTCCTCAACTTCCAGACGATGGTCGCCGAGCTGACCGGGCTGCCCACCTCCGGCGCCTCCCTGCTCGACGAGGGCACCGCGGCCGCCGAGGCCATGGCGCTCTCGCGGCGGGTCGGCAAGGTCAAGAACGGCGTCTTCCTGGTCGACGCCGACGCCCTGCCGCAGACGATCGCCGTCATCGAGACCCGCGCCGAGCCGACCGGCGTCGAGGTCCTCGTCGCCGACCTCGCCGAGGGCATTCCGGCGGAGATCGCCGAGCGCGGTGTCTTCGGTGTCCTGGTGCAGTACCCCGGTGCCTCCGGCGCGGTGCGCGACATCCAGCCCGTCATCGAGCAGGCCCACGACCTCGGTGCGATCGTCACGGTCGCCGCCGACCTGCTGGCCCTGACCCTGCTCACCTCACCGGGGGACCTGGGCGCGGACATCGCGGTCGGCACCACGCAGCGTTTCGGTGTGCCGATGGGCTTCGGCGGACCGCACGCCGGGTTCATGGCCGTACGCGAGCAGTTCGCACGCAGCCTGCCCGGCCGCCTCGTCGGTGTCTCCGTCGACGCTGACGGCACCAAGGCCTACCGGCTGGCCCTGCAGACCCGCGAGCAGCACATCCGCCGTGAGAAGGCCACCAGCAACATCTGTACGGCTCAGGTGCTGCTCGCCGTCATGGCCGGGATGTACGCCGTCTACCACGGCCCGGACGGGCTGCGGACGATCGCTCAGCGCACCCACCGCTACGCAACGATCCTGGCCGAGGGGCTGCGCGCCTCGGGTGTCGAGGTGGTGACGGGCGCCTACTTCGACACCCTCACCGTTCGTGTTCCGGGGAAGGCCGCGGACATCGTGGCCGCGGCTCGCGAACGAGGCGTCAACCTCCGGCTCGTCGACGCCGACCTGGTCTCCCTCGCGTGCGACGAGACGACCACCCGTACGCAGATCGCCGCAGTCTGGGCCGCCTTCGGCGCCGACGGGGACATCGAGGCGCTGGACGCGGCCGCCGCGGACGCGCTGCCCGCGGCCCTGCTGCGCACCGACGAGATCCTCACCCACCCGGTCTTCCACCAGCACCGTTCCGAGACGGCGATGCTGCGCTACCTGCGCAAGCTCGCCGACCGGGACTACGCCCTGGACCGGGGCATGATCCCGCTCGGCTCCTGCACCATGAAGCTGAACGCGACCACCGAGATGGAGTCGATCACCTGGCCCGAGTTCGGCGCGCTGCATCCCTTCGCGCCGGCCGAGCAGGCACAGGGCTTCCTCACCCTCATCCGTGAGCTGGAGGAGCGCCTCGCCGAGGTCACCGGGTACGACGCGGTCTCGATCCAGCCGAACGCCGGATCGCAGGGCGAGTTCGCAGGCCTCCTGGCGGTGCGCGCGTACCACCGGGCCAACGGCGACGACCAGCGGACCGTCTGCCTCATCCCGTCCTCCGCGCACGGCACCAACGCGGCCAGCGCCGTGATGGCCGGCATGAAGGTCGTGGTGGTGAAGACCGCCGACGACGGCGAGGTCGACATCGAGGACCTCCGCGCCAAGATCGAGAAGCACCGCGACGAGCTCGCGGTGCTCATGATCACGTACCCGTCGACGCACGGTGTGTTCGAGGAGCACGTCGCGGACATCTGCGCCGAGGTGCACGACGCCGGCGGACAGGTCTACGTCGACGGCGCCAACCTCAACGCCCTGGTCGGCCTCGCGAAGCCGGGCCGCTTCGGCGGCGACGTCTCGCACCTGAACCTGCACAAGACCTTCTGCATCCCGCACGGCGGCGGTGGCCCCGGCGTCGGCCCGGTCGGCGTGCGTGCGCACCTCGCGCCGTACCTTCCGAACCACCCGCTGCAGCCCGCGGCGGGTCCCGAGACCGGCGTCGGGCCGATCTCGGCGGCTCCGTGGGGCTCGGCCGGCATTCTTCCCATCTCCTGGGCGTACGTGCGCCTGATGGGCGGGGAGGGGCTGAAGCGCGCGACGCAGGTCGCCGTACTCGCCGCCAACTACATCGCCAAGCGTCTCGAACCGCACTACCCGATCCTGTACAACGGCCCGGCCGGGCTGGTCGCACACGAATGCATCGTGGACCTGCGGCCGATCTCCAAGTCCACCGGCGTCAGCGTCGACGACATCGCCAAGCGTCTGATCGACTACGGTTTCCACTCCCCGACCATGTCGTTCCCGGTCGCCGGAACGCTGATGATCGAGCCGACGGAGAGCGAGAACCTCGCGGAGCTCGACCGCTTCTGCGACACGATGATCGCCATACGCGGCGAGGTCGAGAAGGTGGCGTCGGGCGAATGGGGTGCGGACGACAACCCGCTGAGCAACGCTCCGCACACCGCGGCGATGCTGGGTGGGGAGTGGAAGCACGACTACAGCCGTGAGGTGGCGGTCTTCCCGGCCGGAGTCTCGGCCGCCGACAAGTACTGGCCGCCGGTGCGCCGGATCGACGGTGCTTTCGGTGACCGCAACCTCGTCTGCTCCTGCCCGCCGCTGGACGAGTACGACAACTGAGGCATGAGCGACACGATGTGACGCGGACATGCGTCGGGGCCGGTGCGGAGCATTCTCCGGGCCGGCCCCCGTTCGTACCGGCCGGGGTCAGGCGGCCTTCACGGCCCGGCCCGTTCCCAGGGGCCGGTGCGGGGCGATGATCTGCCCGTCCGGGAGCAGCTCACCGGTGTCCTCGAAGAGCAGGACGCCGTTGCACAGCAGGCTCCAGCCCTGTTCCGGATGGTGTGCCGTAAGGCGGGCGGCCTCCCGGTCGGCTGAGTCGGCGGTCGGGCATGGTGGCTGGTGCTGGCACATGGAAGGGTTCTTTCGCTGCGTTGTAGTGAGTGTCCTGCGGCTTGACGAGGTGTTCATGGCCGCCCCCCGTATCGATCGGTCCGGTCCCAGTGTTGCCCTACGGGCGTCAATCCGCAGGGATTTCGCAGCAGCACTTCTCCTTACTCCGATGACGCGTCACCCGGCCGGACGGTTCACCGCAACTGCACTGTCCCTTCGGGTGGTTCGGGGTGGTCGGACCGGGCTAGTCCGGATGGGCACCGAGTGTGCCCCGCGGCACTGTGCCCCGCCACCCGGAGCGGTGGCGGGGCACAGTGCGGTGATGTGCGGGATGCGTCCGTCGTCAGGCCGGTGACCCGAGAAGGGGGCCGGGGCCCGGGGTGATGCGCAGCGTCATCACGCGGAGCAGGTCGGCGACCCGGTGCGGGCGATGGGCCGCGATGCCGGGCGGCGCGGGCGCCAGTGGTACCAGCAGATCGGCGGGGGCGAGTGCCCCGCCGGACGCGTCGGCGTCGGGGTCGGCGTGAAGCCACAGTGCCAGCATGTACAGCTCCGGAATGGACAGCAGTCGTGGCTGGTAGCGCGGTGTCACCGTCTCGGCCTGGCGCAGGGCGAGTTCGGTCGAGGCGATGTAGGGGCCTTCGAAGAAGTGCGAGAAGGTCCAGCCGTCCGGAGTGAGCATGGTGTCCGCCGCGGCGACTGCCTGTTCCGAGGTGCGGATCAGGAAACGCCACGCGGCGAGCCGGGTGGCGGGTGCCAGCCCGCCCGGTCCGATCCGGTCCAGTACATGGACCGGGAGCGGGAGTTCGGGGCTCAGCGGTCCCTGTGCCGATCGCAGAGCAGGTGTGCGGGCCTCGCGGACTGCGGTGGGTGAACCGAGTGCCGCGAGAACGCTGCGCAGAGCAGGCGCGGGGGCCGGGGGAACATGCAGCGGCATAGTGGGTCGCCTCTCACTTCGGAGACACGGTGGTGCGTGGGCGGGTGCAGACGGCGCTGTCGGCATGCGGGGCCAGAGGAGGCCGGTGACTGGGCCGGTGCATCAACTCTCTGCCTCGTCCGCGAAGTTTATACGACACGTGTTCGCTCAGTGATTCCACTAGCCGTCGCAGGTGTCGCCGACAAGGCAGTATCAAGACTTTATTATGCGGAGATTCTGCTGATTTGACGTCAGCGGCGCAGCCGCCGCCAGGGATTTTTCCCCGGGCGCGGTCGGCCGAAACGCATCGGCATTTTCTCCGCCTGCCGGCCGAACGAAACTGCAAACTGCTCCATGCCGAGGGAATGTGCCACCGGCGGCCGCGTTCAGATTACTGGGTGTGCGGCGTTCGCGGGGCGTTATGGATCACCGGGCTGGGCATTATCGATCGTGACGCGAGCGGCCTGGGCCGCGGGCCGCCCACTTGAGGGAGGGACGCTTCGATGGGGGAGAAGGTCGTGTCGGGCGCCTTTGACCTGTCCGATCGGCAGAGGTATCGGAGGAAGCTTCATCAGTGCCTGGAGGGGCTGGAGAGGCTCCTGGCGGAGCGGAGGTTCGACCGACCGCGCAATCTCATGGGCATGGAGATCGAGTTGAATCTGGCCGGTGCCGACGGCATGCCGAAGATGATGAATGGCGAGGTGCTCCCGCGCATCGCGAGCCGTGATTTCCAGACCGAACTCGGGATGTTCAATTTGGAAGTGAACATAGTCCCGCACCGTCTGGAGGGACGCGTTTTCGATCAACTGGCTGAAGAGCTCAGGACCGGCCTCGGATATGCCCATCGGAAGGCGAGCGAGGTCGATGCCGGGATCGTGATGATCGGAATTCTTCCCACCCTGGGCCACGCGGATCTCGTTGCGGGGAACCTCTCGGAGGCGGACCGCTACACACTGCTGAACGATCAAATGGTGGCTGCGCGCGGCGAGGATTTCTTCCTTGATATCCAAGGGGTGGAGCGGATGGTATCCACCTCTTCGTCGATCACTCCCGAGGCCGCCTGCACCTCGGTCCAGTTGCATCTGCAGGTGACACCGGCGCGATTCGCGGCCGTATGGAACGCGGCCCAGGCCGTGGCCGGGGTTCAGATCGCCCTCGGCGCCAACTCGCCCTTCCTGTTCGGCAAGGAACTGTGGAGGGAATCGAGGCCGCCGCTCTTCCAGCAGGCCACGGACACCAGGCCGCCCGAACTGCAGAACCAGGGGGTGCGGCCCAGGACCTGGTTCGGCGAGCGATGGGTCGGATCGGCGTACGAACTCTTCGAGGAGAACCTGCGCTACTTCCCGCCGCTGCTGCCGATCTGTGAAGAGGAGGAACCGCTGCGGGTACTCGCCGAGGGAGGGGTGCCGGGGCTGCAGGAGCTCGTGCTCCACAACGGTACGGTCTACCGCTGGAACCGTCCCGTGTACGGGCTGGCCGCCGGCGTACCCCACCTACGGGTGGAGAACCGGGTCCTGCCCGCCGGTCCCACCGTCACCGATGTGATCGCCAATGCCGCGCTCTACTACGGGCTCGTACGGGCGCTCGCCGAGGAGTCCCGGCCGGTGTGGACCAGGCTCCCGTTCTCCGCCGCGGCGGAGAATTTCGACACCGCCTGCCGGCACGGCATCGACGCGGAGCTCATCTGGCCCCGGCCGGGCCGATCGGGCGGGCTGACCCGGGTGCCGGCCGTCAAGCTCGTACGGGACGAACTGCTGCCGCTGGCGGCAGCGGGGCTCGATGCCTGGAACATCGAGCCCGCGGACCGTGACCGCTACCTCGGGGTCATCGAGGAGCGTTGCAGGCGGCGGGTGAACGGAGCGTCCTGGCAGGTGGACACCTATCACCGAGCCCGGGAGGCCGGGCTCGGACGGCGGGCGGCACTGGCCGCGACGACCCGCCGGTACGCGGAACTGATGCACAGCGGTGAACCCGTGCACAGCTGGCCGACGGGTGCCCCCGCGCCATGACCCCGTCGTGGCGGGCGTCCGTCTTGATTCCGCGTGGTGGGACTTCTTCGTGGCGGGTACCGATGTCCGCTGCGTCCTGCGCCGCGACCTCGCTGTCGCGGGTGCCTACGCCCGGCGTCGTCCTCGTGCCACGACCGCGTCGTGGCCTGCGCCGGCGGGCGCTGTCGTCTCCCGTCGCCGGGCGGAGCGCTACTCCTGGGCGGTGTGGTTGCTCTGTCCGGCCGTCATGACGGCCTGCAGGATCACGGCCTGGATGTCGGCAGGGTCGGTGACCTGGTAGCCCCCGCCGCCGGTCACCTTCGCCACCTCGTCGACCTCCTCGCGGTCGGCCTCGGGACCGACCGCGATGGCGAGGAGCGGCACCGGACGCTCCGGGTCGGCGATCCGCTTCAGCTCCGCGATCAGGGCGCTGCGCGAGAGGGAGTGGTTGTCCTGGTTGGAGCCGTCCGTGAGGATCACCACAGCGTTGAACTTGCCCTTCACGTAGGTCGCCTGGGCGTCCTTGTACGCGGCCAGAGCGGTGTCGTACAGACCGGTCGCACCGCCCGGCACCGGCTGCAGCGCGGCGAAGGCCGCGGCGAGCCTCTCGCGATGCGTACCGCCGCCCTTGGCCGGGTCGCCGAGCCGACCCGTCGGCACCAGCCTGCGGTAGTCCTTGTCGCCGTCGAGCGTGGTGGCGAACTCCCAGAGCCCGATCTCGTCGTTCGGTGTGAACTGGTCGAGCGCCTGGATGAGGGACGCCTTGGTGACGTCCATCCGGGACTGGTTGCGCCCCGGCACGATCGTGGCCATCGAACCCGAGGCGTCGACGACCGTCGTCAGCCGCGCGCTCTGCACCGTGATGGTCCACATGCCGAGCGTCTGCTGGAGCTCCTCGGCGGACGGTGCGGCGGCGGCCGCGGTGGCGTACGGCTGAGGCTTCTTGCCGCCCGCCGACACGACCACGGAATCCTCGGCCGTCCCGTCGACGTTCCGGAAGCCGTACTTCCGCAGGGTGGACTGCGCACCGGGCTCGTTGAGCAGCGTCATGAACCGGAGTGCCGCCCGGCCCTCGGACGTACTCATCTTTGTCTCGTCGACCAGCGTGTAGGGGTAGTTGAGCAGCGGGGTGCCGTCCTTGGGATAGAAGAGATCGAGCCGCCCGCCGCCGGTCGACTCCGCATTGTGCGCGAAGGCGGCCTGCTCGGAGAGGAGCACCGCCTGATTGTGTGCCGGATTGCCCTGCTCCGCGCCCGAATCATTCTGCGCCAGCGTATCCAGCACCTGGGTGTCACCGTCGGACATGCGCTGCGCGAGCAGTTTGGCGGTGGCCGCGACGCGGGTGTCGCTGTCGCCGCCCTGCTTCTCGGAGGACGCGCCGATGCTGGAGAGTGCCAGCAGACCGGTGGCGCTGCGCGCGGGATCGGCCGAACCCAGGCGCACCTTGTCCGAGTCCATGGCCCCGGCCGTCAATTCGGCCCAGGTGTAATTCTTCTTCGGCCAGCCGAGCCTCTTGGCCGCCGACGGCACCATGGCCAGGGTGACGGGGGAGGAGGCGATGGAATCGCCCGGTGTGATCGGGATGCCGTCACCGGAGCCCTTGGCCCGGTCGAGCCAGAGATCGGAGTCGGGCAGCCAGATCTGGTAGTCAGGGGTACCCGTCCCGGAGGAGAGGGCACTGGCGACCTTGTAGGAATCGCGGGCGACCACCCGTACGTACAGGCAACGGCCGTCGGATCTGACGTCGTCCTTGCGTGCCTTGTCGGCGACCGCACGCATGGCGGGGGCGATATCCGGTGAGGTCACCATGGAGAGGCGTACGGCGGAGTCCTCGCAGGACTTCGAGAACGACAGCAGACCACCCTGCGCCGCGACCGCCGTGCCCGCCGCCACGGCGAGCACGAGCATGGTCGCGATCGCGACGGTGCGCCGACGTCGCGGCGGGGGACCGTCCCCGCTGCCATCGGTCGCGTACTCGTCGGGCAAGCTGTGACGTCCCATGTCGGTGGTGCCCCTCCTTGAGGATGAACAAGGAAAAGGGGGACCACACCATTGCCAATGGTGGTCGTCCCCCGGCCTGTCGCGCATGATCTTCGTACCTGCATTCGAGACCCTAGCGGGGCGGGGAGCGGTATGGGGCGTGAATGCACAACTCAAGGCAGGTGTACAGATGGAGGCGGGGTACGTGGCTGGTTCTTTCCCTCAAGAGGCTGTGTCGCGACGGATCCTGCGGTCCGAAACGATGTTGGTACTGGCTCTCTCGTTGGGGGCCAGCGGGGTGTCTGCCCTGATCAGTTTTGTCGGATCGCTGACGAAACCAGGGGGTTTGAAGGAACAGGCCGCGATACTCAACAGCTCGCACGCACCGGGGCGCCCATGGCTGGATCTCGCCTGGCAGCTTTTCGGTATCGCGACGGCTCTGGTGCCCGTCGCCCTTGTCGCGCATCTGCTGATCAGGGAGGGCTCCGGCCTGCGCGCCATCGGCTTCGACCGGACCAGGCCGTGGCCGGATCTGGCGCGCGGCGTGATGGTGGCGGCGGGGATCGGAAGCGCCGGGCTCGCCTTCTATCTGGTGGCGCGGGCTGCCGGATTCAACCTGACCGTGGTCCCGGAGTCGCTGCCCGACGTGTGGTGGAAGTACCCGGTCCTGATCCTGTCCGCGCTGCAGAACTCCGTGGTGGAGGAAGTGATCGTCGTCGGCTATCTGCTGCGCAGACTCGGGCAGTTGGGATGGACACCGATGGCCGCTCTGGTGGCGAGTTCGGTGCTGCGCGGCTCTTACCACTTGTATCAGGGGATCGGCGGCTTCATCGGCAACATGGTCATGGGCGTGGTCTTCGTGATTCTGTACCGGCGTTGGGGGCGGGTCGGTCCGCTGGTGGCGGCACATGCACTGCTCGACATCGGGGCGTTCGTCGGATACGCCCTGCTGGCTGGGAAGGTGGGTTGGCTGCCCACGCCGTGAGCGCCAATCGCGCGGCCGATGGCCGGTGGACGTCCCGTGGGGCGCGTGGAGGTGCGCCTGGTGGTCCGTGGTTTGGTCCGAGGCGTGTCTGGGTCGTGCCGGGGCGGGGCGATGAAGCCCGGATGATTCGGCCCTGAGGGCGTACGGAGTGCTCCCGTACGCCCTCGACGGCGTCGTCGAAAGGCTCAGAGTGCGGCGAGCAGCTCGCCGTCGATGACTGTGACGGCGTTGCCGGTCAGCAGGGTACGGTCGCCGCGCAGCGACGTGCGGACCAGACCGGAACGGGCGGAGGCCTGGAGTCCGGTCAGTTCGGCACGGTCGAAACGCGCCGACCAGAAGGGGGCCAATGCGGTGTGGGCGCTGCCGGTCACCGGGTCCTCGTCGATCCCGACGCGTGGGAAGAAGCCGCGGGAGACGAAGTCGTAGCCGCGGGCGGGATCCTCCGCGGCGGCCGTGGCGATGATGCCCCGCCGCGAGAGGCGGGCCACTGCGGTGAGGTCCGGGGTCAGCCCTCGCACCGTCGTCTCGTCGGCCAGTTCGACGATCAGGTCGCCGATGTGCGGACCGGTGTCGTGGACGGAGAGCGGCTCCGCGCCCAGAGCGGCGGCCAGGCCGGCCGGGGCGGTCTCGGGTGTCAACGGGGCTGTGGGGAAGTCGAGCGTGATCGTGCCGTCCTCGTGCGCGGTCGCGCTGAGGATGCCGCAGCGCGCCGCGAAGCGCACTGTGCCGCCAGCCGTTCGTGTCGTGTGCAGGATGTGCGCCGTGGCGAGTGTGGCGTGCCCGCACATGTCGACCTCGGTGGTCGGCGTGAACCAGCGCAGCGCCCAGCCCGCCTCGCCGCCAGGCGGCAGCGGGTGGGCGAAGGCGGTCTCGGAGAGGTTCAGTTCCATGGCGATCCGCTGGAGTTGCGCGGCGTCGGGAAAAGCGCCGGATTCCAGCAGCAGGACTCCTGCCGGGTTGCCGGTGAAGGGGCGGTCGGTGAACGTATCGACGATTCGGATCCTCATGACGCGACCGTACGTGCGGTGCGGAGCGGTAGACCAAGGCCAATTCCCTGTCGCTGGACCGAAAGGTCCGGCGTGCGGCAGCGTCTCGACCATGTGCCGGCCGCCCCGGTGCCGTTCCGAGCGCCGGACGTTGAGAGCCGCGCGTGAAACGGCGGACCGGAGGGTGTCAGTGGCACACGGTACGGTCCGTGGACCGGACCGAGGAGAACCTCATGGCGACCAAGTGGACTTTGACGATCGACTGCGCGCACCCGGCGGAACTGGCCGAGTTCTGGGCGCTGGCGCTGGACTACACGCCCAAGCCGCCGCCCGCGGGGTTCGAGAGCTGGGAGGAATGGTTCTCTCATCACGAGGTCCCGCCGGACGAGTGGGACCAGGGCGCATACCTCTTCGATCCGGACGGGGAGGGCCCCACGCTGTCCTTCCTGCAGGTGCCGGAGTCGAAGGTGGTGAAGAACCGCTTGCACCTGGACGTGCAGGTCGGCGGCGGTCGTGACACTCCCTGGGAGGTCAGGTGGCCCCGTGTGGTCCGGGCGGTCGAGCGGCTGACCGCCGCGGGGGCGACCGTGGTCCGTGAGTACGAGTTGCAGGGCAGGCCCGATCACGTGCTGATGGCCGACCCGGAAGGAAACGAGTTCTGTCTGGTCTGACAGCGCTCCTTGAATCCGTGGCGGATGCCGGTCGTGCTTCGATTCGTTGCGAAGGGCCGGCGACGCTGCGTCGTGGCGCCTGGTCGGAGCCCCGGAGGCCCTTGACGGGCTTCGAGCCATGCCTCGTGCCGGCCGTCCGGAGACGCGTCTGTGATCACGGCAGTGGGGACTTCCGGGCCAGCAGCGTGGCGACCCCGTTCGCTTCGCTACCATTGCCCGGCTCCTGGGTGAGTCGGGCGGTGACGGCGAGCCCGGCCCGGCTCCACAGCGCGACGATCCGCTCCATCGGCAGCAGGTGCGACTCGAAGGACACCGGATGACTGCCGTACGCCTGAGTCGACGTACGCGTTCGTCCCCCACGTGACCGGCCAGCATCAGATGGCCGCCGGGCGCGAGCCTGCGGTGGAACTCGGCGAACACGACCGACAGCCAGTTTGGTGGTGTGTGGTGGGTGGAGTAGTGGACCAGGACGCCACCGGGCTTGTCGTCCGGGATCGCCAGCGCGGTCATCGACCCCACCGCGAAGTCCAGGCTCGGATGGGCCTGCCGGGCGAGCTCGATCACCTTCGCGGACGGGTCGATGCCGAACGCGGACACGCCCAGGCCGGCCAAATGGGCCGTGACCAGGCCGCGGCCGCATCCCAGGTCCGCGACCGGCCCGCGGTCGGCCTCCCGCACGAGTTCGACGAACGTGGCCGGCATCGCGCGTGACAGCGGATCCAACTCCGCCGGGGACTTGACGAGTTCCGTGTAGGGGGCGGCGACCGTGTCGTACGACTCCCGGACCGCTGCAAGGTAGGAGGGCTCTGTCACGCGGGCGACTCCAGAGCAGCGCGCCGACAACCGGGCGGCGGGTCTCGCGCTCGGTCCGGGAGCAGCGGCGGCCGGAGCGGCGCCGCTCCGGCCGATGGGATGATCGCGCGCGATGGGCCGGTCCGAGGAGCGATGAAGTCTGTCGGTCTCCCTGGCCAACCGATAGACCCACGCTGGCTGTTCGTATGCGCGGCGCATCGCGGCGAACGCCGCCGCGGACCGCGCGTCGACGTGGTCCGCCGGGTGGCAGTCCACCACCCGCCCGGCCCCCTCGACCACCCGCGCGAAGAAGGCCGGCACACCTCGAAGGCCACCACCGCCGCGCACCCCAACGGCTTGCGTACCTCTTCACCGCGATCCGGCCGAGCCGGATCGAAGTACGGCACCTCTGTCGGAGCCCCGGGTCCAGCAGAGCCCGTACCGCACTCATGGCATGACCATCGCGGATGCCGTGGGACGGGCCATAGGGGGACATGAGTCACCTCGGAGAGTGACCCCGCCCTCGATCGCGGCCACCGGACGTGAGCTTGGAGGCCGCCCCGCCCGGAACGTGAGAGAGGACATCCGGGGCGTGACCGGGGTGTTTGTCAAGCGATCGGTTCCGATATATCGTTGACGCATCGCGACAGATCAAAGATGAAAGGAATGCAACGATGCGTTCACGTGGACACGAGCACGGGCATGGACACGGGCATTGCGGGCCCGGTCATCCGGGTCGGGGTGACTTCGAGGGGCGTCGGGCCGCTTTCGGGCCGTTCGGTCCGCCGTTCGGTGGTGGCCCCTTCGGTGGCGGGCGTGGCCGGGGTGGCGGCCGAGGGAGGGCGCGCCGCGGTGATGTGCGTGCGTCGATCCTGGCGCTGCTGAAGGACCGGCCGATGCACGGGTACGAGATGATCCAGGAGATCGGCGACCGCAGCGGCGGGGCCTGGCGGCCCAGTCCGGGTTCGGTCTACCCGACTCTTCAGCTGCTGGAGGACGAGGGCCTGATCGTCAGCGCGAGCGAGGGCGGCAAGAAGCTGTTCACGCTCACCGATGCCGGTCGCACCGAGGCCGAGTCCGGTCCCGACGCGCCCTGGGAGGAAGCCGGGCGTGGGGTCGACTGGGAGAGCGTCAACGAGATCCGGCAGGCCGGCTTCGGCCTGATGGAGGCGTTCGGTCAGGTCTGGAAGACCGGCTCGGCCGATCAGCGCCAGAAGGCGCTCACGGTCATCAACGACGCCCGGAAGAAGCTCTATCTGATCCTTGCCGACGAGCACTGACCCGTGGGCAGGACGCCGAGGGCCTCGCGGTCGGGCCGCGAGGCCCTTTCCGTCGTCCCGGTGGTCTCAGGCGGCGACGAGCCCGCCCAGCTTGCGCAGCGACTCGACCAGGGCGGCGGTCGCGGAGTCCTTGAGCTTGCCCGCCATCAAGGAGACCGCGGCGCCGGTGAACTCCCCGTCGATACGTACTGTGGTCGCATCCCCGTCGGGCGTCAGCGAATAGCGCATGGCGAGGTTGACGCCCATCGGTCCCTTGCCCCTGGTGGTCAGCAGGCGTGCGGTCTCCAGCTCCGCCACCGTCCAGGTCACCTCGGCGGGGAAGCCCATGAGCTTCATGTTCTCCTCGTAGGTGGCTGCGATTTCGAGTGGTGCCGGGCCGCCCTTGGGGAAGCTGGTGTGGGTGGCGTTCCACTGGTCGTACGCGGTGAAGTCCGTCAGCTGGGCCCAGACCTTCTCGGCCGGTGCTGCGATGCGAGCCTCTGCACTGACTTCGGCCATGCGACCACCCCTTCTCGGCGGGTTACGGTGTCGCGGAACGTAGTCGCACCGACGTGAACATTCAATACTGATGAACCGTCAGATCTATGGATTCCGCCCCTTTCCCTCCGCTCCCGCCCGCCAGATCAGAGCCGCGTCGAAACGGTCGCAGGCGCGCGGGTGCGGGCCGTCGTCATGGCAGTGGAACGCGGCCCAGAAGAGATCGGCGAGCAGGGCGTCCGCCGGTGCGCGGACCAGATATACGTATTCCTGTCCGTCCAGCGCCGGCAGGGCGACCAACCAGGACACGTCCGCGCACTCCCTTCCGGCTGCCGTATGGATGGTGTGGCCTGTGGGACGTACGGGGGCGGTCCCCGGTTGCCCCGGGCGCGCGACGCAAGGCGGCGCGCGCCGTTCTTCCGGATCGGGTCCCGGAATGGCGAGATCTCATCCGTAAGGAGGAGAGGGTGCTCTGATGTACCCAACTTGCGTGGGATGCCTAAATGGGCCCCTCCGGCGATGCTTCGGGGCCGTGGGGCTGATGGGGTAAGAGGTGTGCAAAACCGGACGCCGCGGATCCCTCAGCAGCCCGCACCGAACCGTGCTGAGTTCGACGCCAGACTCACTGTGGAGCTGGCCGTGGTGGTGACGGGCGCCCGCAGGCGCGCCCTGAGGGACGGCGACCGGCAGATCGATACGGCGCATTTGCTGCACTCCCTCATCGAATCGGACCCCGAGGTGAGGTCGGCCTTCGAGGGCGGACCTCAACTGGCGAAGGTGCTCGGCTATCTCGTCCAGCGCAGTATCGGATACGGGCTCCGATGGCAGGGCGCGGTGGAGGACTCCGGCGCTGTCCCGGTCGTGAGAGATCCGGATTCCGCCGCGCGGGACGCGGGAGTGGAGGGCTGGTCACCCTCGGCCGCTTCGGCCATGGCCGAAGCGCACGAGAGGGCGGCGCTGCGCGGCGATGTACGGGCCGGAGGGCTCGACCTGCTCGCGGCGCTGGCCATGGATCACGAGTGCAGGGCCGTCGAGGTGCTGGAGCGGGCCGGTGTCGACGCCGAGCAACTCGCCGCCCGGATCATGGGGGCCTCCGACCAGGGGTGGCGCGGGACCGGGGGCTGAGCGCCCGGCACAACGGTGCCGAATGGGCGCGGCAGTTCGTTCGGCGTCCCTTGGTCCGGGCTGTGCATCGCGCCGGTTGCCGGCGGGATGACGCCGACCACGTCGACGACGACGCGGGGCGGCGCGGCCGTCTCCGGTCGGACGGCCGGTTGCTGGGCGCATAGGAGTGCAGCCCGGCGGCTGCTGGAGGAGGCCGCGACGGAGCCGAGCGCCTGACGGGGGAAGCGCGTCAGTGGTCACCGGGGTGACGCTCCTGACCGCAGCTGTCATGATGTGCCGATGCACGCGTCTCAGGGGAGAAGCGCCGGCCTGGGACTCGCCCTGGCCTCGGCGTTCGTATTCGGTGGTTCAGGAGTGGCGGCCAAGCCGCTCATCGAGGCGGGGCTCGATCCGCTCCATGTGGTGTGGCTACGGGTGGCGGGTGCCGCCCTCGTCATGCTGCCTGTCGCCTGGCGTCACCGGGACCTCGTCCGCAGTCGGCCGGTCCTGCTGCTGGGGTTCGGGTTGCTCGCCGTCGCGGGTGTGCAGGCCTGCTACTTCGCTGCGATCTCCCGTGTACCCGTCGGTGTCGCGCTCCTCGTCGAGTATCTGGCGCCCGCGCTCGTCCTGGGCTGGGTCCGCTTCGTCCAGCGCCGTCCGGTCACTCGGGGCGCCGCGGTCGGTGTGGTGCTCGCCGTCGCGGGACTCGCCTGCGTGGTCGAGGTCTGGTCCGGGCTGAGCTTCGACGTGGTCGGGCTGCTGCTCGCGCTCGGTGCCGCCTGCTGTCAGGTCGGCTACTTCGTCCTGTCGGACCAGGGGAGCGCGGACCGGGCGGAAGGCGTCGAACCGCCCCATCCGGTCGGTGTCATCGCGTACGGACTGCTGATCGGTACGGTCGTCCTCACCCTGGTCGCAAGGCCCTGGAAGATGGACTGGACGGTCCTGGGCGGCAGTGCGTTCATGGACGGTACGGACGTGCCCGCCTGGCTGTTGATCGTCTGGATCGTGTTGATGGCGACGGTGGTCGCCTACGTCACCGGGGTGATCTCGGTGCGGCTGCTCTCTCCCGCGGTCGCGGGCGTCGTCGCCTGCCTGGAGGCGGTCATCGCGACCGTGCTCGCTTGGGTGCTGCTCGGCGAGCATCTGTCGGCGCCGCAACTCATCGGCGGTTCCATGGTGCTGATCGGTGCCTTCATCGCCCAGTCGGCGACGCCGAGGACGCCCTCCGGCCCCGTTGCCTCGGGGCCGGGCAAGGCGCGCGCCGAGAGGCCGGACGCAGGCCGGGTCGCGACCGAGGGGGAGTTGTCCGCCGGCCGCACTGCGACGTAGCCTGCTGATCATGAATTCGACCGTGCTTTCGCCGCCCGCCGCCTAGCGCGGGCCGCCACTCCTGACGAAGACCGGGCTCGGGGCAGCAGTTCCCGAGCGGATCGTCGCTGCCCGTGCGGAGCCGAGCGACCACCGTTCCGTCTTCATCCGGAGAAGTCATATGTCGAACCCTGCTTCCGGCCTGCCCGTCGGGCGGAGCCTCATCTATCTGATCGTCGCCGGTGTGGCCTGGGGCACTGCCGGGGCCGCCGCTTCGCTGATCTTCGAGGTCAGCGATCTGGGGCCGCTCGCCCTGTCCTTCTGGCGCTGTGCGGGCGGCCTTGTACTCCTGCTCGCCGCTCTGGCACTGCGGCCCCGACGCGCAGCAGCCCCGGCCGAACCACGCGGTCGTCGGGCGCTGCGCGTCCTGGGTACCGGCGCAGGCCTCACCGTCTTCCAGAGCGCGTACTTCGCGGCCGTCGAGGCGACCGGACTGGCGGTCGGGACCGTTGTCACGCTCGGGGCGGGACCGGTGCTCATCGCGGTCGGTGCGCGGCTGACCATGGGGGAACGGCTGGGGCGCGGCGGGTCGGCCGCTGTGACGGGTGCGCTGGCCGGGCTCGTCGTGCTGGTGCTCGGCGGTGACGGGGCGACGGTACGGCCCGCCGGAGTCGCCCTGGCCGTGCTCTCCGCGGCCGGCTACGCGACGATCACCCTGCTGACCCGATGGCTCGGCCGTGACGGCGGCGCCACCGACTCCCTCGCCACCAGCGCCTGGGCCTTCGGGATCGGAGCCGTCGGACTGCTGCCGATGGCCGCGGCCGAAGGCCTCGTACCCCACACCGCTCAGCCGGCGCAGGTGGTGACGCTCCTGGTGTATGTGGCGGCGGTGCCGACCGCGCTCGCCTATGCGCTCTACTTCGCGGGCGCCGCCGCAGTGCGTGCCGCGACGGTGTCCGTGATCATGCTGCTCGAACCGGTCAGCGCGGCGGTCATCGCCGTCGTGGTGCTCCGTGAGCGGCTCACCGCGGCGACTGTCGTCGGGACACTGCTGCTCCTCGTGGCCGTGGCGGGGCTGGCGTTCGCCGAGGCGCGCGGCGCCGCGCACGCCCGCCGCCGGGCGGCGGCACCGGCCTGACCGCCGGGGTGGACGTGACCCGTTTCCCCGGCGGCGGGCCCGTCCACCCCGAGGCGGCTCACAGCGCGGTGATGTAGTCCGGCAGCGCGATGGCGGGGTCGAGGTCGTCCGAAGGGAGCGGCGTCGCATAGCCGTGGGCGAGTGGGACGACGCCCGCCCAGTGGGGGAGTCCGAGGTCGCGGGGCTCGTCGTTGGGGCCGCCGGTGCGGATCTTGGCGGAGACCTCCTTGAGGTCCAGCCGGATCACCGCGGTCGCGGCGAGTTCCTTCTCGTCGGCGGGCCGGGAGTCGGCGGACCGGCCCGGCACCACGTGGTCGACGATCGCGTCGAGAGCGGTCCGCCGCTCCTGGGGGTCCGTCACCGTGCGCGCGATGCCGTGGACCACCACGGAGCGGTAGTTGATCGAGTGGTGGAAGGCGGAGCGCGCCAGCACCAGTCCGTCGACATGCGTCACCGTCAGACAGACGGGCAGTCCGGGGTCGGTCCGGCCGGACTCCCGCAGCGGACGGGAGCCGGTCGAGCCGTGTACGTAGAGGCGCTCGCCGATCCGTCCGAAGAGCGTCGGCAGGACGACCGGCGCGCCGTCACGGACGAAACCGAGATGGCAGACATACGCCTCGTCGAGTATCGAGTGGACCAGTTCCCGGTCGTACGCCGCGCGGTCGCGGGAACGGGTCGGGACGGTGCGCCCGGTCGGCTGGTATGCGGTCGCGGCGTCCGGGCCCGTGGCCTGTGGCGATGCGGTGTCCGACATTGCGTACTCCATTGCACTAGTGCATAATCTCGTTTGTGCTAGGAGAGTATCGGATCGTCGGGCGGCGTGCATCGGAGATTGCCGCCAGCGTGGAGCTCGGGGTCGGTTCGGGTGACCTCGCGCCCGGACAAGTGCTGCCGCCCATGCGGGAGTTGGCGGATCATCTGGGGGTGAACCCCAATACGGTGGCGGCCGCCTATCGCACGCTCCGGGAGCGCGGGGTGATCGAGACGGCCGGGCGTCGGGGCAGCAGAGTCCGGCCGCGCCCCGCGAGCACGGCGCGCGGCTCGCTCCGGGTCGAGGCCCCGCCCGGGGTGCGGAATCTGGGGGAGGGGAATCCCGATCCGGCCCTGCTGCCCCCATTGGGAGAGGCGTTCGCGGCGGTCACGGGCGAGTACGCGCAACAACCCGGGATGTACGGGCAGGCGCCGGTGGATCCGGAGTTCGCCGCACTCGCGCGTGCCGCGCTGGACGCCGACGGGTTGCCGGCCGGTGCGGTGGTGGCGACCTCCGGATCGCTGGACGCGATCGAGCGGGTACTGGTCGCACATCTCAAACCGGGTGACGCGGTGGCCGTCGAGGACCCGGGGTGGGGCAGCTTGCTGGATCTCGTACCGGCGCTGGGGCTGCGTCCCGTGCCCGTGGCGCTCGACGACGAGGGACCGCTTCCCGATGCCGTCGAGCGTGCGCTGAACGCCGGTGCCCGCGCCCTCGTGGTCACGGACCGGGCGCAGAATCCGACCGGCGCCGCGATCACCGGCGGGCGTGCCTTCGAGCTGCGGGGCGTCCTCGCCGGACACCGGGGCGTCCTGCTGATCGAGGACGACCACGGGCACGGCATCGTCGATCTGCCGCTGTACCCGCTGGCGGGTGCCACGGACCGGTGGGCGTTCGTGCGGTCCGTGGCCAAGGCGTACGGGCCGGATCTGCGGGTCGCCGTACTGACCGGAGACCCGGTCACGGTGGACCGGGTCTCCGGCCGGCAGCTGCTCGGCCCCGGCTGGGTCAGCAGGCTGCTGCAACGAGCCGTGGCGTATTTGTGGACGTCGGACGCGGTCGACCCGGCAGAAGTGGCGCAGGCGTACGCGCGGCGGCGCGACGCACTCGTGCGGGCTTTGGGGGAGCGGGGAGTGGAGGCGCACGGCCGCAGTGGCATGAACGTGTGGGTGCCGGTCAGCGACGAGACCTGGGCCGTGGCACGGCTGTTGCACGCGGGCTGGGCGGTGGCGCCCGGGGCGCGGTTCCGGATGGCCGCGCCCCAGGGGATCCGGCTCACCGTCTCACCGCTCACCGAGGCCGACATCGGGCCACTGGCCGACGCGGTCGCGGGGGCGGCGGGGCCGGCGAAGCCGCTGAACTACGGCTGAGCCTCGGATCCGGACCCGGCGCTGTGCCCCCTGCTCTGGGTGAGAGCGGCGCCGGCCAGGACCACGAGCGCGCCGACCGGAGTGTTCCAGCTCAGCTGCTCACCGAGCACGACGACGCCGGCCGTGGTGGCGATGACCGGGATGAAATAAGTGACCATCTGCGCGGTCGTCGGTCCGACCTCGGCCACCAGCCCGTACTGCACCAGCACCGCGAAGCCCGTGCCGAGCGCCCCCAGGGCGACCACGGCCAGGGTCGGGAGCAGCGGGAAGCCGCCGGGGACCGAGGTGAACACCGGGGTGACCAGAGCGATCTGCACCGTGCCGAGGAAGAGCTGGCCGCCTGTCAGGGAGAGTGTGGACGAACCGCTGCCTGCCAGCGTTCTGCGGACGTATATCCAGCCGATCGGATAGCTGAGGGAGGCGAGCAGGGCCATGGCCGTACCGCTGAAGTCCAGCCCTGAGAAGCCCTGCCAGGCTCCCAGGACGGTGAGTACGCCGAGAAAGCCCAGCCCGAGCCCGGCTACCCGGCGACGGGTCGGCCGGTCCTCGGAGAGCGCGACGAGCGACAGTGCCATGCCCCAGAGGGGTGAGGTCGCATTGCAGATGCCGGCCAGCGTGGACGGGATGCTCAGCTCGGCGTAGGCGAAGAGCGAGAACGGCAGCGCGTTCAGGAGGAACGCGGCGACGGCCAGATGCCCCCAGGTCCGGGCGCCGCGCGGCAGCCGTTCCCGCCGTACCGCCATCGCGACGGCCAGCACCGCCGTGCCCGACAGGAGGCGGCCGAGCGTGACCTGGAACGGTGCGTATCCCTCGGTGCCGACCTTGATCAGAAGAAAGCTGAAGCCCCAGATGAGCGAGAGGGCCCCGAATCGGATCCGCCAGTCCAGCCTCGGGCGCGCGGCGGACACCGGGTCGGGGGGCGCATGCGGAGTGGTCGCCCCGCCCGGCCGGGCGGTAGCCGGGGGCTCGGCGGGAGGAGTGGTTGTCGATGGGGTGTTTCTCGATGTCGCGGGCGCGCTCATGGAGTCCACGATGACCAAGAGAATCAAGTAGGACAAGTGAGATTTTGTATGGCGATCCGCGTAGCATTGCTTACATGTTGAATCTGGAGCGCCTGCGCACCCTGGACGCCCTCGCCCGGCACGGTTCGGTCAGCGGAGCCGCCGAGGGGCTGCATGTCACCACTTCGGCGGTCTCCCAGCAGATGTCGAAGCTGGAGCGGGAGGTGGGTCAGCAGCTTCTCGCCAAGAACGGTCGCGGGGTCCGGCTCACTGACGCCGGCCGCCTGCTCGCCGACCATGCCGCCCGGATCCTGTCCCAGGTCGAGCTCGCCCAGGCCGACATCGAGGCGCAGCGCGGCGAGGTGGTGGGCGAGATCCGGCTCTCCGCCTTTCCGACCGCGGCGCGCGGGCTCTTCCCCGCGGCGCTCGCCGCACTGCACGCCGACCACCCGGAACTGCGCGTGTTCACACGGGAACTGGAACCCGAGGACGGAATCCGTGCAGTCGTCAGGGGCGACATCGACCTGGCGGTGGTGCTGGACTGGAGCAACAAGCGGCTGCCCGTCCCCGGCGGCCTGGCCGTGGCCGAACTCCTGGACGACGCACCGGACATCGCGATGCCGGCCGGCCACCGGCTCGCGGACCGGGCGGAGGTGGACCTGGAGGAATTCGCCGAAGACGACTGGGTGTCCTGGCCCGAAGGGGAGTTCTGCTACGACTGGCTGATGTTCACCCTGCGTTCCAAGGGCATCGAACCGCGCATCGCGCATCTGGCGGGCGAGCACCACACCCAACTCGCCCTGATCGCCGCCGGGCTGGGCGTTTGCGTGGCGCCCCGGCTGGGGCGCGGACCGGTGCCCGACGGGGTGCGGCTCGTCCCTGTGCGGCAGAAGATGCGACGGCATGTCCACGCCGTGTGGCGTACCGGCGCGGATCGACGCCCGTCCATCAGGGCGGCGGTGGCGGCGCTGCGGGCGGTCGGTCGGGAGATGGACGCGCCCTTGGCGTAGGCCGGGAGGGGGCTGCTCAGGCCGCGGACGGTCCTGGCAGCTTGCGGAAGTCCCAGGACGTGATGGCCTCCGGAGTGAGTCGGAGCCAGGCGTGCCGGCCGTCGTGCGGCATGGTGTCCATCCCGAAGTACTTCGCCGCGAACAGCCTTTCCGGCAAGTCGAGTTCGGAGCACGAACCGCCGATGCGGGGAGCTTCGCCGACGCTGACGGCCCGGCCGGAGAGTTCGACGCCGCGCAGATCCGTGTACTCCACCCCGTCGTCCACGACCACCGCGACCCTCGGGTCCTCTCGTAGCTGGGACCAGCGCAGGCTGCGGGTGATCGAGTACAGCCAGAGCGAGGAGCCGTCCCAGGTGAACCACAGGGCACCGACGTGCGGACGGCCGTCGGTGGACACGGTGGCGACGCGGCAGGTGCGTTGCTCGGCGAGATAGGTGTCGCGTTCGGTGTCCGTCATCATGATCCGACGGCCCCGTCGCTGAATGGCGGCCATGGGGCGCCCCTCCCGATAGCTGACTATGTGTCAGAAATCATGGGGCCTCTTCCGCCGCCACGCAATGGCGATTAGCCTCGCGCGCCCGATCCGCCGTCGAAAGGGGCCGCCGTGCCGTCGAAGGAACAACTCGCCGAGCAGCTCGATCCGGCCACCACCGTGCTGTTGACGGTCGAATGCCAGGAAGGTGTGGTGGGAGCCGAGAGCGCGCTGCCGGAACTTGCCGCCGAGGCCAGGTCCTCCGGGGCGCTCCACCGTGTCGCCCGGCTGGTCGCGGCCGCCCACGAGGCCGGGGTCCAGGTACTGCACGCGGTGGCCGAACGCCGCCCCGACGGGCGCGGCGCCAACCACAACGCCCGACTCTTCCGGGCTGCCGGACGGTTGCCCGTACAGCAGCACTCGGGTACCGCGGCCGTACGGATCGCCGAGCCCATCGAGGTGGCGGACGAGGACCTCGTCGTACGCAGGCTGCACGGCCTCTCGCCCATCGCCGGAACGGACGTGGACGCGCTGCTGCGCAACCTCGGCTGCCGGACGCTCGTCGTCACCGGAGTCTCGGCCAATGTCGCCGTCCCCAACGCCGTGTTCGACGCGGTGAACCTCGGATACACGGCGGTGGTGCCGTCCGATGCCATCGCGGGAGTGCCGGCCGACTACACGCCCGCGATGATCCGCAACACCCTGTCCCTCGTCGCCACCGTCACGACCACCGATGAGGTGCTCGGCTGCTGGCGGAGCCGGGGGAGGACTAGGGGGCGAGCGTGATCGAGCCGTCCTTCACCGTGATCGATTTGGCGGGCAGGGGCCGACTCGCCGGACCCGCTGCCACGTCGCCCGTCGAAATGTCGAACTTGCTGTCGTGACAAGGGCAGTTGATGGTGCCGTCCGACACGCTGGACACCGCACAGCCCTGATGGGTGCACTTCGACGAGAACGCCTTGAACTCGCCGGTCTCGGGCTGCGTCACCACGACGCCCCGGTCGGCGAAGATCTTCCCGCCGCCTTCCGGGATGTCGGCGGTCCTCGCCAGTGCGCCGGCGCCGTCCGTTCCGTCGTCGGCCTTCTTGGCCGTACCCGCACCGCCGGAATCCTTCTGGCTGCCGCACGCGGTGAGTACGGCAGCCACCGAGGCGGCCCCGGCTGCTGCGACCACGGCCCTACGCCCGGGACGGATCTCCTGGTCCTGCGAAGCGCTCATGCCGGCTTTCCTTCCGTGATGTTCATGACGTCGATCTGCACGATGCCGGAGTTCCCGACTTCGGCACTCATGACTTATTTGTTCATGATTGCGGTTTTCGCGCCTTCTGTACCCGACCGGGGTGCGCGCGTCGGCTTCACCGAATTCCAGTCCGAGGGACTTCTTGAGGAAGTCCCTCTCCAGCGGCAACAGATTGTTCGCCGTCTCCTCCCGGGTGACCGGATGGCCTGCCCCGGAGCTCGTGGTTCTCCGGAATTGCCTCCGGGTGGCCGAGGAACCGTTCCTCCCAATGGGTGTCGTGGAGCCGTCGGCCGGTCGGTGCGCCGCCGGCCGTTGCTGCTTGGAGCACTCCCGATGAGGTGCCACGGCGGCAGCCGCGAGATACCCGGTGAACGACCGGCCGCGTATCGCGACCTGTCCGGTCCAGCGCGGAAGACCGGACGACGACTGCCCGCAGCGCGTCGATCCGGTCCTCCGGCACGGCCGTCAGCCGCTCCCCGTGCACCGACTTCTCCCGGGCCTCCCTCCTCACGTCACGGAATGCCGCGACCATGGGGCGGTCACCGACCCCGGGCAACGACGGCCCGGCTCGGCGGACACGATGCGTCGAGGGTGACTGTCAGAAGCGTCTGCGAGGCTGAGCGGCATGACACCGAGCAACCTGAACAATCTCGAGCAGGCCATTCGCGATGCCTGGGGCGCGGACACCACGACGCCGGAGCACCGACCGCACTGGACAGTGGACAACCCGGCGCGCGACCAGTGCGGTGTCACTGCCCTGGTGGTGCACGATCTGTTGGGCGGGGTGCTGATCCGTGGCGAGGTCCATGTCAACGGTGAGCGAGTGGACTACCACTGGTGGAACCGTCTGGGCATGGGGATAGAAGTCGACCTCACGCGCGAGCAGTTCGGCCCCGACGAGGTGATCGTCGGCGGCGACGCGATCGAACGGCCGGCGCAGATCGTGCGGCTCCGTGAGGAGTACGAGCTGCTCCGCGGCCGGGTCCTGGCAGTGCTGCGTTCCTGACTTGACTCCGAAGCTCCTCATGGATTGTCAAGTCGCTGGGGACGTCGGTGGTGCGTTGCTGAATCCATGTCCGACACATGCCGCCGTTCGCCCGCAGGGCGGGGCGTGTGCCGGGTGTCGCGTGCGGGGCGGGATTCCTCGGACGCGGTGTTGGGTGCTTCGTCGCCGGGCCGTCCCGCGTGGTGACGACGTGGGTCAGCCGGCTGTCGTGTCGCTCCCGCGAAGGACCGGAGCTCCCTCACGCAGCCGGGCGAAGAGACGCGTCCGGTCCAGCTGTTCCTCGTCCTCATCCTCCTCGTTGCCGGACACCTCGTCCACCAGCAGTTCGCGCAGTTGCTCCTGCACGCTGGCTTCGTTGATTTCCAGGAACAGCGTTTGTCGACGGTCCTCGGAGGCGGTTGGTGATCACGAGGCTCCGAAATGTCGAGCAGATATGACGGCAGCGCGGTGGTGGGGGCTGAGGAACATCCACGTCAGGGGCGCGTGCCCCCGGGCGGACGCCGGCGGTCACCCCGTTCGATGCGGTGGCTTGTAGAGGTCGTCAAGGCGGAGTGGCGCGGGCTGGGGCAGGGGTGTGCCGTCCGTCGGCAGGCAGGACTGGAGGAAGTAGGCGAGCAGGCGGCGGGATGCGGCCATGGAGGCCGCCGGGGACTCTCGCACGACGCCGTTGTTGGCCAGGAGCAGGAGGGTGATGTCGCTGGGGTCGAAGTCCTTGCGCAGCTGTCCGGTGTCCTTCGCACGCTGTACCAGCTGGGCGAGGCATGCCTCGGCGCGGGCACGCTCACGATGGACGTCGGGCGCGTCGGGAAATTGGGAGAGGAACGCGGCACTGAACCCGCGGTCCTGGGCCTGCATCGTGCACACCTTGGTGAGGACGTTGCGAAGTCCGTGCCAGGGATCGTCGTCCTGAAGGGCCTCGTCGAGGGCCGCGACGCACTGGCTGAGTTGTTCGGAGAACGCAGCGGCGATCAGCGAGCCGCGTGTCGGGAAGTGCCGGTAGAGGGTGGCGGCACCCACGCCCGCTCTGCGGGCGATTGCGCTGGAAGATACGTCGGTGCCGTTGAGGGCGTACGCCTCGCGGGCGGCCTGGAGGAGCCGGGCGCGGTTGTGCCGGGCGTCGGCTCTCTGCCCCGGGGGGCCGGAGGCGGAGGGGGACGGGTTCCGAGACAGTTGGGCAGGCATGTCTCCCACTCAATCACAAACGGAAGGGGTCGACCGTTTAGCGGGTTAGCGTGACCTGGTGCCGCGGTGCCCCGCGGTCAGCTCTCTGCCGCAGAGGTGAGCGGCTGCGAGTTCTCGTGCTGAACGACGTGCCATGTGTACGGAGGTTGTCCGTGTTTGCTGTGCAGTACCACCGCTATGGCGGGTCCGAGGTCCTTTGCGTCGAGGAGGTCGAAGAGCCGCACGCCGGGCCAGGTCAGGTCCGCATCGCGGTGCGTGCCACCGGCGTCACCCCTGCTGACTGGTACCTGCGCTCAGGGATGCTGCGGGACATCGCCACCGTGGACTTCCCCCATGTACCCGGCATGGATGCCGCGGGAATCGTCGACGAGGTGGGAGAAGGGGTGACCGGCACCACCGTGGGAGACACGGTCTTCGGCCTCGTCCCCTTCGTGGATCAGGGAGGCGCCGCGGCCCAGTACGCCGTGCTGGAGGCGTGGGCGTCCAAGCCTCAGTCATGGTCTTTCGAGGAAGCGGGTGGCGCCGCGGGCAATATCGACACAGCCGCACGTGTACTGGACGCACTCGAAGCCGCCGAAGGCATGACCTTGTTGATCGATGGTGCCGCCGGAGGCGTCGGCACCATCGCCGCGCAACTCGCCCAGGCCCGCGGCCTCACCGTGATCGGCACCGCGAGCGAAGGCAACCACGGCTTCCTCGACCGGCTCGGCGTCGTACCGGCATCGAGTCGCTCATGGCAGGACCCTATGAGCCTCCGCTGACAAGCCGCCCCGCCGGAGGGATGCCGCACCGGACGGAAACCCCTTGTCGTCCGGGTCGGAGGGTCGGGCGCGGATGTCGCGTTCGAGGGCTTGGACGGATCGGTGGACACCTTGCGTCGCAGCGACGGCTACGGCCCACGGCGGGCCGCGGACCGTACCGGCTCAGTCCCCGGGAGCGGCATCGACGTCGGCCGGGTCGGTCCCGGACAGCTGACCTCCCTTGGTCCCGAGCGCGCCCGTGTGGTCCAGGAGCGTGCCGCTCTCCAGGCCGAGTTCGCGTTCGGCCGTGGTCACGGCCATCCTCGTCACCGCGTCGGGCCGGTCGCCGGTGTGAATATTGGCGTGCGCGCCGAGACCGTCGATGACCACAAGGATCTGAATGGTCGTCACATGCGGGTCGTCGGTGCGGAACTCTCCGCGGTCGACGCCCTCACGGATGAGACTCTCCAGGCGGCCACGCCACATGGCCTCCTGGTGGCCGACCCTGTCGCGCAGGACGGGGCGGTAGCGACTGAGGTGCCGGGCGTTGATCCAGAGCCGGCTGATGTCGTCGTATGCGGTGCCCGTCGCGAGTGAGAAGAAGCGTGCGAGGTGTTCGGTGGGCGTTCCCGCCGCCCGGTCCATCGGTAGGAGAGTGTCCAGTTCGGTCCCCGCCGCGGTGCCGAACGCCTCGGCCACGAGATCCTCCACCGCGGGGAAGTAGTGGCTGATGAGGCCTGGACGAACGCCGAGTTGCTCGCCGATCCGGCGCAGCGTGATGCCCTCCAGGCCTTCGGCCAGAGCAATGGCGGCAGCCGCGTCGACGATCTCCATGCGTCGGTCCGCCGGCGACTTTCGAACACGCTTCCGCTGGATGTTTGACGACATGGCGCCCATGCTATTGAGTGTGCGACCAATAATCAAGCGAGGGGGTGCGCCGGCGCCCAGAAGGCTTCATGGCCTCCGCGGTTTCCGCTCCGCACCGCTGCGTCCGCCATCGGGTCGGTCGTCGAAGGAGCCGGACGTGTCGAGACGCATGGCATCGACACCCTCCCCGTACGACAGCGTCGGCCCTCAAGACCACCACCGGGTCTAGAGAGCCGATGCCACGTCAGAGACCGTATTGACCAACTGCGTCCGTCGGTGACGGACGCGACTCCCTCAGTCGGCAGGCGGTCAGATGCGGTCGGCTGCGATCAGGAGGTACTGGAAGGACTCGTCCTTGTAGGAGTTGATGAACGCTTCTTCAATGCCTGTCACCAGCGAGGACGTGGCCCGCAGCTCCCAGTAGGGCAGGGTTGCGGGCGTGAGGTCGATGACGGCCTGCGGTACGAGGCGATTGTCCGCCATGGCACGCAGGTACTCCCGGCGGGAGTGGATGTTGCACTCGAAGTGGGCGTTGATCTGCGAGACCCACTTCGAGGGCTGACCGTAACGCGGATTCCAGCAGCCGGTGATGGTCACGTAGCGGCCGCCGACCGCGAGGATGCGGGAGTGCTCGGCAAAGAGGTCGTGCAGGTCGACGTACATGCTCGACTCGTTGTTCCACGAGGCCGCGGCCTGCCCGGTCTCGAAGGGCATGCCGAGCATGTTGCAGACGCGGGCGTGGACGTGGTCCTCGATACCGAGTTCGCGGGCGCGCCGGTTGGCGAAGTCGGCCTGCTTGGCCGACAGTGTGACGCCCTCGGCCCTGCACCCGAAGCGCTGGTGGGCCATGACCATCGAGCCGCCGCGGCCGCAGCCGGCGTCCACGACCAGGTCGTCGCGCTCAATCGGGCCGAGGTGGTCGAGGAGGAGCTCGGCCTGCGCGGACTCCAGGCGGTGGAGCTCGGTGATCAGCTTCTTCTCGTGTTCGCTGTCGTCGGCGTCGCCGAGGGCGGCGTGATCGACGTCGCCGATGCCGTAGTGGTGGTGATAGAGGCCGTCGACGTCGCCGAGACGGAGGTTCACGGGCCTGGCCTCGCCGTCCCAGTAGCGCGCGATGTCCCCCTGGTACGGCGTCGCCGGGGAGGGGATGAACACGGGGGTGGTGGGGGTGGCGGCGGTGGCGAGCTCGTTGCTGGTCACAGATAAGTCCATTCTTCTTACCAGAAATCGGGCAGGCTGTAGCGATAGGTATTGGTCTGGTGCCAGTAGTGGTTGCCGTCGACCCAGACGGCCACGCCCCGGAGGAAGCGCTGCACGCTCGGGACGGGGCAGGCGGCGGCCAGGACTGCTGCCTCGGCCTCGAAGTCGTGCATGAGGTCGTTGTGGACCTCGACCGCCTTCAGGTAGGCCTCACGGTCGGAGACGCCCTCACGTTCGGCGATCACCACGGGCAGGTTCAGGTGCCGGCCGGGGGAGGCGAGCTCCTTGGTGTACGAGTAGAGGTCGTTCACGATGGTGGTGGCGTTGCCCGCGAGCGCGATGACCCGCTGCATGGCGGGTTGAGCGTGCAGGTCGGCCGGCAGTTCGTAGCCGCCGACGGTGTCGGTGATGGTCGGGCAGGGGCGGAAGTTGTTGAACTGGCGCATCGCCAGGTACTCCCACGCCTCGGGGACGTGGTCCGCCTGGGCCCATGCGGCCTCGGCGAGGTACCCCATGTGCAGACGGGCCATGTCGTGCCGGAACCGGTCGGCCTGGGAGGGACTGGCCTGCTGGAGGAAGTACTCCATGGCGGAGCGGTAGGCGCGTCGAGGCGCGTCCGAATGGAGCGACTCTGCCCACTGTGGCTGGTACTCCTTCGTCGTGTGCAGGGGGTCGAGGGCGGTGTGAGCCAGCAGGAGGCGTTCGCCGAGGCCGACGGGGGAGCCTCCGTGGTCCTCGCAGTAGCAGTCGTCCACCGCGTTCTCGGCGACCATCAGGCGCGTGGCGAGCATCAGATGGTCGACGGTGGGAGCGTCCGGATGGCAGGCGGCCATGTACCGCCCCACGGAGAAACCGTCGAACTGGCCCTCCCAGTCCTCGGGGTACAGGTCGACCTCGTCCAGCGCCCAGGCCTTGATCCTGCGGCTGACCTCCTCCACTCGTCCGGGGTGGGGCTCCGGCACCAGGTGGTGATAGAGGCCCGGGATCGGGTTGCCCTCCACCGGAGCCGTCGGTGGCTCCGGCGACGGCTCCGCGCGACGGGCCAGGTGCAGACTCGCCGTACCCAGGCCGCTGGGACCACGAAGGATCCGTTCCAGGTCGGGGCTCGGTGTCCGTACCTCGGCGGCAGGGACATCCGCAGCGGGCGGAGTCGACAGGGAAGGCAGAACGGGTCGGCCGCCGGTAGCGGCCCCGATGTCGCAGGCACGGGCGGCGTTGGCGAGAACGTACGTCCCGAAGCGGGAAGCGGACGCAGGAAGACTCGACTGCGCGGGGGAAGGCTCAGGGGCGTGCATCCATGGCTCCTTGGTGGGATGGGCAGCTGCCCCGGATCCAGGCATGCTCGGCCGGTCCGGACGGTCCGGACGGTCGTAGCCGCCGGGCAGGGCGGATCGTCTAGTCGTGCCTGCGGGCGATCTGCACGTTCTCCAACACGCCGAGCGCGTCCGGCACGAGGACGGCGGCGGAGTAGTAGGTGGTGACGAGGTAGGAGATGATCGACCGTTCGTCGATGCCCATGAAGCGCACCGACAGGCCCGGTTCGTACTCCTCGGGCAGACCGGTCTGGTGCAGACCGATGACGCCCTGGTTGTCCTCGCCGGTACGCATGACAAGGATCGAGCTGGTGTTCTCCTTGGTGATGGGGATCTTGTTGCAGGGCAGGATCGGCACCCCGCGCCAGGCCGGGACCTGCTGCCCGCCGAGGTCGACGTGGTCCGGGTAGAGCCCGCGGGAGTTGAACTCACGCCCGATCGCCGCGATCGTCCTGGGATGGGCGAGGAAGAGCTTGGAACCGCGACGGCGGCAGAGCAGCTCGTCGAGGTCGTCCGGCGTGGGCGGGCCGGAGTGGGTCTGGATGCGCTGTTTGAAGTCGGCGTTGTGGAGCAGACCGAACTCCCGGTTGTTGATCAGCTCGTGCTCCTGGCGCTCGCGCAACGCCTCGATGGTGAGCCGGAGTTGTTCCTCGGTCTGGTTCATCGGCCCGTTGTAGAGGTCGGCGACCCTCGTATGGACCCGCAGAATGGTCTGCGCGACGGAGAGTTCGTACTCGCGCGGCTTCAGTTCGTAGTCGACGAACGCGCTGGGCAGTTCGGGCTCGCCGGTGTGGTCGGCCGACATGGCGATCTCGGCCTCGCCATGACGGTTCTGCCGCTGGAGGGGCAGTGAGCTGAACTGCTGGATGTGGGCCTGGAGGCTCGCCGCTGTGGACAGCACGGCGGCGAAGTCGCCGCGGGACAGGGTGAGCAGGGTGCCGGCGGTATCGGCGGTGGCCGTGTAGTCCCACCGGGCGTCCGCGTCCAGCAGGGCGTTCTCACCGAACCGGTCGCCGTCGGCGAGTACGGCGACGGCGACCTCGTCACCGTACTTGCCGACGGAGGTCTGGCTGATGCGGCCGTGGGCGATCAGGTGGATCTGTTCGGCGGGCGTACCGCGCTCGACCAGCGTTTCGCCGGCACGGAAGTCGCGCTGGACGCACCGGCCGGCGATCGCCGTCAGCACCTCCACGTCCTCGAAGCCGCGCAGCAGGGCCAGTTCGCCGAGCTCGCGGGGGATCACCCGGACGTCGGCACCGTCCTGAACGAACTCCACGCGGCCGTCGCCGACGGTGTAGCTCAGCCGTCGGTTCACCCGGTAGGCGCCACCCTTGGCCTCCACCCAGGGGAGCGTCCGCAGCAGCCAGCGAGAGGTGATCTCCTGCATCTGCGGGGCGGACTTGGTCGTGGTGGCGAGGTTGCGGGCAGCCGTCGTGCTCAGGCTGGACCGCTGCGGCGGCTCCAGCGGTGCTTCCGGGCTGGTGTCAACAGACATCGGGCGGGCTCTCCTTCGTCAGGGCTGTGGTCGGCATGCGTGCGCGTCACCGGGAAAGAGGAAAAGTAGGGGCAAACATCTGGGAATCCGTCCAGATCCCGGGAAACAGTAAAGGCCGGTGCACCCAATCGGCCCTGAGAAGCCGTTGACATTAGCTCGATGCGATGATCTTGCCCGCCGCGAGGTTTGCCTGGCTGCTCGACGGTGCTCCGGCACGGTCGAGCAGCGCGTGCGATGTGCGCCGCTGTCGCCCATGGCAGCTCACCCGTCCGCCGGCCCAGCACGGCACCGGGCCGCCACGGCGCGAGGTGCATCAGCGAGCGGGCGGGCCACGGGGTGAGGTGACCCCTGTGGTGTGGACACGCCTGACAATGGATCTTGCTGATCCTGGAAGGTGTAGATCTACGTGGCACGGCCCTCGAAGTACAGTGC
>NZ_JBIURS010000040.1:0-46899 GCF_044740965.1 Streptomyces sp. NPDC088252 | reverse complement strand
TCCCGAACCCCCACCGTCACCCTCGCCGCATGACCAGGATGAAAACCCTCAAAACCGGCAGCGCGAACTTGACGAAGGACATAGAGGCACCCCCCGGGCAATGTCGAGTTCCGGCAGCACGCCGCACCTTCCTTCTCGTCATCCCGCGATGCATCCACAGGCGTCTACTTGCAGTTAGACTGCAGGCTACGTTAGCTCACCGGGAAGGGGAACTCGGCACCAGGGCACCGCGCTGGCGCCGCCACGTCAGGGAGTGGTGGCGAACATCGAAGGCGGCCGGAAGGTAAGCTCCCGTAGAGCCCCCGGTTCCGCTCGGAGGCTTTGAACGCGGCTCCGGTGGCCTTGAGTTCGGGCGCGAGGTTTCGCGCGGTCTCGGCCACCGAGGTCCCTTCGCTGGCCCGTACGGTTGCTGGATCCATACTGGATCGCGACAAACCGAGCAACGTTTTCGCAGGTGTGTTAGATGTTTCGCTCATGTACCACCACATCGCTGATCTGGCAAACATGCAGGTCAATAAGGGTCTGACTCTGCGGGGCCAGGTCCCTAGCGGTGCTTTGTTAGACCGGGGAGTAGAGATCAAGTGGGTGGCCTGCTCCGACGGCGTTGATCAGGGCTTGGAGTTCGGGTGGCGGGGGTGCGTTGCTCCAGGCTCGCCAGCAGCGTTGGAGGGTGGTCCAGGGGTCGAGCCAGGCCCGGACGGCGCGAATCGCCTGTGGCCAGCTTGCTGGTTGGGGCTGGTGGGGTTTGCTTGGGCCCCTCTCAGCCGGTTCGGCCGGCGGGGCCGCTGGGACGACGACGGGATCCGGGTCCGGAGGCTGAGTGAACCAGGTGTCCCAGCAGAACGAGAACGCGCAGGTGACCAGGGTCTGGTGGCGGCGGATGGCGGTATCGGAACGGACTTGGAAGTCGGCCCACCCGAGTTCGCCCTTGACCTGTTTGTAGCTCTGCTCGATCCAGTGTCGGATGCCGTAGATCCGGACGACTTCGTGCAGGCCGGCGGCCGGTTCGGGGTTGTCGGCCTCGCGGGGACCGCCGGGGCGGGGCAGGTCGGTGGCCAGGTACCAGGTGGCTTGCGCGGGCAGCGTGGCCGGGTCGGTGGTGGCCACGACCAGGCGGACGTTCCCGTCGGGTCCCCACCAGCCGAGGCGGGCGTCGGCGGCCCACCAGGTCTCGGTGTGCCCGTCACGGAAGGTTCGCTCGACGGCGGTCCAGTCACCCGGATGCTCGGGGCCCGTCCAGGTCAAGGCGCGGGCGGCATCGACGGGAGTGTAGGCGTCCTTGCCGTAGGCCCAGGTGCCGTGGCTCGGTTTGAGAGCCATGACGAACGGCAGCCCTGCCGAGGCGAGTTGTCTGCGGAAGCCGTCCTGGTCGCCGTAGGCGCAGTCGGCGGCCACGGCCCGGAAGACCACCCCGGCAGCCTTCGCGGTGCGGGCCAGCTCCGCGGCGATCTGCAGCCTGGTGCGGAAGCCGGGGTCGCTCTTGCCCTTGGGTAAGTGATGGGCGGGGCTGTAGGGCACGGCATGCAACGGGTAGTAGAGGTTCTCATCGGCCCAGCAGGGGGTCACGGTGACGATGCCGTTGTCGGTCTTGCCCAGCCGGCCCAGCCACTGCCGTCCGATGTGCGCGGTCGCCTTCCCGTCCTTACGATCCCCGGAATCGTCGATCACCAGCACCCCGCCCGGGTGCGGCGCGGTCGCGGGATCGGCCAGCAGGAGTTCCACCCTGCGGGCGTTGACCCGCTCGTGGTCCCAGGTCGGTTCGGACAAGAAGAACTGCAGCCGCTGCACCGGGGGATGCTGGGCCCCGACGACGGGTTCGGTGCCGGCCAGGCAGGTCAGCGTCTTGTTGCGGTTCCGCGGCAGCAGCAGCCCAGTCAGGTACTCGCGGAACCCACGGCGCTGTGCCAGTGTGGAGAACAGGTCATCGAAGCGTGCGGCGTAGGCTTCCAGCGGGCCCGGGGCGGGCGGACACGGCAGACGACGGGTCATCACAAGCCCCCAGGCGGCGAGGCAACGTTCCTCTGCTACCGGCCTACTACAGCCCAGACCCGCAGTCAACAAACCACCGCTAGTGCTGTGACCGGGATGGTTCACCGTGATCGGAAGGCGGCCCGGGGGACGAGCGCGCGCGAAACGGCTGGTATTACTGGGGCATGCAGGAAGAGACCGCACGCTCCGCGATCGACACGTTCATCTCCGCGTTCAACGCCTCGGACGACAGCTATGTGACTGCCCTGCTCTCCCAGGCCCTGACCTCAGACGTGGTCTTCTGGGGGCCGTTGGGCCGCAGCGAAGGAATCGCGGCGGTCGAGCGGTTCGTGCTGGACATCCGGCGCCACCCGGCGGGGACCGGCACGATGGTGCGCTGCTCAGCGGTGGACATGCCTGACGAGTGGGCCCGGTACCAGTGGGTCTTCACCACACCGGGTGGAGGCCCCCGCCTGGCGGGAACGGACGTCGTCCATCTGCGACGGAGCCTCATCGACCAGGTCATCGTCTTTGCGGGGGAGATCGAGCCGTCCGCCTCCTGAGTCATCCTTCTGTCGCTGTCCTTCTCGTGAACTTGCCCCCTTCGGCGCTCGGGGGCTGCGGTTCGCAGTTGGTCAGGCTGCGGTGCTGAGGGGGCGTCCGCCCCAGCCGATGCCCTTTTCGCTGCGGATGCGGGCACGTTCCTTGCGTTGGGCGGCGAGTACGTCGGGGTGGCGGGCGTTGGTGGTGCGCCAGCGCAGGTAGCGGTGCGCTGCCTGGGTTTGCTGTTGCGGCTCGCTTGAAGGTGAGCAGGGCAGAGTTCTCTGAGCTGGGCCTTGCTCACTTTGGTGAGCGCATCGCCTCGTAGGACATGCTGCAGACGGCTTCAGGTGGCCGTAGATCAGCTCGTCCATGGAGCCGTTGGCCTGCGTTTCTCACCCTGTTTGTTGGCGGGGACTGCGTTGCTCACATGGAGCGAATGCTGCGCAGCTTCACCGAGCCGCCGGTGTAAGTGATCGAGAGCCCGCGCCCCGGGGGACTGCTTCTGCCGGCTTCGGGGTGGGTTTGGGCGCTCGGGGGAGTGCGGTGATGCAGGCAGGCTCGTTTGAGCTGCTGTGATGACCGAACCCCTGTCACGCCGTTGCTCCAAGCCGTGCCCTCGGCCGTTCCGGAGCAATGCTCAGGACCTGTGGATCGGCCCGGGAAGGCACGCAGAGGGCGTACCTTCCCGAATGATCCTGTGATGGTCACCGAGTAGGCCCGCGTTCGCGGCGCGGGTCGGGAAGGCACGCCCGTGCTCAGCGTAGTCACCGACGACGGCTCCACCCCCTCGGCTCCCTGTTCGACGAGATCGTCCGCGAAGGCGCCCGCCGGATGCTCGCCGCCGCGCTGGAGGCGGAAGTCAACCAGTACATAGCCGAGTTGGCGGCTGAGACTGACGACAGCGGCCGACGCCTGGTGGTCCGCAACGGCCACCATCGGCCCCGCACCGTGGTGACTGCGGCCGGGCCCGTCGAGGTCACCGCGCCACGCGTGAACGACCGCCGCGTGGACGAGGCCACGGGCGAGCGGCAGCGATTCTCCTCGAAGATCCTGCCGCCGTGGTGCCGCAAGTTGCCGAAGGGCACTGTCACGTTGGCCGACGGGTGGGATGATCTTCGGGTTGATGACGGTGGAGGGGGTTGTCCGTGGGCAGTACGCCGCCGTCGTACAAGGGGCACCGGTACCCGGTCGAGGTGATCTCCCACTGCGTGTGGCTGTACTTCCGCTTCCCGTTGTCATTCCGTGAGGTGGAGGAGTTGATGCTGCAGCGCGGCATCATCGTCTCCTACGACACGGTCCGCCGCTGGTGTCTGAAGTTCGGACAGGCATATGCCGACGGACTGCGCCGCCGTTGGCCACGGCCCGGGGACAAGTGGCACCTGGACGAGGTCTTCATCAAGGTCAACGGCGAGCTGAAGTATCTGTGGCGGGCCGTCGACCAGGACGGCAACGTCCTCGACATCCTCGTCCGGAATCGGCGGGACAAGACCGCGGCAAGACGCTTCTTCCGCCGCCTGATAAAGAAGACCCGTACAGTGCCGAGGGTGGTCGTCACCGACAAGCTCCGCTCTTACAGCGCGGCGCACCGCGAGGTCATGCCCTCGGTGGAACACCGCTCCCACAAGGGCCTGAACAACCGGGCCGAGAACTCCCATCAGCCCACCCGGCAGTGCGAACGCGCCATGAAGGGATTCCGTTCCGTAGGCGGGGTCCAGCGGTTCCTGTCCGCATTCAACGGCATCTCGCCCCACTTCCGCCCTCACCGCCACCTTATGGCAGCCTCCGACCACCGAGCCGAGATGACCGTCCGCTTCGCGATCTGGGACCAGATCACCCAAGCTGCCAGCTGGCCCACCACAGCCTGACCACAGGCCCGGACCGCAAGCCCACCATGCCCCAACGCGCCGTCAGGCACCGACATACTCAACAACTTGACAGCGCCCGCTGTGGGCCTCAAGGGCCTTGGCGAGCAACTCGTTCATGTCAGTCCCGGCTGCCTGCCGCATCGCGGCGAGGGGCGCTGGGGACTTCACTCCATCGGCGAGGACGTCCAAGATCGCACGCCGAGGGTGGTCTCCCGGAGGGGCAGGAGTGCCCAGGACCTGCATGACGGCGTCAATGGAGCACCCGCGCGGATCCGGCACCCGGGCCTTTCTTGTCATGCCTGGACAGTACCGAGCGACTATTGGATCGGCAGGTCCAACTTGGCTGTTCAGGGCCCTTTGGCGGTCAGCTTGATTTCGGGGGCACGAAGTTCGAACCGTTGTGATCGAAGTCGTGCCTCCTGTCGATGACGAACTCCTCCACGGTCATGGGAGAGCGATTGCCGATGACCTCGATGAGGTTGTTCGTGCCCTGGAAGATGCCGTTCTGGTAGTCGATGGCGACATTGCTCAGGTGCTGGATCAGGTGGGACTCCCTCCTCAGGGAAGCCAGCCCGTCCGCGAACTCCTCGACGCTGACGGGTTCGTACGTGACGGGGATGTCGAGTGCGCGCGAGACCGCCTTGGCGATTCCGTAGTGGTCCATCTCGACCGGGCCGTGCAGGGGATAGGTCTGGCGATCGTGCGGCTCGGGCTTCTCGAGGATTGCGGCGATCACGTACGCCTGATCAACCGCGGCGACGGGAGCGTGACGGCCGTTTCCGAACGGAAGGCGGAGTACGCCCTCGTCTCCCTGGCGACCCCACCACCAGCCGATCCATTCGGCGAAGAACGTCGGCCGCAGGTGCGCGGTGAGTAGCGTCGTGCGGTCGAGCAGGCGCTCGCCGAGCCAGTGCTGGCGCGCTTGGTTGCTGACGGCTTCCCGGCGGGCAGAGATCTGCGACATGTTGACGACCGATCGGACGCCGGCCTCGGTGGCCGCCTGCGCGAACGTGACCGTGGCGTCGAGCAGGCCCGGGGCGATCGGGTAGCAGAAGTAGGCTCCGCTCACTCCTCGTAGGGCGGTGCTCACGCCATGGAAGTCGAGCAGGTCGCCCACGGCGATTTCGGCGCCCGTGGCAGCGAGCTGCCGCGAACGGTCGTCCTCCCGGTGCACGAGGGCGCGTACACGGTGCCCTCGTTCCAGGAGCAGTTGCACGGTGGTCTTCCCTGTGTTCCCCGTTGCGCCGGTGATCAGGAAGAGTCGGTCATCGTTCTTCGCCATGCTCGTCGACCTCCTTGCGAATCACGCCCGCCTCGGCGGCGAAGTGGTGGCGCCGGGGGAATGGCGCACGTGTTCAGGAGCGCGCCGGGCGGACGGCCGGAGTGTTGTGCCAGGGCGGTCTGCGACCTGCGCGGGACTGGCGCCGGAAACCCTGACTTTTGTTTCCTAAAGCCAGAAGTCTACACCTGATCTGGCTATGGGAAGCTATAGCCAGAGGGGAGGCGGGTAGGAGATGAGGAGTATGCCGATGCGCCTTGTGGGAGCTCTGGCCGATCGCAGGCAATGGGTGGCGGACGACTGCTCGATCGACCGGACGATGCGGATCCTCGGTACCCGATCGGCCATGCTGATCATGCGGGAAGCGCATTACGGAACCACACGGTTCGACGACTTCGTACGGCGCGCCGGGATCACCGAGGCTGTCGCCGCGGCACGGCTTCGCGAGCTGCTCAAGGCCGGCCTGCTTGAGCGGCGCACGTACCAGGAGCCAGGCCAGCGCAGTCGGAAGGAATACGTTCTGAGCCAGGCCGGAGTGGACCTCCAGCCGGCCCTCCTGGCGCTCATGCAGTGGGGCGACCGTCACCTGCCCCGCCCGGACGGGCCACCACTGGTCCTGCGCCACGCCGGATGCGATGCACCGGTTGCCCTGCGGCTGGCCTGCGAGCAGGGCCACGAGGTGCAACCGGAGGAAGTCGCGGTGCACTCCAGACTGAGCTGACCACCCCTGGCTAGGAGTTGTCATCAAAGTGCCACCTCTACATCAGGAACGACGCGAGGGCGACGGCTTGGTGTGAGGTTCCACCGAGTTGCCGGGAGCCGGAGGCTCGAAGCGGTCGAAGAAGTCGTGCCTAAAGGTTGTCCCGTAATTGATCTTCGGCTGTGGCGGAGTGCGCCGTGGGGCGGGGTGGCCTGTGTTACGTGGCCTGGAGGAGGTTGTGCAGGCGGGCGACGCCGAGCATGGCGTGGTGGACGCCGTCGCCCTTGAGGCGGCGGTCGCGCAGGATCTTCCAGCTCTTCATTCGGGCGAAGACATGCTCTACGCGGGCCCGGACCTTCTTGTGGGAGCGGCTTTGCTCCTTCTTCCAGTCGCACAGTTCTCCGCCGGCGGGGCGTCTATGCGGGATGAGCAGGCCGGTGCCTGGGTAGCCGCCGTCAGCGATCGTCATCGTCCGCCCGACGGCGGCCTTCGCCCCGGACTCGGACCATGCCTTGCAGTCGTTGCGGTTGCCCGGCAGGGGCCGACCGACCACGACGACCAGGCGCGTATCGGCGTCGATGACGACCTGGTGGTTGGTGGAGTAGCGGTAGTTCCTGGACTGATCGGCGATGCTGTGGTCGCGGGTGGGTACCAGAGTGCCGTCGACGGTGAGCACGGCGTCCTTGCGGAATCGCTGCCGCTGCTTGAGTGCGAGCATCGGGCCGGTATGGTCGATGATCCGGTCGGCCGCGGACTTCGAGACGCCAAACAGCGGGGCCAGTTGCCGCAGCGTCAGGTTGGTGCGCCAGTAGGCGGCCACCAGCAGAACCCGGTCCTCCAGCGGAAGCGACCACGGCCGCCCTGGACGGGGCGCGTCAGCCCCCTCCCGGCGCAGCATCGTGATCAGCTTGCCGAAGGAGCGCGGGCTCAGCCCCGTGAACGGACCTGTCCACGACGGCTCCGACGCTGTAATCACATGAGGCACCGAAAGATCATTTCATCCGCGATCGGCGGCTCGGGATGCGCCCAGCCTCAGAACTCCCACCAGAGGTCGATGCTCCGGTGGACTCGCTGGCGAAGACAGCTTGAGTGCGTGTAGGCCTTCTGCCGCACGCCACCGCCTCGTGCCGGGTCAATCGCGCCGAATCTGACCTCGGTCGCTGCCTCGTCCTGATCGAGATCGATGCCTTGGTAGCAGAAGCAGCAGATGGGGCTCTGATCCAACGGGGTCCTCCTTGTGTCTGCGAGACGGCCACGACCGCGCCGTCTCGCAGACCCTACGCCGAACATGGTTCGATTACGGGACAGCCCTTAGCGCGAGCTGCTGAGGGGCTGGGGCGTGGTCAAGTCGGTGCCGATGCGTCTCCGTGGTATGGATGGAGCGATCATCGAACACCGTGCTTGGCCACGTCCCAGCCGCGACTTGCCGCGGTCTTCCACCGGAATCCCAGCCGCGAGAACGACGCAGCCCTGCGCTTTGGTCCGCTGGCCGGAATGCCGCAGCGCGGGTCCCGCACTGTCCAAGCCGTTGGTATCAGTGGACGATTCGCTCCATGATCCAGTCGACCAGTGGCTTGGTCACCTGGCTGTGCTCGGTGTTGTCGCTGTCGCACTTGAACTCGTCGAGCGCGCTCTTCTCGTCGGCTTCCTCGACCTTCTCGTACGGGTCGACGTCCCACTTGGCCGGGTCGTAGTCCAGCGCGACCGCACTCACGGAGGGGACGAAGCAACTGAACCTGCACTTCTCCGGAATATCAGCCCCGAGTGCCGCGGCGATCTTGCCGAAGGAGCCGAGGGTGCCACCGGGCGTGCCGTCAAGGCCGGGAACGTACGAGGTGAAGCCCCGTCGGACCTGGCCGATGGCCCGCATCTCACCAATCGGCTTGCGCGTTCCGCTGTCGGGCTGGAAGTTCGCCTGGGCGTAGACGACCAGCGGCACCTGCCGCTTGAACACCTCCGTTCCGGCTGGTAGGTCGCGGCCGGTGCCGTTGCCGGTGCCGTTGGCCACGCCGAGCTTGCGCGGCCGTTGCGGGAACTGGCCGAGGTCGCTCAGTTCGGCCAGGAACTGCGTGCGCAGTTCGCTGGAGGTGGCGACGGGGCCTTCGTACTTCGCGTCCGGGACCCATGCGTACAGCAGCTGCTGCGCGGCGGGGCTCCTGATCAGCTCGGCCTCCTTGACCTTGCCGGGCTTGGCCGGCAGCGACTCGAAGAAGTAGGCCATCTGCTGGAGGATCAGCGGGATCCAGGCGCCGTTGTGTGGGGAGTCCCAGGAGAGGTAGGTCGCGGTCTCGTGGTCCTGGTGCTGGTTCTCCATCTCGGCGAGGGCGTAGCGGGTGATGATGCCGCCCATGCTGACCCCGCCGACGATCAGTGGCTCACCGCCCTGCCTCTCTTGGATGACCCTGTTGATGGCGCTGATCACCACCCCGGCGTTGGCCTGGATGTACGTGTGGCGCTCCTCGAAGCCGACCAGGACAACGTCGATGCCCGCGGTGAGCAGCTGCTCGAGGAAGCCCACGTTGCTGCCCGGGTAGGGCGCGTTGAAGTGGGCGAACAGCCCCGGCAGGTCACTGCGGCCGTAGTTGAAGCCGTCCGCGAAGATGAACGGCCGCTCCAGCTCGTCGTGACCGTCGGCGAGGTAGACCGCAGCCTCGCCGAGGGCCACCTCCCGCCGGTACGGTCGGGCGGACCGAAGCGGCCAGGTGTGCTTCGGCTGCCGGTCGCTGTCGCGCGCCACGCCCGTCGGGGTGCCGAACCAAGGGCCTTGCGGCAGGTTTTTGGCGAACTCCGCCACCTTGTCCGCCGAGGACTTCTCCTCGGCCTGCTTCCACGTCAGTTCGACGTCGATCCTGGCTTCCTGTGCCATGGGACAGCTACCGCCTCTGCGTAGGTGTTGTTCACGGGCCCGCCACAGCCCATCCCTGATCACGCGGGAGCGGGCGGGCAGTGCACGGGATTTGCCACAACTCCGGGCAGAGGATGGGATCCGTCACCTGCCCTCATAGTGACCAAATGCGACAATGTCATCACTCAGCGTGTCGCGCAAAAGCGGCCGGCCTCGCCGCCCAGGCAGCTGACCCCTTGAGCCGGCCGACGCAGGCGCTTGCCGCGGCGGTGGGAATTACGCTGGTAGGGGTGGCCCTACTGGACGCCGGGTAGCCTTAATGGCAGGGGCGAGCGCCGAACTGGCTATCGGGCGCACGAGCGCATGCCGAGGGAAACAGGACCGCGCAACCTCATACGCCAGACGGGTCTTGCCAGCAGTCGACTCACCGACGATGAGCACGAATCCGCTCTCCTGCACGGCCTGCCGCAGCAGGGGCTCGGCATCGCGTTCCACGTAGGGCGGCGCCAATCGGCGATCAAGATGTCCGTCTGCGGGGTGAACGCCGTGTCACGCGGGTCCCATGAGCGTCACCTCTACTGCCTGAGAGTGACCGTCGGTTTCCTGGCATGCTCTGGTCCCGTCACCGTTTCCGGAAGGTAAGCCATTAGAGCCAAGTATCTCCTTCCGAATTCTTCCCGACTGAGTCAGGGATACAGCAAGGCGCCTCATGGCGCACTGAAACCGGTCGGCGACCTGGACGGCGGTGGGCGCCCCGATGCTGGCGCTCTCGGTGAAGAACGGGGCATGGTCGCGACAGACGACCTCGATCCCGGATGCTGGGTCAGCCAGGCCGCGAGCATGCCCGCCTCGCGATCCGGCAGTAGGTCCACCGGTCTGCGGGACTCGCCGTCGACCAGCACGGTCCCGTAAACGCGCCCCTTGCGCATCGCGTGCTCATCAACGCCGACTACCCGTGGGATCCGCGGTTGAGGCTTGGGGAGACCGTCGACCAGGCGCAGGACCGTGTTCCGACTGACCCTCACCCCGAGGACGTCGGCCGGCCGGGCACCCGCTCGACCGGCCAGGGCGAGGCCGACCTCGGCAACGTCGTAGTGACTGTATGAGCCGGCACCGGCAAGCATCCCAGGCCCCAGTGAGGACACGGGCATGTCATCTGGTTGGGAGCCGGGCGACATGCCCGTGCAGCAGGAGCCATCCTCCGTAGAGCCAGTTCCGACAGTAGGCCGACACCGCAACTGCAGGACCGGCTGAGCCAGAACGATCTCAGCAATGTCTCAAAAGGCGTTCCACGCAACGTGCTTGGGGGATCATGCTGTCATCGACCGAAGACGATCGAGGGGGCAGCATGGCGCGTGTCGTGGTGGTGCACGGAATCGGACAGGAGTACCTGGGGCGACGGTCCTTGCGGGATCCCGTCGGCGCCGCACTCGCCGACGGAGTAGAGATTGCCGTTGCCGCCGGGGACATCGGTGGCCCCGCCCCGGCGCCGGACGACGTCGACGTAGCTTTCTACGGAGATGTCTTCCGCGCCCCCGGCACCAAAGGCGCGCAACCCGCGCCACGTAGCGCCGCCGACCTTGCCGACCCGTACGAGCAGGCCCTTCTCGAAGCCTGGGCAGCGGCTGCCGCACCGGACCCCACGAAAGCGGATTCCGACCCGACGAAGGCCCCCACCCCGCGCACGCTCCAGCGCGCCATGAACGCCCTGTTGCGTTCGCCGTTCCTGCCCGGGCCGGTGGCTGAGCGGTTCCTGCTGGGTGTCCTGCGCCAGGTGCGCCGCTACTTCACCGAGGACGCTGTGCGGGCCCGTGCCGCCGAGGCCGTCGGTGCCCGCATCGGCCCCGACACGACCGTGCTCGTCGGCCACTCGCTCGGCTCCGTCATCGCGTACGAAACCCTGTGCACGCACCCCGAGTGGCCTGTCCGCACCTTGGTGACTATGGGCTCTCCGCTCGGCATGCCTTCGCTCGTTTTCGACCGGCTGCGCCCGGCTCCGGCCGCAGGGCGCGGGCAGTGGCCGGGCGGCCTGGAGCGCTGGAGCAATCTCGCCGACCGGCACGATGTGGTTGCGTCGGTGAAGGAGCTGGCCGACCTGTTCAGTCCTCGCCACCCCAGCCCTCTCCCCACCAGCCACGCGACCGCAGCGGGCCAGGTTACCGACGCCGCCGTCGGCGCCAGCCGTTCCGTGCTCCGGGACGTGCCTGTCGACAACGGATGGAAGGTCCACGACCTGCTGCGCCATCTGACCGCCAGGGAGTCCGGAGCGGCGATCGGCGAGGGGCTCGCGGCGGGCTAATGGGAGAGGCGACGCCGAAACGGTACGCGCTGGCCTTCGGCGCCGCGCACTACACGCACGAGGAACTCCCCGCGTTGCCCGGCGTTGCCGAGGACCTGCCGAGCATCCTCAGATCCCTCGCCGGCATCGGATACGAACCGATGCCTGTCTTCCCCGACGGAAAGCTGGACCCCCCTGCCCCCGACGACGTCCTGCGGCCTTTGCTGCGCTGGCTCACCAACGACTTCCAGGACGGCGACACGCTTCTCGTCTACTACAGCGGCCACGGCCAGGAGGAGGGCCCGGCCCACTACCTGATGTGCTCCGACTCCGAGACGGGGCCGGCCGAGGTCCGCCTCAGCGCGCTAGCCGCCCACCAACTCGTGGAACTCCCAGCCCTCAAGGGTGTCCAACGCCTGCTGCTCGTCCTCGACGCTTGCTATGCCGGCCGCGGCGCGGTGGACGCAATGGACCAGGCTGTACGAGCCAAGCTCACGCTCGCCCACGCACCAGGCGCAGATCATCGCTTCCTGAAGTCCTTCGGGGTACTCAGCGCCGCCCGGATCACCGAGGAGGCACACGACGGCGCGTTCAGCGCTGCACTCGCCCACGTCCTCACTGACGAGGCCCGGCTCGGCCATCACGCCAGCCACATCTCGCTGCCCGAACTCGTTGCCGCGCTCAACGCGGAGTTCCGGCGGCGTGAAGTCGACCAGAAGGCGGACTGGGCGCAGCTGTTCGACGACACCATCCAAGGCGACCCGGCGACCGGGTTCTTCCCCAACCCCTACTACGTACCCGAACTACGCCTGGCCGGACGCGAACTCGATATCGCTGAACAGCGCCACTTCGTACGCAGCCTAGGCGCCGCCTCTGCCTTCGAGATCGCTGAACAGCGCCGCCGCTACGCCGACCTGAGTGAGCACTTCTCCCCACGGGGCACTGGCCGGCAGACAGCCAGGGAGATTGGCCACTACTTCACAGGCCGAGCCCGAGCCTTGCGCCGGCTCGCCGGCTGGCTTCGAGGCCAGAACGACCACGACGTCCGAGTCTTCGTCGTGACCGGCCCGCCCGGCGTAGGCAAGTCAGCAGTTCTTGGCCGACTCGTCGCCCTGTCCGACGAGGGCACACGTGACACTATCCCCGCCGAGACCGTCGCGCCTGGTACGCAACCACCGACCGGAGCCATCACGGTCGCCTTACATGCGCGGGCCCTGACCCTGGACCAGGTCGTCGCCGCCCTCGCCGCCGCAGTCGGAGCCCCGGAGCCGACCGTGTCCGGCCTACGGGAACGTCTCGCCTCCCTGAACTCCTTCGCCACCTTCGTGGTCGACGCGCTCGACGAGTCAGGTGTCGCCCATGACGAAGAGCACCACATCGCCCGCTTCCTCGCCGACCTGGCGGACGCATTCCCCCGGCTGCGCCTCCTGATCGGCACCAGGCCTCATATCGTGGGCGCCATCGCGTGGAGGGCACCGCAGGCACGAATCATGGATCTCGCGGAACCTACCTGGACCGATATCGAAGACCTCGTAACCTACTCCGAGCACCTGCTGCGAGCGCCGCTCGGCCCCAACAGCGGCAGGAACCTGCCCGACTCCTTCGTCGCCCGCGCCGCCGGCGAGATCGCCCTAGCTGCTCACCCCCTTTATCTGGTGGCTCGTCTCGTTGCCCGCGCCACGGCCAATGCCGCGGCCGGCCACAGCGCTTCGCCGCTCAGCCTTCCTGCACCCGACCCATCGGACAGCCCTGCGACCGCGATCGGCCGGGCCTTCCGCTGGGCCCTCACACAGCAGCTCACCCTCTCGGAGGCGGCGGAGGTCAGGTCGCTACTGTTGCCTCTGGCGTATGCCGAGGGTCAGGGCATGCCCCTCCCACATATCTGGGCAGCTCTCGCGGCACCCCACCCGCACCAGACCGGACCTACTGCCGAGCGGATCCTCAACCTCCTGCGCAACGACGCTGTAGGCCCCTATCTCGTCGAAACCCTCGATGAGGACGGGCGCTCGGTCTACCGGCTCTACCACCAGGCACTCGCCGACGACCTGCGCCGCCACGACGCACCTCGGGACGCCGAGGACCGCTGGTACCGGCGGCTTCGGGGCACCGTCCCCCGTGCGACCGACGGAACCCTGTCGTGGCGTGAGGCCGACGCGTACGTCCTGCGCCACCTGCCCGCCAAGGCCGCCGCGGCCGGACGCCTCGACGAACTGGTCACCGACGGCGAGTTCCTGATCCATGCGCACCCCGCGGGGCTGGCCCCCCTGCTGCACGGGCTGCGCACCGACGAAGCCCGGTCGGCTGCCGCCGTCTACCGTGACCATCTGGACCTACACCGGCGGACGAGCCCCGATGTCCGCCGTCACGTCCTCGCCTGCGATGCCGCCCGGCACCGGCACACCGCTCTGCTTGACCAGCTGAACACCGGGGGCCGGGCAGGCCGATGGCGTCCCCTGTGGGCAGCGGCAGGCAGCTCCCGTTCCACCCTCTCCGTGCAACGCCTCGCCGACGGCCTGGGACCGATCACCGCAGCCAGCCGCATCGGAGGAGACATTGTCGTCGCAGCCGATGGCGGAAAGCTCCGCGCCTGGGCCATGGCGACCGGGCGCCCGGTCGACCTGCCCGCCCCCGCATGCAGCACAGCCTTCACCTCGCTGACCACTACTACCTCCGCTGGTCACGACCTCCTCATAACTGGCACCGCTACCGGTGCCGTGCACGTCTACGACCTCACCACCGCATGCACAAGGGAAGCTAGCCGCCTTGCCCCCGTATATTCCTCGCCGGTGACACACCTCGTCACGCTCGACCTGGGGGGCCGCAGGATCGCGGTGAGCGCTACCCAGGACGGCGTCCAGCAGGTATGGGATCTCGCGAACGCGACCGCACTGCCGCACCGGCTTTTCCTGCCGGACGGCTGCCCCGGCGGCCTGGCGACGGTCACCGTGGACGCGGACCCTGACGCAGCCGACAAGGTCGGGCGACGGGGCCGGGAAGTGGTCGTCGCCGGCGGTCACCACGGCTCCCTGCACATCTGGGACCTGGCCCGTGGGAAGACCGTGGCCTCCCCGGCCGATCCGCGCCTTCCGCCACTGGATGCAGTCGGCTGTGCTGTCCTGCACGGGGTTCCAGTTGCCGTCACCGCCGACCGAAACGCCGTTCGCATCTGGTCCCTGCGACGTCTGCGCGCGCCACGCGAAGTGGACGCGCTCGTCCTGCCGTCTCCAGCGACCGCCGTCTCCTGTACCACGCCGGGCGGTCGACCCACCGCCGTTCTGGCCTGCGTGGACGGCTCAGTGCACATGCTCGATCTGGAGAGCCGCCGTCTCGTCGCCTCATCAGCGCCCCGGCAACCGACCGACGCCACGACCTCAAGCCCTTCCGGTCTGCAGCGGTCGTTCATCTCACTGCACACCTACGTCTCCGGTGACGGCGCCGCCACCGCCGTCCTTGGCACGCCCGACGGATCCGTACAGGTATGTGACCTCACCCCGCCGCCTGGGACGTCGAACGACGGCCACACCCGGGCCATCGTCGCCGCTGCCTGCGCAAGTCACCGGGGCCAGCCGGTGGTGGTGACAGCAGGGAGCGACACGACCATACGGATCTGGCGGATGGATACCGGGGCTCTCGCCCTGCCCCCCATTACCGATGAAGTCTCAGGTTTCACGGGAGTCGTCTCCGCTACGGTCGACGGCCGTACCCTCGCTCTGACCCTGGCCGCTAACCGGCCGGCCGAAGTGTGGGACCTGACGAGCGGCACCACAATGGACCGGCAGCGACCTCGTTGGGGTATGGCGGTTGCGGTCGGTCACGACAAAGGCCGTCCCGTCGCAGTGATGGTGGACTACGCGCACCGTCTCCAGGTATGGGACATGATCAGTGGCACTTCGCTGCACGACCTGACCAGAGCCGTCGGCCGGGTGACGGCCTTGGCCTGCGCGCCCCAAGGGGGCCCGCTGGACGTAGCCGGCGTCCGATCGGACGGATCCGTAGGACTGTGGCGTCTCGGCACGAACGACCCCGGCAAGACCTTGCGCGGCATTTGGACGGCGACTGCAGTGGCCTGCGTCCGCCCCGGCGAGCGTTCCGTCGCTCTGATTGCATGCGATGACGGCACTGTCAGAGCCTGGGACGGTCTCACGGACATTGTCCTCGGTGAGCAGGGGCCTGGGATCAAGACACTCACGGGGCGGATCGTCAAGGGTCGCCTGCTGCTGGCGACCGGCAACAGCGCTGGACAGGTGACGGTCTGGGAGACGGACGGCAAGGTGTGGCCGCTGGCTTCCCCCGACGCCGCTGTCGATATGTTCACCGTGCCCGACCAGGTTGCGATCAACGCCCTGGAGTTCGCGCCCGACGGACGGCTCATTCTCTCCGCGTACAAAGACGTCTACGTCTTCGGTACCGCCGATAAAAGGGAAAGGTACTCAGCAGATAGCGGGGCAAGCAGCCAGGCCGATGGCATGGGCGGTCACTGAGTCCACGAGTGTCCGCTACTGAACTTGATTGGGTCCTACGTTGTTGGTGGGTCGGACGGGCCAGTCGTATGGTCCTGGGATCCAGAGGCGCCGGGTATGGCTCTGATTGGGTTGCCGTCGACGGTTCACGTCACCTGGCCGCCCGGCGCCTCACGACGACTCGGCCGCTGATTAGGAGCTGCGGGCCCCTGTGGGTGCATCGCTGAGTGGGACCACGCTGGCGAGGTCGTCTGGGAGAACGGGACACATCGAGCGAGCGGAGGAACCGTGGCCCTGATCTGGGCGGGGATGATGGCGCTTTTTGAATCTCCCCACCTGCTGCTCAGCGATGGATCAAACCTGCTCTGTTGATCTCCCCACCCATCGTGTGATCTCGACCGGCGTGTTGCTGTATGTAGCGCTTCATCCGGAAAGCCTGCATGCGCCAGTTCGGCCTGTTCGGGGGCCTGGATGCTCACGCGGGAGGAAGACGTGGATGCTCATGCACTGCGTCGGCAGGGATGGACGATCTCGGCGATCACCCGGCATTTGGGCCGGGACCGCAAGACGGTTCGCGCCTATCTGAATGGTGAGCGGACTGCTGGCCAGCGGCGTCAAGCGCCGGACGCGTTCGTTCCATTCCTTCCGTACTGCCGACAGCGCCTGGCTGACGATCCGCACTTGTGGGCGTCCACGCTGTTCGACGAGGTAGTGGGTCTCGGCTATAAGGGTGCGTACTCGACGTTCACCCGGGCTCTTCGCCGCTATCGGGTCCGGCCTCATTGCGAGCCCTGTCATGCCTCCACCGGACGCAATGTCGCTGTTATTGCGCATCCTCCGGGCGAGGAGATCCAGTTCGACTGGCTGGAGTTGCCTGACCCGCCTGACGGCTGGGGAGTGGGTGAGCGCGCGCATCTGCTGGTCGGTGCCCTCGCACATTCGGGCCGATGGCGGGCGGTGCTGGCGGAGTCTGAGGACTTCCCGCACATGGTCCAGGCCCTGGGCGATGTCGTTCGCAAGCTCGGCGGAACCGCTCGCCGCTGGCGCTTCGACCGGATGGCCGCCGTCTGCTATCCCTCCAGCGGCCAGGTCACCGCGGCGCTTGCTGCCGTCGCCACGTACTACGGCGTCGGAGTGGACATCTGTCCGCCCCGCCGCGGCAATCGCAGGGGAGTGGTGGAGAAGGCCAACCACTCAGCCGCGCAACGCTGGTGGCGCACATTTCCTGATGGCCTCACGGTTGTCCAGGCTCAGTCCGGTGTCGACAAGCTGGCCGCCCGGATGGACGACCGTCGTCGACGGATCGACGGGGCGGTCACTACCGTCGGCGAGCTCGCCGACGCTGAGCCGTTGCTCGACATTCCGGTGCGTCCTTTCCCGGCCGAGCTGGAGGTCGAGCGGACCGTCACCCCGCAGAGCCTGGTCGCTTTCGACGGCAACTTTTACTCCGTCCCGCCCGGACTGCCTGGCGTCCAGGTCAAGGTCCTGCACCGGCTCGGCGAGGACGATCTGCGGATCGCCACGGTCGGCCGGGCGATCATCGCCTGCCATCGGCGGGCCCCGCGCGGCGCCGGACAGACGGTCCGGGACGACGGACACGTCATCGCGCTGGAAAGGGCAGTACTTTCCTCGTTCTCCGACCTGGCTCCCTGCAAGACCAAGGTCCGCAAGCCCCCGTCAGCCGCCGCTCTGGCTGAAGCCGAGCGTCTGCGTGAAGGGCCTGCCACCGGCAGTTCAGCCGAACGGGTCGTGATCGACCTGACCCACTATGCCGCCGTGGCCGACCGGCTGCGGAGTGTCCCCTCACCGAAGCAGGAGGAGAACCCGGAGTGAGTACGTCACCGATGCAGGTGAGCGAGGCCCGCCGATTCCAGCAGCTCAGAGGCCACCTGTCCTATCTCAAACTCAACGACGCCGCCGAGGCGTTGAACCGGGTCCTGGACCAGGCCCGCGCCGAACGGATGTCTCTGACCGCAGCCCTGGAACGGCTCCTGGAGATCGAGGTCGAGGCCGTCGAAGCCCGGAAGCTGGCTGCCCGGGAACGGTTCGCCTGCCTGCCCGAGCCCTGGACACTGAGCGACTTCGACTTCGCCGCCCAGCCAGGCGTCGACGAGAAACTGATCCGGGACCTGGCCACCTTGCGCTTCCTCGACGACGCCTCCAACGTGCTGTTCGTCGGTCCACCTGGAGTGGGCAAGACCATGCTGTCGGTCGCGCTGGGGCGGGCGGCCGTCGACGGCGGCCACCGCGTCTACTTCACCACCGCCGCAGAACTCGCTGCCAAGTGCCACAAGGCTGCCCTCGAAGGCCGCTGGAAGACCTGCATGCGCTTCTTTGCAGGTCCGAAGCTTTTGATCATCGATGAGCTTGGCTACCTCCCGCTGCCCGAGGATGGTGCTTCAGCCCTGTTCCAGGTGATCAACCAGAGGTATCTCAAGTCCAGCACGATTCTGACGACTAACGTCGGGATCGCCAAAGCGCACATGTTCCGGCGAACCCGTGCCAGGTGCTGCCGAAACTCCATGGGTTCAAGCAGAGGACGAGATGGCTGTGGTCACCGCGTCGGGGATCAGCGCGATCAGCTGTTGAGAGCAGCAATCCGATTGCTGGGTTGCGACCTCGGCTCCGCAGGCATCGCAGACGAGGTTGGGGCCGTCCAAGCCGTCAAGTCCGCAGCATCCGTTGCGGCGCCCACGGTCAGGGTGTCTGGCCACCCCCGAGATGTCGTCGGGGTTGAGGACGAACACGCCGGTGTGAGGGCTGACCGCATACGACCCGCGCGGCATCAGCGGTGGCAGGAACCTGTGTCCCGGGGCTTCCTCCGTCACCGGAGGCGGCATCGGCACTTCCCGAAGGTCGGGGCTGATTCGCTGCTGACAGGCACTGCAGGAGAAGGCGGTCATGGCCGCAATTCTGCGTGAGCCTCCGGTGCTGTCTCTCGTCATTTCCGGCCTGGCTCCGAGGCAGGAAGTCGCCCCTCGTCGACGCGGTCGGCGAGATAGATCAGGGTGGCTTGTGGGTCCATTCCGAAGGCGGCGGCGACGAGCTTGGGGTCCATGGTGTTCACCAGGTCGAGCAGGCGGGTGCTTCGGATCATCCGGGGTGGGTATCCGCAGTCGTCAAGGACATGGGAGAGATAGGCAGTTGAGGCCGGGCTTCGCCCGGCCTTTGTTCCTTTGGTGATCATCACGTGAGGGTTGGCGGTCGGCCATGCCTCGCGGTGGGCCAGGCATCGCTGGACCGCCGTCCATGAGGTGGGATCCAATGGAACAGGGTGGGGCCGCTTGCCGAGCTGGACGGTCTGGGCCACCGGGTCGAGGTCGGTGACCTGCAGCATCCGGACCTCGGAACTGGAGGCACCGTGCAGCAGGGCGAGCATGCCCATCAGTGAACCGCCGACTTAGTGCGTTGTGGCAAAGGGAGTCCCTGTTCGATGAGCGGGGGCTTCTTCGTGCTCGGAGCATGACCGTGGAGGGGTAGGGGCAGGCAGCGGACGGCTTGTTGTTGATCGAGGAGGATGCGATGCCGTCGGTGCTGGGGTTGATGGAACGGCGTGAGGCGCGGGCGTGGCAGGATCTGGAGTCCTGGACGGAGGTCCTGGAGCAGGCTCAGGCGGAGGTGAATGCCGCGCGGGAGCGTGTCGATCGGGCTCGGGTGGGGCGGGAGGAGCTCGTGTCGGTGCTGGCCGAGGAGAGCGCGGTGAATACGCCGGCTTCCGTGCCGTCTGGTGGTGAGGTGGCTGCCGCTGTGGGGTCGAGCGGCTCTGGTGCGGGGGCGGGGTATGACGAGCGGCCGCCGGTGTGGCGGTCGGGTATGGGTGAGGAGGTGCTCAGTGGCCTGTATCGGGAGGTGTTCGCCGCGGTGGCGGCCGCGTCGGGGCCGGTGAGCGGGGTGGAACTGGCGCGGGCGGTGGGCCGGGAGACGGAGATCAAGAACGAGGTGGAGAAGGTCCGTCACCGTGCCTATGCGCTGGAGAAGCGGGGCTGGCTGCTGCGGGAGAAGAACGGATGGTTCATGCCCGCGCCCGGGGCAGTCGGTCGGGACGCTTCTCCGGCCAGCGCGGGGCGTCTCCGGCCAGGCGCCGGGACAGCCTGATCATGGCGGCCCACCACACCATCTGGGTGTGGTGATCGGCCCGGCGTTCGTGGTCGCGGTTGAGGCGGCGTGATCGCGAGAGCCAGCTCAGCGTTCTTTCCACCACCCACCTGCGGGCCAGTACGACAAATCCGCGTTGTCCGTCGGATCGGCGCACGACCTCGATCCGGACCCCGTGGCGGGCGAACGCCTTCGCCAGGGCCGGGCCCTGGTAGGCGCTGTCGACCCACACCATTTTCAGCAGCCGACCCGGATCGGTCATGAACGTCTCCAGCAGCGCGGGGGCGGCCTTTGAGTCGTGAACATCGGCCGTGGTCACGGTCACCTCGAGGAGCAGGCCCTCGGTGTCGGTCAGGATGTGGCGCTTACGCCCGTCACGTGATTTCCCGCCGTCGTATCCGCGACTGTCCTCGCTGACGGTTTCGGAGGCGTCCACCGACTGACTGTCGATGATCCCGGCACTGGGCTCGGTGTTTCGGCCCTTGCGTTCCCTGGCCGTGCAACGCAGGCGTTCGTGCAGCTCACGCACGTAGTCGTAGGTCCGCCAGCGGCGGAAGAAGTCGTAGACGGCCCGCCAGTACGGAAAGTCGACCGGCAGGGCCATCCACTTGACGCCGTTGTCGACGAGGTAGCGCACCGCGTCGAGCAGCTCGCGGTGGCAGTACGCCTCGGGGCGCCCACCCTGCCTGAGGAGCCAGGCCGGCACCGGCATCGCGGAGCGGACCTCGGCCCACTCCGCATCCGTCATGTCACTCGGATAGCACCGCGCCCGCCGCCCCGGAACGATCGGACCGAACCGGTGCACGTAGCAGTCACACCCAGGGGTGACCGCGGTGGACGCGACCACAGAGATACTGCTCAACTGGTCGGACAACGGGCTTCCTTGGTCGTGCTGGGTGTCGTAACCGCGTCACTACCAAGGGGCCCGTTCTTTCATGCCCGCGGCCGCACCCGTAACTCTGTCCAGATAGCCATCCGCGCCGCACACCTCGAACGAGATCCGGTTTGCCACAACGCACTTAGACACCGGCCGGTGATGACCGGGCGGATACGGAAGTGGGTTGTGGCAGACGAACCGAAGCGTTCGATGCGGAACTGTTGTGCCCGGTTGTTATCGGGACAGTCGTCGCGGGGTTCAAGCAGATCGCGCCCCGGCCCCTTCACCAGGACGGTGAGGCAGCCGATGCCGTACTTCGCGTGGTGCCACTGAATCCGCACGGTGTTCTTGGCTAACGGTTCGAGGAACACATGCGGCAGGCTGGCCTTCGAGCAGAGACGTTGGGCGGCGACGGCGGTCTGGTAGCGCCCGGTGCGATCTCTGCCTTCGGTGAGGCACAGATCGGGCGTGCGAACGGGGTGGATCCGTGCCCAGCTGCCTACGGCCAGCATTCGCAGCCCGGTCACCGGCATTGTGGGTATAGCGGTCGACGCTGGCGAGTCGTGGAATCGGCTGCTGATGCCGAGTGTGCTCGCAACCCCGATGCCTACGGCGCCGGCCAGGCCGGCCACCCGGGGCCACCACGGGGAGCGCGCTGCGGCAGACGTGTTCGTAGAGGAGGGAACTTCGGGGCTGTCGCCGCTGGCGTCGTTATTTCGTGCGTGCTCGTGGGCGGCGATGCGGCGGCGTGCCTCAAGCCACTCGCGTACTTCTGCGTCACTGAGGCCGCAGGCACGAGTGAAAGCTTTGACGAACCGTTCCCGGGGGAGGGTGGCGCGGCTGAGAGTACTCGCGATCGTGCTCGCCGGGAGTGCCTCGCCATGTGCGGTGGCCTTGCCCTCGAGCTGGCGGTAAGTCAGTTCTGACCAGATGCGCAGCGTCCGGAGTGCCTCGGTGAACTCGGTAGGGGTTCCGGTCCGCGCTGGCTGTGGTGGTTCTCCCGGACTCACTGAGCCGTCCTCCCTTTGACTCACTACTTGAGTATGGCCCCACTGGTGGTGACTGGGCACCCTTTCGAGACGACATCATTCAGGTTTGTTCGGCACGCAGCGCACTCGTTCGGAACGCAGCAAGCGCCGTTCCGAACAGACTCGAACGGCATCCTTCCTTGTCAGTCCAGCAGTCGTGCGGAGATTCTCGGCAACAGGCACGCCTGCCTCACCACAAGGTCCTTCCACGTGGATATCGGCGCGTGTGCTGACAGCAATCGCCGGTGCGCCGCTGACACTCTCGTGCGGGAGGCACACGGGCTCAGGGTCCAGTCATAGATGGAGCAGATCATGAGATTGCACGGAAAGATTGCCGCGTATGCCGTCGCAGGGGCAACGGCCCTTGCGGGGCTCACCTTCACAGCTTCAGGCGCTTCCGCAACGCCCACCGCCACCACCGCCCCAGCCATCGCCTCTACGGCTGCGGCCGAAACTCCCTGCCCCTACAGCGGGGGTCACCCGAACCTCTACTACACCGACACCGGCTCGGCCGTCAGGCACGCACAGTGCCTGATCAACCTCTACGGCTACGGGGTCGCCGAGGACGGCATCTTCGGCGCTGGTACGCGTACTGCCGTCAGGGACCTGCAGAGTCGGTGCCAGATCACCGTGGACGGCATGGTCGGCCCGAACACGTGGAACTGCCTGCACCCGGACAAGAGCCCCAACCCGCGCTGAGATCGTTCAACGGAGGGGCGCGTTGCGGCGAGTGCGAGATGTGCGAGCGACAGCCCGGCCCGGCCGACTCGGCTTCACCGGCCGTACTCACCGCCGCGCGGATCGAGGCCGCCCGCTACGGCGGGGCCGTACTCTACGCTGGCACCGTCGAGCTAACCGGCCCCACCCTCAACGAGCAGGCTACCGCCCAGGCCCTGCGCACCGCCGTCCAGGCGGGGCAGCTGGTCGGCGCCCGCATCACCATCGGCGTCCTGGGGCCTGCCCAGGCATAGCCCGCCCCGCCCCGCCACCAGTGCGCCGAGACCACCCCGGTCCCGGCGCACTGCGCTGCTGGCCCCCCAGGCCGGCGGGCAACGCGAGATCTTTGATGGTGGCAAGCAGTTGTGATCCAGCGCCGAGGACAAGTGCCGCCAGGCCGGATCCGGCCTTCACCAGTTGCGATCTCTCGGTTTTGGGACAGTGAGGTGAGAGACAGTGGGGTCTGGGTGTGTTGTTGCTGGTCGGTGGCGGTTCCGAGGCGTGGGGCCACTGTCCTGGGCATGAGAGAACCGCGGGGTATTGCTGTCCTGGGGCGTTATTGCATGAGGGGTGACGCTGTCTCAGTTTCGTGAGTTCTGATCCGCTGGCCGAATGGGTGTTGGTGTGCTCGGGGGCGTGGATCAGGGAGAGCAGGGTCCGGCCCCGGAAGGGGCGGGTGGTGATTCGAGCGGGGCTTTGCCGGCTGTCTCGGTTCGGGCGTTGCGGGGGCCGGCGGTGCGCGGTCTGCTGGCCCTGCGGCGGGAGGGGAAGGTCACCACTGGGCAGGTGAGGTCGGCGGCGGACGTGCTGGGGGTGCGGGAGCGTGCGGTGTGGCGGTGGCTGGCGGCCGCCGAGCGGGACAAGGCTGCGGCCCTGGCACCGGGGGAGCGGGCCGCGTATCCCGGGCGGTTCACGGTTACTGATGAGGTCAGGGCTCTGCTGGGGCTGTGGAAGGGCAACGTCGCGGCGGTGCATCGTGAACTGACCGCTCGCGCGGCCAGGGGCGAGGGCGAGTCTCCTCCGTCGATCCCGACGCTGCACCGGGCGATCCGTCGTGATCTGACGCCGGGGGAGCGGGCCGGGCTCGCCGGCGGTGAACGCGAGGCACGTAAGCATGATGTGTTCCTGGCCCGGCCGCGTCCCTGGCGTAACCAGGTGTGGGAGACCGACCACATGCAGGCCCCCGTGCTCATCGACGTTGACGGCACCGCCCGCAGACCGTGGATCACCTGGTTCACTGACTGCGCCACCAACGCGATCACCGGCGTCGCCGTCACCCCGATACATCCCTCGCGGGAGTCGGTGCTGGCCGCGCTGCGCTCCGCGGTCCTGCGTGAGGACCCCTACGGTCCGTTCGGCGGTCTGCCGGAGAAGGTGCGGGTGGACCGCGGCAAGGACTTCCTGTCTAGGACGGTGACGGCTGCGTTCGATCTCCTGGACGTGACGGTGGAGGACCTGCCCGCCTACACCCCCACCTCAAGGGCACGGTGGAGGGCCTGAACCGGGCGGTGGAGAGCATGTTCCTGGCCGCGCTGCCTGGCTACGCCCGCCAGCCGCGCCCCGGCAAACGGGCTTCCCGGCCGAAGGACGAGGTGCTGCTGGGCTTCGAGGATTTCACCGCCCGGCTGCTGGATTGGACGCTCTGGTGGAACACCGAGCACCGCCCGGCGCCGTTGCGGGGCAGGACTCCGCTTCAGGCGTGGCAGGACGATCCCACCCCGCTGCGGGATGTGCCGGCCGCGGATCTGTGGACGTTCACCCTGGAGGATGCCGGTATCCGCACGCTGACCACCCGCGGCATCCGCTTCAAAAGGCGCGACTACGTGGGGCCGTGGATGACCGGCCAGGCCGGGATCCAGGTCCGCATCCGCTTCATGCCCCACTACGACCACCGCATCGAGGTCTACCACGCCGCCACCGGCCGCTACCTGGGCCCCGCGGACCTGGCCGACCAGGCCGCCGACGAACAGATCAACGCCGTACGAAGAGCGCGGGCCGCTCGCGCACGCCGCCTGAAGAAGGACCTGGAGGCATCCCAGCGCGAGCGCTACGCCGCCGTGAACCAGCCCGAGGCACCTCAACGGCTCGGCGCGCTGACCGGTGCGCAGGCCGAGGCCGAACTCGCCCAGACTGCCGACTCCGACCTCGCGCAGCTCGCGATGCCAGACCTCATCCCGCACGCCGCGCCCCCGGCCGACTGGCGCACCCCGGCTTCCCTGGCCGCGCTGACCACGCCAGGACCGCCCGTCCGGTACCCGTACGGCCGTGACGGCGCTTCCGCCCCCGACGGCCCAGGCGGGCGGGCCGCACCTCCCACCACCGACGAAGACGGAGACACCTGATGACCGCGGCCACCTACCAGTACGTCGACCTGCCCGACGCATCCGTCGTCACCACCCGCGCCCCGCTCACCGCCCGGGAGAGCATCACCGACACCGTCGCCGCCCGCGCCATGATGTGCATCCACGGCGGCGCCGGCTTCGGCAAGACCCTCGCCGTCAACACCTGCCTGCGTGAACTCGAACCCGGCGAGGACGTCCACCGGGTCACTTTCCGCGCCCGCCCCACGGCCCGCGCGGTGCGCTACGAACTGTTCACCGCTCTCGATCTGGCCGGCGAGCCACCGCGCCACCCCAGCGAGTTCGACCGTCTGCTGAAGACAGCTCTGGCCGAACGCCCCCGTACCTTCCTCGTCGACGAGGCCCAGTGGCTCAACGGGGAGGCGTTCGAATACTTCCGCTACCTGTGGGACGAGCCCTCAACCCAGCTCGCGATCATTTTCGTCGGCGGCGCGGGCTGCCACACCGTGCTGCGCCGCGAACCGATGCCGTCCTCCCGTGTCTTCATCTGGCAGCAGTTCACCCGCCTCACACCCGACGAGGTCCTCGAGGTGATCCCGCTGTTCCACCCGGTCTGGGCCGACGCCGACCCCGAGGACATCGCCTTCGCCGACAGCCACGCCGCGCACGGCAACTTCCGCGCCTGGGCCCAGCTGACCGCCCACACCTGTACCGCACTGGCCCGTACGGGACGTGCACGTGTCGACTAGGAGCTGCTGCGCTGGGCCTTCAGCCGCCTCGCCTGACCACACCGTCCATGCCTCCCGCCCCGCCGCTGCCCTCGGTCACCGTGGTTCTCAACCGTCACGACGACGCGCTGCACACGCACACCGCTCTGGCCGCCCACCATCCGCCGTCCGGCCGGATCACCCTGCACCCCGGCCCGGGTACTACCAGCGAGACCGGCCTCGCCCACGACCTTCTCGCCGCCCTGGGCAAACCGCCTCTGCTCCCGGGCCGCTTTCCCGGCGGCCGTCAGCCCGCCTGGGAAGCCGCCACGGCCTGGATGACCGCCCTGCCCGTTATGCGGCTGACCGTCCTGCGCGCTCACCGCCTCACCGCCCGCCGCACGATGCGCCTCCTGCAGCTACAGGCCCGCACCGGTATCCACCTGACCCTGGTCTGCCACCGCCCTCACCTTCCCGCCGCTCTGCACCAGGCCCTGCGGACGGCCGACTACACCGTCACCGCCGACTTCGAGGCAGCCCGCCGCCACTACTACGGCACGCCTATCACCGAACCCTCGCCAGCAGACGAGCCCGCCGGGCCGGTCAGTCGGTGGCTCACCCTGCCCGCACTGGACCGCCTCGTCTCCTACGACAGCCCCCGCCCCTGCACCGCCCCGTGCACGCCGCCCCCGATCGTCTGGCGGCACCGCCCACCGCCCGTGCCGCTCACCGCGCACATTGCCCAGCAGGTTGCCACCGACTGCACGCGGCGACCGCACATCCCCACCTCGCCGCGGCTGTCGCCGCCGCACTGACCACCGGCGCCTCCCTCCAGCAACTCGCCACCGCACGTCCCCGCGACTACAACGACGCCGCGGCCACGCTCGCCCTGCACGACCACGCCCGCTACACCGACAGCTGCGCCGCCTACCCCGTACCGCCCTGGGCGGGCGTCTTCCTGCGGGCTGCGGCCTGCTTCACCCGGCTGGTATCCAGCGAGGAGCAGGAACTGCTCGCCGCGCCAGGCGACCGTGGGCACCTGCTGCGCGTGGCGGAGACGGCCAGGCTGCGCCCGCCACAGCCGCCCGCAGCCCGCCGCAAAGGCCCAGTCGGCCGTGTGGAGTGGGACTGGCGCGAGCGGCAGGAAGCCGAGAGGTACGAAGCGACGCCGGCCAGCCGCGTCAGGACCTCGCGACGCTGAACCCCCTGACGCGGTCGCTCGAAGAGTCAGCCTCAGCCGATCGAGAAGTCGGCGAACTCGACGTCGCTGAAAGCGATGTGCAGACCGTGGGCCCGGCGGCCCCATTCGCGAAAGTAGGCGTGTCCCAGCGCGCGGGCCAGGATCACCGTTTGCTGCTGGTATCGAGCCCCAAAAGGGCGAGGCGGGAGAGCTCCGCCGGATGGAGAACTGGCGCGGTCCTTCGGCTGCGCCTTGTCCGCGACGCCGTCCGGCACGCACATGAGCCGAACGACCCGTACGCGGAGAACACCACCGCCTTCGTCGTCGCCGACGAAGGGAAGAGCCGACGGCCGAGCCGGTATCCTGCCCGCAGGGCTGACGCCCTGGGCTTCGCCGACGCCCACACCGCACCCGGACACCCACACTGCCCGGAACACTGGTGGAAGGTCTTCCGGGATCAACGGACCGCTTGACGAACACCCTGAGGATCCATCGAGCCGGGGTTGCCGTGTGGGGGTGAGGCCCCGGTGCCGAGAGGACCCGTCCATGACCAAACGCACTACCGAGCAGCAGCGCGCCCGCGAACTCCAGCGCACCGCACGCGAGCAAGGCACACACTTCAGCTACCACGAAGCCCTCAACTGGGTACGTGCCACCGCCGGGGCACAGGCTGAGAATCCAGATGAGATCGTCGTCTTCGCGCCGCGCGCGGCCTGCATCGTGATCTTCGACGCGGACGAGGACCCCGAGTACATCCGTGACTCGATCACGCCGATTCCCGCGGCTGAAGCCGGGCTCGCCAACGAGCTGCTCCAGCGGAGAAACGCTCTGATGCGCGCCCACTCCAAGGCGCAGCTCGTAGCCATGATCCGCAGCAGGTGGGGTGTTCCGATCGCGGATCTCGTGCGCTCCACCAAGCAGGAGCTCGCCAATGATCTTGTGGACGGCGAGGACAGCCGCGAGCGCTACGAGGCGTACGGGCGGGTGGCGCTGATCAACGGCAGGCCGACGCGCGACTCACGACCTCTGTGCGGGGGCGTCGGCTGCTTCGGCCACGACAGCGCGACGCCCTGGCCGGAAACCCGCGCGCGCTTCCGTGCCCAAGGGCCCTGCACCGACGCACAGTGGCCCGAGTGGCTTCTACGCCCTCGCCCATTCCAGTCCGAGCGCGGCGAGGGCGGCGTGCTGACTCTCACTTCAGCGCCTGAGCGGCTTCTCATCGTGGTGCCTGCAGAAACGGGTCCTGAGCGGTCCTTCCTCGGCATGTCGACGAGACGATCACGGACGCATCGTGAGAATGCTCAGAACAGCAAAGCGAGAGTCAGCACTGCGACCCCGCCGGCGGCGACGGCGACGACGTCGCGCCCGACCAGCCGGAGACCACCCGCCGGTGACCACCCGCCGGTGACCACCGGCCGCACCAACGCAGCGCCCCGGCCCACCGCCGGGGCGCTGCGCCTCGTTGAGGCCAGCACCACCCGGCCGAGATCCGTGGACATCAGCGACTACGCACGGCAGATGACCGCCCACTGCCCCTACCTGGCCCCGTCGCTGAGAGAGGGTCTGACGACCTGGACGGTCTACCGCGCCGACGGCGACGCCGAAGCCGTCCAGGCGGAGCTCCTCCACGCCTGGTGCGTCGTCGGACAGAAGCGGTGGGGCGGGGGAGATGGGGCGGGGGCGCAGGCTGCCCCGAGATCGAGGTTAAACATGATAGGCGCGTGATATATGACACTCCGTCGCCTATTACGATATGGGTATTTCAAACTACTTGCACTGTTGCATCGACTCCTTTCTCTGCGTCAAGATCACCTATCGTAAACGCATCTCGCAATAGGAGGTTCAATGCGACGGGTTACTTCGATACTCGCTGGGATTCTTCTGCTCTTGGGTGGGAGTTTCATTCTGGCGCCTTCTGCCAGTGCTGCCGCTACCGGCGCTTATGGATGTAGTGGGAGTGAGATTGACACCTACCAAGTGAAGACTACGGGCGGCACTGTTTACGGTAATGTTCACCTGTATTACGACTCTTCAACCGGAAAGAACTGTGCGGTTAATGTAGCCACGAGTGCGGGTGGCTACGGTACTCCCACCTTTAAATTCGTCATGCTCGTAAAGTGTGTCGCCGGAACCGTTGCAGGATCTACCTGCACGCAAGACACATACTCTCAGGACCCTTCTACCACAGGTGTCACCTACAGTCAGTATGCTGGTCCGGTCAACCTCTCTGCTGCCGGACGGTGCATCTCGGTGACAGGCATTATCAGCCTTTCTAGCGGGCCGACCTCGTCGCAGGCAACGTACACTGGTAAAGCGACTCATTGCGGATAGCCTCGAATTTCCAGACGGCCCGTCGGTTTTCCGCCGGGCCGTTCTTCTTCAGGATCGAGGTCCTGCTCGGAGGAGGTGCGGCGGTAGCCGATCCACCGCCACCGATCAGCGGCCGGTTCAGAGAACCCAGCCACCACTGCCATCGCACCAGGCGCGGCAGCGCAGCGAAACTTGCTGGAGATATTGATCAGAAACTCATTGGGTTCACTCGTCGAGGACGTATCGGACGTGCGGGGCTTTGAAGTAACCGGTGACGATGTGGGGCTGGCGCTGTCGGCTGTGGAAGAACCTGCGGGTTTCAGTAGCGAGTTCGGCCCGGTTCCTGGCCCGCTGGGTGTGGGGCAGACTGCGTTTGAGGTCGGCGTTGACCAGCTCGTCCGGGTTCAGCTCGGGTAAGTACGAGGGCAGGAAGTGCAGCTCGATCTCGTCCTGGTGGTCGGCGAGCCAGGCCCGGACGGTCTTCGAGCGGTGGGCCGAGTGCCGGTCGACGATCAGGTGGACCTTGTGGTCGATCGTGTCCTGCTTGACCCAGTTCCGCAGTCCCTCGGCGCTGACCCCGATCTCCCGGGCCACCTCGGTGACCGTCTTGCCGGAGGACCGGACGAGCGCGACCGCGTCGCGCTTGAACTCCTCCGTATACCGCCTACTGCGATTGCTCTTGCTTTTTACCTGGCACTACTTCCTCTGGAACCTCACGTCCCAGTCTCCAGGTGTCCAACATCAAGGGGGAAGCGAAGCTTCACGCTGACCACGGCGGAGAAGGAAGAGCTCCAGCGGCTGCGCAGGGAGAACCGGGAACAGCAGCAGACGATCGAGATCTTGAAAAAAGCCTTCTTCGCGAAGGAGACGATGAAGTAGGCACTCTGTGCCGTTTCATCGACGCGGAGAAGGCCGCCGAGGCCAACCCCGACGGCTACAGCGTGGCTTTGCTGTGCCGCGTCACGGGGATCAACCGCTCCACCTACTACTCCTGGCTGGCGGCCCGGCCGGCAGCAGTCGAACGGCAGTGTGCCGAGGACGAGTTGACTGCGGAGATCCGCGAGATCCACGCCTCCTCACGGGGTGCCTACGGCGCCCCGCGCGTGCACGCCGCGCTGCGGCGCAAGGGCCATGCGATCAACCGGAAGAAGGTCGAGCGCCGCTTGGCGGAGGAAGCCGCAGCCCGGGAGGCGGCCGAAGCGGAAGCGAAGAAGAACCGTGGACTGTTCCGCCGGCGGACCTGACGCCCAGCTCGCAAGGCAACGCTGCGCCCCGCACCGCCTTCAGGACGGTCGTGGGGCGCAGCGGGCGAGACCTCATCGCGTGTTTACGGCTGGCCCTCGGTCAGTTGGCCGGCGGTGTTCTCGATCCACAGCAGCGTCCATTCGACTCCGGCCTGCCACCCGGGTTCCGCGCTGGCGTAGCGGCCTTCGGCGTCGGCGCGGATGTTGGCGGTGAGGGCGCGCAGGTCCTTCTGCAGTCCCTGCCGCTTGGCCGTGTCCATGGCCTGGATCATTTCGTCGGTGATGTCACCGGGTCGCAGTGCGCTCATCGTCCCACCTTGGACGACCGCCCCCGCTGATGGCCATAGCGCGAGGTCAGCATGCTGGACGTCGTGGCCGCGAAGCTCTGGCCAGCCGGTGATCTTCCGTGGCAGGCTCGGGCTTTCCAGGCGAGGGGAGTATCCGGTGGAGGGTTTCGCGGAGTCGGAAGGCGATGTGTGTCCGGACTGCAAGGCGGGTCCGGGTCCGGAGAACGCCTGCGTCGGGGTGGGGATGCCGATCCAGATGTGGCATACGCCTGACTGCCCGCAGTGGACCGTCATGCAGATCGGCTGGGAGGCAGGTTCCCGGCGCATCAAGGAGCAGGACGCGTGGGCCAAGGACGTCTTCCCGGCCGCGTGTGAACGCTTGAAGCAGGCCGCCGCCGCGATGCCGCCGGGCACGCCCGCTCAGCCGTTTGTCGATGCGCTGACCGAGCTGGTCCAGGCGCAGGCCGACACCACCGGCTTCGTGGTCCTGCACCGATGGGCGGAGATCCTGGAGCGCCATTTCCCGCCGGAGCTCCCCGATGTGGACCACGTCACCGAATAGTGCCTACGGCCAGACGGCAACTTCCTCAATCGCGTCAGCGATCAGTGTCGGCAGCTGCTCCAGGGCCCGTTCGAGGATCTTCTCGATCGGCACCGCATGGCGGCTGCCGTCGATATCGATGTGTTTCGCCCACTGAGCGGGCTGGTAGCGAGCCAGCATCGACAACACGTACAGCACGACCCACCACGCCATCAGCGGATGGAGATCGCGAGGCAGTCCCGCCGTCGCCGGGAAGAAGTACCGGTGGCCGGCATACCCGCGTGTCATCGCGCGCAGGCGTGCCCGGCGCTGTTCTGCCGAGTCGGCCCCCGAAGGCATGGCCCAATGCATGGTCAGCCAGCCGCGTTTCCGATCACTTACCGGACGCCCTGCCTCGTGAAAGCACGAGGCTAATGCGGCACCGGGGTTCAATGTGCGCCCTCCGGACAATGGGGCCTTCGGCTGTCGAAGAACGACACCGTGGGGCCGCTCTGGCTCACCACCGCCAGAACGTCGCCTTCCCGCCCTGCCAATGCGTCGTGCTACATCTGTTTCTCCTCGTCGTCTGGGAATGTGCCAGGCCAGTCTCGAAGAGGCGCCTATCGCCAAGCAATGCAAAGATAGGCAGGTAATCTTGGCGGTCCGCAGCCCGACGGCGACCGCAACGGCCTCCTCGTCGTCCAGCAGAAGCGGCGGCAGCATGGCGCCCGCGCCCAGGGGGTAGTCGCCTGCCACCCCGGATGTGGCGTGGACCTTGTAGCCCAGGCTGCGCAGTTGGTCGACGTCCTTGCGGATGGTGCGAGTGGTGACGTTGAGCCGTTCGGCGACTTCGGGGCCGTTCCAGTCCCGTCGGGATTGCAGGAGTGACAGCAGGCGCAGTAGCAATCAACTATTTGGCGGCCGGTGTCACGGTTCTTGCCTACCCAACTCCTCGGCCGCCGACGGCAGCTGTGCCTGCATGCAGGGATACGGCGGTAGCGAGGCGACCGCAAGGGTGTCGCCGGGCTGCGGTAGCCCAGGGCCTTCCAGAGTTCTTCGCGTTCGGCGTTCTTGCCGAGGTTCTTGCCGGCGAAGATCCGGATGGGGCCCGCCCTAGTCAGGGCGTCGAGTCGGCGATCGAGCTTCTGGGCGCGGGTGAACACCTGGGCGTAGCCGATCAGGGCGTCGCCGGGGTGATCGCGCCGACGCGTTTGACCGTCCGGAGGATCGGCGCGGTTTCCATCGCTCGGATGCCGGGGAGGCTGCCGACCTGGCCGGCGACGTAGTCGTAGAGGGCGTACACGTCCGAGGCCACCACAGAGCCCAGGAGGTTGGTCGGGCCGGTCGTGGCGGCGGCGAAGGAGATCTCGGGGTGCTGGGCGAGCGCGTGTCCGGCCGCGGCCAGCTGGGACGGTTCAATGGAGATCCACAGCAGGGCGGTTCCGGTGTAGCCGAGCAGCCGGGTGTCGACGTCGAGATCGAAGTACAGGGTCCCGGCTGAGCGCAGGGCTGTGATCCTGCGGCGGACCGTGGTCTCGTTCCAACCGGTGGCCCTGGCCAACTGCGCGTGGCTGGCGCGGCCGTCGTACGCCAACTCGGCCGCGAGGATGCGGTCGCCGTCGTCCAGGGTGACGGGGGCGGAGTGCGGCAGGCTGGGTGCCAGAGCAGGCGGGGTGAGCTGGGCGGCCTGGTCATCGGTGAGGGCTGAGGCCGTTGGTCGCCAGCCGGTCGGGCCGCCGAAGTAGGTGCGCAGGACACAGTGCGCGCTGATGGCGGTGACCGGGCGGGTGGCGGCCAGCCGGTCCAGCAGCAGCGCGTCGCGCTCGTGCTCGCTTTCGGTTCGGACGTTGCACACCACGTCGGTTCCGCCCGAGGCGAGGCGGACCCAGTGGGTGTCGTCGCGTTTGGCGAGGGCGGCGGCGATGGCAGCCGACGAACCAGGTGCGCACTGGAGGCGGATCACCCATTCCACGTGCCCAAGACGGCGGGTGTCCAGCCGGCCGCGGACGTGCAGCACGCCGGTCTGACGCAGACGCCGGTAGCGGCGGGCGACAGTCTGGTCGGACACGCCCAGGACGGCGGCGATCCGGCTGAACGGCGCGCGGCCGTCGAGGTGGAGGGCATGAATGAGCTGACGGTCGAAGGAATCCACGTATCCGGACTCTAGCGGTGTCGAAATCCGGCACAGACGACCAGCTGGGTGGGCCACGGTCCGGGGGTGGGGCCACCGTGGAGGCGGGCTATCTGCCCGGTGACCGCAACTCCTCAACCAGGAGGTACCTGATGTCTGATCTTCCGTCGACCTACCAGGAGGTACGGCTGGCCGCCCGCCCAGACGGACTGCCCGCACCCTGGCACTTCACGATCGCGGAGGTCCCGCTGCCCGGCCCGGTGGCCGGCCAGGTGCTGGTCCGCAACCGCTACTTCCGTGTCACCGCTTCTCTGCGCATGATGATCAGCCAGGGGGCCGAGAAAGTGCAGGGCGTGCCGTTCCCCGCACTGCAGGTCGGCGACACCCTGGCGGGGGAGGCGATCGGCGTGATTGTCCGCGCACCGGCCGGCAGCGCCCTGCGTGTCGGCGACCTGGTGTCCCACTTTCTGGGATGGCGCGAGTACGCCCTGGTGAACGAGGCCGCGTGCACGCGGCTGGAACCGACGCTGCCGGACCCGGTCGCCCACCTTGGGCGTGGAGAGACCGCGTACGCGGCACTGACGCGGGGAGTGAACATCATCCCCGGTGACACCGTGTTCATCTCCGCAGGCGGTAGCGCCATCGGCTCAATGGCCGGACAGATCGCCCGCCTGCTGGGCGCCGGCTACGTGATCGGCAGCGCTGTCTCACCGGGCCAGGGCGAACGGCTGGTGCGCGAGCTGGGGTACGACGCGGCGGTGATCCGTGATGTGGACGAGCCGCTGGAGGAGCAACTGGCCAAGGCGGCCCCTGACGGCATCGACGTCTTCCAGGACAATGTCGGCGGCGACCAACTGCGCGCGGCCGTGGCGGCCGCGCGCGAAGGGGCGCGGTTCGTCCTGACCGGCGCACTGTCCGGACAACTGTCGCCTGACGGCACCGGCAGGACCGCACCCGTGGAACTGGACTCTTTCCAGATCCTGACCAAGAGGATCATCATGCGGGGCTACAGCGCCGACGACGATCCCGACGCGCACGCCGAGTGGATCCAGCGGTTCGACGACTGGCTGCGCTCTGGCGACATCGTCTTCCCCCACGTACGCGTCCGCGGCATCGACCAGGCGCCAAACGCACTGATGCAGGTCATCGAGGGCCGCCACCTGGGCACCGTGGTCGTCGAACTGTAAGAGAGAGCCGCGGCGACAGGCGTGCACGATCGGTGAGCTCGACCGACTGGATCGTCGGCGACGCGACCAGGACCGTGAGCCGTGGTTCGGTGTTCGCCGAAGCGCGGAGGTGAGGCCGCGTCATGCGGTGGGGCCATCTCAATGGGTGCGCACGCCCAGGTGGGCCGCCGTCTGGTAGCGCGGTGCGACGGTCTGGAGCCGCGGCACCAAGGGGGGCAGCGATGCAGTGAAACGGCGAGTCATGAATTACCGCGATCGGCAGACGGCCGCACGCGTTGTATCTCGCCCCTCCCGAACCGCTCTTCCGGATGCCGTGCTGATGCGGAACGGGTTCTTCGCCCAGTCCGTGGCGGCCGGATCCGATCTGGTGACACTGCGTCGAAAACATGATCAAGGATAGGAGGCATCATGCGTCAGAAATCCCTGCGGCGGTGGCGGGCGTTGGCAGCCGCGCTGGGAGTGGCCCTGTTGACCATGCCGGCTGCGGCAACTGTGCAAGCAGCCGTGCCGGAGCACCAGTCAGCCCTGCATTGTTCGGATCGAGTGCTTGCGGCCCGGCTCCGCGACCCCGGTCCGGCCAGCGGCCGTTTGTGGGGGCAGTTGTGCTTCCGAGGCCCTACTGAGCCGGCTACGGTCCAACTGTTGGTGCCCGGCGCGACCTACAACCACGTCTACTGGGACATGCCCTCCGAGCAGAGCCGATATTCCTACGTGGACGCCGCCACGCGGGCGGGTTTTGCGGCGTTCAACGTGGACCGGATCGGCACCGGCAACAGCGCGCACCCGGCGGGCGAGGGGTTGACGATCGCGTCTGGTGCGGTCGCTCTGCACGACGCGATCACTGCGCTGCGATCGGGCCGAGTGGATGGACACAGGTTCCAGCGGGTGATCTGGGTCGGCCACTCTTACGGATCGCTGCACGGCTGGGAGGAAATCGCCCGCTACCACGATGTGGATGCGGCGATCTTCACCGGTGCGCTGCACGCGTTGAGCCCCTCGGGACTGGCCGCGTTGCGGGCCGCGAGCTTTCCCGCGGCCGCTGATCCGAAATTCGCGGGCTCCGGCCTGGATTCCGGATATTTCACGACCAGACCAGGCACCCGCCAGCAGCTGTTCTATGCCAGGTCCACCGCGGATCCGCACGTCGTCGCGGCGGACGAAGCCGCCAAGGACACGGTGACGGCTGGGCAGTTGGGCGACCTGGACAAGTTGTACGGTCTGCCGCCGGAGGACGCGCCATCACGTCGCGTCACCGTGCCAGTCCTGCTTGTCGACGGTGTCGAGGATGCCGTTTACTGCGCTGATGTCGTCCAATACGACTGCTCCGATCCGGTATCGGTGGCGCGCTACGAGTCTCGGTACTACGACCCCCGTACTCACATGAAGGTCGTGATCATTCCTGCCACAGGACACGACCTGGCGTTATCCACAACGGCACCCCTCGTCGATCGCGTCATGATCGGCTGGGCTCGTCGAGCGGTGGCCGGCGGGTGAGAAGGGCTCCGTAACACGAACGATGTTTCGGCCGTTGTCGGCCGGAGGCCGCCGAACAGGCCAAATGCGTGCACCGCCATCATGCAAGCTCCGGTCTCCTCGCCCGTACTCGATCCACGGGTACGGGCGCTCACCACATCAGCCCGCCGGCACGGCCCCATCAGCCGCTACACCTTCCCCGGCGGCAAACTCGGCGGCTGATCAGGGACACGAGCTGGTCAGGTCGGTACTGGCCGACTCGCGCTTCAGTTCGCGCAAGGAACTCATGCTCCACCTGGCCATCGACATCCCCGGCATGAAGATCCCTCCGCGCCGCCCGGCGAATTCCTCCTCGGGACGAGCCCCAGCACGGGCGCGACAGCGGTACGAAGGTCATCAGCCTCACCGAGAACTTCGACCTCGACACCAAAAGAAGGCTGGTTCATGTTCGCGGCCCTGGCCGCCGCATCCGAATGCGCACCCGAACTGCGCGCCGAGCGCCAAGCCGAAGCCGTCCAGGTCCACAATTACCTGGCCTCCGGCGTCCGGGGCCGCGTTCTTGGCCACGTCCCAGACGTGTTCGCGGACTTCGGACCGGGCGGCTCGTATCGCGGAGAGAGCCTTCGGCCCGGCCGGGGCGAGGGTGTCGATGAGGCGGGAGACCGTCGGGTCGGAGGCCACCGGCCCGAACACGTCCGGCTCGGCCCGCAGCATCCCGACATCCGCGAGGCAGTCCCCGCCCAGCGCGACGGCGAGAGCCACGTCCAGCAGGATCTTCCCCGGATCGTGCACGGCCCGCGGCTTGCGCCACGGCGTCAGTGCCGCCGTTATCGCCCCGCCCAGCCCTGACTTGCGGACCGTCTCGACCAGTAGCACCGCCCCGGCCTGTGAGACCACCCCGCGGCCACCGCCTTCGACGCGCACACGCGGGTAGAACCCGATACTCTTCTTCACCTGAGAAGTGCCTCCGGCTCGAGCAGGAAAAAGGACCTCGAAAATCCTCATTCTTGCTGGTCAGATTCGCTTACCTGACCACCCGTCGGACAGTCCGCTTCATGAAAGCCCGAGGTTATTAGCGCCGTGAGCAGCTATTGAGGCCGTGGGCGAAGAACGCGACGGTGGTGCGGACGGTGTAGTTCTGGGCCTTCTGGGGGTGCTGCCCGGCGTTCGGTCCGTACTTGCTGGTGGGGTTCTTGCGGGTGCGGGCCTTCACTCGTTGCCGCCGGTGGGCGGGCAGGAGGTCGCCCAGGGCCGCGTGGCCGATCGTGCCGACCAGGTCGACGAGGGTGCCGGGGAAGATTCCATGGCCGGTGGTGACGGTGTCGGTTGCGTCGGCCAGCAGGAGCATCGTCTCGTCCAGGGCGGTCAGGAGCCGCTTGGCATAGGGAGTTCGCCCTCGGACTCCGGTCCGAAAGCGGCGGCTAAGACCCCGCGCGAATAGGCGGGTGTCATGGGCGGCGGTGGGGGGCGTTCGTCCCAGCGGTGGGTGGTCCAGGCCCGGCGGATCAGACTACAGACGGTGATGATGGCGTCGGCGAGGTCGAAGAAGGCGTCGATGACATTGATGCGCCGTTCGTAGCAGCGGGCGAGCCGGTGAAAAGCGTTCTGCCAGGCATGAGTTCGCTCGGCATGCCACCGTCGGGTGGCCTGGATGGGTGCGTTGGTGCCTTTCTGGGCGATCCGGCCGTGCAGCCCTCGCTCGCCGAGCAGGGTGCGGGACTTGTCCGAGTCGTAGCCGGCGTCGAGGTGCACGCTGATCTCGTCGGGCAGCGGCCCGAGCTCTTCGAGGAGGTCGAGGGTGGGGGCGAGGAGAGGTGAGTCGTGGCGGTTGGCGCCGGCCAAGGACGCGGCCGAGGGGGATGCCGTAGCCGTCGGTCATGCTGGAGCGTTTCATGCCCTGCTTGCCCCGGTCGACGGGTGAACGTCCGGCCGCTTCACCCCCGCCCCGCCGGGGGGCCTTGGTGATGGCCCCGTCGATCGCGATCTGGTCCAGGACGAGACCGACGACGTGGTCGTAGGCGTCGAGTGCGATCTGCTTCAGCCGCGCGAACAGGCCCAGGCGTATCCACTCATCGCGGCGGGCCCGGATCGTGCTGGCCGAGCATGCGGCATCCGCGATGGCCTCGTAGGAGCAGCCGAACCGCAGGACCTGCAGCAGTTTGTCGAAGGCGGTGCGGTCTCCGATGCGGCGTCGGTGGCAGCCCAACGGGTGGGCCGGATCGAAAACGGGCCGTGCTGGGAGCAGGGCAGCAAACTGGCCCCACAGCGGTTCGGTCAGCCACGACGGCAGTACTGGCACGTTACTCCCCAACGGTCGTACGGTGCCGCGGGTGTGGTGAACGCGGCGCTGGTGGTTGTCTCGCCGGAGAGGCGAGTGGCAGCCGCGCAGGCAGGGAGCACGAAGAAGTGGACTAGTGGTCCAGCCCGCCGTGACGGCGTGTCGCGGCGCCTGTACCGTTTCACCAGCTGATGCAGGTGAGGGGTTACGGCGGTCGAGGGTGCGCGTGCTCGACCGGTGGACCCGTCAGCGCCGCCTTGTGGTCCGGTTCGGCGGGTGCGGGCCCGCCCGCGCCGGGCCCGTATGTTGCCGCCGCCGGTGACATGCGCTGTCTGGCCCGGCCCGGTGCCAGGTAGTGGCAGCCGCCGGAACGGTACCGAAAGGTCCAACGGGATCTGCTCCGGGCAGGTCCGGCGTGTGGGGTCAACGGGGGGACAAGCAGGCGAGTTCCCAGCCGAAGCCGACCAGCAGCTCTCCGCCCGGCGCCACCGCCACCGCGTGGACAGGTGCGGGGAACGGCAGGGCGGGAGCGGCCTGCTGGCCGGTGGCCAGGTCCCACATCCGCACCGTCTCATCGAGGCTACCGGTGACGGCGACAAGGCGGCCGTCCACCACCGCCGGCGCCACCGCCCACACCTCGCGGGTGTGGCCGGTCAGGAGATCACCAATCTGCTGGCCGGTGGTCAGATCCCACACCCGCACCATCGCATCGCCGCTGCCGGTGACCGCGATGGGCCGGCTGTCCACCACCGCCGTTGCCACCGCCCACACCTCGCGGGTGTGGCCGGTCAGGGGATCACCAATCTGCTGGCCGGTGGTCAGATCCCACACCCGCACCATCCCATCGTCGCTGCCGGTGACCGCGATGGGCCGGCTGTCCACCACCGCCGTTGCCACCGCACGTACCCCGCTGGTGTGGCCGGTCAGGGGATCACCAATGGGTTGGCCGCGGCCAGGTCCCACACCCGCACCGTCTCATCGAAGCTGCCAGTGACAGCGATCGGACGGCCGTTCACCACCGCCGTCGCCACCGCCAACACCCAGCCGGTGTGGCCGGTCAGGGGATCACCAATGGGTTGGCCGGCGGCCAGGTCCCACACCCGCACCATACGGTCCCAGCTGCCGGTGACAGTGACCGGACGGCCCTCCACCACCGCCGTCGGCACTGCATACACAACATCGGTGTGGCCAGTGAGGGTGTGCCGGAGCTGGTGGGAAAGCATGCCACCTGTGGCCCAGTCCACCCCCCACCGCGCCGCCGGCTCACCCTCCACCGGCGCGGCCACGATCCGGGCTGCCAACTCCCGCTCGCCGTACCGGGCTGCCTCCAATGCCAGCAACTGCCGCCGCATCCCAGCCCCCGCGTCCTGGTGTAGATACGCAGAGGCCCGGTACACCGCAGCCGCCAGCACCTCCTCCCGACCCGCCGCACCGCCCAGCGCCGCCAGGACCTGTTCCGGGTCGGTATTCACCAGCCACCCCGGATCAGTCAACCACCTACCCGCTATGGCACTTTTACGCGCGCCGCCATTTTGAAGATCGTCAGACATACACGCCACGGTAACCACCCCCACTGACACCAACTCGCCCTCAAGCACACACACCAGGAACGAAATTGCACCTTTCTGCGCGGGCCCCACCCGAGAACCCTCACGGCAAGTGATGACGGCTGGATCTCAGCACGGCTCCGACCGGTCACCCCAGCCCTGCCTATTCGCGCGAGTTCTAAACCAATTGACCAAACTCAGGAGCAGTCGGTGGACGTCAGCTACTTCGGTGCCCACGAGCACGTTCCGCTGCGCGTGGCCCTGCTGCTGGCCGCGGTGGCGGGCATCCTGCTCACCGCGCTGGCGGGCAGCGCGCAGGTCATGCAGTTGCGCGCGGCCGCCCGCAAGCACCGCCGGGCCGGCCACAGGGCTGTGAAGGCCGGGGCCAAGGACTCGTCGAAGGCCCGGCGGTAGCCCGGACTACCGGGAGCCCGCCACAGGCCGCTGCTTGTAGAAGGACTCCTCCAGGTAGGCGGCCTCGTGCGGCTGGTAGGGCTCCTCCAAGTAGGCGGCCTCGTCTTCGTCGAGTTCGACGTCCACCGCGGCTACCGCGTCGGCCAGCTGGGCCGGCTTGGTGACCCCGACGATGGGCGAGGTCACCGCCGGGTTGCGCATGACCCAGGCCAGGGCGACCTGGGCCGGGGACAGACCCCGCTTGCCCGCGATCTCGTGGACGCGCTCGGCCACTGCCTGGTCCCCGTCGCGGTAGAGGATCTTGCCGCCCTCGTCGGCCTCGGCACGCGCCGTGGCGGTGCCCCGGGCCCGCGTCAGCCTGCCCCGCGCCAGCGGGCTCCACGGGATCACGCCGATGCCCTGGTCGGCGCAGAGCGGGAGCATCTCCCGCTCTGCTTCCCGGTGGATGAGGTTGTAGTGGTCCTGCATCGACACGAACCGGGTCCAGCCGTTCAGGTCAGCCAGGTACAGGGCCTTGGCGAACTGCCAGGCGTACATGGAAGAGGCTCCGATGTAGCGGACCTTCCCGGACTTGACCGCGTCGTGCAGCGCCTCGAGGGTTTCCTCGATCGGGGTGTCGTAGTCCCAGCGGTGGATCTGGTACAGGTCGATGTAGTCGGTCCCCAGTCGCTTCAGGGAAGCGTCGAGCTCGGCGAAGATCGCCTTGCGGGACAGCCCGGCGCCGTTCGGGCCGGGGCGCATCCGCATCCAGACCTTGGTGGAGAGAACGACCTCCTCGCGCCGGGTGAAGTCCTTGACCGCCTGGCCGACGATCTCCTCGCTGCTTCCGGCGCTGTACCCATTGGCCGTGTCGAGGAAGTTGACGCCGCCCTCGAGGGCCTGCTTGATGATGTCCCGGCTGGCGTCCGCGCCCAGCGACCAGGGCTCGCCGCCCCGGTCCGGCTCGCCGAAGCTCATGCAGCCGAGGGTGATGGCGGAGACTTCCAGTCCGGTCGTTCCGAGTTTGATGTATCGCATGCTTCGGAACCTAGGAGTTGGAGTGCGCTCTAATGCAAATTCGGAGGCGTGGGGCATGCGCGCCCTGTCAGGTTTCGACCGTTTCGGCCAGACGTACCAGAGAACCCAGTAGTAGCGAGTAACAAACTGTCAATTCTCGGCTGTGATTCCGGGGTTCATAGGCGGTGTGGCATGGGCGGTTTGAAATGGGGTGTTGGGGGTTTCCTGAGAAGCGGCAGGGCGTGTTCTGGGTACGAGGTGGGGTGATGGCGGGGCTTCTATCGCACTCGAGGGCAGCGGCACCACCCCGTCCCCGTACTGCTCGGCCAGCAGCCGCTCGGTGTACATCCGAAGCCGTCCCAGCGTCCCGCTGGAGCGCTCCTGCCCGGCCTCCAGCACCTCCCGCAGGGCGGCTACCACCCGCTCGTCCGCACGCCCCAGGACGGACCGCGGCCGGGTGGCCCGGTGGTCCACTAGTCCCCACACCCCCTCCCGGCGGTAACGGGCCCGCATCCGCCGCACCGTCACCGCGCTGGTGGGCATGGCGGCCGCCGTCAGCTCCGTCGCTCGCCTCCTCGCGCTGCGCCAGCGTCCGCGTCTGCGGGTCGTACTCCGCCCGTGGCGGACCTGCCGCACCGGACCCGCCCGGCCGCCCCGTCTCCACCTCCCGCACATGGCGCTCCCACGCCAGGGCCCGTTCCCGCACCATCTTGGGCAACGACTCCAGCAAGCCGAGCGGCGGCACTCTGGGCACTTCCGGCGCATCCAGGATTTCGAACCCCGCATCGGCGAACAGCAGCGACAGCAAAACCGCCGCTACTGCACCGTCCTCGGCGACCAGCCGCACCTGACCATCAGTAAGGGCCGCCACCATCCAGGTACGCCCCCCGAACCGCACCTGGCATCCCAGCTCCGCCACCGGCCTGGCCGACATCACGCTGCCCGCCCTCACACTGCCCCCTGCGCCCACACCGGCATCCGCTCATGCATCGCCGCCCCCAGGTCCGCCGCCAGCCGTCCTGCCCACAGGGCATGGAACAGCGCGGGAAGCACTATCAGTGGGTTCCCGATCCTGCGTACGCCCTCCCACAGCGGCGCGGGCTCGGCGAACGCCTCCTGCAGCGCGGCAGCCAGCAACTGACCACCGCGGTGCCGCGGGTGCCGGTATCCGGCCAGCCAGGTCACATTGCGCCGGTAGATCGGGTCGACAGGCCCGAGCACCCAGTACCGCCAGCCCGCCGCCGTACAGATCTCTCCGACCGCTGCAGCAAGAGACCGCTGACACCGAGATAGCTCTCCTCTCCCTGTGCAGTCGGCGAGCACCCCCTGGCCATCAGCCAGCCGGAGCATCAGCTGAGGAGCATGCGCCCGCACCCCGCTCGGCCCATGCCACCGCAGTTCAAGCGGCCGGGCGGCCAGGCCGCTGACACGCGGGTCGCGGTCGAGCAGCATCACGTGCAGTCGCATCGCTGCGGACCCGTAGTGCACAAGCCGTCCGGTGGTGGCCGACCACCACCATCCCGGTGCCAGCCGCTTGCCCTTGCGGGCTGGGAACGCCTTCAGCGGCGGACCTCGGCGGCGGCCGACGACCACCTCGAACACTTCGTTGCCCCGCCCGCAGCCTGGAACAGCACATCAACCGACTCGACTTCGGGCCGCCGTGCCCTCGCTCCGTCCCACCCAGCATCCTGCATACAGAACCAAACGGCTTATCGGCCCATCCGGTAATGGGCGTGTGGGGCCTAACGGCAAACGTCAGCTGCGCCCGGACTGTTCTGCAGCCCAGGTGTAGCCCAGCTCGGCGAGGGCGGCCCGCTGTTTCACATCCAGGCGGTCACGCCTGGCCTTCTGGTTACTCAGAAACACACCCAGCCTGATCGCTGAACCGTCCGGCAACTCCTCGATGTGCGCCCTTCCAACGATGGTTCTGCCTTCCCGCTGGATGTACTGGGTGAGGGCCGCCAGACCGCGCTGGAAGGCTGATGCCTTCCCGGTGCCCTTGGCCGCCGAGGCCGGGGCGGGCCGTTCGGCGGGTTTCACGCCCAGCGCTGTCAGCCGTTCCTGCTGTTCGGCGGAGAGCTGTGTCCAGGTGCTCGCCTCTCTTTGCCGCGTCAGCCATCGTCCGATGTCGTCGCCCTCAAAGAGCACGCCGGGCTGGATGTCGGGCAGGCTGCCGTCGGCGTCGACCAGGTCCGCGAGTACCTTGTAGTGCCGTTGCCAGTCGAGGGGCCATGGGCAGTTCCAGTCCGGGTCGATGGCCGTCAGCTGCGCCGCGCGCTCTGCTGCCCGTTCCGGGTCCTTGCCCAGGCCGTTCTTCTGTCCCTTGCGGCGGAGGTTGGCCAGGTGCTGTCCGATGGGCACCATCGCCTCGCCCTCGCCCCACAGCGCGTCTTGCCGGGGTGCGAGGTGCCCGTGCGCACGGTGGTAGGAGCGGAGTGCGGCGAGTTTGTTCTCCCATGCTTCGTCGCCTGGTTCCCAGACCATCCCGGCTTCGTCGAGGAGCTCTTTGCGGTGGGGGTCGAGTTCGCCGCCGCGCAGCGCCTTGCGCTGCTGGTGCACCCACCGGCCCAGGGGAAAGTCCTTCGTGACGCCGACCTCGGTCTCGACGTCATAGGGGACGGCGTGCAGGCCGGGGATACCGTTCTCGGTGCGCCACCGGACCAGGGCCTGGTAGCCCTGGAGCCAGACCAGGGACTGGGGCCGGATGACGCGGCAGCGGGTCAGGGCGGCGATGTCGGCGGCGTCGCGGGGGGCAGCGAAGTTGACCACGACCGAGGTGACGCGGTCGACCTCCCGCTGAGCCTCGTCACTCGCCTCTTGGCCGTCCCCGTTTTGCGACCCGGTTGCGGGGGCGGGGTGGACGTGGATGCGGCGGTGTTCCTCGCCGCGGGTCAGGGCGCGGGAGGCGAGCTGGTCGACCATGCGCTCCGAGTGCGAGCGCAGGGCTTGGAGGATGTCGACCAGGGGCTGGTAGCTGGCGGAGGCGACCATGTCCTTCGGGTCCTCCCCGGGCTGCAGGAAGACCGGGATGATGATCCGCGCGGTCTTGGCCGAGCCGTCGGGGTTAGGGCGCAGGGCCCGTCCGATGTTCTGCACGACGTCGACTTGGGAGCTGCGGGAGCCGACGATGCACACGGCCTCGACCCCGCGCAGTCCGGTGATGTCGACCCCGACCCCGAGCGCCCGTACCGAGGAGAGGAACGCCCGGTGTACGCGCCGGTTCTGCGCGTTGATGCCGTTGGCGAACCGGTGGATCACCTCACGCCGGTGTGCGATGGGGTGGTCGCCGCACAGCCAGTCCGCCCATACCCGGTCCGCAGGCACGTGACGGCCCTCCTCCAGCTCGTACAGCTCAGCATCGATCGACGACGCGGGCAGTTCCTCCGCCCCGGCCAGCGCCGCCGCGGAGGCCTCGGCGGTATACAGCTCGGCGGCCGTGCGCGGCATCTGCTCGGCGAACGCGGCCGCCTCCTCCACCCGCTGGTGGAACACCATGGTGGTGTGCAGATTCATCTGGGCCGTGTGCTCCAGCAGCGCCGCCTGGAGCAGGGCCATGCGCCGGCCGCGCAGCGCGTCCTCCGACAAGCCCAGGACCGGGTCCGGGTCGCGGATCTCCAGCACGTCGATCTCGAACCCCGCGAGGATCGACCGTTCCACCGCCTCCGCCAGCCCAAGATCGAAAATCCGGGTGCCGTACGTGAGCGAGTCCTCCTCCATCGAAGCGACCACCAGCTCCTTGCCGTCCCTCCCGCGCTGCGGCCGGGGCGAGGCGAGGATCCGCGGGGTGGCGGTCAGGTAAAGCCGGAAGTCGACGGGGATCCGGCTGTTGTCGTGGATTGCCGCCCAAGGCCGCCCGATGTCCCCGGCGGTCATGTGTCCCTCGTCCAAGACCGCCAGATCGAACGGGGCCATCTGCTGGCCGTACAGCCGCTCCCCACCCGCCAGAGCCGCTTCCAGCGGCCCCGGGACCCTCCGCCGCCCGGTGATATCGGCGGGGTCCTCCCGCTCCACCAGCGAGGCGTAGGTCGCGAACACCACGACCGGCCCGGATCCAGCCCACAAGGCCAGTTGGATCGGGTTGGTGGTGGCCCGGACCCCGAGCTGCTCCAGGACCTCGTCCCTGTCCACCGAGCAGACCGCCACCATCGGCGCACGGTGACCGACCCGCCGCCAGGACTGGGCACTCTGCACGATCAGGTCGAGCGTGGGCACCATCACCAGAACCCGGCCCTCCGGGAAGCACTCCAGTGCGCTCGCGGCGGCCGTGATCGTCTTCCCGGACCCGGTCGCCGACACACCCGTGGCACGCGCCCCCTCCGGCGGCACAAAAGATCTTGCAGAGAATCCCACCCACTTCCGGAAACTCAACTTCTGATCTACCTGGTGTTCCTTGAGCGGAATCAAAGACATTCCCTTACCTCCCATTTCGGTGTTCTCGCGGAATTTCAGGCAGTCGTGTGCGGATAGCAGGCGGCACCGGCGTCGCTCCAGATCGCCCCGCTCGCGAGATGCCAGCCGCCGGGTGTCCCGTCCGATTTCCCGCGCTTCCACCCCGGTAGGTCGTCCGGGTCGTAGTGCCCGGCCTCGCGCGTGCAGACGATGACGTCCCCGTCGCTGTCCACCGTCCGCGCGGTGCACAGACCGCCGGCCTCGCCCAGCACCCGGCGCCGCTGCGCGGTGTTCGGGCACGTGCGCGGCAGCACGGTCTCCCGGACGAACCTCTCCAGCCGCACCAGGTCGGCCCGTTCACGCCGCCTGACGTCCGCGATATGTACGGCCAGCTCAGCGGCCCCAGCCGACCGGCCGCCGCGCCGTGACCAGCCCCGGTCCGCGATGCCCACCAGGGCCTCGCTCACGGCCGTCACGCCCTCGTCCCAGCCGTCCGCGAACAGCGCGCACCCCGAGAGGCCGGCGCCATTCCGTCCAGCTCGACCACCTCGCTCTGCGCCCCGGCGACCGCACCGGCCTCCAGGTTGTCCGCCTCGCCCGCAGGCACGCCCTGGGCGGCCAGGAGCGCGAACAGCTTCAACCGGGCGTTGGTGCCCGCCGTCTGATACTGACTCACCCGGCGCACAGAATCGCTGCTCAGCGCGGGATCGGGTCCCGTCAAATTCGTGGTGACCGGTCATCTGCAGCCGTTCCTCTCGGAATTTAAGGAGGTTTCCGGGTGGTTGGTGGGTGTCCCATGTTTCCGCCAACGGTACATGCTGCATCAACCTGATGCAGCCACTGCACTGGAACCCGACACGAACGAGCGATCCCCGCCCCTTGCAGCCATTCAAGCCCGCGTAGCGGGCTTCAGGTCCTGGAGGCGTAGCCGGAAGGACCAGGGGTGGGGGAGCGCAGCGGACACACCCTCAGACGGATACGAAGTATCCGTCAACTCCCTTACAAAAAGAACAGATCAGCTGCATCTGACATTCCGCCAGGCCGGTCCCCCGCGCAGCGGGGACCACCGGCCAGCAACGCGGGCCAGCCCCCTCAACTCCAGGAGTGAAGCGGAGGGAGTTGGCCCCGGCTTGCCGGGGCGTGGTAAGCGCAGCGAACCACCCCTCAACCCCAGGGCGCAGCCCTGGGGTTCGCAACCCGCGGAGCGGGTTGCGCAACTGCCCCGCGTAGCGGGGCAGTTCGCTTGCACATCGCGCAGCGATGTGGTACCCGCTCCGCGGG